>NZ_JBQQCD010000001.1:0-711183 GCF_052245555.1 Streptomyces sp. KR80
GCGGCATGCGGTCGAGTGCGGGATCAACCGCCTCAAGCGCCACCGTGCCGTCGCCACCAGGTACGACAAACTCGCCGTCCGCTACGAAGCGACCGTGCTGATCGCAGCCATCAACGAATGGCTGTGACCAGCACTTTCACCGGCCCTAGCCCGGTCGGCGAGGAAGCCGCCAGCCGTGCGCGCGGCATGGTTCGTTGTAGCGTAAACAGATTCCTGCAAGGTGCACCCTCTCAACCCACGCAATACCATCAGAGAAGGGGCTATCAGCCCAGACGCATTGAGGGTGACAACAATGACCAAGGATGTCAGGGGAACCTGGAGTTTCACTCAGAGTAACGGACCGGTCGTCAAGATGGCCATTGACCGTCAATTCAACAACGGGTCCATCGATGGAAATACGGCAACCTATGACCACCCAGGCGGGCCAATTAGCCAGGACAGCGGCCCAATTGCCAGCTCCAAGGTAACCGATACTCAAATTATTTTCCGAGTTAACTGGAGCAGCGGCACTCATGGTCAGTACACGGGTACCTTTGACGTCGACGGCAACCTGACAGGCATCGGTCATGCCGTCAACAACCCCGCTTCGCAGGCAACGTGGGTCGCCCACCAGACCTTCACTAAGCAGATGTGAGCCGCTAGGTTCTGTCTCCTTGATTAGCGTCGGGTCCAGATGAGGATGCCGGCGAGGTGGAGTGGCCAGGCCGCGCCACTGCTTGAGGCGGTTGATGCAGCGCTCGACGGTGTTTGCTCTGGCGGCCTCGCCGCAGGCGGTGGCTGATCTGGTCAAACGGCTGCGGGATGACCGCGCGGATTCCCCGGCACCGCAGATGGCTGCGGATGGCGCGGGATGAGTGCGGCAGGCCGCGAAAGCGCGCGGACCGTGTGCGAGCCGACAAGGCCTACGACTCTCGCAGCAACCGCTCCTACCTGCGCAGACGCGGAATCAAGGCCACGATCCCCGTGCCCGCGGACCGGGCCCGTAACCGTCTGGAGCGTGGTTCACGCGGCGGGCGGCCGCCGAAGTTCAACCGGGACGACTACAAACAGCGGCATGCGGTCGAGTGCGGGATCAACCGCCTCAAGCGCCACCGTGCCGTCGCCACCAGGTACGACAAACTCGCCGTCCGCTACGAAGCGACCGTGCTGATCGCAGCCATCAACGAATGGCTGTGATCAGCACTTTCACAACAGGCCCTAGGGCTTCCGCCCCGCCCGGGGGTGGTGAAGGGCCGTAGGCGGACGGTGGTTGAGGGGCTGTCAGCGTCCGCGGCGCAGGCGCTTGGCGGCGGCCGGGGCGGTCCCGGCCCCACCGCGCCAGCAGGGCGTGCGTTACACACGTCCTGCTGCACGGAGGGGCAGGTCAGCCCTCACGGGGGACGGGCGGGCACGGCGGGGTCTTGTCGCCGTTCAGGGTGTTCCAACAGCGACCGTTGAGGGTCCACTCGGTCCACCAGCGGCGGGCGTAGGGGTGGGGCCGCTGGTCGGCCAGCAGGCCGCAATGGCGGCACACCTTGCGGTGCGCGTGCTTGTGCTCCCAGCTGTGCCGCTTCGCGTTCACCGCTTGCCTCCCAGCACGGACTGGTAGAGCTTCCACAGGACGAGCAGGCTGGCCGCGATGCTGGGGAAGGCGATGGCCGCAGCGAGGAAGAACGTCGTGGCGACCGCACCGCAGACACACACGGCACCGGCGACCGCGGCGACCTTGCCGGGCGTCCAGCTCGACGACCGGACAGCCGATGCCTGCGGGCCGTGCTGGCAGCCACATATCGGCTGCGTGGCCTGCTGGACCGGCAACGCGGCCTGGTCGGCGTAGGCGTAGGTGCCGTCCGGGAGCCGCACGACAGTCGGCAGACGTGGGGTGGGGAGTTGGTCCATACGGGTCCTTTCACGGGTGGGCGGATGGTGCAGGGGTGCCCCGGGCCGGATTCGATCCGGCAGCGTCACGCCGGGTCCGGGTCTGAGCGCCGCGGGTGGCCGGTCAACGTTTGCCGTAGCGGCCGTTGCCGAGGACGGTGAAGCTGCGCATCTCGTAGCCGCCGTTGGAGGTTGTGCGTTCGATGACGATGTGCCGGGAGCGCCGGTCCACTCGCCAGCCGTTCCGTTCGGCCTGGCGGATGTCGGCCTCGCTGATCGTGCTGTGGTCCACCGGCTGTCGCTTGGCTGCACGGCGCTCGCGGCGGGTGGTAGGGGTGCCCGTGGCTCCGGAGGTGTCAGACTTCGGGTACTTCGGGGTCAGCCAGCCCACGGTGGTCTCCTGTCTCTTCGGTGATCGGGTTGGTGGTGCGTGCCCCGGGCCGGATTCGATCCGGCGCCCTCACGGCCGATGTGCCGGGGCTGGCGGCGCTGGTCAGTCGGGGTAGGCGCAGGGCACGCACATGCCGAGCGAGGCGGGGATGACGTATCCGGCGTCCGTATGGCAGGCGGGGCAGGTGCGGCGGGCGAGCATCGCCAGGGCGAGTGCGCCCCACTTGCGCGAGGTCATCGGCCGGACCGGCTTCGCACCGTCGATGCGGTAGAGGTAGGCGAGCTGAACGCCCCCGGCCCGACGGTTGGCGCGCATCACCTGTGCCGCGACCGGTTGGCCCCCGGGCCTTAAGCCACGGGCCCGTAACTGCCGTCGCGTGGCCAGACCATCCGGGGCGAACCGCCACGGGAAGGTGGGTACGCCGTACCGGGCGCCGTTGGGGTCGTAGCACTTGCCGAACGCTGGAGACATCAGGCCACCGCCTCACCGGCCCGCTCGGCACGCAGCGTGTCCCGCAGCATCCGCGCGTTCTTCGGGGAGGTGCGAACCGTCCGGCGGATGCCTTCGGCGGTCAGCTCCGCGTCCGGCCAATCGGCCGTCGCGGTGCGTGCTTCGTCGAGCAGTTGGGCCGGGGTTCGCTTCGGTCGGGCCGATCGAGCGGCGGCGGGAACCCGACCGGTCGCCCGACGGGGCCGGGGCGAGTCGGCCGCCACCGTCCGTCGCTGGATCGGCTTGGTCGGCGTCGGGGCGGGCGGTGCGATCGCCGGTACGGGCTTGATGGGAAGAGTCGACTTCACGCAGTCGACTGCCACCGGATCGGGCATCCGCGCCCGAGTCAGCACGGCGAGCGCCGGAGTCGATTCCGGCAGGTCAGCCGTAGACCGATTCCTCTCGGTCTCGGTAGATTCCTCCGCATTCGTGTCCACGGTCGGGGTCGGGATCGGGGCGGGCGTGACGGCGATGGAGAACATCTCCGCAAGCGCTGCATCGGCACCCGTCGTCACGCGCTCGCGCTGGACGTCCAGCAGACGCGCGCCAAGGGCTACGTCCCCGGCGCCGACCTTCCGCGCCAGCCGCCACGACGTGCGCTCCGATCGACCCCGTACCTTCTCGTCGGGGTGGTTGGCGGCGACGGCCCGGTGGAAGGCGAGGGCCTGAACGACGGTGACGGCCCTACGCTCCGCCTCCGCGTCCCGGCCGTCGGTGTGGACGACGATGCGGCGGGCCAGGAACGCCATGCCCTCCGCAGACACGCACATGCCCATCGGGGTCACGGCGTAGATCACGGTCCGGCCCGGATCATCGGCCGCCATGGCGGCCATGACCGAGGCGGCAACCGGCAGGGCCCACAGGCCCGCGCGTACGGGCCACGGGGAGGACTGCCCCAGCATGGTCAGCCCGAGCAGCACCAGCGCCAGCACCACCGTGGCGCCCTCACCGGCCGCCACCGCGCCCAGCGCGGTGCCCTGGCCGTAGGCCCGGCTGATGTTGCTGTACGTGCCCACACCCCCGGCGATGCCAGTGGCGAGCATCGGCACAAACGCACAGGCCAGAACGGCCTTCTGTGCCTTAGTCAGCGAACTGCACTCCATCAGGCCACCCCCGGTGAACCAGAGGTGCTGTGGTTCGCCAGCGCGCGACGCGCGGCCAACACCTTGCGCCGGGCCCGGCGGATCCGCCGCTGATCCAGCTCCGTCGGCGTGCGGTCCAGGGTGATGATCTGCGCGTCTAGCAGCTCGATGTTCGCCCGGATGACGGGCCACTCCAGCTCGATGGCGTCCAGCTCCGCGGCCGTCGGCTCGCGATTGGGCTCGTCGGCGGTAACGACCGCCTGAACAGCACCGATGTGCTTCACGGGTCGTGCTCCTCTCAGGTAGGAACGGCCCAAACAGCGGCCCCGGTGTGCCAGCACCGGGGCCGCGCGCCGTTTCAGGAATGCCGTCCGTGGATCCGGCGGCCCAGCTGCCACGTCGGCAGCCGAAGTGCCCCGGCCGGGAGTCGAACCCGGCCTACGACCATCGGGGCGGTTACATCAGCGGCAGATCACAGCCGCATGCGGATGGGGACGCGGCGGACGCACCGGCAGCGGCGGCTTGGTCCGCTCATGCTCGGAGTCGGCCATCAGCGGCCACCCCGCGCACGGGCGTTGTCCTCGCTGCGCTTGGTCGCCTCGCGGGCTTTCCGGGCCAGCTCGGCCCGCTCCGCATCTGTCAAACTGGTGATCACAGGTGCCTCCATCGCAGGTGCCTGTACGCGGCTCCGGTGTTGCACCACCGGGGCCGCACTCCGTTGTGGAACCAGTTCCGGCTCCCCTCAGCCCCGCCCGTGCGAGACGGGCGGAGGAGGCAACCGGCCGCAGCGCTAGCCGCTGCGATGGCAGGAAGAGGCGGACCGGATTGGCCGCAGGCGCGTGCGCCTCTTGCGAACCGGGATGACGCCCAGGCGCCGCCAGCCGGTCAACCACGGCGGCGCCCATCAATGTCGTCGATGCACCAGAACTCCTCTCCGCCGTTGTCCACTGGGTGTTGCACTGCAAGGGGGACCAGGTCCCCACCCTCCGGCCGTTGCTCGCGGTCACCGGGCCACCTCGCCAGTCGGGCCTAAGCCCTGTCCCCTGGCCTTTAGCGGGCTTGCAGCGTCCCCCGCCCTCTACACGTGCGTCGTACACACCCCTCCGGGCGTGCGTGGTCTGTATTACCTACCACTCACGTTGGCAGATGGATTCCGCGTCGTCAAGCGCTCTGGCTTTTGATCTCGGAACCGCCGACTGCCCCGTGGCGATGACTCAACTATTGCCAGCGGGAACGTAGTTCAGGAGCGTCCACTAAGGGGTGTACTCGTGCAGTGGGGGGTGCAGTCCCTCTACACCCCCGCCTTGACCTGCGTAGAGTGGTAGGGGCGCCATGGTGGCAGTGACCGCGACCAGGGGGAGCAATGGCAGACCGGAACGGCAAACTGGCTGCGCTCATGGAAGAGGGCAACTTCTCGCACAAGGCGCTCGCTCGTGCAGTCATCACCGCCGCTGCTCGCGCAGGGAAGGACATCACGTGCGATCACACGTACGTGAGCCGCTGGCTGAAGGGCGCCATCCCCCGCGGCGACCTTCCCCACTTCATAGCCGATGCGCTCAGCCGCAAGGTAGGACGATCACTCACGCTTGATGACATCGGCATGGGTGCCGCCGCAACTGCCGCTGTTCAGCCCGATGTTGGCCTCGACTTCGCGGACCGCCCTGAAGACACGGCAAAGACCGTGTCTGATCTCTGGCGCGCCGATCTCGCTGAATCCGACGTCTTAGTCAAGGCGAAACCGGACTCCATCGCGTGGCACGAGGCATCCGTGCGGTTCCTCGTCGCCCCTCCCGACGACAGTCTCACCGGATCCGGTACCAGGGCCGTCGGCGTGGCCGACGTGGAAATGATCCGCTCGACAACCGACATGTTCGCCAGGCTCGACGGACAGTTCGGCGGTGGCCACGCCCGCCGGGCACTGATCCAGTACTTGCACTCGGACGTACGGCCCATGTTGGACGGCCAGTACTCGGATGACGTCGGCAGGCAACTGCACAACGCCGTCGCCGAAGCGCTGTTGACCGCTGCCTGGATGACGTACGACAGCGGTCTTCACGGTGCCGCTCAGCGCTACTTCGTTCAGGCCCTGCGGATGGCGCAAGCGGCAGGTGACAGGCTCTTGGGCAGCAGCATTCTTTCTGCAATGAGTCACCAAGCGACCTTTGTCGGCAACTACCGCGAAGCCGCCACACTGGCGCGCGCGGCGAGCATGGGGCCGGCAGCAAGCCTCACGCCCACCCTGGCGGCTCAGTTCCGGGCCATGGAAGCCAGGGCCCTTGCCCGTATGAACGACGCCCGCGGGTGCGACCTGGCGCTTGCCGAAGCAGAGCGACAGCTCAGCCTCCGCACCCCCGACAGCGACCCGCCATGGATCGCGTACTTCGACGAAGTGGAGCTTGCTGCCGAATTCGGTCACTGCTTCCGTGACCTGGGACGATCCGTCGAAGCCACGGAGCGTGGTGCGGGGTCCATCGTCGGCGACGGCCTCAACAACCGAAGCGACTTTTTCGCGACCATGGTTCAGGCTGAGTCCTACGTTGCCCAAGGGGAGATCAGCCGCGGCTTCGACGTCGCCCTGACGGCCCTGCAACTTGGTGAGAGCCTGAAGTCCGCGCGCTGCGTGCAGTACGTACGAGAGTTCCAGGGGCGCGTCACACCAGGCATGCAGCGGGCCGCGGAGTTCCGCGACTTCGCAGAGCAGGCCCGCGGCTTCCGCCTCTGGCAGCAAGCGGCGTGACAGACCTGCTCGCGTTGCACTTCGTCGTAGTGGTCCTGCTGTTTGCGGCGAAGGCCCTGCGCCTGTCAGTAGCGAGGGCTAGGCTTCCGTGCCTGATCGTGAGTAGGAGGGCGTAGGATGAGTACGACCCTGACCGGTAATGACGGTGACGATGACCGTGAATTCTGGAAGGCGAACTTCTTCGGAGCGTCTGTGCCAGATTGGGGTCGTCTCGCGGCGGCGAGCGAGCGTCGTGCGCGGCAACGGCGGATGTTCGCTGCCACGGCTGCCGCCCTTGCCGTGTTCGCAGCTTCTCTCGCACTCACGTTATTCACAGACGGATGGGTCAAGGCAGACAAGGAGACGCCGCCTCAGAAGCCAAAAATGCCCGCCGAACCGATTGATCCGACGCCGTTCGTGTGGATCATGACGATCGCGCTCGCCTGTGCAGTTGTCGCCCTGATCTTCTTCCTGATTACCCGGCGGCAGTACATGAAGAACCAGAACGAGGGCTTCACTGCAAAGCTGAAAGCTCAGGCCGACTACCATCGCGAGGCCCTCGAAAAGCTTCGCAAGACCACCGAGCTGGCCACGCTCATGGAGCTGAATCAGGACCAGATCGGCCGATATCACCGGATCGTCACTGAGCAGGCCGACAAGGCATTCAAGTCGTCCCGCATGGCGATGGGAGTCGGGCTGTTCCTGCTCGTGCTAGCCGCATGCGGCGGCGCGTACGTTCCCCTGGAAGAAATCCGCTGGTTCATTGCAGCTCTAGCCGCCTTCAGTACGCTGCTCTCCGGGTTCGTCAGTAGGACGTACATGACGCTGTACAGGGACTCGATTGGGCAGCTGAACCGGTACTTCGACCAACCGGTACTCAACAGCTACTACCTGACCGCTGAGCGACTTGCCCAGAACCTGGACCGCGAGCATGTGGTAGAGGTTCGACGCCAGATCATTAACGAGGTACTGGCGACGAGCTCTCGTATGGGTGCGGGGGTGTCTGAGCCATCACTTGAGGACGATAAGCCGAAGCGGAAGCCCCCAAAAAAAGAAGGCACCCAAAAAGCGTGTACCGAAGCAAGCCGTACCGTCAGCGAACTCCCAGCCGTCCTCCCTGAACTGATCGAGTAGCCCCGCGTCGTCCAGGCCCCAAACGCACGATCTACTGTCGCGTGCGCGTCTCATGCCGTGCCGCGGATCCACCAACGCCCCACGATTTAGGCGAAGTTCGCCTCAAGGCGGCGGAAGAGAAAAGCCAACAGCGTGCCCAGAACGAGGACTTAGAACGGCGCCCAATCACGGCGTGAGCCACCTGAGCGCAGGGTCTCTACCCGCCGCTCGACTTCCTCAGCCGCGCGCGGGTTTGCGCCAGCGTTCTGGGAGAGCCACGTGATCATGAGCAGTTCACGGACGCTCCGGAGGACGGCGTACCCCGACCACTGCCGGACGTCGAAGCCGTAGCCGACGACGAAATCGGCGTACTCGGCCTCTGTGTGCCAACCAAAGCTGTCGTAGTACATGGCCGTCTGCATGAGATCCCACTCGCGTGGGCCCGTGACGAAGCCGTCCAGGTCGATGACCTTGGGGTAGCCAGCCCCGTCGTGCAGGACGTTGCCGACGTTGAAGTCTCCGTGCAGGGGCCCCGCGGGAAGGAGGAACCGCAGATAGTCGTACTCAGCCGCCAACCGCTCAGCCATGGAACCGAGATACGCGCGGGTCGCGTCCGGGATCGCGGCACGCTCCAAACGCTGTGGGACCGTTTCGAAGGGGCGAAGCGGAGGCAATGAGAAAGGCGGCGGCTCCAGTTCGTGGAGCCGCCGCAGCAGTTCACCCATCTCGCCCGTACCCGCGTACGCCTCGCCGTCGGCAAGCCCCTCCCAGAAGGTCACGGGGTGGCCCTCGACGACGACGGGCTGTTCCGCCTCCGTGACGAGCCGGGCCGCCGGGTACCCCTCAGCCGCGAGCCACCGCGCCACGGCGACTTCCCTGCGCACGGACGACAGCCGGTCGGGACTACGGCCGACCCGTGAGACGATCCGGCCGCCGTCGATGCGGAACACCGCGTGGTCCCCGAACCGCAGGATCTCGATTCCGTCCGGGTCCACATCCGCGACGGCGCATGCCTTCCGCAGGATGTCCTCTGCCGCGTCCGCGTCGAACTCGGTGCGTTCGCTGGTCGTCATGCTGTCTGGGTCCCCCGTCCGACCGGCAGCGCGCGGACTTCCCGCCCCCGCGTGGCCCCCTTGCCGATGAGCCCCTGACCTTCCATCTGCGCGATAGCTGAGCGGACGGCGGTACGCGATGCGCCGAATCGGTCGCACAGCTCCTTCTCCGTGGGGAAACGGTCGCCGACCTTGACTCCGTCGGCCCGCAACAGGTCGGTCACCTTCTCGACCAACGGACGACGATCACCGCTCCCCGCCACGTACCAGCCGGCCCCCTGTACAGACTCGATCACACCCTCACCCTTGAGAGCGCTCAGCGCCCTCTCGATGGTGCTGCGGCTCACGCTGTACGTACTCATGAGCGCTGTCTGAGACGGCAGCGCCTCTGTGATCTCGCCCTTCTTGATCTTCTGACGCAGCGACTCAGAGACCTGCAAGTACGTACCTCGCGGACTGGCCTGCGACACTCGGCCTCCACCTCTCCTCGTTCCTCAGCTGGTCCAATCGTGGCACGTCGTTGCCTGTAGGACGACTTCCACTGCTTCCCCTTCGTCTACGCATTTCGGCGCGCCCTGATGGGCAGGGACTGGTCACCCCGTGCACAGAGCGCCGGGGCAAGGGAGGGAGGAGCGCTTGTTAGGCGTCAGGGAACCCAGCAAGCATCGAAAGCGCCTGGTGAAGGCTGCCGGGGTCGCTCGGGTCGATCTCGTCTGCTCGGCTACAACGTGGAAGGAAGTGCGCTGGCGGTGCAGCTCGCGGTATGGCACCTTGCATTTTCCGCAGGAAGCGGAGGTATCCACGGACGATGGGCTCGTACACGTTGAACTTGCGGGCCCCCATCTTGCCAAGCTCATGCAGAAGGTGTTCCGCGGGGCGATGCCCTGGAGCTGGGAAAGCACCGACGGCCGCGCGCTCTGCCGTCGCACCTACGACGCGGCGGCCGAAGTGGTGGACGAGATCGATCTTTCGGCAGTGGAGGGCAAGCCTGTCCGCGACATTGTCCTAGACGCCCGGCTTGGATCTGCCTAGCAACCACACACCGGGCCGTCTGTGGGCCGTCGGAGGGTGCCCCAGGGTGACCAACAACGACCATTGACGGCCACTCCCCCACTGGTCAGCGCCGCTGAGGATCTCAGAGCCCGAGGTAGTCGCCACGGGACATCAGTTCTTCGACGTCTAAGAACGT
This sequence comes from Streptomyces sp. KR80, assembly GCF_052245555.1. NCBI lineage: Bacteria > Bacillati > Actinomycetota > Actinomycetes > Kitasatosporales > Streptomycetaceae > Streptomyces > Streptomyces sp. KR80. The sequence continues at coordinate 9,890 of NZ_JBQQCD010000001.1, forward strand.
CGCAGGTCAGAGCGAATCCGCTCGCCTGATCTATCCGTAGGCCGTCGGCCGTGTCCTTCCTTCACCGGAAGGCACGGCCGACGGCCTTTCTGGAATCCGTCCTCCGACAGCGCCGCACCCGGTCAGATCGATTGCACGTTGAGCAGACACTCCCGGTGCGCCACAGCAGATCCGGACGTCCTCCGGTGGACGGCGTTCGGAATTCGGTGCAACCTCGCGGGGTGCGCCGTGCATGTCTCACTTCAATACGCAATGGTCACCGAGCAGCGGCCAGTTCCTGGCCAACGACGACATCGACTTCAGCGAGCAGAAGCGGCCCGGCCCCGGGGGCTGCTACACCACCGACAGCGAGCAGCGTGACGAGAAACAGCTCGGCGAATCCGCTCAGCGCCGGGTCGGCGCGGCGTACATCTCGGCGTTCTACCGCCGCTACCTCTCCGGAGAGACCCGGTTCGACCCGATGCTGACCGGCAAGCAGCACCCCCTCTCGCACGTGGCGCGGGTCGACGTCGGGAGCGCACAACCCAAGCCTCTTCCCCAGGAGAGTGTCGAATGAGGCCACCCAGCCGACTGCCGTGCACGGCGGGGTCCTCGGCGTGTGCATCGCCGCGTCCGGTGTTGTTCCTACGGTGCTGTCATGGTCTCGGAGTACTTCTTGATGAGTTCGTAGGAGCGAATGCGGTCGCGGAGGTCGTAGACGGGTGTAGTCAGCATCAGTTCGTCTGCTCCGGTCTCACCAGCCAGTTGCGTGAGCCGGTGTACGACGGTCTTGGGTGTTCCGACGGCTTGCTGTGCACGGAAGCCGGCCAGCGCCTGTCGCTCCTTCGCCGTGAAGGGGTGGGCGGCCGCGTCCGCGGGCGTGGGGAAGGGCATCTCACTCAATCCTTTGAGGAGCCCGGCTTTGACGACGTCCATCGGTCCGACTCGCCACGCGGCTTCTTCTTCCGTCTCGGCACACACCGCCTCCACGCACAACAGCACCCGAGGTTGCTTGCACCAACGGGACGGGGTGAACGCCGCCCGGTAACGTTCCAGGGCCGCGAGGGTGTTGTCCGGCCGGATGTGGTGTGCGATGGCGATCGGCAGGCCGAGTCCCCCGGCGAGAGCGGCACCTGCGGTGCTGGAGGCCAGCAGCCATGGCTCCGGCAGCGGATCGAGTGCGACTTCGTCGACCAGAAAGGACAGGATCGCGGCTACGTCGCCCTGGTACTCCGCATCCGTCGCCGGTCCGGCTCCGCGGCGAAGTGCCCGTGCGGTGGCCTCGTCGAAGGTGCCAGGGCCGCGGCCGATGCCCAGATCGATGCGGTCCCGGTGCAAGGCTGCCAGCGTTCCGAACTGCTCCGCCAGCGTGATGGGTGCGTGGTTTGGGGCCAGTACTCCGCCCGAACCAAGACGGATGACCGAGGTCGAAGCGGCAGCGTGCGCGGTCAACACGACTGGTGGGAACGCGCCGATCGCGGGCGAGTGGTGATGCTCGGCGTACCAGATCCGGTGGTAGCCCAGCCGTTCCAGTCCCTGTGCGAAGGCCGCGGTGTCCCGCAGGGTATCCACGGCTCGGGCGCCCGTTTGGACCATCGCGACTTCCAGCGCTGAAAGAGGGATACCGAACATGTCGTCAGCATAGAGATCATGCGTTCGGATGCCCCTGGAACCCCCTCGTCGGACGCGCCGGAGCTCCTTGAGCTGTGGTCACAGGTCACGGCGCGATGGCTTGCTCCACACTTCGAACACGGGGTTTTGGGCGTCGGTCCGGGCGTCTCCGAGTCGTGTCCAGCCCCAGGCCCGCAGCGCGCTGCGGGCCGGTACGTTCGTCGGTTCGACGCGCGCCGTCACCAGCTCCGCATCGAGGGGGGCGAGCAGCTGGTCCACGAGCCGGGTGGCGAGGTGACGCCGCCGGTAGGAGGGGAGAACCATCAGCTCGGCGAGGGTGAAGACCTGTCCCGAAGCAGTGAGTTCCTCGACGTCCCAGGGCACGGGCCCTAGGAAGTCGCGCCACCATCCGCCCTCGCGGTCGAGGCGGAAGCCGTAGCCGCAGCCGACCGGTCCCGCCGCGTTGGCGATCACCATGTCGAACCCGGGACGCTGGACGTCTTCGGCGAGGCGCCGCAGGAACTGCCGGCGATCGTGGAACTCCTCGCCCTGAGCCCGGCGGTGGGTCTCGACGTACATGTCCGCGATGGCCTCGCGCTGCTGCTCGGCCTGCCATCTCGTCAAGTGCCTTACGAACACCTCTGCCACGCATGCCTCCCACCCCGGCCTATCCCTGCCGAACGCCGGGCACCCCCCCGGTCTCCCCCATCGTGACAGCGGGCGGTGGCGGGGGAAATACCCACCATCGTGCGGACGACGGTGTGGCGGCGTACGGGTGTGCGTGAGTCTATGTACGGCCCCGCTCGTCCATGCGTCCGCTGCGTCAGTTCGGGGTGTCCTGCGGGCAGTCGTAGGCGCCGTCGGGACCCCAGTTGCTGGCGTCGCGCTCGTCGTTGAGGCTGAAGGCACCGCAGCGCAGGACGAGACCCGGGCTGTTCCCTGCGTAACGCACGATGACCAGCGCCTTGTCGAGCGGCGGTTTGGATTCATTCGCCTTCTGGTAATGGATGACGCCGCTGACGCCCTGGAACCGGATCTCGTTGTCCAGCTTGGATTTGACGGTCACCGAGTCCACCTGTTCCTCGCTGCTCTGCTTGGCGTCCACCGTCGCGTCCCACAGCACCCGCACCGCGTCGTGTCCCAGTGGCCCGTGCCCGTCGTTGAACCAGGGGTCGTCCTCGCCTGCGTAGTACGCGTAGTGATCGGTGAAGCGCTCGGCTTCCCCGCTCATGTCCTCATGCCGTACGGGCAGGACGTGGGCGGTGTAGTACAGCCGCAGCCATTTCTTCGCGAAGTCGAATTTCCCGGCCAGGGCGGAGTTCGTCAGCTCGTTGGCGCCGATCACTGTCAGGTTCCGGTAGGCGCATTCGGTGCGGCCGACGTAATCGTTGAGGAAGGCGTTGAAATTCTCCACTCGGGACGCCCAGTACAGAACGGTCCGCTGCCCGCCCTCTTCGTTCATGCGGGCGCACACCTTCTCGGCGGTCTGCGCCGAACTGGCCACCCCGCCGGGGTACTCCATCACGGACGAGGGACCCGGAAAGTTCTTGCGGAACCTGTCGCCCAGATCATCGCTGTAGAGGTCAGTGGGGTCCTTGACCACCACCGCCCGGGTAGCGGAGACGCAGTAGCCGGTGTTCTTCCGGGGGTCGGACGACTCCTCGATGATGGGTCCAGAGTGGGCGAACTTGGCCTCCACCCTGGTCTCGCGGTCATTGCTCGGCGCGAGGGGCCGGTAGTACTCCCCGGCTTCCTGCATCTCATTGGCCGACGCCGTCGTACTGATCACCGGCACCCGGCCGTCGTTGAGTGTCGCGGCGGCCGCCTTCGTCTCGGCCCGGCTTTCGGAGAATCCGATCACTCCGACCACCGTCCGGTGATCCTGGTATTTCTGGCCTTCTTTGGTCTCGGCGACGACCTGCTGCGCCACCCTTTCCGCGTTCTTGAAGTTATGGCCGGTATCGCGCACGTCGACGACCAGCCGGACTTTCGAGTTCTCCGGGTCCGCCGCGGCCTCGCTGTTCAGCCGGGCCTGGGCCAGCCATATGCCGCGGAGTTCCGGCACTTCGCCGTTGTATTCGGCCTCTTCCGGATCGGCACTCACCGAGGAGCCGAGGTAGACCACCTTCCTGACGGTCTCCCCCTTCTTCTCGGCGGCTACGGCCCTCTCGTTGAGCTCGTCGATCCGCTGCCGCGCCGCGTCGTACTCGTCCTTGACGGTCGCCCCCTTGAGCACACCCTGTGCGAAGGGCCCCCCGGGCAGCGGCTCGGGTTCGACGCGCATGGCCACCGGGCTGCCGTCGAGGCAGTGGGTGTCCGGTGGCGGCTGCCTCCAATCCGCCACGAAGTAGGCGGCCAGGGCAAGCGCCACGGTCACGGCCGCCAGCTCGGTCCCGAACTCGGGTCGCGGGCCCCAGGGGAAGCCCTGCGGCCGGAGGGCCGAGACGGGAAGGCCCCCGCCCTCGAAGTCCGCGTCCTGCACCGTGGGTTGCAGGATCCGGGGGGTGTGCCGGCCCGGGGTCATCGGGGTGAGCTGCTGTGCCGGGACGGCGAGATTCGTGGAACGCTGCCAGTCCCACTCCTGGCCGGGCTCCTCCAGCTCGTAGCCGTCCGGGCAGCCGACCCCGAACACCAGCAGGGAACCGCTGCCGGGCTCATAGATCGCGCTGCGGTACGCGCGGAGGAAGCGGACGACGTCCCGCGCCTCCGCCGCGCCCCCAGTTCCCGCCTCGCCGGCCGCGTCGGTTGCGCCTGCCTCGTTCGCCTGGTTGGGCGGCAGCGCTAGCAGCACCACACGACGGGTGCGGCGACGGCGCCCCCAGGGGCCGAACCGGCCCGCGCGCCGCCGGTGGAGATCCCCCAGCAGCGCGCGCAGCAGCAGTTTCTCCAGCTCGAAGAGGGCCCGCTCGCGCGCCTCCGCGCTTCCACGCATCGCCACCGCCTGAGGGGTGAGCGCGTCGGACACCCGGTCGAAGAAGGTGCCGGTCGGGCTGCTGATGTGGAGCCATCGCGCGTACCAGCCGTACTTCTTCGACTTGAGCAGACGCCGCTTCCAGCTCCAGGCCCAGATCCGTCGCGGAAGCTTGTAGCAGACCGGCTTCCCGAACAGCCGGACCAGCGTGGTCACCACGGCACCCGCGCCCTCAGGCGGAGTCGCCAGTTGCGCGAGCTTGTGCAGCACTCCCCCGTCGGCCTTGTCGGCCCGCAGCTCGTACACGCTGTCGCGCAGTCGCCTGCCGGAGAGGCTGCGCTGGAGCTCCGGGACATCGAGATCGGGCTCGTCGGCAACGGCACGGGCCAGCTCGACGAGCTGGTCGACGAGCTCGAAGTCGCGGAGTTTCAGCTTCCCGGTCCGCCGAGGAGGATCCACCGGGAGCAGCCGCCCCACGTGCAGCGTCAGCAGCTCCTCTCCGGGATGTCCCGTGGCCCAGGACTGCGGCCGGGCATAGGACACGGCCTTGCGCCCGTCGAGCCGCAGCGCTTCCTCCAGCGCGCGGAGGACCTGGGCCCACCGCTGTGCGGCTCGCGCCCCCTCGCCGCCGGTCTTCAGCAGGACGGGCGGCAGCGGCCTACCGCGGAGCGACTTCCAGTCGTCGGGATACACCGCCCTCTTGAAGGCCCTCAGGAACTCCGTCGCCCCTGCCGCATTCGGAAACACCGCATCTCCCCCGTCTCCCGGTCATGGCTGACCCTCCCCAAGCTTGCCGTGTCCGTCCTTCCGGCTACAGGAGTTGCCAAATACCAATTGTGTGAAGGGAGTTGGTGTTCAATCATGGCCAGAAGCGGAGTCGCGTGGCGCGCCGGTTGGGCCCCGGCCGGGGCCGCCGGGGCCCCTGAACGTCCGCCCCGGCCCAGAGACCCACGCGGCTGCAGCGTCCGGACGTACGGGCCCACGCGCCCTCGAAGACACTCCGTATCGCCGGACCGGCAGCCCGGGCTGCGCGATCGCCCCCGACGGGAGGGCGAGGCCGTAACGAGGCGCGTGACGCCTGCGCTTCTCATCGGTCTGACGGGCCTGATCAGGCACAGACTCGGGCCTGCCGGTGTACGGCGCGTCATCTGGTGGCCCGACTGCTGTGGATTCGATGGCCTCCGTCGCAGAAGGAGTTACTCACCCCAGCCGTGAAGCGTCACCTCCGGACCGTCTCGTAGATATCCATGGAGGGCGTTCGCGGTGGTCTCCACGAGTGCCTCGGGAATCGCGTCGGTATCGATCCAGCTGACCTGGGCGTGCTTGCTCGGTTCACGGTTCTCGGGTTCACCAGACCATTCGTGGGTGGCGAAGACGATGGTGAGGAAGCCGTTGGGAGCTTCGACACCCCAGGCCCCGTGGATGATGTGCGCGACACGCAGGGATTCGGGCTTGACGATCAGACCGGTCTCTTCGCGGAGTTCACGGACGGCGGTCTCCGTGATGGGCTCGCCGGGCTCGCTCTTGCCGACGGGCAGATCCCACCTGCCCTGGGCGAACTTCGCCTGATCACTGCGCTGGAGCAGGACGACGCGGTTGGCGGCCTTGTCGTGGACGATCACGGCCGCGACCAGCAACGTCATCGATTCAAGTGCGGGGTTGAGGGCGCGGCGTTGGTGTCCTCCCTCATCCGGTACGGGTGGGTAAGCCGTTCCCCTCATCTCACTCGTCCGAGATGACGCGAGGCGAACGATCTGCGACCGGAGGAAAACCATCCTCCCCGTCTATGAGATCCGTAATGCCTGCACTGTCTGCACTGACACGAGGCAGACGCAAGTGCACCCACTGTTCAGCCTCGGGATCCCAGATTGATTCGATCACGGTCCGCCTGGTGTAAGTGCGCGCTCGCCATGCATTACTCAGCCAACTCACCACAACGGGGCGCCCCTCCGACTCTTCGAGCTCTGAGAAGCTCATGGCCGGTATCTGAGCCAACGCTTCGACAGGGACATCGTCAGAGAAAATCACTTCAGTTCCCGTGGGAGTGGCCAGGAGAGCGATTCTTCTTCGGACTGCGGTACGTGCCTGTGGCGCCTCCTCGTCGGCCTGTCGCCGAAGGAATCTCCGGACAGCCGACCGCGTGGCGGTGTCGATGGTCCCTGCCAGCTTGGTGCCGAAACTCGATGCCAAGGCTTGCACGAACGGGACCAGTGCCATGGTGACGGTAACCGTCTGCCAGTCGATGCCACCGCCTTGGACGGCGCCCATACCAGCGCCCCCACCGGGCCGCGAGACACCGCCCGTGGAGAGTCCGATCGAGCCGTCGGCGCCGTGGGCCGCGAGACCAGCGCCGGGGACCCTCCCAATGCCCCCGGACTCTACAGGGGACGTGAGGCGGGGCTTGGAGCCCGTACTCTCATCGCCTGCGCCGTTTTCCGGCTCGTCAGGTTCCTCAACCATGCTTCCTCCCGAACCACAGCATGGCAGTGCGGCGCCTGCCGCGGCGCATGGAGCACTCGCAGGGCCTCACAGCGGTGACTACTGGCACGCCGATCACCCTTCAGGCCCCGACCGTCCCGTCGATTCCTTCGCGCAGGAAGTCGGCGTGCCCGTTGTGCCGGGCGTACTCGTGGATCAGGTGCAGCATGACCAGACGCAGCGACACCTCCTCGCCGCTCTTGGGCTCGTGGCCGGTCACGTCGAGGGACTCCGCTTCCTCCTCGATCCTCCGCGCATGGTTGACCTCCGTCTGCCAGGCGTCGAACGCCTCCGATCGCGTGGCCGCGCTTGCCTCGTACGCCACCTGGTAGTCGCCCTCGTCCGACCACACGAGCGGGATGTCCTCGCCGTTGATCACGCGGCGGAACCACGCGCGTTCCACCTCGGCCATGTGCCGGACCAAGCCGAGGAGGGAAAGCGTCGAGGGCGGCATGGACTGGCGGCGCAGGTCCTCGTCGGAGAGGCTGTCGCATTTCATGGCGAGCGTCGCGCGGTGGTAGTCGAGGTAGGCGCGCAGCATCTCGCGCTCGCCTGCGCTCGGGGGCGGGCCGATTCGTTCGGTGGGCACGGCATTCCTCTTTCCACGGCGACGATGGTCATCAGTCCTCGGCTCCTCGCCGCGTCGGCAGCCTTTCAAGCACCCAGCGACCGCCCGGCGACGCGATCGACGTGTTCGGCGAAGACCTTCCGCGCCTCCGGTGTCAGGGACCTCAGGGCCACCATGGCCGTCACGATGACGTCGCACAGCTCACTCTGCACGTCCTCCCATGTATGACTGGTGCCTTTCCGCGGATTCTGGCCAGTCGCACCGATGACGGCCTGGGCGACCTCGCCGGCTTCTTCCGAGAGCTTCAACATCCGCAAAAGCCTGTCCTGCTCGGGAGGGAGACCGGTCTCCCGGTCGAGCCAGGCGGCAAGTCGGTCAACCGTGTCCCAGGTGGCGTCATGCATGGGCGCCATTGTCCTCGAGAGGTTGTTCGCGGACATCGGAGAGCCCGCTGCGAGGCCAATTCCGCGCCGCCATGCGCCGCGTGATGGTGCACTTCCACGGGTGGAGTGCCGAGGGCTGCAGGGGGCAGTGCGCCGTTACGAGCGGCCGTGGAGCACCAGCGCCCAGATGAGGCAGCCGAGAGCCGCCGTGCTCGCGACCGCGCGGTCGATGCGTCGGCGCCGCGTGTGCCCATGCACCATGGATGCCCTATAGGGCTGGCGAGTTGAAAGGTTTGCTGTGATCGGCCGTCTGCAGTGCATCGTCCTGGACTGTCCGGACCCCCGCGCCCTCGGCCGCTTCTACGCGGAGGTGTTCGGTGGCGAGGTCGACCGCCCGGATTCGCGGTGGGAGATCGACGACGACTGGTCCACGCTGCACACCCAGGGCGGCCAGGTCCTCGCCTTCCAGCGGGTCGCCGACCACCGTCCGCCGCAGTGGCCAGACCCGGCCCATCCGCAGCAGTTCCATCTCGACGCAGGGGTCACCGACCTCGACGCCGCCGAGCGACAGGTGCTGGCCCTGGGAGCCACACTGCTCGATGCCGGGGAGGGCGGGCGCGGCTGGCGCGTCTACGCCGATCCTGCGGGGCACCCGTTCTGTCTGGTACGGGAGGGAGTCCTGGGCTCGTAGCACGCGGGGCTGGACTCCCGAGCCCCGCTCCGGTGCCCAGCCGGCCGTTCGAATCACGGTGTACGGCTGCGCCGAGACGTGGCGCCGCAGGTAACACGGGGTTCACATATGAGCAATGGACGGGAAATCGCCTATTGCCAGGCTGCCCCCGTACACACCGCAGCCCCGCACAGCAGCCTGCGCCGAACAAAGGACCCACCCCGTGACCTACAAGGCAGAGTACATCTGGATCGACGGCACCCAGCCGACCGCCAAGCTCCGCTCCAAGACGAAGATCCTCGCCGAAGGTGCCGAACTGCCGATCTGGGGCTTCGACGGGTCCAGCACCAACCAGGCCGAGGGCCACGCCTCCGACTGCGTCCTCAAGCCGGTCTTCTCGTGTCCCGACCCGATCCGCGGTGGCGACGACGTCCTCGTCCTGTGCGAGGTCCTGAACACGGACATGACCCCGCACGCCTCCAACAGCCGCGCCGCGCTGCGCGAGGTCGCGGAGAAGTTCGGCGCGCAGGAGCCGATCTTCGGCATCGAGCAGGAGTACACCTTCTTCAAGGGCAGCCGCCCGCTCGGCTTCCCGGAGAACGGCTTCCCGGCCCCGCAGGGCGGTTACTACTGCGGCGTCGGTGCCGATGAGATCTTCGGCCGGGAGATCGTCGAGAAGCACCTCGACAACTGCCTGAAGGCGGGCCTCGGCCTCTCCGGCATCAACGCCGAGGTCATGCCCGGCCAGTGGGAGTTCCAGGTGGGCCCGCTGTCTCCGCTGGACGCGTCCGACCACCTGTGGGTGGCGCGCTGGCTGCTCTACCGCACGGCCGAGGAGTTCGGCGTCTCCGCGACGCTGGACCCCAAGCCGGCGGAGGGCGACTGGAACGGCGCGGGCGCGCACACCAACTTCTCCACCAAGGCCATGCGCGAGGGCTACGAGGCGATCATCACCGCTTGCGAGGCGCTGGGCGACGGCGACAAGCCGCTGGTGCACGTCCAGAGCTACGGCACCGGCATCGAGTCGCGGCTCACCGGTCTGCACGAGACGGCCCCGTGGAACGAGTTCAGCTACGGCGTCTCCAACCGTGGCGCCTCGGTCCGTATCCCGTGGCAGGTCGAGGTCGAGAAGAAGGGCTACATCGAGGACCGGCGGCCGAACGCCAACGTGGACCCGTACGTGGTGACCCGCCTCATCGTTGACACCTGCTGCACGGCACTGGAGAAGGCCGGTCAGGTCTGACCCGTTCGTCTCTCCGGTCGCTCTCTGCTGCAAGCGCCCGCCGGTCCGTATCGGACCGGCGGGCGCCGCCGTGTGTCGCGGAAGCGCGCTCGCGAGCCGGGCCAGCCGACCTCCCCCAGCTAACGCTGGGAGGTGCCCCCAGTGATCTGTATCAAACGGGGACCGGGCCGGGGCACTCTCGGCATCCCGTCTGCTTCAATGAGGGGTATGGCCAGCTTCCAGAACTCCGCACCGGGTCTCGGCGACCTCGAGCCGTTCTGGCCTTCTCGCCAGCATCATGACTTCGACCGGGTGTGTTGTCGCGCGACCCACGCGCAGGCCGCCCCGTTCCACCGCTGACACCTCCCGTCGAGTCAGCCGCCGGTCCCGGACCGGCCAACGGCCCGCGCGCACGACGTCCCTCGACGGTCTCTCGTGCGAAATGAGCTGAGCTCCTGATGCCGAACGCCCGTTCTCTGTCGTCCACCGCTTCCGTCCCCTCGCCGTCCGCCCCGGCCGTCCGTCACCGGCTCCGAGCCGTCGACCAGGACGAGGTGGTCCACCTCTCGGAATTCCTGCCGCGGGGCGCCACCTGGCTGCCGGCGCCGCAGAACACTCTGCCCATCCTGCCGGGGCAGCCGCCGATGGTCGGCTACCTCGTGCTCGTACCGGCCGACGAGACCCCGGCCGACCTCGCGCTCGCCGCTGCTGCCGCGGTGGGCACCGCCGAACCCGCGACGGTGCCGCAGGACACCGGTCCCGTACGGGTCGATGGCACCCGGCGCACCGCGCTCGTCGACGGCGAGCCGCTCGACCTGACCTACCTCGAGTTCGAGCTGCTGGCACACCTCGTCGCCCATCCGCACCGGGTGCACACCCGCGACCAGCTGGTCACCACGGTGTGGGGCTACGGGCATGTGGGAGACGGCCGGACGGTCGATGTCCATGTCGCCCGGTTGCGGCGCAAGCTGGGCCCGGCGTACCGGGATGCGATCGTGACGGTGCGCCGGGTCGGCTACAAGTACGAGCCGCCCACGGCGTGACACGCATCACCGGTGACACCTTCGATCGACGGTGTCACCGGTGATCGCCGTGTTGCCGCGACCTCGAGCACGGCCAGGAGGCCCGTGCGGTTACGCCCGGCTCGGCGTACCGGAGACCACGGCCCGGTCAGGAGAGGGAGGCGGCGCGGCGGCGTCCGACGGCTCCCAGCAGGATGTCCACGGCGAGGAACGCCACGAGGCTGATCCCGAACAGCGGGATGAACCAGCCGATCGCGACCGTCACCGCCGCCAGTGGCAGCAGTACCGGCAGCGGCACGCGCCGCCAGGCGCCGCGCGGCATGGGCCGCCCCACGCTCAGCAGTCGCTCCTTCGTGGGCCTGCGCTGCCACCACATCCGGTAGCCCCAGACGATCATCAGGATCAGGCCGAGGGCGAGTGCGATCAGCACGATCTGGTTGACCGGACCGAACAGCACACCCATGTGCCCGTCGATGCCCCAGCGGCTGAGCTTGGCGAGCAACGGGTAGTCGTCGAACCGCAGTTCGTCGATGACCGCCCCGGTGCCGGGGTGAACGGCCACCGAGTCCAGGTGGACCGGCCATTGCTTGTCGATCTGCTTGACTACGTACGGGCTGGTCCCATCCGCGGGCGCGGCGATCTCGACGGGCGCGCCCGTCAGCTGCTGCTCACGAGCGGTCTCGAGCACCCGGTCGATACCGATGTCCCGACCCTTGCCGGCCTCGTGCCCCTCGCCTCCGTGACCGCCGTGGCCGGAGTGGTCGCCGTGCCCGCCGCCGGAGTCGCCGCCGTCCAGCGTGGCAGTGATCGCCGGGGTGGCACTGCGCAGCTCGGCGCGGAGCACGTCGATGTTCTCGCCCGCGTACGTCGACCAGGTCAGACCGGTCGCCGAGAGGAACACCAGCCCCAGGACGGCCCAAATGCCCACCGCGCCATGCCGGGAGAGCGTCCGCTTACGGCCCTGCGCCGCGCGATCCGGGAGCAGCAGCCCCCGCGGGCCCCGAGTGGCGCGCTTGCGCTTGATCCACAGCAGCAGCCCGCCCAAGGCGACGATCCACAGCCAGCTGGCGGCCAGCTCGCTGTAGATGCGGCCCGGCTCGCCCAGCTGCAGATTGCCGTGCAGGTCCGAGACCCAGGTGCGGAAGGGCAGTGCGCCGAACGAGGTCTCCTCGGCGCCCCGCACTTCGGCGGTGTACGGGTCGACGAAGACGGTGAGGGCGTTCTCCTCGGCCACGCTCGGGTCGCTGAGGTCGACCTGGGTGGTGGCGCCCTCCTCGGCGGATGGCCGGACCGCGGTGAGCGTGCCGTTCGGGTGGGCGTCGAGGGCGGTCTCGACCTGCTGCGACAGCGGGACGGTGGACTCGCCGACCGGGACCGTCAGTTCGTCGGCGTAGAGGACCTTCTCGACCTGGTAGGAGGTGGCGTAGAGCGTCCCGGTCAGGGCGGCTATCAGCAGGAAGGGCGCGACGAGCAGACCGGCGTAGAAGTGCAGACGCACGACGAGGGGGCGCGGGCCCGCCCATCCGCCGTGCCTGCCGACACCGGGATCGGGGTCGCGGTCGGGGTCGGGGTCGGTCGCTGTGTCGAGGATTTCCGGGGCATCAGGGTCCGGGGGCTCCGGCTTGGTCTCACGGGGTACCGGCAGGTTCTTCACGGTCCCCTGGGCGGGGTCGTCAACGGACATGGTGTTCCTCGTTTCAGCGGATGCGCAGGGCATGCCGCAGAGAGCTGGAGGGTGAAGCGGCCACCCGGCGCAGTCCGGGGCACGGGTACGGCGGAACACCGGCAGGCAGGGAACGGTGATGCGCCGGGGAGGGGCGCAACCCCGCTGTCGACGACCGTGGTTCGTCGGTCTCCGGCGTGACGATCGCAGCGCCGTCCATGGGCACCGATGCCGTTGGTCCGCGGCCGGGTGGCCGGGGGCGGGCCCGCTCACCGGGCCGGCCGACGGCCGGGACCGGTGGCGGTGTCACGCTCGCCGCACCGCCCGCAGCGAGGACGTCCGGTTCAGATCCCTCGTGCGTGCGGGCAGACGAGCGCGGTGGTGCTGTACACCGCGGCGTACGGCGGCCCGCGCCGCGAGAGGGCGTACGCAAGGAGTGCGCTCCGCAGCCGCGCGACGGCGGCGCCGGTGCCCGGCCGGGGCCGTGCTGGCCGGGGCCGTGCTGGCCGGGGCGCGGCCGGGCGCCGGGCGGCTGCCAGCAACAGCCGCAATGGGACGAAGGCGAGTGCGCCCAGGCAGCGCAGCAGCTGGAAGAACGCAGCTTCGCCGCGCCACAGCCACAGGGTGCAGCACACGGCGGCCAGCAGGTGTGCAGCGAACATCGCCGCCGATCCGTACCCGGCATGGCCGGTGTGTTCGAGGTGCGTCACGATCCCGGACATCGTCCCGGGCTCGGATGTCGTGGCGGCTGCGGCTGCCATTCCTGGAACGGCGTCCATGGCGGCCGTGACGTCCACGCGGGGCATGGCGCTCGAACCGTGGCCGCTCCGCACGCCGTGCATCTCGTCGAGCCGGGCCGCTTGTTGGCCGCCCGTGAAGATCAGGTGCAGGGCCCCCTGCACCACCAGCAGCCCTCCCCCGATGGGCAGGACGCCCCTGCGACGGCCCCCGGCGCACCAGGCGGCGGCCGCCGTCAGACCGAACGCCGCGAGCAGCGCGGGCCACGGTATGTGGTCACCCTGAATCACAACGTGCCCGGCACCCGCCAGCACCACGCACACCGCGGCGAAGACCGCGGCCCGCACGTGTCGCGTCAGCGAACCAGGGGCGCTCGTCATGGTGCGGACATGTTGCCATTCCCGAGTTTCAGCCATGAGGCCCAGAGCGAATTATCCGAGAAAGAGGTGGTCCTCGTTCGACGCGCCGGGTCGTGTGGCGTCGGGGCGACGGCGACTGCCAGGTGTCGGCCGTTCTCACCTGATCTCGAGCGGGCGTAGCCGCCGCGGGGTCGCGGCGGCTTTCGTGCCGGAATTGAACGGCTCTGCGGTCACTTGCCGTTGGCGCATCCCACAAAACCTCGTGCGCCCGTGAACGCCGTGCGAACGCTCACCGTATGAAACGGAGCTTCTCGACCGGGAGTCCCCCCATCTTCCGGAACGACGCGTAGAGGGGTTCCATGAAACACACAACGCATAAACGCTCCCCGCTTGCGGGAAGGGCCATCGCCGCGGCGGCGGCCCTGTTGCTGGGTGGTGGCGGGCTGATCGCCATCAACGTCACCGCCAACGCACACCAAGATGGCGGCGCTTCCCAGGACCAGCCGGTCGCGGCGCGCAATGCCTCCACCATCGTCTGTCCGGAGGTAGTCAACGAGATTTCCAACGTGCCGCAGCAGTCGCGGCTGGAAGTAGACCGCAATCTCGCGCTGCTGGACCGCCAGGTCGGCGACGCGTACCAGCGCATGGTCGATAACCGTGAGGCCGCCGAACGCGACCCGAACTGGGTGCAGAACTCGGTTATGGGCCCGCTCGCCGCCAAGCGCCAGGCCACGATCGATCGTATCGGGACCATCCTGGACCGCAGCGGTGACCGGCCGCAGGAGCTGGAGCAACTGGCCGGATGTGAGCTGAAGGAGAACGACGCACTAGGAGGAGGCGGCCAGGACCAGAACCAGGACGGCCAGAACCAGGACGGCCAGAACCAGGACGGCCAGGACCAAGGTCAAGACCAGGGACAGGACCAAGGTCAGGATCAAGGCCAGGACCAGGGCCAGGATCAGGGCCAAGGCGAGGTCGGCGGGCCTTCACCCGACGACTTCGTCGACATCACCACGGTCCAGCCGAACGTCAACGAGCCGGAACAGCAGGCCAACGCGTCCACCGGCACCTTCGCCACCAACTGCGGCGTCAACGAGAACGGCAATCGCAACTCGGACAACGTCATCGTCGCCCCCGGCGTCAGCAACGGTGCCCAGCACATGCACGACTACGTGGGCAACGAGGCGATCGGCGCCTTCGTGACCGACGACGACCTGGCCAATGGTGGGACCAGCTGCCAGAACCAGGGAGACCAGTCCACCTACTACTGGCCGGTGCTGCGCGTACAGAACGGCCAGAACGAGCAGGACGCGAATGCCCCCGGCGGCGGCCAGGACGACAACATCGGCCAGATCCAGACGCCGTCGGAGGTCACCCTCGAATTCAAGGGAAGCCCGGTCGGCGACGTCGTGGAGATGCCGCGCTTCCTGCGCATCATCACCGGCGACGCCAAGGCGTTCACCAACGGTGACGCCAACGCCAATGCCTCGTGGAGCTGCACCGGATTCGAGGACCAGGTGCAGCTGGCGGACAAGTACCCGCTCTGCCCGGAGGGCAGCCAGGTGGTGCGCACATCCAAGTTCCAGAGCTGCTGGGACGGTCAGAATATCGACAGCGCCAACCACCGCACGCACGTCGACTTCGCCAATGAGGACGGCTCCTGCGACAACGGCTTCCAGGCGATTCCGCAGCTGGTGCAGCGGCTCGTCTACGACGTCCAGCCGGAGCGCAACTTCGCGGTCGACAGCTTCCCCGAGCAGTTGCACAAGCCGATCACCGACCACGGCGACTTCATCAACGCCTTCTCCGAGGACCTGATGCAGGAAGCCGTGGCCTGCATCAACGAAGGCCGGGACTGCAGCTAGTCAGCCCCGGCCCTGCCTGGGAACACCTGGGGCGGTCAGCTTGCCCGACCGCCGTTCCCTGGTCACCGTGACCGGTGCCGCCGGAGTGGGTCCCGGCGTCACCGGTCACGGTGCTTTGGCGGGAATCTCCGCCTCAGTGGGAATCTCCGCCTGAGCGGGAACTCCCGCCTCAGTGGGAGCCTGCCCCTCCGTGCGAGCCTTCGGCGTCCTCGTGCGCGCCCCCGCCGCCATGCGAGCCCCCGCCCCCGTGGCCGCCGTGCGCGCCCCCGTGCGCATTGGACTTCTCCACCTGCCCACCGAGCCGGCCGCGCAGCGACCCGAGGACCTTGATCTCTCCCACGGCCACCCACTTCGGTCCCACCAGATACGAGCCGCCGTAGTTCTGCGCCTCGCTCAGCCAGTTCTGCTGGCCCTGGTTGGTGGTGAAGGTCGCCAGGACGATCTTCCCGTCCTTCATCTCGCAGATGCCCTGCCGCAGCTCCTCGGCGTCGATCTGCATCTCCGGCTTGCACTTCACCTTCGCGGCCAGCTGCTCCACGGTGCCGGTCGCGGCCTTCGGCACCTTCTGCTCCGTCTCCTCCTCGCCACCGGAGCACCCGGACGCGAGGAGGAGGGCGCCCGCCAGCGCTGTGGACGTGAGAACGGCCCGGCTCGCTGTACGCATGTTGCTCCTTCTGGATGGCTTCTGGACGGTGCTCCGAATCGGGATCGCGGGCACGGTCCGGACGGCAGCCGGCATACGTCGGCACTACCCGATACGGGGTTCACCCGCGCATGTCTCAATCGCGCCCCATTGCTCCCCCCAACCCGGCTCATTAACGTGCACCCCGGACACTCCTGACGTCGCACCACCACACCGTGGGAGCGCATGTGACCGAAACGCACCGCCCCGAGAAGCTCGGGCGCCGCACCATGGCACGAAGAACACTGCTGGGGACCGCCGGAGCGCTCGGGGCCGCCGCGGCCCTCGGCAGCAGTGCCGCCTCCGTGGCCGCGGGCACCGGCGACGGCACCCGCTCCGGCACGTCGGAGGACGACTCCCCGGCACGCTCGGCGCTGAGGCGGCTGCTGCCCGGCCACGCCGACCAGTTCCTGCTCGGCACCCTCGCCGATGACAAAGCAGCCCCCAGCCGTGACGGCGGCAACAGCGGCGAGCGCTTCCGCGTCTCCGGTTCGACCGGCCGTATCGAGGTATCGGCCACCAGCCCGGCGGTCCTGCTCACGGGTGTCCACTGGTACCTGAAGTACGTGTGCGGGGCACATATCTCCTGGGCCGGCAGCCAGCTGGCCCTCCCCCGTCGGCTGCCTGCGCCGTCCCGTCCCCTGGAGCGCTCCGCGACGGTCCCCATCCGCTTCGCACTCAACGACACGCACGACGGCTACACCGGACCGTACGCCGACTGGCCGCGCTGGGAACGGCTGATCGACGTCATGGCGCTGCACGGCTTCAACCAGGTCCTCGTCACCCCCGGGCAGGAGGCCGTCTACCACCGTCTGCTCCAGGACTTCGGCTATCCGGACGAGGAGGCCAGGGCGTGGCTTCCGGCGCCCTCCCACCAGCCGTGGTGGCTGCTGCAGAACATGAGCGGGTACGGCGGCCCGGTCAGCCCGGATCTCCTCGCCAAGCGCACCGAGCTGGGCCGACGGATCTGCGACCGGATGCGCGAGCTGGGCATGGCGCCCGTGCTCCCCGGCTACTTCGGCACCGTCCCGGACGGCTTCGAGCAGCGCAACCCCGGTGCGCGTACCGTCCCACAGGGCACCTGGGCGGGCCTGAAACGCCCGGACTGGCTCGACCCGCGCACGACGGCCTTCCCGCGGGTGGCCGCCGCCTTCTACCGGCACCAGCACGATCTCTTCGGCCCCGTCGACCACTTCAAGATGGATCTGCTGCACGAGGGCGGCGACGCCGGGGACGTACCCGTGGCCGAGGCGGCGCGGGCCGTCGAGAAGGCCCTGCAGTCCGCCCGTCCCGGGGCGACCTGGGTGATCCTCGGCTGGCAGGAGAATCCGCGCCGCGATCTCCTCGACGCCCTGGACAAGGACCGGATGCTGGTCGTGGACGGCCTCTCGGACCTGGAGCGGGTCACCGACCGGGAGAAGGACTGGGGTGACACGCCGTACGCCTTCGGCACCATCCCCAACTTCGGTGGCCGGACGACGGTCGGCGCCAAGACGCACATGTGGGCGGAGCGCTTCACCACCTGGCGCGACAAACCGGGCAGCAAGCTCGTGGGCACGGCCTACATGCCCGAGGCCGCCGAGCGCGACCCGGCGGCGCTGGAACTCTTCAGCGAGCTGGCCTGGCGCCGCGAACCGGTCGAGCGCGCGGCGTGGTTCGAGGACTACGCGGAGCTCCGCTACGGCGGGCGCGACCGGCAGGCACGCGCGGCCTTCGCGGCGCTGCGCACCACCGCATACGAGATCAGCAGCCGCGACGGCCGCCCGCACGACAGCATCTTCGCCGCCCGGCCGAGCCTGACCGCCGCCTCCGGCACGTACTACGCCACCCACACCCCCGCCTTCGACTCCGCCGGCTTCGACACCGCGTTCGCCGCCCTGCTCGGCGTACGGGAGGAGCTTCGGGGCTCCGACGCCTACCGCTACGACCTCACCGATGCCGCCCGGCAGGCGCTGGCCAACCGCTCCTGGCAGCTGCTGCCCCAGCTGCGCAGCGCGTACCAGCGCAAGGACCAGGACACCTTCCGCGCACTGTCCCGGCTGTGGCTGAAGCTCATGCGCCTGAGCGAGGACATGACCGGCGCGCACCGGCTGTTCCTGCTCGGCCCGTGGCTGGCCGACGCCCGGCGGATGGCGGCCGGTGAGGAGGAGTCGGCCGGGCTGGAGCGGACCGCCCGCACGCTCGTCACCACCTGGGCGGACCGCGTCACGGCCGACGGCGGACGGCTCGCCAACTACGCCAACCGCGACTGGCACGGCCTCATCGGCGACTTCCATCTGCCGCAGTGGCAGGCCTACCTGGACGAGTTGGAGGACGCCCTCGCCGAGGACCGTGCACCGCGGGCCTTCGACTGGTACGCGATCGAGGAACCGTGGACGCGGGAGCGGAAGGAGTATCCGCAGCGGCCGGTCACCGATGCCCATCGCACCGCGAGACGCGTGCACGAGGTGCTGGCCAAGGCCCCGTACCAGGGAAGCGTGGCGGTCACGGCCGAGCCGTCCACCCTGCCACCGGGCGGCAGGGCGCAGGTCACCGCGCTCTTCCGCAATGTCAATGGCCTTTCGGCGACCGGTCGCGTCGACTTCACTCTGTCCGGGCTCGACGCCGCGCCCGAGGGGCCGACCTCCCTGCCCCGGGTGGCGGCGGGCGGCAGCGGCACGGTCCGCTGGCGGGTGACCGCTCCCGGCGGCCCCCTGGACCGGCCTCTCACGCCGCTGCCGTACGAACTGGCCACCGAGTACGGCCCGCAGGGCGAGGCCCGGGTACGCGTCACCCGGCCCGGCACGCTCTTCGTCGCGCACCCGCTGGAGGCGGGCTGGCGGACGGTCACCAACAACGCCGCGGTCTTCGGACAGCTGGCGGACCGGATCGGCATCGACGGGGCGGGCGCGGACCTGTGGAAGGGGACGGCGGAGTTCGGCGCGGCGTACCGCGAGGGCGGCCTCACCATGGGCGGGGCCGCGACCGTACGGGTCGACGCGCAGGAGGCGACCGGGCCGTGGGCGCGGGCCGGGATCATCGTCCGCAACCGCCTGGCGACCGCGGGCTCCCCGGGCTTTGTGAACCTGGCGGTGACCCCGGCCAACGGCGTGGTCCTGTCGTACGACACCAACGGCGACGGCACGCTCGACGCGTACCGCCGGGTCACGGGACCGACGGCCCCGGTGCTGCTGCGCCTGTCGCGCGCCGCCGACTCGGGCGCGTACACCGGGGAGTTCTCGGTGGACGGCACGAGCTGGCGCACGGTCGCCACCGTGACCGTGCCGGGAGCCGATGCACACCAGGACGTGGGGATCTTCATGACTGCCGCGAACGGGGGCGGCGGGGCGCGGGGAACGGTCGAGTTCAGCGGGTGGCGGCTGAGCTGAGGTGGGCCGGTCGGCCCCCTGCCGCGCCGCCGGCCAGGTGACCATCGGACGATTCGCTCGTTCTGCTGAATGTGACTCCTCGGGAAGCGACTGCCGCTCACCACACGTTCCCGGCCGGGGTCGAGCCCGTCGGGCTCGAGCAGGCCGAGGCCGCACTCGTCGAGCACTACCCGCGACTCGTGCGGATCGCCTACCTCGTGCTGCCGCCCAGCCTGGGACGCAGCCGCAGGGTGCTCACCGCGCACGCCCTCGCCCAGCGCGCGCTCCCCCGCGGCGGCGCCGACGGCACCACGGATGCCGCGCTGCCCGCGCCGCGCGGGGAGGAGAGCGCCTCCGGCGCGGGCTATGTGTACGTACGCCTCCGTGTGCTGCGGGCCGCGTTGGCGGTCGGGCGGCCGCGGCGGCGCTGGGAGTTGCCGCGGCGCGCGCAGCTGCCCCCGCTGTTCCCCCAGGTGTGGGGGCTCCGGCTGTTCCCCCGCTCGGGCGGGGCCGACGAGCTCGCCCTCGACCAGTCGCTGTCGGCGCTGTCCCCCGCCGCCCGGGCGGCCTACGTCCTGCGCGGTCTGGAGCGTCTCTCCAGCCGGGAGGTGCGCCGGCTGCTGGAGGCCGCCGGGGTCCGGGACGCCCGGGCCGCGCTGACCGAGGCGGATCGGGTGGCCGTGCCGGGCGGCAGCCGAGACGAACTGCTCCTGGAATCACCGGAGTTCGATCCCTGCTCGCTCCAGGCCCGGCCGACCGACCTGCTGCGCCGCCGACAGCATCAGCGAGCGGTCCTGGTCGTGACGGCGGCGGTGATCGTCTGCGGCGCTCTGCTCGGGCTTCCTGGCGGAGGCTGGGGCAGGGACGGCGCCGCCGCGCCGCCGTATGCCCGCAACCCGGTTTCCGAGAAGGCCCTGGACCCCGCCGAGCTGACCCGGGCGGAGCACGCCGCCTGGCGGACCGCGGGCCGGATGGACTTCTCCGCCTGGCCGGCGCGCGGCAATCGCACCGACGACCGGCCCCTGTTGCGCCGTGCGCTCGCCGTCTGGGCGCGGCCCGGCCGGGCGGTGCAGGTGTCGGCGACCCCGGGGACCGCGTCGGGTCCGCCGCCCGGCCCCGCCCAGTTGCTGTACGCGGGCGAGGTGGACCGGGCCGCCGTGGTGCTGCTGTACGACGGACTGCGGGTGGTGCGCTACGCGGAGGCGAAGGACGGCGAGCGCCACGGCGGCGCGGCACTGGACTTCGCGCGGACGGACGGCGCGGACGCCGCATCGGCGACCGCTCTCGTCGTGGGGCGCACGGACGGCAACGTCCGCTATCTGACGGCTCCCTGGGTGTCCGGCGCGACGCTGCGCGATCTGCTGCGCCCCACGGCCGCCGGGCACCGGCTGCGCCGCACCGGGGACGGAGTGACCGACCCGATGCCCAGCCCGGCGACCGCGACGGTCTGCTCGTCGTGGTTCGCGCTGGAGCTGCGGACGGCTCGGGCGGCCGGGAGCGCCGAGACCCCGCTGCTGCTGACGGACCTCGGCGAACTGACCCCGGCCCGGCTGACGTACGGCAGTCCCGCCGAGCCGGCGCGCGATGTGACCGACAGCGCGGCACGGACGAGCTGGTCGCGTACGGCCTGCCACCTCCCGACGGTGCGCTCGATGGGCGTACGAGCGGTGAACGCCTGGCAGTTCGCGGAGCAGCCGTTGCCCGGGGGCGCCGGGAGGGCAGCCTGGGTGTGCACACGCGCGGAGACCTGGCGGGGCAAGGGCACCCGCGTCATGGCGCAGTTCCATCCACCGGCCGCGAAGGCGAACCACCCGGGTGCGGTCGCCGCGCGCGCCGAGGACACGACGGCCTGCGGCCCTCGCGCACCGCACGTGCTGGCGGGCGTGCTTTGGAAGTCGCGCACCGGGCAGTGGTACGTGGTGGCCGCTGGCAGCCACCAGGTGACCTCGATCTCGGCCTCGGGCGGGGTGAAGGGCCGAGCACGCGGCAGCCTGCTCGCCCTGACCGCCTCGGCGGGCACCCGGGCCGAGTTGGCGGCTCGTCTCGCCGACGGAGGCAGGCTCACGGCCCTGCGCTGACCGGGCGCTGCCACGGGGCATCCCTGAGCACCGGTGCCTGCCGGTCCCCCCGGCGTGGCAGTTAAGGTGTGCGCATGACGACTGGTGTGCGCCGGCGCAGAATGGGCGTGGAGGAACGGCGCGAGCAGCTGATCGCGGTGGCGCAGGAACTGTTCAGCCAACGGTCCCCCGCGGAGGTGTCCATCGACGACATCGCCACCGCCGCAGGGATATCGCGGCCGCTCGTCTACCACTACTTCCCGGGCAAGGACAGTCTGTACGACGAGGTGGTGCGCCGCGCGGCCGACGAGTTGACGCGCCGCTTCGTCGAACCGCAGGAAGGCCCGCTCGGCGTACGGCTGCTGCGGGTCATGGGCCGCTTCTTCGACTTCGTCGCCGACCACGGCCCCGGTTTCGAAGCGCTCCTGCGCGGCGGCATGTCCGGCAGTATGTCCGTCGGCTCGGAGCGCGCGACCGCGATGATCGACGAGGTCCGGCAGGCCGCGTACAACCACATGCTCGCCCACCTCGGCGTCACCGCCCCGGGCCCACGGGTCGCCCTGATGGTGCGCTCCTGGATCGGCGTGTGTGAGACGACGGCCCTGTCGTGGCTCGACGGGCGCTGCATCCCGCGGGCGGAGCTGGAGTTGCAGCTGGTCCACGACTTCATGGCACTGCTGTCGGTGAGCGCGGCGTATGACGAGGAGTGTGCGGAGCTGGTACGGCGGATCGTCGCCCAGGAGTCGGTGGACGGCACCCTCGGCGACCTGGTGACCCGCCTGATCGCCCTCGCCCCGCAGGATTCTCTGGACTCCTCCGCCTGAAGCACGCGACAGCGCCGGCATCCCGAGCGTCGCGTGCGCTGAGGACACGCAGGAGCGGATCGCGCGAGGGCCCCGGCCATCCCTCACGGGGAAGCAGACGACCGGGGCCGGTAGGTGGATGTTAGGAGCCGGGGACGATGAACCCGCGAACCGCCCCGGAAGAAGACGGGCTCGGGAACGACTGGGCTCCGGCGTACAGGGCCTTCCGGGACGCGTCGGTGATGTCCCTGCGGGGCTCCTCGACCCGGTCGTAGATGCGCCATTCCCCGTCCGGGTCAGCCGGGTCTACCGCAGCTGCTACGCCTGGCTTGCCGCAGAGTTGCAGCAATCGCTCGACGTGCCTTGCCTGATCTCGGGTCATGGCCTCAGCGTACGCGCGGGCGGTTGTCAGCCGCGGGGGTCTCGTGGCTCGGGCATGGGCTGGATGGTGCACTCGGGGGCGTGCTGGCAGTTCGCGGCCACAGACACGAGCATGCCCTCAGTGGGGTGGCCCCATAGCTCCTCGTCTGGCGTGTACCCGCACTCGCCGATCATGGTCCGTGTGCGCTCGAGGATCGGCGGGTCGTAGTGCGTGGGGTCCCAGCCGGGGTAGTGGTGCACGAACTCACCGAAGCGGGCGCACAGGTCGGCGTACAGCTCCGAGTGGAGGAGCAGGGCGTGCCATCCCTCGTCGACGATGCGCGACGGGGCCAGGCCAACGCCGGGGAAGCGGGCACAGGCGACGACGAACTTGATGCCTTCCTCGACGATGCGGCCGGCCATGTCCTCGGGCATGCCCGGGTTGGCGTCCATGACCGTGCTGCGGGCGCTTGTGAACTGCTGCTCGGCGAGTAACGCGCGGGCGCTAGGGATCGGGTCCGGGTCGGGTCCTGGGATGCTCATGGTGTACTCCTTGGTGTAGGTGGCTGGTGCTACCTGACCCGCCCCGGTCACTCGACCTGTCCAGGGCTCCGATCGACCGGGGCGGGGGCTTCGTTGTCCGTCGCGCTGCGCGGACGGTGGGCGGTCAGGGCGACCGCCTGGCGGAGGGTTGCGCTGCCGTCTGCGAAGGTCAAAACGCTCCCCGCCGCCTGACACGGTGCGCATGTCTCGCACACGCTGGACGTCTCCCGCGACGGTCACCATGTCGCCGATACGGACGGTGTGCGCGTCCATCGTCGTGGTGGCTACGAGCGCGCCGCGCATGAGGTTTGGTAGTAGTCGAGCAGGAAGCGGCAGGTGCGCCCGAGCTCGTGCACGTGGACCGTGGCGGACATCAGGCCTTCGCCCATTCCGCCGTCAAGCAAGTGGCGGACGCTGTCCAGGGTGGTCTGGCGCTGGTACCACATCGCGCTGCCCCGGTCCATGCCTCTGGTGTGTTCCTGTACGACCGGCAGGAGGAGCTGGATGTGTCCGCGCAGCCGTTGCTCCAGGTCGGAGAGCTCTTCATACGGGGGAAGCACGCGGCGCTCGGCCAGAGCCTGGTCAATAGTCAGCCCGATGCGGGCAACGTCGATCTCGTCACCCTGGTTACGTGTGCCCTTGGTCTTAGGCATTGGGGCATTCAAGGAGGCACCCTTCCTATTACGCTGAGTTGCCGGGTCATCACTACGGTTACGACGTTAAGAAGCGGCGATCAGCGCTTGTAGTGACCGCGGGTACGGGTGGCCGACCGCGATCCGGGGCCACTGGGGGAGCAATGTCGACCAAACCGCGGTCCACCCTGACCGGCGGTCAGGGAACCTCCTCACGGCCCCGTGGCGGGGTTGTCTCCGGCTACGTCTTCCGCCTCATCCGGGAGCAGCACGGCCTCACTCAGGAAGCCTTAGCCGAGCGCTTCCAGGTGTCCGCTGACACCGTCGCCGGATGGGAGTCCGGTCGGCGCCCGCTCACTGCCGTACCGGTCGGGCAGATGCTCGTCCACCGGCACCGGCTCCTGCAGATGGGCACCGCTCCCGTGCTCCTGGCAGCTCTCGAGCGGGCGATGGAGGCCGACGTACTCCTGTCCAGCGTGCTGGATGAGGACGCGCCGCTGGAGGACAGCCCGCTCGGGGCATGGGTGATGCAGCGGGACCTCGTCGAACTGCTCGCCTGGCCCCTCAACGGCGTGCCACCCGAGCCCGTCCGCTCCCTGCCCGCACCGCCCCGACCACGGCGCGGACCCGTCCCCCCAGCCCCGGAGCTACCAGCCTCCGACCGGCACCGATTCTTTACGCAGATGCGCCGTACCGCGGAACAGGCCTGCAGACCGGACCAGTTCCTCCTCCGACGTCAGGCCCTGTACCTGTCCGGCTACGACGACCAGACGGACACCTCCGACTGGCTCGCGAACCAGCAGGGCACCGGGCGTCCAGACGACTGGCTCACCCGATGGCTCAATGCCCGCTCCGTTGCCGCCGTCGCGGCCCGACAGGGTGACCGAGAACGGATGGGACACTTCATCGCGACCACGCTCGCCGACGACGACGCGGGCGAGGCCGCGAACCTCAACTATTGGGCGTACTGGATCGGCGAGGCTCACCACCTCGAGCTGTCCGACGACTTCATCGCATCCCGCCACCCGGGCCCGTGGCAAGGTGACAAGTTGCTGCGTCACTTGGTACGGGGCCTGGCACCGCACCACGACTACGTGGACTTGAACATTCACACGCTGTGGGCGCTGCTCACCGTCCGGCCGGCCCTTCTGCGGTCCAGTGACACGGCCAGTACCCTGCGGGACCGGCTGCCGGTGATGTTGGATAGCCGAGAGTCGTCGGCGCGCGGGCGCCGCGAACTCGAGGGCATCCGGTACGCGTCCGCCTCGCCGAGGCGTGAGAGGAGACGGACGGTGACAGACGATCTGTCCGCGGTGGCGCACTTCTTGTACGAGGCGGGCACGCTCAAGCAGGCCCGTCGCACCGGCTGGTGGATGGCAGGAGTGCGGGATCCGGAAAGCGTCGCCGAGCACGCCTGGCGCACGTCGCTGATCGCCTCGGTCATCGCCAAGCTCGAGGGCGCCGACCCGGCGCGAGCCGCGTTCCTGGCGGTGTGGCACGACAGCCAGGAGACCCGCACCGGAGACGTGAACCACCTGGCGAAGAAGTACGCTCCGTCAGCCGACCCACGCGAGGTGACCGCCGACCAGACGGCGGGCATGCCCGAGGTGCTGGCCGCGACGGTGCGCGAGCTGGTTGCCGAGTACGAGGCGAAGGAGTCGCCCGAGGCCATCTGCGCGCGGGACGCGGACAAGCTCGAGTGCCTGCTGCAAGGGATTGAGTACAAGGCGCAGGGCTACGAGAACGCGCAGCGGTGGATCGACAACAGCCGCGGCCGACTCGTCACCAAGACGGCGAACCGCCTCGCGGACGAGCTGCTGAGCCAGGGCTCGATGGACTGGCTACGCGCTGCCATGGAGGAGAAGCAGCACTGACCCCAGATACGAACGGCCCGCCACGTGAGCGCTATCCGTGGAAGGGACGCGCTCCCCGTCCGGACGACGGGGAGGGGGCAGCAGACGGCTGTGGACACGCTCTACGACCAGTACGTGACGGAACGGAAAAGGAGATGGGCCAGTGACCGGGTTTGCGAGGTGGAATGACACCGGTCACCGCGAGCAGGTCGCGGAACTCGCGGGCGGTGAGGATGAATTCCTCCGGGGTGTGCGACGCATGCTGGACGAAGCCAGGGCATGGCGGCTGCGGTGGGCTGAACTCGGTGCACCCGGGCCCTCGCCGCCCACATGCGGCGAGGGCCGGGGGCTTCAGTGCCGCTCGAAGACCGCCACCGTGCGGGGTGGGACCGTGAAAGTGCCCGAGTTGGGGTCGTAGGACGAGGTCTTCACCACCGGGTCCGAGCCGTTCGCTTGACGGCCGTGCAGGGCGTAGGCCGTACCCGCCAGTGAAGCAACCGTCTGCTTCTGCCGGTCGGGCGTGGCGTTGAAGACGACGACCAGCCTGCCGAGCTTCATGGTGATGACGCCCGGGGTCTCGTCCTTGCCCGACAGGGGGAAGGAGAGGGCGGATTGGACCTCCGCTGTGGTGGCCAGGCTGAACTCGCGCTCACTGGTGCGGATCCTCAGCAGGTCCCGGTACGCCGCCGAGGAACCCGTGATCTCCGGGCAACCGGGGCGCAGGGCGGGTTCGGCCAGGAGTGGCTTGGCGTACGGCCACTTGGGCTTGTTGTCCGCCGCCGGAGGCAGCCCGCGGCCGAACCCGTTGCCGGCCGGGGCACACGTCCAGTGGATGGCGTTGAACCAGTCGCCGCTGTCGTAGGAGTTGCGGTCCAGCGACTTCGAGCGCAGCAGGTCCGTCCCTGACTGGGAGAGCGCCGGGCCCTGGGAGAGGGCGGCCGTGGCCATCGCCAGGACCTGCATCCTGGCCCGGTCGGCGGCCGAAGTGCCCTTCGGGAGCTTGAAGGCCAGGGCGTCATAGAGCGTCTCGTTGTCGTGGGCGTCGGCGTAGGCGAGGGCATCGCCGGGTGCAGCGGCGTAACCGGCCGGGGCGCCGTTGTAGTCGACCTCCGAGCCCTTGACGTGCTTGCCACCGCTGTCCGTAAAGGAGTAGTCGGCGAGGTTGCCCGTCAGCCCCACCTTGATCAGGTCCTGGTAGTGGAGGAGACGTGACCTCTGTTCTGCCGTACTGCCGTTGGCCGGAGAGCCGTTAGGGGTGGTGAAGAGGCCCGACGCGAAACCCTGGATGCGGGGATCCTCGTCGAACGGCCCGCCGCCCCGCACCGCGTCACGGGCGCGGTCGGAGAAGGTGGCGATGCCGGTGCCCGCCATGTTCTTCTGCGTGGCCTGGACGAAGCGGGCGTCGTTCGCGATCTCGCCGAAGTTCCAGCCCTCGCCGTAGAGGATGATCTTCTTGCCGTCGATCCCGTCCCTCTCGACGGTCAGGGCGTCGAGCGCCCTGCGGACGGCGAGGATGTTGGCCTTCGGATGGTGGCCCATGAGGTCGAAGCGGAAGCCGTCGACCTTGTACTCCTTCGCCCAGGTGACGACGGAGTCGACGACGAGCTTGCCCATCATGGCGTTCTCGGGTGCGGTGTTGGCGCAGCAGGTGGAGGTGGCGACGGTGCCGTCCGCAAGCAACCGCTGGTAGTAGCCGGGCACGATCCGGTCCAGCACGGACTTCTCGTGCTGGCCGCCGGCCACCGTGTGGTTGTAGACGACGTCCATGACGGTGCGCAGCCCGGACTCGTTGAGCCCCTGGACCATCCGACGGAACTCGACGGTCCGGCCCGGGCCGTCCGGATCACTCGCGTACGACCCCTCCGGCACGGTGTAGTGCAGCGGGTCGTAGCCCCAGTTGTACGCGTCCGAGGCCGCGGCCTTGCCGATGCACTCCTGCTGCTTCTCGGAGTCGGGGGCATACGAACCCAGGTCGCAATCGGGCTGTGCCTGGTCGGCCTTCCGCTCCGGAATGGTGCCGATGTCGAACGCCGGCAGCAGATGGACGTACGAGGTGCCGGCCTCGGCCAGCTTCCGCAGATGCGTCATCCCGGCCGAGCCGCGGTCGGTGAAGGCCAGGTACTCCCCCGGGTGCTTCGATGCATGGTCCGCGATCGAGAAGTCGCGGATGTGCAGCTCCTGGATCTGTGCATCGCGCAGTGCCACGGCCAACGGCTTCTTCAGCGTCGACCAGCCCTTGGGGGCGAGCTTCGGGTCCGCGAGATCGACGACCAGGCTGCGCCGGGAGTCAGCCGTGAGGGCTGTGGAGTACGGGTCGGTGACCTTGTTGGTGACGAGCTTCTGGACGGACGGTGCCCAGACGGTCACGGCGTAGCGGTACGGCTTACCCCGCCAGCTCGCGGCGCCCGCGACGCTCCACACGCCGCTCGCCCCGTCCCGCCGCATCGGCACCGTCCTGCCGTCCAGGTCGAGCGACACTCTCCGCGCGGTGGGCGCCCAGACCGACAGGGTGGGTCGGCCGTTGCGGAACACCGGGCCGAGCTTCGCATGGGCGGCTTCGCCCGCGTACAGGTCGTCGAGCACGCCTGCGATCTGCACGCCCGTCGCCGCGAGCAGCTCTCCGGAGGCCGCCCGCTGCGTGGCAGTGAGCTGGCCCCTGAGCGCCGTACGGATCCTGTCCCGGTCGCGCGGGTCCACGGTGAAGGCCGGATAGTCCTTCAGGTGCGGGTACTTGGCCTTCTGCGCATCCGTGAGCGACGACGGGCTCAGGCGCAACCGGTGGCCCTCGCCCGACAGCGCACCGCCCTCGACGGTGACGCCGCCCTCTGGGGCGTAGCCGAGCTGCTGACGGGTGGCGTCCGTGGCCTGCACCTTCCAGACCACGGTGTCCCGGTCGATCCACTGCGCCTCGGCTTTGGTGAGGTCGAGGTCGTCCCGGACGGCGTACGCAGGCGAGGGCGCCCCGTTCGCCTCCGCGGCGGGCGGAAGCAGGGGCGCGAGCGCCACGCAGAGCGCTGCCGCGGTGGCGGCCGCACTGCGCAGGGAAGAACCATTCACAGTCGGCATCTCCTTTGGACGGGTACGTGGCATGGGTTGGCCACTACCTATGCACCGGCGCTTCGCGCCGGTCTTCCACCCACCCGCCCCACATTTGGCGCGGGTGGGTGGGAAGTGGCCGCGCCGCAGGCGCGGTTCGGGTGCGGACGACGGGGCGTGGATTACCCGCAGGTGCGCGCACCGACGTGCAGCGCGAGCGCCGTGTTCGCGCCGAGCGTCGCGGTGAACTGGCCGGAGTCGTTCACCGTGACGCTCCGGTTGGCCTGCACATCGCAGTAGCCGCCCGCCGGGAGCGACGTCTGGTACGTACGGGTGAGCGGCCCGGCTTCGTGGTTGATGGCGACGAAGCCCTTGTCGCCCCGCCCGAAGGCGATGGCGTCATTGCCGTTGTCCCACCAGTCGGTGACGCCGGTGCCGCGCACGGCATTGCGGAAGGCGACCATCTTCCTGATCTCGGGCCACTTGTGCTGGCACTTCCACCCGTCCTGCCAGCAGGCGTCGACCGTGCCGCCGTTCGGTGGCCCGGCGTCGCGGTCGCTGAACTCGTAGCCGGAGTGCACGTCCGGGGCTCCGTACGGCCAGGCCAGCATGAAGACGTTGGCCAGCGTGTAGTTGGCGCCGTCCTTGTAGCTGAGCGTGTCGCCACCGCGCTCGGTGTCGTGGTTGTCCACGAAGACGGCGGACTTGCCGCTCTCCATGTACCCCCAGCCCTCGCCGTAGTTCTTGAGGTACGCCAGCCGCTCGTCGTTGAAGACCCGCTTGAGGTCGCGGGCGTAGCGGAACTCCTGCACATCGCCGGTGCCCTGGTACTCGGTCGGCGACACGGCCTCGCCCGCGCCGTAGACCGTCTCCTGCTTCCAGTACGCGCCGGGGTTGCTGAGCCTGCCTTTGATGGCGGACAGGTCCGCGACCGGAACGTGCTTCGCGGCGTCGATGCGGAAGCCGTCGACGCCCAGCGACAGCAGATCGTCGAGATAGGCGGCGATCCGGGAGCGGACGTACTCCTCGCCCGTGTCCAGGTCCGCCAGTTTGAGCAGCTCGCAGTGCTGGACGTGGTACCGGTCCTGGTAGTTGCTGACCTCATGGCGGCAGTCGTCCAGGTCCCAGCCCGCGTATGTGCCCGGGTAGTCGTACTTCGTGTACGACGAGCCGCCGGTGCCCGTGCCCGAGCCGGCCGTCATGTGGTTGATCACGGCGTCGGCGACCACCTTCACGCCGGCCCCGTGGCAGGCGTCGACCATCTTCTTGAAGGCGGCGCGGTCGCCGAGCCGCCCGGCGATCTGGTAGCTGACGGGCTGGTACGAGGTCCACCACTGGGGACCCTGGACATGCTCCTGGGGCGGCGAGACCTGGACGTAGCCGTAGCCGGCCGGACCCAGTACATCCCGGCATTCCCGGGCAATCGAGTCGAATCGCCACTCGAAGAGCACGGCGGTGACGTCCTTGCTCCCCGGCGGCGACGCCTGCGCCCGGGGGGTCGCGGCGGGCGCGGTGAGGACTGCCGCCGACGTGACCGCCACTGCGGCCGCGAGGGCGAGGGCGGCCGCCAGAGATCTCCTGGCCATGATTCCTCCTGCGTGGGGGGAGGTGCGGGTGATGGTGCAGCCTTGTGGCAACGCGCCATGCCCGTAAGGCCATTGGAATGATGGTTCTTGCAGCAAGCCGACAGCGGCTTTCCGCGTCCGAGACCGTACGAGCCTCAACCATTCGGGTCAAGACCCAGGACACAAGGGGGTCACAGCCCGGAAATCTCGGGGGTTTCTCGCTGCAAGCTCTTTCGCAAGGCTTGCAGCCCTGTTACCTTCCTGCCCAGCCCGGGCCGCCAGGGACAGGCGGCACGCAGAAACCCGAAGACGGGCGATCCGGGCCTTCTTCGATCAGGAGTACCTATGCGACGTGGCATATCGATCGCCGCCGCGGTCACCGCTGTGACCCTCGGCGCGGCCGCCTGCGGTGGCGGCAGTGGAGGCAACGCGAGCGACGGGTCCAAGGCCGCCAAGGACCCGGGCAGCGTCTCCGGCACCGTGACCTGGTGGGACACCTCCAACGAGGCCGAGGGCCCGGCGTACGAGAAGCTGGTGCAGGACTTCTCGGCGAAGTACCCGAAGATCAAGGTCAAGCGGGTCCCGGTGTCCTTCGACGCCGCCGAGCAGAAGTTCAAGACCGCCGCCCAGTCGGGCAAGGGCGCGCCCGATGTGATGCGTACGGACGTGGGCTGGACCGCCGGTTTCGCCAACCTCGGGTATCTGCAGCCGCTTGACGGCACGGCGGCCCTGGAGGGCGCGGACGACTTCCTCCCCGGTCCGATGTCGACTGCCACATACAAGGGCCAGACGGTCGGCGTCCCGCAGGTCACCGACACCCTCGGTCTCCTCTACAACAAGGAGATCTTCAAGAAGGCCGGGATCGCGAAGCCTCCGGCCACCTGGGACGAGTTCATCGAGACCGCGAAGACCATCAAGAAGAAGACCGGCATCGCGGGCACCCAGCTCAACCCCGAGGGTTACTTCTCCCTGCCGTTCGTCTACGGCGAGGGCGGCGACATGCTCGACGTCAAGGGCAAGAAGATCACCGTGAACTCCCCCGAGGCCGTCAAGGGCGTTGAGACCGCCGTAGAGATGGTCGAGTCCGGCGTCTCGCTGAAGCCGGCCACCACCGACGGCTACGTCAACATGCAGACCGCCTTCAAGGACGGCAAGGTCGCCATGGTGGTCAACGGCCCCTGGTCGACCGCCGAGGACTACACCGGCAAGGCTTTCAAGGACAAGGACAACCTCGGCATCGCGCCCGTCCCGGCCGGTTCCACGGGCAAGGGCGCAGCCCCGATCGGCGGCCACAACTACACGATCTACCGAGGCACCAAGAACCTCGACGCCGCTCTCCTCTTCGTGAAGTTCATGACCTCCGCCACGAGCCAGGAGTACACCGCCACCGAGCTGGGCACGCTGCCGACCCGGAAGTCGGCCTACACCGAAGAGGTCACGGCCGACCCGGTCAAGAAGGCGTTCCAGGGCGCCCTCGCCATGTCCAAGGCGCGCCCCGCCATCCCCGGCGTCGGTGACCTGTTCGTCGCCTTCGACCAGCACTACGTGAAGATCCTGCGCGGGCAGGCCACCCCGAAGGCCGGGCTCGACGCCCTCGCCGAGGAGTGGAAGTCCAAGCTGATCAAGGACTACGAGATCGCCGGCCAGTAACCGACACCAACCCCGGCTCGGTCGGCCGGAGGTCCCTCCCACCTCGCGCGGGAAGGACCCACGCGCCCGGCCGGCCGAGCCGGTCCCGTCCCCGTCGCAGAACCGCAGAAAGCCGGAACCATGACCACAGCCGACACCTTGCCCGGTGGCATCGAGCCGACGGAAGCGCCCGCGGGCTCCGGCCCGAAGCGGCCGCAACGCCCCGGGCTGCTCACCCGGGCCCGGCGCTCGTACCGGAGCCACTGGTACGCCTGGGCGATGGTGCTGCCCGTCGTCGTGGTGCTGGCCGTGCTCGTCGGCTACCCGCTCGGCCGCGGCATCTTCCTGTCCTTCACGGACGCCAACGAGGCCAACATCGGCCGGGTGATCGGCGACTTCGAGGTCCCGGCGACCTACAAGTTCATCGGCCTCGACAACTACTGGAACATCCTCTCCGGCCGGGAGGGGTCGTTCTACCCGCGGCTGACATGGACCGTGATCTGGACCGCGAGCTGTGTGTTCCTGCACTACACGATCGGCCTGGGTCTTGCGATGCTGCTCAACCGGCCGGTCCGGGGGCGGTCCCTGTACCGGGTGCTGCTGATCCTGCCCTGGGCCGTCCCGGCGTTCGTCGCCGCCTTCGCCTGGAAGCTGATGTACAACACCGACAACGGTGTGCTCAACGCGCTGCTCGGCAAGGTGGGCATCGGCGCGGTCGACTGGCTCGGCGACCCCACGATCCAGAAGATCTCGGTCATCGCCGTCAACACCTGGCTGGGCGTGCCGTTCATGATGGTCGCGATCCTCGGCGGGCTGCAGGCGATCCCGAGGGAGTTGCACGAGGCGGCCGAGATGGACGGCGCCTCGCCCTGGCAGCGGTTCCGGAATGTGACGCTGCCGGGCCTGCGGCCGGTCAGCAGCACCATCATCCTGCTGGGCACCATCTGGACCTTCAACATGTTCCCGATCATCTATCTGGTGATCGGCCAGGCGGGCGGCACCGAGAGCGAGATCCTCGTGACGTACGCCTACCGGCTGGCCTTCCAGGGCGTACGGGACTACGCGGCCTCCGCCTCGTACGGCATCGTCATCCTCTCCCTGCTGCTGGTCTTCTCCGTCTTCTACCGCAAGCTGCTAACCCGTCAGGAGGCGGTCCGATGAGTGCCCCCGCCGTACGCGTCCGTGGGCGCGGCGAGCGCTCCACGGGAGCCTCGGTCGCCCTGCACGCCACGCTCGTGCTGGCCTCGCTGATCGCGCTGTTCCCCGTCGTCTTCATCGTGCTGGTTTCGCTGCGCGGCGAGAACGGCTGGACCCACCCCACCGAGCTGACCGGGTTCACCCTCGCCAACTACGGTCATGTGCTGGGCGACACCGCATTCCTGCCGTGGTTCGCCAACTCGGTCGTCGTGGCCGCAGGCACGATGCTGGTCGGCGTCCTCATCGCGGCGAGCGCCGGCTACGCCCTCTCCCGGATGCGCTTCCCCGGCCACGGGTCGCTGATGTGGTCCTTCCTGCTCTTCCAGATGTTCCCGGTCGCGGTGCTGATCGTGCCGCTCTACAACACCCTGGGAAAGCTGGGCCTGCTGGACAGCTACGGCGGCCTGATCCTCACCTACTGCTCGGTGGCCGTGCCGTTCTGCGCCTGGATGCTGAAGGGCTACTTCGACACCATCCCGGCCGAGATCGACGAGTCGGGGCGGGTCGACGGCCTCACCCCGTTCGGCACCTTCTGGCGGCTGATCGTCCCACTGGCCCGGCCGGGCCTGGCCGTGACCGCCTTCTACACCTTCCTCACCGCGTGGAGCGAGGTCGCCTTCGCCACCCAGTTCATGAGCAGCGAGGAGAACTACACCCTCGCCGTGGGTCTGCAGACCTTCGTCGGACCGCACCGGGCCGAGTGGGGTCTGATGACCGCCTCGTCCGTACTGATCATGGTCCCGGCCGGGCTGCTGTTCTTCTACGCCCAGAAGCACCTGGTCGCCGGACTCACCGCGGGCGGCACCAAGGGCTGAGCCACGCACCGTCCGTCATCCCCGCGCATCGACCCGCATCGTCAAGCCACCGCACCTGTTGCCCCGTTGGTTGGGCCTACCCGATAGGGACGCACCATGACCCAGGACCTCGCCCCGTCCGTCCGCGAGCACACCGCCGAGCCCCAGGCGGCCGGCTGGTGGCGCAGCGCCGTCATCTACCAGGTGTACGTGCGCTCGTTCGCGGACAGCGACGGCGACGGCATCGGCGATCTGCGGGGGATCCGCGAGCGCCTGCCGCACCTCGCCGACCTGGGCGTGGACGCCGTCTGGCTCACCCCCTTCTACGCCTCCCCGCAGGCCGACGGCGGATACGACGTGTCCGACTACCGCGCCGTGGACCCGCTGTTCGGCGATCTGTCGGACGCGGACGACCTGATGCGCAGAGCCCATGAGCTCGGTCTGAAGGTGATCGTGGACATCGTCCCGAACCACACCTCGGACCAGCACGTGTGGTTCCGGGCCGCGCTCGCGGAGGGGGCGGGCGCGGCATCCCGGGACCGCTACCACTTCCGGCCCGGCAAGGGTGTGGCCGGCGAACTGCCGCCGAACGACTGGGAGTCGGTCTTCGGCGGCCCGGCCTGGACCCGTACGACCGAGCCCGACGGCACCCCGGGCGAGTGGTACCTCCACCTCTTCGCCCCCGAGCAGCCCGACCTCAACTGGAACAACCAGGAGGTACGAGAGGAGTTCGAGTCGATTCTGCGCTTCTGGCTGGACCTGGGCGTGGACGGCTTCCGGATCGATGTCGCGCACGGCATGGTCAAGGCGCCGGACATGCCGGACATCGGGGCCCGCGAGCAGGCGAAGATGATCGGCGCGCAGGTGCTGCCGTTCTTCGACCAGGACGAGGTGCACGAGATCCACCGCTCCTGG
The DNA here is from genome assembly GCF_052245555.1 of Streptomyces sp. KR80. Lineage (NCBI taxonomy): Bacteria > Bacillati > Actinomycetota > Actinomycetes > Kitasatosporales > Streptomycetaceae > Streptomyces > Streptomyces sp. KR80. The sequence continues at coordinate 44,772 of NZ_JBQQCD010000001.1, forward strand.
CGGAGGCTGCTGGACTCCTACGGCGACGGCCGGATCGGGGTCGCCGAGGCGTGGGCGCCGAGCTCCGACCGGCTGGCGCTGTACGTACGCCCGGACGAGCTGCACCAGGCGTTCAACTTCCACTTCCTGACCTGCCCGTGGGAAGCGGAGGCGATGCGCTCGGTGATCGACGAGTCGCTGGCCGCGACGGCCTCCGTCGGCGCGCCCACGACCTGGGTGCTCTCCAACCACGACGTCGTACGGCACACCACCCGCTATGGGGGCGGCGAGCCGGGTCTGCGCCGAGCGCGTGCCGCCGCGCTGCTGATGCTGGCGCTGCCCGGGTCCACGTACGTCTACCAGGGCGAGGAACTGGGTCTGCCGGAGGTCGTGGACCTGCCCGACGAGGTGCGCCAGGACCCCGCGTTCTTCCGCGGGACAGGACAGGACGGCACGCGCGACGGCTGCCGGGTGCCGATCCCGTGGTCGGGCGAGGAGGCGCCGTACGGTTTCGGGCCGGGCGGCAGCTGGCTGCCGCAGCCCGCCGAGTGGCGCGAGCTGTCGGTCGAAGCGCAGTCCGGCGACCCGCGCTCCACGCTGGAGCTGTACCGCTCGGCGCTGGCGCTGCGCCGGCGGCTGCCGGGGCTCGGCGACGGCGAGATGAGCTGGCTGGACGCGCCGGACGGGGTGCTCGCGCTGTCCCGCCCCGGTTTCGTCTGCATCCTCAACACCCTGGACCGGGAGGTGGAACTCCCGGTGCCGGGACGGCCGGTGCTCGCCACCGCGGCCCTGCACTTCACCGGCGGGAGTGTCCACATTCCGGCCGACACCTGCGTCTGGTGGGCGGTCTGAGATGCGACCGGTACAGTCCAATCCTGTGACCGCGCGGCTCGCTGACATCGCAGCCCAGGCGGGAGTCAGCGAAGCAACAGTCAGCCGGGTCCTCAACGGCAAGCCGGGCGTCGCAGCGACCACCCGCCAGTCCGTGCTGGCCGCGCTGGACGTGCTGGGCTACGAGCGGCCGGTGCGGCTCCGGCAGCGCAGCGCGGGCCTGATCGGGCTGATCACACCGGAGCTGGAGAACCCGATCTTCCCGGCCTTCGCCCAGGTCATCGGGCAGGCGCTCACCCAGCAGGGATACACACCGGTGCTCGCCACCCAGACCCCGGGCGGCTTCACCGAGGACCAGCTCACCGAGATGCTGGTGGACCGGGGGGTCTCCGGGATCATCTTCGTCTCCGGGCTGCACGCCGACACCTCGGCCGACATGGAGCGGTATGAGCAGCTGCGCGGCCAGGGCGTGCCGTTCGTTCTGATCAACGGCTTCTCCTCCAAGGTGCAGGCGCCGTTCGTCTCGCCCGACGACCGGGCGGCGATGCGGCTCGCGGTCACGCACCTCGCGGCGCTGGGGCACGAGCGGATCGGGCTGGCGCTGGGGCCCAAGCGGTTCGTACCGGTGCAGCGCAAGATAGAAGGCTTCCTGCGCAGCATGGACGAGCAACTGGGCCTGTCCGCCGGTGATGCGGAGTCGCTGGTGCAGCACTCCCTGTACACCCTGGAGGGCGGGCAAGCGGCCGCCTCGGCGCTGATCGACCGGGGCTGTACGGCGGTGGTGTGCGCGAGCGACATGATGGCGCTCGGCGCGATCCGGGCCGCCCGCCAGCACGGCCTGGAGGTGCCGAGCGACATCTCGGTGATCGGTTTCGACGACTCCCCGCTGATCGCCTTCACCGATCCGCCGCTGACCACGATCCGTCAGCCGGTCCCCGCGATGGGGCAGGCGGCGGTCCGCGCGCTGCTCGAGGAGATCGCCGGGACGCCCGCCCCCCACAGTGAGTTCGTCTTCCTTCCCGAGCTGGTCGTGCGGGGTTCAACTGCGGCGGGGCCCAAGGGGCACTAGGGCATGCCAAGGCGTAGCGTGGGTGAAGAGGAACCGACCGATGGATGATCGGTAGCAGGCGAGTATCTGGCAGACTGTCGCGCTATGGGTGAAGCGACTGTGAGGACTCTGGAAGGCCGCCGCACGGCCACTCCGCCACCCATCGAGGAGCGTTCGGCCCCTCCGTCGCAGCTGCGGCGATCCTGGGTCGACCGGCTGCGGACTCCTCACAGACCCCGCCTGTGGTTCGAGATTCTGCTGATCGCCGTGAGCTACTGGACGTACTCGCTGATCCGCAATGCCGTCCCGGAGCAGAAGGTCGAGGCGCTGCGCAACGCCAACTGGATCTGGCGCGCGGAGGAGGCCCTCGGCATCGCCGTGGAGAGAACGGTCAACCGCGCCGTGAACTCGGTGGAATGGCTGATCGTGGGCATGAACTACTACTACGCGACCTTGCATTTCATCGTGACCGTCGCGGTGCTCGTGTGGCTTTACCGCTGGCATCCGGGGCGTTACGCAGCGACGCGGATGGTCCTCTGCATCACCACGGGTGTCGCCCTGCTCGGCTACTACCTCTACCCTCTCGCCCCGCCGCGGCTGATGTCGGGCCGGGGCTTCATCGACACCGTGCTGGTGCATGAGACATGGGGGTCGATGGCGTCCGGCAACCTGGCCAACATGTCCAACCAGTACGCGGCGATGCCCTCGATGCACATCGGCTGGTCGGTGTGGTGCGGGATCACGATAGTGATGCTGTCCCGGGTGATGTGGGTGCGGATGCTCGGCATCTGCTACCCGACGCTCACCCTGGTCGTGATCGTGGCGACGGCGAACCACTTCTGGCTGGACGCGGTGGGCGGGGTGCTCTGCCTGTCCTTCGGCTACCTGCTGTCGTACGCCTGGTACGGGCGGGTACCGCACCGGTTGCCCCGCCAGGTGACGATGCAGCCCGAACTCAGAACCGCGGTCTGAGCGGTTTGAGCCCCGCGGTGGGGCATCCTCACGGCCGTCGAGCGGGCCTCTCCAGGGGGCATCTCCTGGGGTTCCCCAGGCCGTAGGCCAGGGGCCTACCTCGCCAGCAACCACTGGGGTAGCTGGGAGCGGCGCGCTAGCCCGGGGCGATCGGCCGCACAAAGGCCCTGGCGGGCCAGACGCCGCTACGCGCCGTAGAACAGCTCGTCCACGACCGACCGGGCACGCCGGGTGACGCGCCGGTAGTCGTCCAGCATCTCGCCGCTGCCGCCGGACCCCGGCTTCCGCCCGGCGGCGGCCGGGCCGTAGCCCAGATAGCGCCCGACCGCCGCAAGCTCGCGGCTGTCAGTCGGGAAGGTGTCGCCGGGCCGCCCGCGGACCAGCATCACCGCGTTGCGGACCCGGGTGGCGAGGACCCACGCCTCGTCCAGGATCTGCGCGTACTCGGTACTGATGAGCCCGGCCGCGTGGGCCGCGTGCAGCGCCTCGCGGGTATGCGGGGTGCGCAGGCCGGGCTCGGCCCAGCCGTGCTGCAGCTGCAGCAGCTGTACGGTCCATTCGACGTCGGACAGCCCGCCGCGGCCCAGCTTGGCGTGCAAGGTGGGGTCGGCACCGCGCGGCAGCCGCTCGTACTCCATGCGGGCCTTGAGCCGCCGGATCTCCCGTACGGCGTCCTCGCCCAGGCCTTCCGCCGGGTACCGCAGCGGGTCGACCAGCTCGATGAACCGCGCTCCCAGCTCCGGGTCGCCCGCCACGGGCTCGGCGCGCAGCAGCGCCTGGCTCTCCCACACCAGGGACCAGCGCCGGTAGTAGGCGGCGTAGGAGGTCAGGGTGCGCACCAGCGGGCCGGATTTCCCCTCGGGGCGCAGATCGGCGTCGATCAGCAGCGGCGGGTCGGCGCTGGGCAGCTGGAGCAACCTGCGCATCTCGTTGGCAACGGCGACGGCGGCCCGTACCGCCTCCTGCCCGTCCACGCCGTCCCGCGGCTCGTGCACGAACAGCACGTCCGCGTCGGAGCCGTAGCCCAGTTCATGGCCGCCGAACCGGCCCATGCCGATCACGGCGAAGCGGGTGGGCAGCTCGTCGCCCCAGGTGTCGTGCACCGCGGCCCGCAGGGCGCCCGCGATGGTGGCGGCGGTCAGGTCGGTGATCGCGCTGCCGACCACGTCGACCTCGTGCCCTGCAACCGAGGAGTACGCGCCTTCCGCGGCCGGGGCACTCTCGAGGGCGTACGCCCCGACGATGTCGGCGGCGGCCGTGCGGAACAGCTCGCGGCGCCGTACGCCACGGGCCGCGGCGACGGCCTGCTCGGCCCCGTCGGCCCGGCCGACTGCCGCGAGAATCTCCTGCTCCAGGTGCGCCCGGCCGCGGGGCGCCAGCTCGTCGGGGCCGCCGAGCAGGGCGACCGCCTCGGGGGCGCGCAGCAGCAGGTCGGGGGCGAAGCGGCCGGCCGACAGCACCCGGGCCAGGTTCTCGGCGGCCGCGCCCTCGTCTCTGAGCAGCCGCAGGTACCAGGGTGTCTTTCCCAGGGCGTCGGACACCTTGCGGAAGTTCAGCAGTCCCGCGTCGGGGTTGGCGGAGTCGGCGAACCAGCCCAGCAGCACCGGCAGCAGCGTGCGCTGGATCGCAGCCTTGCGGGTGACGCCCGAGGCCAGGGCCTCCAGGTGCCGCAGGGCCGCGGCCGGGTCCGCGTAGCCGAGCGCCTCCAGCCGCTGGCGGGCGGCACGCGGGCTGAGCCGGGCCTCGCCGGGCTCCAGCCGGGCGACGGCGTCGAGCAGCGGCCGGTAGAAGATCTTCTCGTGCAGCCGCCGCACTTCGCGGGCGCGCCGCCGCCACTCGCCGGTGACCGTGGTCACGGGGTCGGTGCGCAGTCCCAGGGAGCGGCCTAGGCGACGCAGATCGACCTCGTCCTCGGGGACGAGGTGGGTCCGGCGCAGCTTGTACAGCTGGATGCGGTGTTCCATCGAGCGGAGGAAGCGGTAGGCCCGGTCGAGGGCGGCGGCGTCCGTCCGTCCCACGTAGCCCCCGGCGGCGAGCGCGGACAGCGCGTCCAGGGTGGTGCTGCTGCGCAGCGTGGCATCGGTGCGGCCGTGCACGAGCTGCAGCAGCTGGACCGCGAACTCCACGTCGCGCAGCCCGCCGGGGCCGAGCTTGAGCTCGCGCTCCACATCGGCGGCGGGGATGTTGTCGACGACCCGGCGGCGCATCTGCTGCACGTCGGGGACGAAGTTCTCGCGCTCGGCCGCCTGCCAGACCAGCGGCGAGACCGCGTCCACGTACTCCTGGCCGAGGGCGACGTCGCCGGCGACCGGGCGGGCCTTGAGGAGGGCCTGGAACTCCCAGGTCTTCGCCCACCGCTGGTAGTAGGCGAGATGGCTGGAGAGCGTCCGGACGAGCGGGCCGTTGCGGCCCTCCGGGCGCAGGTTGGCGTCCACGGGCCAGATGGTGCCCTCGGCGGTGGAGTCGGAGCAGATCCGCATCATGTGCGAGGCGAGCCGGGTGGCGGACTGGAGGGCCTTGGCCTCGTCGGCGCCGTCCGCGGCCTCGGCGACGAAGATGACGTCCACGTCGGAGACGTAGTTGAGCTCGTTGCCGCCGCACTTTCCCATGGCGATCACCGCGAGCCGGCAGGCGGCGTCGTCGTCCTCGGCGTGCAGCGCGGCGATGCGGAGGGCGGCGCGGAGCGTGGCGGTCGCCAGGTCGGCCAGCTCGGCGGCGGTCTCGGCGACGTCGATCGTCCCGCAGACGTCCCGGGCGGCGATGGTGAGCAGACAGCGGCGGTAGGCGGCGCGCAGCGTGTCAGGGTTCGCGGCGTCGGCCAGGCAGCGCTCGAAGTCGTCGATCCCCGGGTGCAGGTCCGCGGACTCGTACGTGACCAGGGCGTGCCAGTCGAGCGGGTGCCGGCTGAGGTGGTCGGCGAGGGCCTCGGACGCGCCGAGGACGCCGAGCAGCCGGTCGCGCAGCGGCTTGGCGGAGACGAGGGTGTCGAGCAGCGTCTGGGCCTCCGTCCGCCGCCCGCTCGTTCCGGATGCCGCCCGCACTTCGTCCCGCAGGGACAGCGCCTCCACCAGGCGCACCAGCCCCGTCAGCGCGAGATCGGGATCGGCCGTCGCGCCGAGCGCGTCGAGCAGCACGGGGTCGGAACGGACGGTGGAGAACTCGGGGGCGTCCAGCAGCCGTTCCGCGGTGGACGGATCGGTGAATCCGTGCCGGAGCAGCCGGGTGAAGGTACTGCTGGTGCGTCCCTGTGATACGGACATCGCCTCGTCTCCCGTCCGTCGAGCCGCGCCCCGTCGGATCCGGTGCCGAGCCTAACCGTCCGGGTGGGCGGACGCGGTTGCGAGGTCACCACCTCTACGAGCTTACGAACCTCCGGCCCTGACCAGCTACGGGACGCCCTCGATCCGCGCCGCAACCAGCTCCAGGCTCAGGGCCGCGGCCTGCCCGGCTTCCTCTTCGGGTTCGGGCGTGGCCAGGGCCTCAGCCAGCTCTGCCCGAGCGATGCCCCGTCGATCCAGCACCGCCTCGGCCTGCTGGAGCTTGGCCAGAATCCGGTCCGCCTCCGCACGAAGTGCTTCAACCCGCACGCGGGCATCCGCCTCCCGCGCCCCCAGCAAGCCCATGACGGAAGCCATCGGGCCCCTCCGTGTCATTCAGGAGCGACAGAACAGCCCATCTCTCCCTTGGCGACCTGGAGTTCATGCCTGACCAGCGAAGACCAGAAGATCACGTTCGATGCGACAACGGCTTCTCAGACCAGATGGGCCACCGCCTGCGGCGCCGCCGCGACGGCGGACACCCACCCGCCTTCGACCCAGAGGTCTAAAAGCAGCGCAACACCGTCGAACGTCAGCCGGTTCGCAGTTCCTCCGGCGCGGTGCTGGTCCGGAGGAACAGCAGTCCGGCGCCCATGGTCGCCAGCACCAGGGCCAGCGCGCCGACTCCCAGGACCCCTATTTCGGCGAGCGGGAAATCGGCCACGCGCACCACTTCGGGTATCTCCACCAGTCGCCCGCGGATCCCATCGTCGTCCGCGCAGACCTCCCGTCCCGGTGTGCAGCTTTCCACGGTCCATGGCCCGGATTTGGCCTCCGACCCGAGCCCCCGCCCCAGCAGGGTCCCGATGGTCAGTGCCAGCACGATGGCCGGGACGGCCGGAGCGAGCATCCGCCAGGCGACCGCGCGGCTCAGCACGCCCCGGGGCACTCCGGTGGCGACCAGCGCGGCGTGGGTGTGCCGGCGGGAGAGGACGCTTTCGGCGAACGCGACGAGCAGGCCGCCGGCCGCCACGACGAGCGCCACCAGCACGGCGGTGTTCACCAGGTCCATGCTGCGGAGGTAGAAGTCGCCGTCGGCCGGGTCGGGGGTGTGCGGCCGGCCGGCGGCGGTGTCGGACAGCCGCTGCATCGCGTCGTCCGCCTCGGCCCGGGCGACGAAGAAGGCGCGCACCGCTGCCGCTCCGGCGCCGAAGACGACGGCGGCCAGCAGGGCGCCGAAGGTGCGGCTGCCGCTCCACGGGTCGGCCATCAGCTGCCGGGCGGCCAGCAGCGTGGCCGGCCGGCGGGCGAACCGGTGCAGCACGCGGCCCGCGGTGTGGGAGACCCAGGCGACCCCGAGGACCACGCCCAGCGTGGCGAGCAGCGCACCGCCGAACACCAGCACAGGCAGCGTCCACATGGGCAGGCCCGTGTCCTCCCGCCCGCCCAGGGCGGTCAGGGGCAGCCCCAGCACGTACGCGCCGACGCCGAGCGCGACGAGGATGCCGGGCCACGGCCGGGGTGCCCGCCGGCGCGCGGACCGACGGCTCACCCCGAACGGGCTCACGGTGACCGGGCGCATCAGCACCCAGGCGGCGGCCATCGCGAGCAGGGGGATACCGACGACCACGGCGATCGGCGCCACGACGGGCAGCATCACGTCGGTCGGCAGCGGCAGCATGCCGTGCTCGTCCGGCCGGTGCAGCAGTGCACGCCCGGCCAGATGGATCCCGAGGCCGGCGAGGCTGCCGAGGAGCGCCGCCGCTCCGGTCTCCGTGGCGGCGACGGCGACCGCCTGGCGGGGTGTGCCGCCCGCCAGCCGGATCGCGGAGAGCCGACGTTCGCGGGCCGGGGCGCCCAGCCGGGTGCACTGACCGGCCAGTGCCAGCACCGGGATGGTCAGCAGCAACAGGGTGAAGGCCACTCCGGGCCGCAACCCCGGCTCGCGCAACAGGGCGTTGGTGTACTGCCGGGACCACGCGTCCGATCCGTCAGCGGGCCCGAGGCCGTGGGGTGCCGGGATGGCCAGCACGGTAAGGGCGGCCAGGGCGGCGACCGCGGCGAGCGCGGCGCTGACCGCCGTGAGGAGGACGCGGAGCGTGTCGGTCCGGGTGCCGGCCAGGGCCAGCTGCAGCAAAGGCACGGGCTTTATCTCGATGCCGGGAAGACCGCCGCGGGGTTCCTGCGTGCCGACCGGGGCGTCGCCGGTCGTGGTCGGGGCGCTCACGACGCGGCCTGCGCGGTCATGCCGATCCCCGTCGGATCGACGGTGCCGTCCCGCAGAACGATCTCGCGGTCGGCGTAGCCGGCCACTCCGGCAGCGTGGGTGACCAGGACGACGGTCATGCCCTGCTCGCGGGCCAGCCGGACCACGAGGCCGAGCAGCTGCTCGCCGGCGAGCGTGTCGAGGGCGCCGGTGGGCTCATCGGCGAACAGCACCCGGGGCTCGGTGACCAGTGCCCTGGCGGCGGCGCACCGCTGCTGCTGGCCGCCGGACATCTCGCCCGGCCGGGCGTCTGCCAGCTCGTCGACACCGAGTCTTTCGAGCCAGGTCAGTGCCGCCTCACGGCTCTCGCGCCGCCCCCTGCCGGCGAGGAGCAACGGCAGCGCGACGTTCTCGGCCGCGGTGAGTTCGGGGACCAGTCGGCCGAACTGGAACAGCACCCCGAAGTCCGTGCGCCGGAGCCGGGACCGGGTCGCTTCCGAAGCAGTGTCAAGGCGCCGGCCGCCGTAGTGCACCTCTCCGGCGTCCGGGCGCAGGATGCCGGCCAGACAGTGCAGAAGAGTCGACTTGCCGCAGCCGCTCGGGCCGGTGATGGCGAGGAGTTCCCCCTCGGCCACGTCGAGATCGACGCCGTGAAGCGCGGGTGTGAGCCCGTACGACTTCACGACGCCGCGTGCCTGCAGAAGCGTCATGAGTGCACCTCCTGGTGCAGGTCGGCGACGCGGTCGAGCGTGGTTCGCAACCAACGCAAGTCGGCGTCGAGATGAGCGATGGCGAAGTCTGCGGCGATCACATCACCGAGCGACGCCGACGGGTCGGTCTTGACCGATGTCAGTTCCCGCAGTCGTACGGTGTGGGCGGCCCGTTGCGCGATGAGATAGCCACGGGCCTGGTCGCTCCCGGTCACCAGCAAGGCGACGACGACCTTGGCGAGCAGGGTGCTGGAAACGTACGGCGCCGGGGTCTCGACCGTGTCGAGCCACCCGGCCAGCGCACTGCGGCCGGCGTCGGTGATGGTGTACAGCGTGCGGTCGGGTCCTCCCTCGCGGTCGCGACCGGCCTGTTGAACGAGGCCGTCACGCTCCAGCCTGCCGAGGGTGCCATAGACCTGCCCGAACGCCAGCGGCTTTGCTCTGGGCAGGCGTTGGTCGTATGCCCGTTTGAGTTCGTAGCCGTGCTGGGGCCCAGCGGAAAGGAGCCCGAGTAGAACGTTGGCCGCCAATGACATGATCGCTACTATTCTCTGAGAGAATAGAAGATGTCAAGTTGCCTGACAGCAGCTCCGGCGCCACGCGATCCCGTACGTCGAGGGGCACGCCCGCTCGGCTCGTTCCAGCCTGGCCACATCAGGGACTGGCTGAGCGAGCTGGAACGTGCCGTACCCGCGTCGTCGTACCGCCGTGTCGTCTACGGCAGCGTCTCCGCAGTCCTCAGCTCAGTCAGCCGGAGAGCCGACGGTCGGTCCATAGACGGCCCACAGGCGGCCCAGAGCGACTAAAGACGCCTCCGGGCCGACGGTTCGAGACCGTCGGCCCGGAGTGCCGTAGAGCTGCGATGCCGGTGCTGACCTGCGGTTACAGCACCGGGAGGCTCTTGCGCAGCTCGAAGGCGGTGACCTCGGAGCGGTACTCCTCCCACTCCTGCTTCTTGTTGCGCAGGAAGAAGTCGAAGACGTGCTCACCGAGCGTTTCGGCGAGCAGCTCGCTGCGTTCCATGAGCGCGATGGCCTCGCCCAGGTTCTGCGGCAGCGGCTCGATGCCCAGCGAGCGGCGCTCGGAGTCGGACAGCGCCCACACGTCGTCCTCGGCGCCCGCCGGGAGCTCGTACTGCTCCTCGATGCCCTTGAGCCCGGCGGCGAGCAGCACCGCGTACGCCAGGTAGGGGTTGGCCCCGGAGTCGAGGGAACGCACCTCGACGCGCGTCGACCCGGTCTTCCCGGGCTTGTACAGCGGCACCCGGACCAGCGCCGAGCGGTTGTTGTGGCCCCAGCAGATGTACGAGGGGGCCTCGCCGCCCGCGCCCGCCGTGCGCTGGGAGCCGCCCCAGATGCGCTTGTAGGAGTTGACCCACTGGTTCGTCACGGCGGAGATCTCGCCCGCGTGGCGCAGCAGACCGGCGATGAAGAACTTGCCGACCTTCGACAGCTGGTACTCGGCGCCCGACTCGTGGAAGGCGTTGCGGTCGCCCTCGAAGAGCGAGAGGTGGGTGTGCATGCCCGAGCCGGGGTGCTCGGAGAACGGTTTCGGCATGAACGTCGCGTGGACCCCCTGCTCGAGCGCCACCTGCTTCATGATGAGCCGGAAGGTCATGACGTTGTCGGCGGTGGACAGCGCGTCCGCGTACCGCAGGTCGATCTCCTGCTGGCCCGGGGCGCCCTCGTGGTGGGAGAACTCCACCGAGATGCCCATGGACTCGAGCATGGTGATCGCCTGGCGGCGGAAGTCCATGCCCACGTTCTGCGGGGTGTGGTCGAAGTAGCCGGAGGAGTCGGCGGGAATGGGCCGGGAGCCGTCCACCGGCTTGTCCTTGAGCAGGAAGAACTCGATCTCGGGGTGCGTGTAGAAGGTGAACCCGAGGTCGGAGGTCCTGGCCAGGATGCGCTTGAGGACATACCGCGGATCCGCGTACGAGGGCGATCCGTCCGGCATGAGGATGTCGCAGAACATCCGGGCCGTGCCGGGGGCCTCGGCGCGCCACGGGATGATCTGGAAGGTGCTCGGATCGGGCTTGGCGATCATGTCGGACTCGTAGACCCGGGCGAAACCCTCGATGGCCGAGCCGTCGAAGCCGATGCCCTCGTCGAAGGCCTGCTCGAGCTCCGCGGGGGCCACGGCGACCGACTTCAGGAAGCCGAGCACATCGGTGAACCACAGGCGGACGAAGCGGATGTCGCGCTCTTCGAGCGTACGGAGCACAAACTCCTGCTGCTTATCCATAACTACCTATCCCTTACACGTAACCGCAGGTCAGGAGCTGATCAGGCCGCTCGCGCAGCAAGCTCGGGACATCACCCGGGGCACACCAGTATGGCTCCACTCCGTTTCGAGGGCGTTTCGCATCCGCGCACTCGGCCCTCGTCCGGACTCCGACCGCCCCACCGCAGCCCGACCACCGCAGGCGGCCCACAACATAAGTGACGAGCCGCTGGTCACGAACTCCGGTAGGGGTGCGGGAGCTTCATGGTCATGGTAAGGGACGCTCCGGACACCGGCCAGGTGATCGGTCACCGCCCGGCTGCCTGCGGGGCCCGCTGCTCGTACGCTCCGGAGGTCCCGGCACGGCCCGCGGCCTCAGGCCAGACCCTCCCGGCCGCCGTCCTGGCCCAGGCGGGGCCCGCTGCCCAGGACCGCGCGGGCCACAGCCGCGGGGTCGTCCATCATCAGCAGGTGCCCCGAGGGTGCGGAGATCCGGAACTCCCCGCCCAGCTGTGCGGCGAGCCGTCGCTGGCGCTCGAGCCAGCGCAGCTCGCGGCGCGACTCGCCCGCGGCGTACGCCGCGAGGACGGTGACCGGGACAGGGGGCAGCCGGTGCCGGGCGCGCAGCTCGGCCAGCTCCGCGGCGAGGTCCGGGTACGTCGCGTTCTCGAGCAGCCCGGCATGGAGGACCCGGCTCGTGCGGTAGCAGCGGCGTACGAACTCCTCGTCCGCGGGCTCGCGATGCCGGACGGTCGCGGTCCGGACGGCCGCGCGCCGGGCGGTGCGCCCCAGCGCGCGGGGCAGCCCGGCGGCGGAGAGCGCGGTGGCGAGCAGACGCGCGGCGCCGATCCGCAGGCCGACCGGCACGACCGGCGGCAGGGCGTCCTCCTCGACACTGGTGTCGATCAGCACGAGGCCGTCCGTCCGGTCCGGGTGGAGCCGGGCGAACGCCTCGGCGTGGAATCCGGCGAGGGAGTGGCCGACGACCGTGCAGCGGCCGGTCAGACCGAGGGCGTCGAGGACGCCCAGGATGCGGTGGGCCTCCCCGACGGCGGTGGGCGGGCGCGGGTCCGGCGCGCTGAGGCCGAGGCCGGGACGGTCGAAGCGGACCACCGTGCGGCTGGGCGCCAGCAGCGGCACGACCGGGTCCCAGTCGAACCAGCTGCTGCCCAGCCCGCCGCTGAGCACGCATACGGGCCCCTCGCCCTCGCACAGCACATGCGTGGGGACGCCGCGGATGCGCAGCATCCGACCCGGGACGCGGGTCGTACCGTTCGGGGCGCGGCTCATGGCCGGTCCCGTCCCGCGGCGCCGACCTGGCCACCGGTGCGCTCTGCCCGGCCGACGCCGTACGCCAGCAGGGCGATCCACGCCGCGAGCAGCAGCAGCTGGACCCGCTGCCCCGCCCCCAGCGCCCAGTTCCCCTCCCCCGCCTGAAAGGCGGCCACGGCGGCCAGCGTCCATACCGTGGCGAGCAGGGTCAGCGCGGCGAGCGGGGGGCCGCAGCGGGCGACCGGGGGCCACCAGCCGTAGCGGCGGGCGGCGACGGTCAGCGCGACGACCGCCGCGAGCGCTCCGGCCATCGCGAGGGTGCTGGTGACGGCGTGCGCGGCGTGGGCGACCGGCACCAGCCCGGCGCTCTCGCGGGCCGCGCACGCGGGGTCGACGGTCGGGGCGCAGCTCAGCGGCAGCCGGGAGTCGGCGACGGTGGCCGCGCCGAAGAGCGCGAGCGCGGCCCAGCCGGCAGTGGCCCAGGGGCGGCGGACCGGCCGCAGGAGCGCCAGCACGGCGGCGGCGAGGACGAGCAGCCCGGCGATCAGGTCGGTGGCGCGGAAGAGCTCGCCGAGCGGCTGGTCGGTCGCGGCGAGTTCACTGACGTACGCCCGTACGGGGTCCAGGCCGGTGGCGACGACGACCTCCGCCGCCCAGGTCGTATAGGCGACCACGGCGAGCGCGAGAAGGACGGCGATCAGCCTCGGGAGACCGGACGGCATAGTGGCGCCATGCTAATCCGGGCCGGGCCGTGGTGGCGGGGTGGAGCGGCGACCGTGGGACCGGCCGGGTGCCCCAGGCGTGGAACGGCCGCCCAGGCGTGGGAGGGGCCACACTGCACGGCCGGGACATCGCGTCAGACAGACGATTACACTGACCACGTGCCTCAACTTCGCGTCGCCCTGAATCAGATCGACTCGTCCGTCGGCGACATCGCCGGAAACGCCGAGACGATCGTGCACTGGACCCGGCACTCGGCCGAGCAGGGGGCCCATCTCGTGGCCTTCCCCGAGATGGCGCTGACCGGCTATCCCGTGGAGGACCTCGCCCTGCGCTCGTCCTTCGTGGCGGCCTCGCGCGCCACGCTGCACGCGCTGGCCCGGCGCCTGGAGTCCGAGGGCCTGGGCGAGCTGCCGGTGATCGTCGGCTATTTGGACCGCGCCACCGAGAAGACCCAGCCGCGGTACGGCCTCCCGGCCGGGGCACCGCAGAACGCGGCGGCGGTCCTGCACCGGGGCGAGGTCGCCCTGGCCTTCGCCAAGCACCACCTTCCCAACTACGGCGTCTTCGACGAGTTCCGCTACTTCGTGCCCGGCGACACCATGCCGGTCATCCGGGTGCACGGCGTCGACGTCGCCCTCGCCATCTGCGAGGACCTGTGGCAGGAGGGCGGCCGCGTGCCCGCCGCCCGGTCCGTCGGTGCGGGGCTGCTGCTGTCCATCAACGCCTCCCCGTACGAGCGCGAGAAGGACGACACCCGCCTGGAGCTCGTCCGCAAGCGCGCCCAGGAGGCGGGCTGCACCACCGCCTACCTCGCGATGATCGGCGGCCAGGACGAGCTGGTCTTCGACGGGGACTCGATCGTGGTCGCCCCCGACGGCGAAGTGATCGCTCGGGCCCCGCAGTTCGCCGAGGGCTGTGTGGTGATCGATCTTGACCTGCCCGCCGCGGGGCCCGTCCCCGACGGCATCGTCGACGACGGCCTGCGCGTCGACCACGTGACGCTGTCCGCCGACCCGCTCCCGGCCTACGAGCCCGAGCTCACCGGCGGCTACGCGGACCGGCTCGACGACGACGAGGAGGTCTACTCGGCACTGGTCGTCGGTCTGCGGGCGTATGTGGCCAAGAACGGCTTCCGCAGCGTCCTCATCGGCCTGTCCGGCGGCATCGACTCGGCGCTCACGGCCGCCATCGCGTGCGACGCGCTCGGTGCGCAGAACGTGTACGGCGTATCCCTGCCGTCCCGCTACTCCTCGGAGCACTCCCGGGACGACGCCGCCGAACTCGCCCGCCGTACCGGCCTGCACTTCCGCACGGTGCCCATCGGCCCGATGTTCGACGCGTACCTGGACTCGCTGAAGCTCACGGGTCTGGCAGAGGAGAACCTCCAGTCCCGGCTGCGCGGGACGACGCTGATGGCCATCTCCAACCAGGAGGGCCACATCGTGCTCGCGCCGGGCAACAAGTCCGAGCTCGCCGTCGGCTACTCCACGCTCTACGGCGACTCGGTCGGCGCGTTCGGCCCGATCAAGGACGTCTACAAGACCTCGGTCTTCCGCTTGGCGACGTGGCGCAACCGGTCCGCCGAGCAGCGCGGCCAGACACCCCCGATCCCCGAGAACTCGATCACCAAGCCACCCAGCGCCGAGCTGCGCCCCGGCCAGGTCGACACGGACACCCTCCCGGACTACGAGGTCCTCGACGCGATCCTCGACCTCTATGTGGACCGGGACCAGGGACGCGACGCGATCGTCGCTGCCGGATTCGACCCGGAGACCGTCGCCCGCGTGCTGCTGCTCGTCGACCGGGCCGAGTACAAGCGACGGCAGTACCCGCCGGGCACGAAGATCTCGGCGAAGGGCTTCGGCAAGGACCGCCGTCTCCCGATCACCAACCGCTGGCGCGAGCACATCTGACGGCCCACCCGGGTCTCCGACGGTGAGGCCCGGGCTCAGCCGATCCGGCACCTTTCCGGCACCTGTCGGGCCCCTGTCAGGGCGCGGCTACAGCTCGACCGACGCTGCGACCGGCAGATGATCGCTGCCGGTCCTCGGCAGCGACCACGACTTCACGGGCTCCATGCCCCGCACCATGATCTGGTCGATCCGGGTCATCGGGAACGACGCGGGCCAGCTGAAGCCGAAGCCGTCGCCCACCGCGCCCTGCGTGGACCGCATCTGTGAGGTCACCGGAGCCAGCGACCGGTCGTTCATGGTCCCGTTGAGATCGCCCAGCAGCACGACCCGGTCCAGCCGTTCCCCCGCGATGGCGTCCCCGAGCGCGGCCGCGCTGTCGTCCCGCTGCCCCGCCGTGAAGCCGGCGTTGAACTTCACCCGTACCGATGGCATATGGGCGACGTACACCGCGACCTGCCCCTGGGGGGTCCCGACCGTGGTGCGCAGCGCCCGGATCCAGCCCAGCTTGATGCCGACGGGGCGGGTGTCGCGCAGCGGGTACTTGCTCCAGATCCCGACCGTGCCCTGGACGGAGTGGTACCGGTACGTGCCCGCGAGCGCCTTCTCGTACGTCGCCATGGCATCGCCCGTGAGCTCCTCCAGCGCCACGACGTCGGCATCCGAGGCCGCGACGTCACGCGCCGTACCCGCGGGGTCGGGGTTCTCGGCGTTGACATTGTGGGTGGCCACGGTGAGGTGGCCCGGAGTCCCGATCGCCTTCTCGGTGACGAGCCCGCCGAAGAGGTTCAGCCAGACCAGGGACGGCAGGACCAGCGCGACGAGCGCGGTCGCCGAACGGCGCAGCAGGGCGAACAGGAGCAGCAGCGGGATGCCGAGAGCCAGCCACGGCAGGAAGGTCTCCAGCAGGCTGCCGAGGTTGCCCACCGTGTTGGGGACCTCGGAGTGGAAGGCCATCAGCCCCGCCAGCACGAGGGCGAGCAACGCGAGGACGATCCCCCGCCGCCACATTCCTCTCACATGCCGGCCCAGCAGGCGCCGGGCGCGGGAAGGGCTCCGCTCAGGGTTCAAGCCGCCGTGTCCCGTATCCGTCGTGTACGCCTGCACCATCTACCGTTCCTCGCTGCCTCGCACGCCGCTGGTCCCCGTTCCCCCGAACCCTAGGCGATGACCAGTGGGTTTCCTTGCCGCCTGGGCGGCTGGTCTCCTACGAGGACGAGGACGGCAGCGGCATGGGTTCCGGTTCGCGCCGAGATGCGTTCCGCTGTGACAGAACCCGGACGCAGGCCGGCGCCGGCTGCACCTCGGGCCCGGGAGCCCTGCAGGTCACCGAGGATCCTGCGGGGGACGCACCCCTTCGAGCACGCTGTCCACGATGGACTCGGCCAGCCCCTCCGGGAGTTCCTGCCACTCGTGCAGGACGACCCGGGCGAGCATCGGCCCGACGAACAGGTCCGCGAGCAGCTCGACGTCCGCGTCGGCGCGGATCTCGCCGGACGCGATACCGCGCCGCAGCACCTCGTGCACCGACTCCCGCCGGGCCCGCAGGACCGTGTCCTGATACTCCCGCCACAGCCCGGGGTGTGACCGGACCTCGGTGACGACGGCGCGCAGCACCGCCGACGACCGCTTGGCCAGGCCGCTCCTGCGCAGGAACTCCAGCAGCAGCACCAGGTCGTCGCGGACCGACGCCCCGGCAGGCCGCGGGGTCCGCGGATCGAGGGAGCGCAGGGCGTCGAGCAGCAGCGCCTCCTTGCCCGGCCAGCGCCGGTAGACGGTGGCCTTGCCGACCCCGGCTTCGCGGGCGATCCGTTCGATCGACAGCTCCGCCACCGTGGCGCCGTGCTCCAGCAGCCGCAGCACGGCCTCGACGATCGCCGCGTCGACGGCGGCGCTGCGCGGACGCCCGCGGCGCCCGGCCGCGCTCACCGCTCCTCGCCTCCCGTACGGGGCAGCCCCGCGCCGGCCGACGTCCGGCCCTCGTCGGCCGCGCCGCCGGTCCGCGGACGCCCCGGCAGGAACAGCGCGACCACCACCGCGCCGGCCAGCGCCACGACGGACGCGACGACGACCGTGATGTGCATGGCGTGGACGAAGGCGTCGTTCGCGGTGCCGGTCAGCGCCCTGCCCGCCGGCCCCAGCCGCTCGGCTGCGGCGCGGGTCGCCTCGATCGACTCACCCGCCGCGTGCCGTTCCCGGGCCGGCAGCGCCGCGAGGTCGCCGTCGATGCTCCCGCGGTAGGCGGCGGACAGCACGGAACCCAGGACGGCGACCCCGAGCGCGCCGCCGAGCTGCCGGAAGGTGGTGTTGATCGCCGAGCCCGAGCCCGCCTTCTCCCTGGGCAGGGACTGCATGATCGATGTGGTCACGGGAGGCATGGTGTGCGCCATGCCCGCGCCCTGGAGGAAGAGCAGCACCTCCAGCACCCAGATCGGAGTGGACCGGTCGAGCAGCAGGTAGCCCGAGAGGGTCACCGCCAGCAGGAGCATGCCGCAGGCGCACACGGCGCGGGCGCCGAACCGTGCGACGACGAGACGGGCGCGCGGCGCGAACACCAGCTGTGCAACGGCGAGCGGCAGGATGAGCAGCCCGGTCTGGAGCGGGGTGTAGCCGCGCACGCTCTGCGTGTAGAAAGCGGTGAAGAAGGTCACGCCCATGAGGGCGAAGAAGACCAGCGCGACGGCGCCGACGGCGGCCGAGAAGGCGGGGTTGCGGAAGTAGGTCACATCCATGGCCGGGTGGTCGCTGCGCCTCTCGTACAGCACGAAGGCGAGCAGCACGACGAGCCCGCCGCCGATCGTGGACACCACCTGAGGGGCGGTGAAGTCGCCGAACCGGCCGCCGGTGATGATCCCGTACACGAGCAGCACCAGACCGACGATGGACAGCAGGACGCCGACCGGGTCGAGGCGACCGGGCGCGGGGTCCCGGGAATCCGGTACGAGGAGCGCCATCGCGATCAGCCCCGCGACGACGACCGGGACATTGATCAGGAAGACCGAGCCCCACCAGAAGTGCTCGAGCAGCAGGCCACCGGTGACGGGGCCGACCGCGACGGCCACGCCCACGCTGCCGACCCAGAAGCCGATGGCCCTGGGCTGCTCGTCGCGCTCGAAGACGTTGACGAGGATGGCGAGCGTGGCGGGCATCACCAGGGCGCCGCCGAAACCCATCACGGCCCGGAACGCGATGAGCTCAGCGGGCGCCCCCGCCTGGGCAGCCAGCGTGGAGCCGATGCCGAAGACGGCCATGCCGAAGAGGAGGACCTTCTTGCGGCCGAGCCGGTCGCCCAGCAGCCCCGCGGTGAACAGCAGGCTCGCGAAGACCAGGGTGTAGGCACTGACCGCCCACTCCAGCTGGCTCTGCGTGGCGCCGAGGCCGGTGGGCGGCGGGGTGGCGATCGTCTTCAGCGCCACGTTCAGGATCGAGTTGTCCAGCACCACCATCAGCAGGCTGAACATCAGCACGACCAGGATGAGCCAGCGGCGTCGGTGGACGGCCTCGGGGACGGTTCGGGCGGCGGGTGCACCGGGGGGAGTCGCCATACGCGGCAGCCTACGGTCGGTTTCGATACGGTGCCGTTCCGTATCGATGCGGATCCTTCTGTGACGAGTCCTGTGACGAGGCCCCTTTTCGGGTGCGGCGGCAGGTGCCACCATGGAGCTGGTCCGGGGACGCCGTGAGGGCGCCTCGAGATGACGAAGGAGCCGTTGCAATGACGCACGTTTCGCCTGCCCAGAATGCATCCAGCGGCCGGAAGGCCGACAGCGGGAAGACGCTGTACGGGGGTACGGGCACCCGGCGCATCACCGTCCGCGACATCGCCGCCGCCAAGCAGCGCGGCGAGAAGTGGCCCATGCTCACCGCCTACGACGCGATGACCGCATCCGTCTTCGACGAGGCGGGCATCCCGGTCATGCTGGTCGGCGACTCAATGGGCAACTGTCACCTGGGCTACGAGTCGACCGTCCCGGTCACCATGGACGAGGTCACCATGCTGTCGGCGGCGGTGGTCCGCGGCACCAAGCGCGCGCTGATCATCGGCGACCTGCCCTTCGGCTCGTACCAGGAGGGTCCGGTCCAGGCGCTGCGCAACGCCACCCGGCTGGTCAAGGACGCGGGCGTCGGAGCGGTGAAGCTGGAGGGCGGCGAGCGGTCCGCCCATCAGATCGAGCTGCTGGTCCAGTCAGGCATCCCCGTGATGGCACACGTCGGCCTCACCCCGCAGTCCGTCAACGCGTACGGCGGCTACCCGGTGCAGGGGCGCGGCGAGGAGGCCGCCCAGCAGCTGCTGCGGGACGCCAAGGCGGTGCAGAACGCCGGTGCGTTCGCGGTCGTCCTCGAACTCGTACCGGCCGAGCTGGCCGCCGAGGTCACGCGCTCGCTGCACATTCCGACCGTCGGCATCGGCGCCGGCCCGGACTGTGACGCCCAGGTCCTGGTATGGACGGACATGGCGGGCATGACCAGCGGCCGACTGCCGCGGTTCGTCAAGCAGTACGCGCAGCTGCGCGAGGCGCTCAGCGGCGCGGCGAAGGCGTTCGCCGAGGACGTCGTCGGCGGGGCGTACCCCGCCGAGGAACACAGCTTCCACTGACCGGGCACGCCCGGCGGGCGATCGACGCCTGATGCGGCCCGCCGGGTCCCAGCCGGATAAGCCCCCACCCCAGCCGGCAGCCCGCCGATCTTCCTCCGTCGGCGGTGGAACTCCCGGCGGCCCGCGAGACGTTCTCCTCGCGCCCCCTGTACGGTCGGGATGCCCCTGCCCGGACCCGGGCTCGTCCGTCCCGACGCACAGGAGTACCACTGCATGACGACCGCCATCAGCCGACGCAGCGAGCGCCGGATCAGCCCCGTCTTCCTCGGGCTGGTCGCCGTCATGACGGTCTCCGGCTGGGCGGTGTGGACGGACTTCGCGGCGAACACCGGCGTCGCCGTCTTCCTCTTCGTCACCGCCGCCTGGATCGTGTCGCTGTGCCTGCACGAGTACGCGCATGCGCGCACCGCACTGCACGGCGGTGACATCTCGATCGGCGCGAAGGGCTATCTCACCCTCAATCCGCTGAAGTACACCCATGCGCTGCTGAGCATCGTGCTGCCCGTCCTCTTCGTGATCATGGGTGGGATCGGGCTGCCGGGCGGTGCGGTGTTCATCGAGCACCGGCGGATCCGAGGGCGCTGGAAGCACAGCCTGATCTCGGCGGCGGGACCGCTGACCAACGCGCTGCTCGCGGTGGCGCTCACGGCACCCTTCTGGCTCGGCACGATGCGGGACGTCCCGGTGGCCTTCCGGTGCGCACTCGCCTTCCTCGCCCTGCTCCAGGTGACGGCGGCGCTCCTGAACTTCCTGCCGGTGCCGGGCCTGGACGGCTACGGCGTGATCGAGCCGTGGCTGTCGTACAAGGTGCGGCGGCAGGTGGAGCCGTTCGCGCCGTTCGGGCTGATCGCGGTGTTCGGGCTGCTGTGGGTGCCGGAGATCAGCCAGGTGTTCTTCGACGCGGTCCACGCAATCCTGCGGGGGCTCGGCGTGACGGAACTCGAGACCTTCCTCGGCCAGGAGTGGTTCCGCTTCTGGCAGGGCGAACCTCAACTGCCGTTCGCCGCGTAGGCGGCGCCCTCCGGGTGCACTCCGCCGGATACCTCCCCCGTGGAGGACCTCCCCGGACCGTCGGGCCAACGGGCACCACCGGTGCGCCGCAGGGGAACCCCACCCCCAGGGAGATGCCCAGGCGCTAACCCACCGGATGGCCGGGAGGTGCCGAGACGACCTCGGTCGGTGCGCTGAAGCCTGCCGCGCGCTAAGCGCGCTCGGCCTTTGCCTTGCGCAGGGCGAACCAGGCCAGGTTCGACGAGACGCCGGCCATCATGATCCAGACGATGCCGAGCCAACTGCCCCGCACGAAGGAGATGACCGCGGCGGCGACGGCCAGCACGCAGACGGCGAAGGCGAACAGGGCGAGGCGGGGCATGAGGGTCGGCTTTCTGTCCGGGAGCTCGGGGAACGAGGCCGTACGACCGACCTGCGCTCCCGGCCATTGTCCCGCACGCCCCGCGCCGGCCTACACGTCGGTGACGCGCAGCCCCGTGTGGGCCTTGTAGCGGCGGTTCATCGAGATCAGGTTGGCCACCAGGGACTCCACCTGGTGGGCGTTGCGCAGCCGGCCGGCGAAGACTCCCCGCATGCCCGGGATTCGGGCGGCAAGCGCCTGCACCAGATCGGTGTCCGCCCGCGCCTCGCCGAGCACCAGCACATCGGTGTCGATCTCGTCGATCGACTCGTCCTGCAGCAGGACGGCGGACAGGTGGTGGAACGCCGCGGTCACGCGCGACTGGGGAAGCAGGGCCGCGGCCTGCTCGGCGGCGCTGCCCTCCTCCGGCTTGAGCGGGTAGGCGCCCTTCTTGTCGAAGCCGAGCGGATTGACGCAGTCGACGACCAGCTTGCCCGCGAGTTCCTCGCGCAGGGCCTCCAGGGTCTTGGCATGTCCGTCCCACGGCACGGCGACGATCACGACATCGCTGCGCCGCGCGCACTCGGCGTTGTCCGCGCCCTCGATGCCGAGGCCGAGCTCACCGGCGGCGGTCTGCGCGCGCTCGGCCACCCGAGAGCCGATGATCACCTTCTGCCCGGCCTTGGCCAGCCGGTAGGCCAGCCCGCGCCCTTGGTCGCCGGTGCCGCCGAGCACCCCGACCACCAGGCCGGATACGTCCGGGAGGTCCCACGGGTCCTTGGCGGGAGCTTTCTGCGGAGTCTGCGGCGTGGGAGTCTGCGGCGTGCCGGCTGCGGGATCAGATGTCGTCATACGGCGATCCTGCCAGGCCGCCTCCGGTCACTTCACGTGGCCCTCGTCACTTCACGCTGCCCTCGGTCAGGCCGGTCCGCCAGTACCGCTGGAGCACTCCCATCAGGATCATCAGCGGCACGACGGAGAGGAAGGCGCCGCCCACCGTGTACTGGTACAGCTCCGGCTGGCGGTCCGCGTACCCCTGCCAGCCGGTCAGGCCGAGCTGGATCGGATAGAGGCCGGAGTCCGAGAGCATCACCAGCGGAAGGAAGAAGTTATTCCAAATGTGCACGAACTGGAACAGGAAGACGGTGACGAGCGCCGGTGTCATCAGCCGCAGTGCCAGCGTGGTGAAGATCCGCATCTCGCCCGCGCCGTCGATCCGGGCCGCTTCCAGCAGTGAGTCGTGGACGGCCGCGGCCGCGTAGATCCGGCACAGATAGACGCCGAAGGGGCTGACGACGCTCGGGATGAGCACCGCCCAGTAGGTGTTGGCCAGGCCCATCTCGCTGAAGAGCAGATAGAGCGGAAGGGCGAGCGCGGTGCCGGGGATGAGGACCCCGGCGAGGACGACGTTGAAGATGCCATCGCGGCCGGGGAAGGGGAACTTCGCCAGCGCGTAACCGGCGGCCGCCGCGAGCAGCGTGGCGGCGACGGCCCCCACCCCCGCGTAGAGCAGGCTGTTGCCGAACCAGCGGACGTAGATCCCGTGGTCGTAGGTCAGCACGTCGCCGAGGTACTGGAGCGGATGCGGGTCGGCGAACCAGAAGCCGAAGGTGCCGAAGAGGTCACCGGTGTTCTTCGTCGCCGAGACGACCAGCCAGTAGACGGGCACGAGGAAGTAGACGGCGGTGACGGCGAGCAGCGAGACCGTGATGATGCGGTACCGCAGCGGCGGTTCACCGGGGCCGGCACCCCGGCTCGCACGGGTGCGCCCGCCGGTCTTACGTGCTGGGGCGGGCTCGGGAGGTTCGGGGGTCCTGCCCTCGGTCAGCAGCGTCACTCGCCGTCCCTCCCCCGCCGTCCGACCATCCGGAGGAAACCGAAGGACAGCGCGCAGGCGACGAGCGCGAGCAGCACCGCCTCCGCAGCCGCGGCGTGCTGGTTGTTGCTGGTGAACGCCTCGTTGTAGGCGTGCAGGTTGGGGGTGTAGCCGGAGTCGATGGTGTTGGTCAGCGGCCGGAGCACCATGGGCTCGGCGAAGAGCTGGAGCGTGCCGATGATGCTGAAGACGGTGGTGAGCACGAGCGCGGGCCTGATCAGCGGCAGTTTGACGTGCCGGGCGACCTGCCAGACGCTCGCACCGTCGATCCGCGCGGCCTCGTACAGCTCGCCCGGTACGGCTTTCAGCTGGGCGACCAGGACCAGCATGTTGTAGCCGGTGAACTGCCAGGTGACGATGTTGGCGATGGACCACAGGACGGTGCCGCGGGACAGGAAGTCCAGCTCCCAGCCGACCGTGTCGGCCATCTCGACGAAGGGACTGATCCCCGGTACGTACAGAAATCCCCAGAGGATCGAGGCGATGACGCCGGGCACCCCGTACGGCAGGAAGAAGGCCGTGCGGAAGAAGCCCACCCAGCGTGCCGACGCGGCCTCCAGCAGCAGGGCCAGCGCCGTGGCGAGCGCGATCATCAGCGGGATTTGCACGGCACCGAAGAGCAGCACCCGCCCGAACCCGGCCAGGAAGCCCTCGTTCTGCAGTGCCTGGACGTAGTTGTCGAGGCCCGCGAAGACCTCCTTGGGGCCGCCGCCGAGGCCGAGCGGCCCGGACCGCTCGACCTTCAGCAGGCTCTCGTAGATCGCATAGCCGATGGGCGCGACGAAGCAGAGCAGGAAGAGTGCGAGAAAGGGCAGCAGAAAGCCTGCGGCGGCGCGGGCGTTGCGGGCCTCGCTACGGGTGAGCCCTCTCACCCGGTCTCCACCTTCAGCCCCTTGGCCTTGAGGTCCTCGACAGTCTGCCGCTGCACCTTCTTCAGCACGGACCGGAAGGAACTGCCGTCACCGATCGCCGCGGTGAAGGCGTCGCCGAACCGCTGGTAGAGGGTGTCCACCGCCGGCCCCCACTGCCAACTGGTGTCCACCGCCTTGCCGGCCGCCTCGAAGACCTCGCTGTACTTCTGCCCGCCGAAGAAGTCCCGCTGGCCCTCCATATCGCCGTTCGTCCAGCCCTGTTTGGCGCTGGGCCAGCCATAGCCGCCGTCGATGAGAAGCTTTATCGACTCGGGGTCGGTGTTGAGCCAGACGGCGAAGTCCATCGCGTCCTGCGGGTACTTGGAGGCGCGGAAGACCGCGGTGGTGGAGCCGCCCCAGTTGGCGGAGGCGTTGTCGCCCTTCTTCCACTGCGGCAGCTGGGCGACCCGCCACTTCCCGGACGTCTTCGGTGCGTTGCCCACCAGCAGTGCGTCACCCCAGCTGGCACCGACCCAGGCGGCCATGTCGCCGGTCTGGATGTCCTTGTACCAGGCGTTCTGCCGGTCCGGGATGGTCTTGATGAGCTTCTGCCTGACCAGGGACTCCCAATAGTCGGCGACACGCCCGGTCGGCTCGTCGTCGATGGTGACCGTCCAGGAGTCGCCCTCGACGCCGAACCAGCGCGCCCCGGCCTGCCAGGCGTACCCCGCGAAGCGGTTGCCGTTGGTCGGCGCGAACGTCTCGATCCAGGCGTCCTTCTTACGGATCGCCTTGGCGGCGGCCTCGTACTCGTCCCAGGTCTGCGGGGTCTCGACCTCCCACTTGTCGAAGAGGTCCTGGCGGACGAACAGGCCCATCGGCCCGGACGCCTGCGGGATCGCGAAGACCCCGTCGCCGAAGACGCTCTGCTGCCACTGCCAGCCCTCGAACTTGCCCTTGACGTCGGCGGCGCCGTACTTCGTGAGGTCGAGGAGTCCGTTGTCGAGCAGGAAGCTCGGCACCACGGGGTACTCGACCTGGCCGAGGTCCGGCGGGTTGCCCGCCTTGATGGCGGCGTGCATCTTGGCGTACTGCGCGCCGTTGACCGCCGACACCTTCTCCAGCTTGATCTGTACCTCGGGGTTCTTGCTGTTCCACAGATCGACCGGCTTGTCGATGCCCGGCACCCAGGACCAGAAGGTGAGCGTGACCTTCTGTCCCTTCTTGCGCGCGGCGGGCTTCTTCTCACCGCTGTCGTCGGAGTCGCCGCAGCCGGCGAGGGCGAGACCTGCGGCCACGGCCGCGGCTCCGCCGAGGACGGTACGGCGGTCCAGGCCATGCGGGCCATACGAACTCATGACAGCTCCTCAACGGGGATCCGGCGGAAGGTGATGGTGGAGTAGGCACTGAAGTCACCGGTCTCGTAAAGGAGTCCGACGCCTGTGCCGTCGATGCGTACGAGGTCGGAATAGGCGGCGGGGAGGCCGTCGACGGTGTGCACCGGTTGCCAGGTCACACCACGGTCGTGGCTGGCCCGTACCGTCATCAGGGCACGGAAGCCCGGATCGGCCGGCCCGGAGAAGAGCAGCACGTCGGGGCTGCCGAGGTGGAGCACGCTGCCCTCGACGACCGGCCCGGTCAGCCCGGCCTGCGGGCGGAAGGGCTTCTCGAGGGTCTCGCCGCCGTCACGGGAGTAGGCGTCGGCGCGGGTGCCGGGCGCCGGGGAGTCGTTGCGGCAGTTGAAGTAGATCCGGCCGTCGGGGAGTTCGGTGGCGGTCGTCTCATTGGCGTTGATGTAGCCGTTGGGTTTGCTGTCGGTGTAGCCGATCCGCCAACTCTGCCCGCCGTCGTCGCTGAGGAGGGCGTGGCTGCCGTCGTACTTGCCCTCGGCGCCGGTGTCGGAGCCGGAGGGAGCGGCGGAGTGGTTGCCGGGCACCACGATGCGCCCGGCATGCGGGCCGTGCCGTAACTGGATCGCGTGGCCGGGGGTGGTGGCGTACCAGCGCCAGGTCGGCTTCTTGACCGCCGCGGTGATCTCGCGGGCGCCGCTCCAGCTCCGGCCGTGGTCGTCGCTGTGCTGCACCCACACCCGGCGTCCGTCGGCGGCCGGGACCTTGCCCTCGCGGATCCGCCGCTCGGTCGCGTCGGCGGCGTTCCGTACCTGGACGAGGACGATCCGGCCGCTGTCCAGAACCACGGGCGCGGGGTTCCCGGCGGTGTCGTCACCGTTCTCCGCCACGACTTGGAGCGGGCCCCACGTGCGGCCGCCGTCCGTGGACCGCCTCAGAACGACGTCGATGTCGCCGAAGTCGGCAACCGAGTCGACGCGGCCCTCGGCGAAGGCCAGGACGGTCCCGTCGGGCGCGGTGACCGCGGCCGGAATCCGGTAGCCGGCGTATCCCCCGGTCCCCGCGCGGAAGGGGACGGAGACCTGAGGTGAGGCCACGTGGACCGCCATTCGCCCTCCCGATGCTCCATTGCATACGAGTCCCCATGACCGGACGTAGGACGTCCTTTGTCCTGTCGGCGACCATAAGGAGCGCCTGAGGGGCCGTCAAGGCACCGGACATAGTGCGTTATCCGGAAGGCCAACAAGGTCTTCCGCACCCAAACGCCGGGTGAACAACAGCTGACAGACACTCCGGAACGCGGCCTGCCTATCGGGAGATCTCACTCCGAGAGCGAGGCCTCCGGGAACGGGGTGCCCCGGGACGGGATGTTCCCGGAGCGGGGAGATTCGGAGGGGAGATTCGGAGGGGCGCTCCGGAGCAGGGGCGCCGGGAGTCTCCCGGTTGGGTTCACTCTGACGCCAAGGTCAGATCTCCCCTCCGGCGAAGGAGACTTCGGTACGCACCGGGCGGTGCGCCGAACCGGGCCCGGAAGACGCGACTGAAGTGGAACGGGCTCGCGAACCCCGACGCGGCGGCCACCCGGTCGACGGTAAGGTCCGTCACCTCCAGGAGCCGGACCGCGTGCCGCAGCCGCGCGTCACGCACCACCTGCATCGGCGTACGGCCGAACTGCGCCGAGAAAAGGTGCGCCAGCCGGGACGGCGACAGCGCCACCTGGGCGGCGAGGGACGCCACCGTGTGGGCGGCGGCCGGATCCGCGGCGATCAGGGCCTCCACCCGGCGCACCCGCGGGTCCACCTCGCCGGCCGCGTCCGCACGGGCGGTTCCGGCGGCCACGGCCGCGAGCAGCAGCGCCTCCTCGACCCCGCCGAGCGCCAGCTCCCGTATGGCCGCCCCCTGAGCAGCCACGGCCCGGAAGCGGGGCGGGGCCGTCGGCGAGGTCGCGGGCAGCGGCTCCGGCGGCGCGCCGTCCCCCGACCAGCGGGCGTCGGCGTGCAACCGGCGCATGGCCGCGTCGATGCGCGGCCGGACGGATGGCGGTACGGGTGAGATGGCATACAGCCGGTCACCGAGCTCGTACGGCCCGAGCCACGCGTGCCACGAAGGCCGGGCCTGGCAGTGCACCCACCAGAAGGCCCAGCGGTGGGCACCGGGCGCGACCGCGTAGTCATGGGGCACGTCCGGGCCGAGAGCGACCACGTCGCCCGCGCGCACATCGGTCTCCGCGCCGCCCTGCCGGACCCGCCCCCGGCCGGCGACTGTCCAGGTGACCAGCCAGCTCTCCGAACCGCGCGGCCGGTGCACGGCGTACCCGGGGCGTTCGTCGTAGCAGCCGGCCAGGAGGACCTCGGCGGGCGGTGACGGCGTGCTCCCGGCTGCCGCACCACTCCGGGCAACCGCAGCAGAATCCATCAGGTCCTCAGCGCTCACGGACATCCCCTCGCATCGGATACGGGCCTAGCGTCAGGACTAACGAGTCCGGCTCCACCCGAGTGCGTCCGGCTCCACCCGAGTCCGGGCGTCGGGCACGACCCGCGTCCGGGAATCCCGCACGACCCGAGTCGGCACGACGCGAGTCCGGCACCGCCGCCGACCGGAAGGAGGTCCGCATGGACATCACGCGCAGGAGCGTAACCGTCCGCCCGGAGGCCGTCCGGCAGCGATTCGAGGAGCACGGCTTCACGGTCGTCCACGGGCTGTTCGGCCCGGCGGAGATGGCGGAGCTGTGCGCAGCGTTCATGGCGCTGCACGCCGCGGGGCGGATCCCCGGGCACTTCGAGCCCGGGCCCCAGGAGCCCGGTGAGCCGTACGACCCACTGCGCGCGTACCCACGGGTGATGCACCCGCACGAGGTGAACGGGCCGGCCCTGCGGTATCTGCTCGACCCACGGCTGAGGGCAATCCTCGAGGTCCTGTTCGGCGAGGAGCCGCTCGCCGCGCAGAGCATGTTCTACTTCAAGCCCCCCGGTGCCCGCGGCCAGGCACTCCACCAGGACAACTTCTATCTGCGCGTCGAGCCCGGCACTTGCATCGCGGCCTGGATCGCCTGCGACGAGATCGACCGGGAGAACGGCGGCCTCCAGGTGGTTCCGGGGACCCACCGCATGGACGTGTTCTGCCCCGAGGAGGCCGACCCGGCGCTGTCCTTCGTCCGGGAGTACGTGCCACCGCCCCCGGGGCTCGAACCGGTGCCGGTCGACATGGCGCCGGGCGACGTGCTGTTCTTCAACGGCAGCCTCGTACACGGCTCGGGCCCCAACCGCACGACGGACCGCTTCCGGCGTTCCTTCATCTGCCACTACGTGGGGCGTTCGACCATTCGCATCGGAAGCTGGTACCGGACGATCTCGATGGGCGGTGACCGGGTGCACCTCGACGAGAGCGCCGGTGCGGGCCCGTGCGGCACGGAGTTCGAGAGCTCCGGACCGCACTGACATCCGGGCCCGGCCGGGCACCGACGTCCGGGCCCGGAACCGCACAGACGTCCGGGCCCGGATCACACTGACGCCCCCGGGCGGGCGTCGCGGTGTCCGTACGGGTGAAGGGCGCGCAACCGCCGCACGCCCGCCGGCGGGCGTGCGGCAGGATGCCCCGCCATGGACGCGGTACGAGTCGCGCTGCTGCGCGAAGTGCTCGCCGGAACCGAGTGGTTGGAGTCCACCCGGCGCTTCGCCGGGGCACTGCGCACCTCGCTGCAGCCGCACGGCGGCGGCCTACTGCTGGTGGGCAGCGAGGAGTACGAGCCATGGCATCTGGCAGCGCACCTGGACGACGAGGCCGCCTGGTCCGGACTTCCGGAGCTGTCCCCCACGCTCGTACGCCACCGGGTGCGGCGCGGCGAGCCCGCGCACCTGGCCGTGGGACTGGGCAGGATCGAGGCGGCGCGGCGCGGCGAGACCGTGCTCGTGGTGACGCCGGACCGGCCGGGCGAGGGACTGCTGGAGCGCGTGCACGACGCGCGGCGGGCGGGCGCGACCGTACTCGCGCTGGACGGCGGGGACCGGGATCTGCACGCCTTGGCCCACGACGCGCTGGCGGTGCCGGGCGGCACTGCGCCTCCGGCGCAGGCCGCGGGGCAGGGCCGTGTCCTGCCCGGGGCAGGACACGGCACGGGGCCCGACGCCGGAGCGCTCGGCCCCGGCTCCGGGCCCGGTGCGGAGATCGGGCTCGACACCGTGCAGCACCTGGTCAGTGCGGCGGCCGGGGAGAACCGGCTGCCCTCGCCGCGCAGCCGCCACCGGTTCCGGGACCGGCTCTCCCGACTCGCCGAACAGCTGACGGCGCCGCCTCCACTGCGCTGGTAGGGCCGTACGGCGTACGGCCCTACCGCGGTACCCGGTGGGTCCGGGTGCCGGGGCCGGGGCCTCCGGGATGGGGCCGGCCCAAAATCCTTTGCCCAGGAGGCCGACTGCCGCGGAGCATGGTCGTCCGTGACCGAATCCGACCACCCCCCATCGCCGCCCGAGCCGACCCGGCGGCTGCTGCCCGATCTCGCCCCGTGGCGGTCCTCGCGTGACTTCCGGCTGATGTGGTGCGCGGGCGTCGTCACCGTCTTCGGCAGCTTTCTGAGCTTCGTCGCCGTACCGCTGCAGATCAAGGAGCTGACCGGCTCGACGCTTGCGGTCGGCGCGATCGGGGCTGTCGAGCTCGTACCGCTGATCGTGTTCGGGCTGTACGGCGGCGCGCTCGCCGATGCGCTCGACCGGCGGAAGCTGATCCTCTGGACCGAGGCCGCGCTCGGCCTGCTGTCCCTGATCCTGCTCGCCAACACCCTGCTGCCGCACCCCATGATCTGGCCGCTGTACGTGGTCGCAGCCGGTGTCAGCGCGCTGACCGGGCTGCAGCGCCCGGCTCTGGACGCGATCGTTCCGCGGATCGTCCCGCATGAGCAGCTGCCCGCCGCCGCCGCGCTGAACTCACTGCGCTGGCAGGTGGGGGCCATCGCGGGTCCGTCGCTGGCCGGCCTGATCATCGCCTTCGCCGGGCTGGAGTGGGCGTACGCGCTGGACGCCCTCTCGTTCGCGGTGTCGGTCGCGCTGGGCTTCCAGGTGGCCCCGTCGCCCGCGTCGCGCGACGCGGAGAAGCCGTCGCTGCGCGGGATCGTGGCGGGCGCGCGCTACGCCTGGCGCCGTAAGGAGCTGCTCGGGACATACACCGTCGACTTGGCGGCGATGTTCTTCGCCTACCCGACCGCGATCTTCCCGTTCCTCGCGGACGAGCTGGACGCGCCGTGGGCGCTGGGAATGATGTACGCCGCGGGGTCGGTCGGCTCGCTCGCGGTCAGTCTGACCAGTGGCTGGACATCGCAGATCCACCGGCACGGCCGGATGGTGGTGCTCGCCGCGGCGGGCTGGGGCCTGGCCATGGCGGCGGCGGGCTGGATGCACAACGTCTGGCTGGTGCTGCTCTTCCTGGCCGCGGCGGGCGGCTGCGACATGGTCAGCGGCATCTTCCGCTCCGCGATGTGGAACCAGACGATCCCGGACGAGCTGCGCGGCCGGCTGGCGGGCATCGAGCTGTTGTCGTACTCGGTCGGACCGCAGCTCGGGCAGGTCCGGGCAGGCGGCATGGCCGCGCTCACCGGCGTACGGGCGTCGGTCTGGGCAGGAGGTCTGGCGTGCGTCGGCTGCGTCGGGCTGCTGGCCCTCGCGCTGCCGAAGCTGATGGCCTACGACGCGCGGACGGATCCGCACGCGGTGCGGATGCGAGAGCGACGGCGGGAGGCGCGCGCCGCCGCCGCGTAGCGACTGCACGGGCCGAGTCGGAGCCGGTGACGGTCTGCTCCCCGGCGCGGGTGACCGCGTCCGGACGTGGCCTAGGGGCGTCTTGTGGATCTTGCCGGGGTCGCGGGCTGGCCCACGGCCACCGGCCCGGTCTCTCACCTCCGGTACCCGCCACCGAACCGTGCCACCAGGTGCTCCTCGAACGTGCCCTTGCCGACGGCCCGTTCCGGTGTGAGGTGGCCTCCCGAGCGGAACCCCCGGTACGCCTTGCCGAACAGGGGCACGCTCACGACGGCCCGCCTGCGCCCCGTGGCCTTGAGATACGCGCGGGCCAGCTCCGGGAACGTCCGCACCTCGGGGCCGCCCATATCCT
The DNA here is from genome assembly GCF_052245555.1 of Streptomyces sp. KR80. Taxonomy (NCBI): domain Bacteria; kingdom Bacillati; phylum Actinomycetota; class Actinomycetes; order Kitasatosporales; family Streptomycetaceae; genus Streptomyces; species Streptomyces sp. KR80. The sequence continues at coordinate 76,026 of NZ_JBQQCD010000001.1, forward strand.
CCACCCGGCCGGCGGGCGCGCCCACCGCCAGCTCGGCAAGACGGCCGGCGACCTCGGCCACCTCCACGGGCTGGTCCCTGACCCCCGCCGGGAGGAACAGCACGGGAAGCTTGGACAGGGCCTGCAGGACCATGACGACCAGGTCGTGGAACTGCGTCGTCCGCAGCACCGTCCAGCCGAGTCCCGACTCCTCGATCAGCCGCTCCACGGCGAGCTTGGTCCGGTAGTAGCCGAACGGCACCCGGTCGACGCCGACGATCGAGATGTAGACGAGATGACCCACGCCGGCGCGGCGTGCCGCCGCGATGAGATGTGCGGCCGCCTGCTCGTCGCCTCCGCGCGGCGAGCTCGCGCAGTGCACGATCGTGTCCACGCCCGCGACGGCCGCGTCCAGGCCGCTGCCGCCCTCGCGCAGATCGACGGCGTACGGCTGCGCGTGCCGACTGAGCACCCGCACCTCATGCCCTCCCCCAGACCCTCCGGCCTGGGCGGTACCCCCGGCCCGCAGCCGCTCGGTGACGAGCCGGCCGAGCGTTCCGGTGCCGCCGGTCACCAGGATCGTGGTCATGCTGTTCAGCCCCTTCGGACGCCGGGCGCTCCCGGGCGGAGCACCCCCCTCATCAACCAGGACCGGGCAGCCCGCGCGGAATGTGACAGGCCTACGGACGCCCTATGGACGCGCGAGCTGACGCCGTACGAAGTCCAGCTTGTCCGGGTTCACCACAGCCCGCACCGCGGAGATCACCCCGTCGCGGTAATCGAACGCGACCACCCCCAGCAGCGTGCCATCCGACCGGGCGAGCACTGCGGGCGCGCCGTTGACCTCGGCGAGCGTGAAGTCCACCCCCGCCAGGAAACGCTCGGACAGGCCCACGAGGAAGCGGACCACCTTCTCGCGCCCCTCGACGGGCCGCCGGGCCGCGCTGACCTTGCCGCCGCCGTCGCTCCACCAGGTCACATCGGCCGCGAGCAGCTTCTCCAGACCGGCGAGGTCACCCACCCGGGCAGCCGTGATGAACGTCCTCACGAGCTCTTCCTGCCGCTCGGGCGCGGCCGCGAAGCGGCTCTCGGCCGCATCGATCCGCTGCACCGCCCTCCGGTGCAACTGACGGCAGTTGGCCTCGCTCAACCCGAGCACGCTGGCGATCTCGCGGTGCCCGTACGCGAACGCCTCCCGCAGCACGTACACGGCCCGCTCCGTGGGCGTCAGCCGCTCCAGCAGGACCAGCATCGCCAGGGACACGGCGTCCCGCTGCTCGACCGACTCCAGCGGACCGAGCGAACCGTCCGAGGTGACCACGGGCTCCGGCAGCCAGGTCCCGACGTACCTCTCGCGCCGCGCGCGGGCCGAGGTCAGCCGGTTGAGACAGAGGTTGGTGACGACCTTGGCGAGCCAGGCGGCGGGCGCCTCGATGGCCGTACGGTCGGCGCGGCTGAAGCGCAGATACGCGTCCTGGACCGCGTCCTCGGCCTCCTCGGCGGAGCCGAGCATCCGGTAGGCCAGGCCGAACAGACGCGGACGGTGGGCCTCGAACTCCTCGGCGGGCGTGGACGTCATGCGTTCACCCTGCCAGAACGCTCCGGCGGGCCGGTTGGGGCCCCGCGATCCCGGCACGATCCATAAGACACCCCCTAGGGTTGCCGGGCAGCCGAGCAGGGGTCGGCTACGACAGCGGGGGCCGACCTCCGGCGGAGGCCGACCCGGCCTCAGGTCTCGTCCGCGTTCCGCCCGGAGGGCGGCGCGTCGTGCCAGCGGGGGTCGTTCTCCCATTGCAGGTTCCGCTCGGCGGCCGTCTGTAGGGCGTTCCCGGCCTCGGCGCGGGTGGCGTACGGGCCGATGCGGTCCTTCGCGGGGCACTCCGGCCCCTCCTCGACCTTCCGGTGCTGGAGGCAGTAGTACCACTCGCCGGGTTTGCCGACCGTTCTCTTCTTGAACAGGGCCATGGTGGTGCTCCTCTCTCCGCCTCTCTGCCGCCATGCTGCCCGAACGGGCCTCGATACACTCGCTGACATGTCCAGCCAGTCGCTTCTCGCCCCGGGGACGCTGTCCCCCACCCGTTCCGTGCCCGCTTCCATCCCGCGCCCCGAGTACGTCGGGAAGGACGCCCCGGCCCCGTACACCGGGTCCGAGGTGCAGGATGCCGAAACGATCGAGCGCATGCGCATCGCCGGACGGATCGCTGTGCAGGCGATGGCAGAGGCCGCCAAGCACATCGCTCCCGGCGTGACCACGGACGAACTGGACCGGGTCGCCCACGAGTTCATGTGCGACCACGGGGCGTACCCGTCGACCCTGGGCTACCGGGGCTTCCCGAAGTCCCTGTGCTCCTCGATCAACGAGGTCATCTGCCACGGGATCCCGGACTCGACGGTGCTGCGCGACGGCGACATCGTGAACCTCGACGTCACCGCGTACATCCACGGGGTGCACGGCGACAACAACGCGACGTATCTGTGCGGGGACGTCGACGAGGAGTCGCGGCTGCTGGTGGAGCGGACGCGCGAGGCCCTGAACCGCGCGATCAAGGCGGTCAAGCCGGGTCGGCAGGTCAACATCATCGGCCGGGTCATCGAGTCGTACGCGAAGCGGTTCGGGTACGGCGTGGTCCGCGACTTCACCGGCCACGGCATCAACGCGTCGTTCCACTCCGGCTTGATCATCCCGCATTACGACAGTCCGCACGCGACCACGGTCATGCGGCCCGGGATGACCTTCACCATCGAGCCGATGCTGACCCTGGGAACGTACGAGCACGACATGTGGGACGACGGCTGGACGGTGGTGACCAAGGACCGGGAGCGGACGGCGCAGTTCGAGCACACGCTCGTGGTGACCGAAACGGGTGCAGAGATCCTGACGCTGCCGTAAGGTTTTACCGACGGGATGTCGGGAAGGTTGACTTAGGTAAGCCTAAGTAGAAGGATCATAGCCGCTCCTCCTTCCCACGTCCCGGTTCCATCGGTCCCCGGAGGCCCGCCTTGGACGCATCGAGCCCGTCGCCCTCGCAGACGGCGACGCCGTTCTCCACGCTCATCCGCACCGCCTCGCACGAGCAGCACGTGGAGGCGGAGAACTCGACCTTCATGGGCGACATGCTCGGCGGAAGGCTCGGCGTGGACGCGTATGCGCGCTACACCGAGCAGCTGTGGTTCGTCTACCAGGCGCTGGAGGGCGCCGCGGAGCAGCTCGCCGGCGACCCGGTCGCGGGCCCCTTCGTCCGCCGCCGCGAGCTGCTGCGCGTCCAGTCCCTGGAGTGCGACCTCGCGCATCTGCACGGCGGCCGCGCGGACTGGCGTACGACCATCCGGCCGCTGGCGGCGACCGCGGCCTACGCCTCCCGCATCACCGAAGTCGCCCGCGACTGGCCCGCGGGCTATGTCGCCCACCACTACACCCGCTACCTCGGCGACCTCTCCGGCGGCCAGATCATCCGCTCCACCGTGGAGAAGACCTGGGGCTTCGAGCGCAAGGGCGACGGCGTCCGCTTCTACGTCTTCGCGGGCATCGCCAACCCAGCGGCCTTCAAGCGGGAGTACCGGGAGCTGCTGGACGCCCTGCCGCTCGACGACCTGGAGAAGAAGCGGGTGGTCGACGAGTGCAAGCGCGCTTTCGCCCTGAACACGGCGGTGTTCAGGGAGCTGGGAGACCACTTCGGCCCGAACAGCAGGGGCCCGCTCAGCGCGTAGCTGTCGAAGCGGAGTTGACCAACAGCTTCTTGAGGCTGACAACGCATCAGCATCCTTTGTGATCAGCTGGTGCCGTGGAAGCCATCTGGACAAGCGTTGTAGCGGTTGCGGGCACGCTTCTGGGTGCCGTGATCACGCACGTCTTCCAGCGTCTTGCGTCCAGACGCAGCGAGCTGTTCGCGCGGTCCGAAGCGCTCCGGCAGGAGCGCATAGCCACGTACGGATCGTTCGCCACAGCAGTGGAGGAGTACCGCCATGGGCAGGCGGCTCGCTGGTACCGCAAGCAGGAGGACCCGGACGGAGAAGCCTTCATCACGGCGCGCGATGAGGCCCACCGCCTCCGAACAGTGGCGCGACAAGCGCTCTATCGAGTCAAATTGCTCACCGATGACCGGGAAGTGATCCTCGCAGCCGAGCAGGCCTATGAGTGCACACGGGATGTGTCGAACGCACAGGACCAGGCAGAGCGGGACGCACTGGACACCCAGGCTAGGCAGGCCATTGAAGCGTTCGTATCCCATGCTTCGACACTGATCCGTTGAACTGAACGAACCACGGCCTCTTCCAGCGTCGGCACGGAGGGTACGCGACTGGCACGGCCCGCTGCGGGCCGACCAGGTAGCGGAGATCGAGAAGTTGCAGACCGGTGCCCCTGTTCCGGTGACAGCCCCTGCTCCGGTGGCAGTCCCGGAAATTTCTCAGAAGAATTCCGGGGAAGCTGTCGAAACGGCCGTCTCCCGTTCGACATGGAGGTGAGAGGCGGGGAACGGCCCCGCTCTCCCGAACCGAGGAGTCACCATGCCGCGCTACCTGACGATGATCCGCATCGACGAGCAGAACGTCCCCGCCGAGGGCCCCAGCCCCGAGCTCATGGAGCGGATGAGCGCACTGCTCGAGGAGATCACCAAGGCCGGCGTCATGCTCGACACGGCCGGGCTCACCCCGACCTCGCAGGGCACCCGCGTCACCTGGTCCGGCGGGGAGCTGTCCGTCACCGACGGCCCCTTCACCGAGAGCAAGGAAGTCATCGGCGGCTACTCCATCGTGCAGGCCAAGGACAAGGCCGAGGCCATCGAATGGACCAAGCGCTTCCTGCAGCTCCACGAGGAGTACTGGACCATCTCCGCTGAGGTCCGAGAGATCGCCGAGGGCTAGACCCGCAGCGCTTGCCCGGCCGTCGCGCGGCTGCTCTGATGGGTGGCCGTGACGGCAGCAAGCGCGGTGGAAGCGGTATTCAGGATCGAGTCGGCGCGGATCATCGCCGGTGTCACCCGGATCGTACGAGACGTGGGCATCGCCGAGGAGCTCGCGCAGGACGCTCTGGTCGCCGCGCTGGAGCAGTGGCCGGAGTCGGGCGTCCCGGACAAGCCGGGCGCCTGGCTCATGGCCACCGCCAAGCATCGCGCGATCGACCTGGTACGCCGTAAGGAGACCTACGCTCGCAAGCTGGCGGAGGTCGGGCGCACCCTGGAGGACGTGCCGCCGCTCGAGCCGTCGGACGCCGACGACATCGACGACGACCTGCTGCGGCTGATCTTCACCGCCTGCCACCCGGTGCTCTCCGCCGAGGCCCGGATCGCGCTCACCCTGCGGCTGCTCGGCGGGCTGACGACCGAGGAGATCGCCCGCGCCTGCCTGGCCGCGGAGCCGACAGTGGCCCAGCGCATCGTCCGCGCCAAACGCAGCCTCGCCAAGGCGGGCGTCCCCTACGAAGTCCCGTACGGCGCCGACCGCGCCGCGCGCCTCGACTCCGTCCTCGAAGTCATCTACCTCATCTTCAACGAGGGCTACTCCGCGACCGCGGGCGACGACTGGCTGCGCCCCGCCCTGTGCGAGGACGCGCTCCGGCTCGGCCGGGTGCTCGCGGGCCTGATGCCCAAGGAGCCCGAAGTCCACGGCCTGGTCGCGCTGCTGGAGCTCCAGGCCTCCCGTACGGCCGCCAGGACCGGTCCCGACGGCGAACCGGTGCTGCTCGCCGACCAGAACCGGACCCGCTGGAACCAGATGCTGATCCGGCGCGGCTTTGCCGCCCTGGGGCGCGCGAACGCCCTGCGGGATGTCTCGGGGCCGTACACCCTGCAGGCCGCGATCGCCGCCTGCCACGCCCAGGCGGTGCGGTACGAGGAGACGGACTGGTCGACCATCGCCACCCTGTACGGCCGGCTCGCGGCGATCGCCCCGTCCCCCGTCGTGGAGCTGAACCGTGCGGTGGCGGTCTCGATGGCGAGCGGCCCGGCGGACGGCCTGGCCCTCGTGGACGCCCTCGGCGACGAACCCACCCTGAAGCACTACCACTTGCTGCCGAGCGTACGCGGCGATCTGCTGGCGAGGCTGGGGCGTACGGCGGAGGCGCGGTCGGAATTCGAGCGGGCGGCGGCCCTGACCCGCAACGAGCGGGAGCGGAAGCTGCTGCGAACACGGGCCGAGCAGTGCGGCTGACAGCCGACCCCGTCGGCAGCCCCAAAGGCCATAACTCGAAGGCATCAGCTCCGACTTCGCGCGTCTGTTCAGCGCCGTATCAGGGTCGGCTGCCCGCCGACCGCACCCAAGTGGCCTTCCCGGTGGCGCCGAATGACGCCACCGGGAAGGCCGTCAGCGCAGGTGATCCTTGCGTTTCCGGCGTCCCTGCCTCACGATCGGCTTTTACGTCCGGCGCGTCCGGGCAGGAGGGTCCGCCACAGCGCGGGCCTTCTGCGTCTCACGAGACAGACTTCCGGGGGAACCATGCACACACGCTCTGGCATCACCGCACTCACCGCCGCCGCACTCCTCGCAGTCACCTCATGCAGCAGTGACCGCGACGGCAAGGAGCCGACTCCGGCCCCGCCAACCTCGCAGAGACGCGGCGCCGGCGACGCCAAGGACAACCAGGCCGCCTCGAGCGATGCCAGGGCCGCGCTGGAGAAGGCAGTCCGCGACTACACCGCCACCTACTTCAAGCCGGACGTCGACACTGGGTATGCGATGCTCTCCGCCCACTGCAAAGAAGAGACCAACAAGGAGGCTTTCTCAGTTCTCCTGGAGCGGGCCTACGAGGCAAACACGGACCGCGAGCAGTACAAGGTCAAGAGGTTCTCCGTGGACCAACTGTCCGGAGACATGGCCCGAGTGACGTATGGCATGGGCCTTCCGAGGTTCGACCACAAGCAGGAGCCCTGGGTCCGGGAAAACGGGGAATGGCGGTACGACGCCTGCTGAACGCTGCTCCCGGCTGGTGACCGATCATGACCTCGTGATCCAGGGCGACGGCATGCCGAGATCAGCGCGTGGAATCGAACATGTATCAGCGCCTGGCGGTCGGCGACGACCCTCGTGTGTTCCACCCGGCAGGCGGGGGCGGCGCCTGCGAAGACGACATCTACATCCTGGCCACCCTCGAGCAGGCCGTCGCCCTGCGGGACGAGTTCGGGCTCGGGATCGAGGTACGGGGTCTGGCCGACCCGCAGGAATGATCGCGCGCCGGTAGCCCGAGAGCACCCGCGGCAGATGAGGCCGGACGGGCTCGCCGCCCGCGAGCCCGGTTCGCGCAGGGTGGGTGCGCGGTCCGGTCGAGGGTGAGGACCACGAGGCTGGGAGGAAGCGCTTGCCTCGGCCGGCCTGGCGGAGCTCATAGACCGGGTGTTTTCCGTCCTTTCGGGAGCGAGCGGGCTCGGGGCTCGCTCGACCGCGCACGCGCCCGGCAGGCACTGCTGGTGCGACGCGACGAACCCAGAACGAACCCACCTCGGCGCAGGCCACGCGCCAGCGGGAGCTCTTGCTGCGGCTCCGCCGGGAGAGGGCGGAGGCCGGAGGGTGCGGTGGCGTCGCCCCGCTGGTCGCGTGCTGCCGTTCCGGGGCGACGGCCGGCGTAGTAGGCGGTATATATCCGGTCTCACCCCCTACGTGAACCACCGGAGGATGAGATGGCAAATATCGGGAAACACCGGCGGACGGGCAGCTGTTTGACATACCGTCTCTGGCATCTCGGCGCACCCGTCATTTGGGGAAGTGACAGGTGCGCTTCTTCGGTCGCGATGTGCCAGGGGGGTCCATGCGGCGTGGTGGCGTGTCCTATCTTCAAGGCTCGGTTAGACCGGTCTCACTGCAGAGAAGCCTGTGGGGCGGCAGGCGCAGTGACAAAGCGCCGTGGTATCTGCCCGTGGCGTTGGCCACGGATGTCTTGGGCATCGGCGTGCCCGTGCTCGTTGTCTTCGGCAGCACATCCCAGCCACACCCCGTCCCGGCCGCGCTGACGGCGACGGCCGTCTGGCTCGGCGTACGGGCGTGCCACCGCCGCTACGCGCCCCAGGCGCTCGGCGAGTCCCGCGGCGTACTGCCCGTCCTCCGTGACTGGTTGACGTTGCTGGGGCTGCTCGCGGTCGCCCGGGTGGCCGTCGGGGAGAGCTCCGAGCCGGTGCTGGCCCTGCTCGCCGTGTCGTGCGCGCCGCTGACGACCGTCGTCTGCCACAAGGGGACGCACCGGCATCTGACGGCGCTGCGGCGCGAGGCGCAGTCGGTGCACCGGGTGCTGGTGATCGGCGAGCCGGGTGCGGCGGACGACGTGGTGGAGCATCTGGCCGCCCGTACCGACCACGCCTATGTGGCGATCGGCGTGGTCCCGGTCGGTGACGCCCCGCTGACGTCCGGGCTTCCGGTCCTGACCCGCCTGGGCTCCGCACCGCCCGCCACCCCGGACGAGGACTGGATGCCGGTGCTGGCCTCGGCGGAGCAGCTGGGGGCGGAGCTGGTGCTGGTGGCCCCGGGGCCGCGGTTCAGCGGAGAACGGCTGCGCAGGCTCTCCTGGGCCCTGCATGACGCCGGGCTGCCGCTCGCCGTGTCGCCGGGCCTGACGGATGTCGCCCTGAGGCGGATCCGGGCCGCCACGGTTGCCGGGTTGTCGCTGCTGCACATAGCGCCGCCCACCCGGTATGGGCTGCACATGGTCGCGAAGGCGGCGCTGGACCGGGCGGGCGCGGCGCTCGGGCTGCTGCTGCTCGCGCCGCTGTACGGGCTGGTGGCGCTGGCCGTCCGACTCGACTCCCCCGGTCCCGTACTGCACCGTCAGACGCGGGTGGGGCAGCACGGCAGGACCTTCACCATGTGGAAGTTCCGCACGATGGTGGCGGATGCGGAACGGCTCAGGCCGGAGCTGACGGCGGCGAACGAGCAGGACGGTCCGCTCTTCAAGATGCGCTGTGACCCGCGAGTCACCCGGATCGGACGGTGGCTGCGGCGCAGCTCGCTGGACGAACTGCCGCAGCTGGTCAATGTGTTGCGCGGCGAGATGTCGCTGGTGGGGCCGCGTCCGCCGCTGCCGGACGAGGTGGCCCAGTACGACGACGTGGCGCTGCGGCGGCTCACGGTGAAGCCGGGGCTGACCGGGCTGTGGCAGGTCAGCGGCCGTTCGGATCTGTCGTGGGACGAGTCGGTGGCGCTCGACCTGGGCTACGCGGACAACTGGTCGCTGGGCGGGGACCTGGACGTCATAGCCCGCACGTTCCGCGCCGTCGTCGACGGCCGTGGGGCGTACTGAGGTGGGCACTTCCCATCCGCCGCAACGGCGAGAAGCCCGGCTACGGAGCCCGGCGGCGGACCCGTCAGGTGCTGTCCGCCGCCAGCCAAGCGGCGTAGACACCTGCTATGCCGTCCCGCAGGGACACCCTCGGCTTCCAGCCCAGGGCGGACATACGGGAGATGTCGAGGAGCTTGCGCGGGGTGCCGTCGGGCTTGGTGGTGTCGAAGGCGATCCGGCCTGCGAAGCCGGTGACCTCGCGGACGGTCTCCGCGAGTTCGCGGATGGTCAGGTCCTCGCCGCAGCCGACGTTGACCGGCTCGTCCCCGTCGTAGGCGCGCAGCAGCAGCGCGCACGCCGCGGCCAGGTCGTCGACGTGCAGGAACTCGCGGCGGGGAGTGCCGCTGCCCCACAGCACCACCTCGTCCCGGCCGTCCCGCTTCGCCTCGTGGAAGCGGCGGATGAGGGCGGGCAGGACATGCGAGGTCTCGAGGTCGAAGTTGTCGCCGGGCCCGTAAAGATTGGTCGGCATGGCGGAGATGTACGCGTCCCCGTACTGCCGACGGTAGGACTGCACCTGCACGATTCCGGCGATCTTGGCCAGTGCGTACGGCTCGTTGGTCGGCTCCAGCGGGCCGGTCAGCAGCGCCTCTTCGCGGATCGGCTGCGGCGCGAGCCTGGGATAGATGCAGGAGGACCCGAGAAAGAGCAACCGGCCGACACCGGCGGCGTGCGACCCGGCGATGACGCTGAGCTGGATGCGCAGATTGTCCTCGAGGAACTGCACGGGATAGGTGCTGTTCGCCATGATGCCGCCCACCTTGGCGGCAGCGAGGACGACGGCGTCCGGCCGGACGTCGCACAGGAACGCTTCGGTCCGCGCGGCGTCGCGCAGATCGAGTTCGTCCCGGCCACGGGTGATCACCTCGTGGCCGTCGGCGGAAAGGCGGCGGGTGATCGCGGATCCGACGAGCCCGCGGTGTCCCGCCACGAATATCCGGGCCGTGCCCGGCATCAGGTCATGCGCTCGCGTCATGACCCCGGATTCTGCCAGTGCGGATCGCCCGCCAGGGAGCGAATCCCTTTATTGGTGTGAAACACCATCATCTCTCATCAAAATCCAGGGGGCCTGAGCCCCACGGCACCCAGGGGGGACACCATGGGGAAGACCGCGTTGATCACCGGGATCACCGGGCAGGACGGCTCGTATCTGGCCGAGCTGCTGCTCTCCAAGGGCTACACCGTGCACGGTCTGGTGCGCCGGTCGTCGTCCTTCAACACCGAGCGGCTGGACCACATCTATCAGGGTCCGCAGGAGCCCGACCGCAGACTCGTGCTGCACCACGCCGACCTCTCCGACGGTGTGGCGCTGGTCAACCTGCTGCGCGACATCCGGCCGGACGAGGTCTACAACCTGGGCGCGCAGTCGCATGTCCGGGTCTCCTTCGACGCGCCGCTCTACACCGGGGACGTGACCGGCATGGGCGCGCTGCGGCTGCTGGAGGCGATCCGGGCGAGCGGTATCGACACCCGGATCTACCAGGCGTCGTCCTCGGAGATGTTCGGCTCCACCCCGCCCCCGCAGAGCGAGCGGACCCCGTTCCACCCGCGCAGCCCGTACGGCTGCGCCAAGGTCTTCGGCTACTGGGCGACGGTCAACTACCGCGAGGCGTACGGCCTCCACGCCGTCAACGGCATTCTCTTCAACCACGAGTCGCCACGGCGCGGCGAGACCTTCGTGACCCGCAAGATCACCCGCGCGGTGGCCCGGATCAAGGCGGGCCTCCAGGACCGGCTCTACCTGGGCAACCTGGACGCCGTACGGGACTGGGGTTACGCCCCGGAGTACGTCGAGGCGATGTGGCGGATGCTGCAGCGCGACGAGCCGGACGACTACGTGGTGGCGACCGGCGAGGCGGCCACCGTGCGGCAGTTCCTGGAGGCCGCTTTCGAGACCGCGGATCTCGACTGGGCCGCATACGTGCGTTTCGACCCCAAGTACGAGCGGCCCACCGAGGTCGACGCCCTCATCGGCGACGCATCCAAGGCGGCCTCGCTGCTCGGCTGGAAGCCGGAAGTGCGCTGGCCGGAACTGGCACGAATCATGGTGGAGGCCGATGTGTACGTGCTCGACGCGGAATTGTCTGGTACAGCAGTGCGTATCGACAGATGACAGATCAACCGGCGAAGTACAGGCATCATTTTGTCTATTCCGGTTACGGAAGGGTGAGCGGCGCCCTAACCTGCCGTGCACAGGCGGCCGATGGGCCGCAGAGCCGAGTCGCGCGCGAGCGGAAGGGCGCGCCGGTGCCGAACCCCGTACTCATCTCCGGGGCGGTGCAGACCTCGCCACCCGACCCCGGACCCAGCTCACGAGGAGTGAGCGCGGCGCAGTGTGGTGGGGCGGCCTTCCTCAAGAGGAAAGCGTCGGCAGCGGTCCGAAAGGCCGTAAGGCAAGCGCGCGTCAACATCAGCAGGGCCCAGGGGGGCACATGCGATCAGTGGGGGTATACACGGCTGTCCTGTCGTTGACAGCCGCATCACTCGTCGGGGCGGGGGTGGTGTCGGCTCCGGCGGCGACCGCACTCACCTCGCCCGTGGCGATCACGGCCGACGATCTGCCGACCTGGCAGACGAACGGCATCGTCTGGGCCCTGGCCCAGGCGGACGGTGTCGTCTTCGCCGGTGGCACCTTCTCGAAGGTCAGACCGCCGGACGCGCCGGCCGGCAGCAGCGAGCAGCCGGCCGTGAACTTCGTCGCGCTCGACGCGGCCACGGGTGCACCGACCTCGTGCAAGCTGTCGTTCACCATCGGGTCGGGGACGGCGACGGTGCGGGCGCTGGCGGTCTCTCCGGACCGCAGCACGCTGTACGCGGGCGGGCAGTTCGGCGCGGTGAACGGCGTCGGAGTGAGCAATGTGGCCGCGATCGACATCGCGAGCTGCACGCCGAAGTCGTCGTTCAAGGTGGCGTCCTCGGCGACCGTCCGCGCCCTGGCCGTGACCGATGACACCGTCTACCTCGGCGGCGACTTCACCTCCCTCGAGGGCCAGAGCCGGCGGTACTTCGGAGCGGTCACGACCGGGGGTGACCTCCTGCCGTGGACGGCCGACGCCGACGAGCCGGGCCGCGCCGTCGAGGTCAGCCCGGACGGACGGCAGGTGTTCCTCGGCGGGGACTTCTTCAGGGTGCGCGGCTCCGACTCGCACGCGCTCGCCGTGGTCGACGCCGGCACCGGCTCGCTGGTGAAGGGGTATCCGCTGGGGTTCATCCACAGCGCCTCGGTGGTCAAGGACATCACGACGGACGCCACCGGCTTCTACACTGCCAACGAGGGCAGCGGCGGCGGGGTCTTCGACGGCCGTATCGCCCTGAATCTCGGCGACTTCGGCCAGCGCTGGCGGGACACGTGCCTGGGCGCCACCCAGTCGGTCGAGGTCCACAAGAGCGTGCTGTACTCCGGCTCGCACGCGCACGACTGCAGCAGCATGGGAGCCTTCCCCAACCAGCGCCGCAAGCACCTGCTCGCCGAGTCGGTCGACGACCCGACGCTGCTGGGCTGGTTCCCGGACACCAATGACGGTCTGGGTGAGCAGATCGGGCCGCGGGTCATGGAGACCTCGTCGTCCGGCGGGACCGACTATCTGTGGGTGGGCGGTGAGTTCACCACGGTCAACGGCTCCGTCCAGCAGGGACTCACCCGGTTCGCGAGCCGCCCGGACACCGGCGCACCGTCCACACCGCTGGTCAACGCCTCCAGCATCAAGCCGGGCGAGGTGAACGTGCGCTGGCAGTCGAGCCTGGACCTGGACGACAGCAAGCTGACCTACCGGGTCTACAAGAACGGATCCGCCACGCCCGTCCACACCGTCAGCGGTGACTCACTGCCGTGGGTCCGGCCGCAGCTGACGTTCACCGACACGGATGTCACGCCGGGCGCCACGTACACGTACCGCGTCTCGGCGAGCGACGGCACCAACACCACTGCCAAGTCGGCCACGCAGTCGGTCACCGTGCCGGCCACCGCCGAGGCCTATCCGCAGCGGGTGAAGGCCGACGGAGCGAGCCTGTACTGGCGGTACGACGAGGCGAGCGGGCAGTTCGCGGCCGACGCCTCGGGCACGGACAACAGCGGGGTGCACCGCAACGGGCCGTCGTACCGGGTGACTCCGGCCGCGGTGCCCGGCCCGAGCACGGCCATCGGCTACAACGGCAGCGACGAGTACACGTTCAGCGACCGCAAGCACAGCCGCCCGGCGTCGTACACGATCGAGACCTGGTTCAGGACGACCACGACGAGCGGCGGCAAGCTGGTGGGCTTCGGCGACCGCACTCTGGAGCCGAGCCGCAGCCACGACAAGCATCTCTACATGACGAACGACGGCCGGGTCGTCTTCGGCGTCTACTCCGGGGTCACCCGCACCATCAGCAGCGCCTCCGGGCTGAACGACGGCACGTGGCACCACGTCGTCGCCACGCAGGGGTCGGGCGGCATGCGGCTGTACGTGGACGGGGCGCTGAAGGCCAGCAATCTGCTGGTCACCTCCAGCCAGAACTACGTCGGTTACTGGCATGTCGGGGGCGACACCCTCAACTCGTCCTGGCCGAACAGCCCGTCGAGCGACTACTTCGCCGGGCAGATCGACGAGACGGCGGTCTATCCGAGCGTGCTGTCGGGCTCACAGGTCTCGGCGCACCACAACCTCGGGGCGGCTTCGTGACCGCCCGTGCCCGGGCGGCGGTGGCCGCCGCCGCGCTCCTCGCGGCGGCGGCGCTGCTGACCGGGTGCGGGAGCGGGGACGCGGCGGGGCCGGACGGCCGGGATCCGGCCGCACCGGCAGCGCGTACGGCCCAGGCGGGCGACGCGGAAGAGGGCGATGAGCCACCCGCGGTCCCGTCCGGCCCCAAGGTGCCCAGGTCCGAACTGACCCCGGCCACTGGCAGCTTCACGAAAAAGCAGCAGGCCTACCTGGCCGACCGCGTGCCCAAGGGCACGGACCCGGCGGCCGTGCTGCAGATCGGCGAGGAGACCTGCGACCGGATCACCCGTACGGCACGGCACGACCGCGAGGCGGCGATCGACGCGATCCGTTCGGGCGAGATCACGAACGCAGGTCCGGCGATCACCCATCTGTGCCCGGAGCAGCGGCCGTTGCTGGAGGCCGCGGGGAAGGGAGGCAGCGGTTGAACCCCAAGCCTCATCCGGATGCCGGTACCGGCACCGGCCATCCGGGCAAGCTCCCGATCGTCCTGGCGATCCCCACGAAGAACGAAGCCGAGAACATCGCCCGGACCGTCTCCTCGGTCATCGACCACTTCGAGGCGGTGATCGTGGTCGACTCGGCCAGCACGGACGACACCTGCAAGATCGCCGCCGGGCTGGGCGCCGAGGTCGTGCCGTACGAGTGGGACGGCGCGTACCCGAAGAAGAAGCAGTGGTGCCTGGACCACGTACGGCCCGAAACGCCGTGGCTGCTCTTCCTGGACGGCGACGAAACGCCGAGCCCCGAACTGCTGAAGGAGCTGCGGTGCGTCTTCTCCCGGCCGGTGAAGGTCGCGGCCTTCGACATCCCGCTGGGCTACTGGTTCGCGGGCAAGCGGCTGCGCCACGGCTACACCATCGTGAAACGGGCGCTGCTGGACCGCAATCGCTGCCACTTCCCTGTCCTCGCGGACCTGGACGCGCCCGGCATGGGCGAGCAGGAGGGCCACTACCAGCCGGTCGCCGAGTCGGTCCGGCGGCTGAAGTCCCCGATCGAGCACGAGGACCTGGATCCGGTGCGCACCTGGTTCGAGCGGCACAACCGCTACTCGGACTGGGAGGCTTGGCTGGAGCATCACCCCGAGGTCAAGGAGGAGATCCGGCAGGCGAAGACCCGGCAGGGGCAGCTCTTCCACAAAGCGCCGTTCAAGCCAGTGCTGTCCTTCGCGTACGCCTATCTCTACAAACGGGGGTTCCTGGACGGCCGGGCGGGCTTCGACTACGCGCTGGCGATGTCCTTCTACCGCTGGCAGATCGGCCTGAAGGCGCGGGAGGGGGCGCGCGGTTAGAGAACTGCACCCCCTGCCCGACCGATGGGGCCTTTTCGCCCGTTCGGGGTCAGTGCAGAGCGTCGATCGCCTTCACGATCAGCGCCCGCGCCTCCGCCCCGTACACGGCCATGCTCCGCAGCTGCTCGAACGCCTTCAGATAGAGGGCGATTTCGCTGGGCTGCGTGATGTTCACCTGCGCCGACAGCAGCTCGACCGACACGAGGGTGTCGTCGTAGACGTTGAACACTTCCTGTGGCCACAGGGCCCGTTCACGGGTCGCCATGGGGGATGACGCCGAGCGACACCGACGGCAACGCGCCCGCGGTGAGCAGGTAGCCCAGCTGCGCAGCCATCGCGTCCGGGTCCCCCAACTGGTAGTAGAGAACGCCCTCTTCGATCAGCAGCACGAAGCGATGGCCCGGTTCGTGGTTGATCAGCGAGCGTTCCAGCCGCGCCGCCGCAGCCTCGTCGGAGTCGTCCGGCACATCGAGAAGACGGGCGTTCGTGCCGAGCACGGCCCGCGCGTACCCCTCGGTCTGCAGCAGCCCGGGCACCAGCGTGGGCGAGTACACGCGGAACAGGCCAGTCGACCGGAACAACTCCACGTAGCTGTCCTGGAGCTGGCTCGGCCACGGCGATGTCCTGGTGAAGCCGGGCGACGCTCATCGGCGCCCGGGCCACCCCGAGTTCCGCTCGGCACAGGTGATGCCCCTGGAGTGCGCCGACTGGCTGCTGAAGCCGGCGTCCCGTATTGAGGCGACGTTCGCCGAGCCGAAGGAAGCCGCGGACTGGTACGCCGAGCAGCTGAAGAAGCACGCCGAGCTCTTCTCCGGAACATACGCGCCCAGCGCTCCGCTCCAGGAGAACACCCGCGCCCTGGCGGCCGGTGAGGATGTCGTGGGCGGCTGGTGGATGACCGCGGGCCGCTTCCTGTCACTGAACCTGATCGCCTGCTGCCCGCATCGCGTACGGCCTGAGTACGCATGCCCGGGAGGGTCGTACGGCCTAAGCGCCGACGGGTCATAAGTGCAAGATCAGCCTTCCAAGGTTGATCACCTTTCGCAACGCGCGAGGCGTATGGACTTCGCTAAGAGGCAACGGTTGTCAGGAAGTTGGCTTTCAGCCCGCGTGGTGTTCCGGCCGGTGGACCAGATTGCCGGTGGCGCAGTAGACGTACTGCTGAATCTGGCGGAACCCCGCAGTCTAGGCCAGGCGGCAACTGGGCAGATTGTCGCGGAAGCAGGATCCCGCTCGCGGTGCGGCCGCGGGAGGTGAGCCCGCCTGCCGCAGGCGGCCGGGCAGAATCATCCGATGGCTCATTCCCGCGAGGCCCGTGGCCGGTTGAGCCCATGGGCAGTTGCATGTGCGCGATGTCTTGACCGTGACCACGGCCGTTGTAATCATCGGACCTCTCAACGAGGCGTTCTCGGCACCATCCGCCCTGTCAGCCCACGAGAGAGCGACGGCCATGGGACTTCGACCGCTGCGCCGCACCCCACCTCGAGCACCGCGCTCACCGTCGGCCCGGACCAGGTGGCGCCTCCTCTGGGCCGCCCTGGTCCTCGCCCTGACGGCAAGTCTGACCGGCGCTCCCCCCGCCGCCGCTGAGGTCGAGCATCCGCGGCAGCAGTGGCTGCGCGACTCCACCGCCGGCCTGTTCCTGCACTGGGGCATGTTCACCGCACCGCGTCATCTCGACTGCGCGGAGTGGGAACGCGACGTCACCGCGGGCGGCTGGACCCCCGACTACTGGGTCGACGAGGCGCGCAAGCTCGGAGCGTCGTACATCGTGCTGGCCACCTTCCACAGCAGGCTGGGCTATGCGCGCCCGTGGCCTTCGAAGATCCCGGGCAGCTGTGCCACGGAACGCGACATCCTCGGCGAGCTGGTGAAGGCCGGCAAGGCGAAGGACGTCCGGATCATCCTGTACATGACCGATGACCCGCAGTGGCACAAGGAGCAGGGCGTCGAGACCCTCGACTCGGCTGCCTACTCCGCCTACAAGGGCCGGCAGGTCGACCTGACCACCCGGGACGGCTTCGGCATGTACAGCTACGACCTGTTCTTCGAGGTGATGGACAACTATCCCGACCTGGCGGGGTTCTGGATCGACAACGACAACGCGTACTGGGAGCGGAACCGCCTCTACGAGCAGATCCGGGAGAAGCGGCCGTCCTGGTTGTTGAGCAACAACAACGAGGACACCCCGATCATGGACACGGTCAGCAACGAGCAGAAGACCGGCATGACGCCGGCGTACGACTACCCGCAGGCCGCCTTCACGCCGATGCCCCGGCTCACCGAGGCCGACTACAAACTGCCGAGCAGCGGCGCCTGGTGGTACGACGGCAGCGACCACCCGGTCGACTTCCGGCTCAGCACCGGTCGCCATATCGCCAACGCGGGCTCGTCGATGAAGTCGCTGATGGCCGAGACCCCGATGGTGAACGGCAAGTTCCCGCCGAACCAGGAGCGGTTCAACGACTTCATGGCCGCATGGGTCCCGCCGATCCGGTCCTCGCTGTTCGGCACCGAGGGTGGCGGCTACATGTACGGCGGTATGCAGCCCGGCTTCTGGAACGACGGCGCCCACGGGGCCGTCACCGTCGAACCCGGCGCCAGAACCCAGTACGTCCATGTGCTGACCAGGCCGCGGACCGACATGGTCCGGCTGCGCGACAACGGCTATCAGGTGACCCGGGTGACCAATCTGCGGACCGGCGAACGGATGCGCTTCCACCAGTCCGGCGGCCATCTGACGATCCTCGGCATCGACGACTGGGACGCCTACGACACGGTGTTCCGGGTCCATACGACCGGTCAACAGGGCTTCTACGCCCCGTCCGTCCTCAAGGCCTCCGCGTCCTCCTCCCTCGACGGCCACCCGGCCGGCAACCTGGTCGACGGAAGCTTCAAGAACTACTGGGACAGCGACGCGCAGCTGCCGGTGTCGGTGACGCTGGACCTCGGAAAGCGCCGGAAGGCGGCGTATCTGGCGGTGAACCAGCGGGAGTGGTCACCGACGCACGCCCGGGAGTCCTTCGGCCGGCCGGAGGACTCGGCGCGGATCAAGGACTACCGGGTCTACGTGAGCGACGACGGCGAGCGGTGGGGACAGCCGGTGCGCACCGGCGCGATGCGAAGCGCACGCGGTGCGCAGTACCTCGACATCGGCGAGCAGCACGCCCGCTACATCAAGCTCGAGGTCCTGAACACCTGGGGCGGTCCGCAGGCACCGGAGCACTTCCGCAAGCTCAGGATCGACGAGATCAAGGTGGCGCACGGCTACCCCGAGGCCTCCGGGCCCGCGCTGCCGCTGGAGGCGGAGTCGCCGCGCAACGACCGGGAGGGCACGGCCCGTCCGCAACGATGCCGGGCCTGCTCCGGATCGTCCAAAGTCACCGGGCTCGGTGGCGGGACGCGCAACGCGGTCACGTTCCCCGACGTCACGGTCGCGGAGTCCGGTGACCACCGGCTCCAGCTGGACCTCACCGCGGCTGAGCCGACCTCGCTCTCGGTGAGTGTCAACGGCGCCCCGGCCATCGACGTACCGGTTGTCGCGGACCACCCGGACGTGCCGTCCCCCACGGCGGTCTCCGTACCGCTGCGCGCCGGCGCCAACACGGTCACGCTGTTCAGCACGGCGGCCCGGGGGCCGGGAGTGGACCGCGTCGCGGTCGGACCGCCGCCACCGGCATCGTACGTCCCGAAGACGACCATGATCGTCGAGCCCAGCGGCATTCAATGGGTCGGCCCCGGGCAGCGGTCGTTCAAGGTGTCGGCGAAGCTGCGGCTCGACGCCGACGATGCGATCGACAAGGTCCGGCTGGCCCCGGTGGTGCCCGACGGCTGGACGGTCGAAGGCGACGCCGCGACGGCGGCCTCGATGCGGCTCGGGCAGACGCTGGACGGCTCATGGACCGTCACCTCGCCGCCCGGCCAGGATGTCGGCTCGGCCGACATACCCGTCACGGCGTCGTTCGAGACGCTCGGCCGGCCGAGCAAGGTCTCGAAGGAGCTGCGGGTGCGACTGCGCCCGGCGGACCGGGTGTTCATGCGGGAGGCCGAGGACTCGCAGAACCGGATCGGCAGCGCCGGCATCACCAACTGTGGGCGCTGTTCCGGCGGCCAGAAGGTGCGCAACATCGGTGGCAGCCCGGGCGCCTCTGTGCTCTTCGAGCAGGTGGCCGTGGACAGCGCCGGCACCCACCAGCTGTTCCTCGACTACACCGTCAACGGCGACCGCTCGTTCTTCGTGGCGGTCAACGGAGGTACGCCGGTCGAGGTGAAGGTGAGCGGCGTCGGCAACAGCGACCCTCAGACGGTCACGGTCCCCGTAACACTCCAGGCGGGTGCCAACACCATCAAGATCTACAACGACCAGGAGTCCACGCCCGATCTCGACCGGATATCACTCGGGGGCCCACGGTGAGCACACGTCATATCTCCGTCATCGCCGCGGCCGTTGCCGCTGCGCTCGCGGCAGCCGCCCTGGTCAGCCCGGCGGGCGCCACGCCCGCCGCACCGCCCGGTCCAGTCGACCGCGCCAAGGCGATCGTCGCCCAGATGACGCTGGACGAGAAGATCAGCCAGCTGCACGGGATCCGTGACGACGAGAAGGACATCTACCGGCACGTCCCCGCCATCCCGCGGCTCGGCATCCCCGCCTTCCTCCCCACCAACGGTCCGGCCGGGGTGAGCACCGGCGGCAGCCGCAGGCCGGAGAACCAGCCGTTCGCCACCGCACTGCCCGCGCCGGTCGCGCTCGCGGCCTCGTTCGACGTCACGATGGCCGAGCGGTACGGCTCGCTGGCCGGCAAGGAGACGTTGCACGTCGGCCGGAACTTCATGCAGGGCCCGACGGTCAACATTCACCGCACCCCGTACGGCGGGCGGAACTTCGAGAGTTACGGCGAAGATCCGTACCTGGCCGGCAAGATCGCCGCCGCCAACATTCAGGGGACGCAGAAGCACGGCGTGCCGGCGAACGTGAAGCACTACGTGGCGAACAACCAGGAGATCGACCGGTTCCACGTCAACGAGCTGATCGACGAGCGAACCCTCCGTGAGATCTATCTGCCGCCGTACGAGGCCGCGGTCAAGGAGGGCAAGGTCGCCTCGGCGATGTGCTCGTACCCGCGGATCAACGGGGTCTTCGCGTGCGAGAACCCGGCCGTCCTCGACGTCGCCAAGAAGGACTGGAAATGGGACGGCTTCTACACCCCTGACTACGGCGCGGTGCACTCCACCGTGGCTTCGGCCAACGCCGGGCTCGATCTGGAGCTGCCGACCGGGAAGTACTTCGGCAGCGCGCTGAAGCAGGCGGTCCTCGACGGCGACGTGTCGATGGCGACGATCGACGACAAGCTGGTGCGCCGGTTCGCCAAGATGATCGAGTACGGCCTCTTCGACCGGGAACCGACGAAGACCCCGATCCCCGCGCAGAAGCACGGCACAGAGTCCCGGTACCTCGCCCAGCAGGGCATGGTGCTGCTCAAGAACTCCGACTCCGTATTGCCGCTGGACGCGAAGCAGTTGAAGTCGATCGCGCTGATCGGCCCCTACGCCGGTGCGGCGGTGACCGGCGGCACCGGCAGCTCCAAGGTCCGGCCGCTCTATACCGTCACGCCGCAGGACGGGCTGCAGAAGCGCGCCGGTGCCGATGTCACGGTCAGCTACACCGACGGCAAGGACACCGCGGCGGCCGCCGAGGCCGCGAAAGCAGCGGACGTCGCGATCGTGATGGTCGGTGAGATCTCCGGTGAGGGCGAGAGCCACGAGCGCACCACGATGGCGCTGGGCGGCAACCAGGACGCCCTGGTCGAGGCGGTGTCGGCGGCGAACCGGAAGACGATCGTAGTGCTCAAGAGCGGCGGCCCGGTGTTGATGCCGTGGCTGGAGGACGTGCCCGCGGTGCTGCAGGCCTGGTACCCCGGCGAGGAGGACGGCAACGCCGTCGCCGGAGTCCTCTTCGGAGACGTCAACCCGTCGGGGAAGCTGCCGATGACGTTCCCGAAGCGCGCCGCGGACCTGCCGACCAACACCCCTGAGCAGTACCCCGGGGTCAAGGGTCCCGACGGCCACTACACGGCGGAGTACTCCGAGGGCGTCTTCGTCGGGTACCGGCACTACGACCAGAACCGGATCGAGCCGCTCTTCCCGTTCGGCCACGGGCTGGCGTACACCACGTACACGTACAAGAACCTGAACATCACCTCGGGCGACGCCGGCCAGGTCGTCGTCGAGTCGGACATCACCAACACCGGGCGCCGGTCCGGGAGCGAGACCGTGCAGCTGTACGTGGGGGCGCCAGCCGCCACCCCGGTCCCCATCCCGCCACAGCAGCTCAAGGGCATCCAGAAAGTACGGGTGGCGCCCGGCCAGACGCGGCACGTCTCGTTCAGGCTCACCCAGCGCTCGTTCAGCTACTGGGATGTGACCTCGCACCGCTGGAAGGTCGCCGGCGGCAGGTACCCGATCTTGCTCGGCAGCAGCTCACGCGACATCCGGCTGCGCGACAGCATCGCCATCCCCGCCCACTGAGGAGACCGCCCGCATGCGTCGAGTCAGGCTGATATCCCTCCTGATGATGCTCATCCTGGGCGTGGTCCTCGCGCCGGTCCAGGGCGCCACCGCCGCCCCACCTGCGGCCCCGCGCAGCCAGGATTTCACTCAGGATTGGAAGTTCGCCCTGGTCAATCCGGCCGGGATCAGCGACCCCACGGGCGCGTACGCGAACGCCGAGCAGCCCTCGTACGACGACTCGTCCTGGCGGCGGCTTTCGGTGCCGCACGACTGGAGCATCGAGCGCGATCCGACACCGACGGGGACAAACCCAGGAGAGGGGTACTACCAGGCCGGACTCGGCTGGTACCGCAAGACGTTCACGCTGCCGGCATCGCTGACCGGCAAGCGGATCTCGCTGGAGTTCGACGGCGTGTACATGGACTCGTCCGTCTACGTCAACGGCAAGCTCGCCGCCCAGCATCCGAACGGCTACACGGGCTTCAACGTCGACATCACCGACCTCGCCCACACCGACGGCCGCACCCCGAACGTCGTCGCCGTGAAGGTCGTCCACCAGTCACCCAGCAGCCGGTGGTACGCGGGCAGCGGCATCTACCGCAAGGTGCACCTCGTCGTCACCGAGCCCGTACACGTCGCCCGGCACGGCGTCTTCGTGACCACGCCGGACCTGGCCGACACGTACCGGAAGGGCTACGCCAAGGTCCACGTCACGACCGACGTCGTCGGCGACGGTACGGTGACCACGAAGGTGCGGGACGCTTCGGGGGATGTCGTCGCGACCGGCCAGGGCGCCGACACCGACGTCCGCGTCGACGACCCGGTCCTGTGGACCACCACGAGGCCGTATCTCTACACGCTGGAGACGTCCGTCATGGTGGGCGACCGGGTGGTCGACAGGGTGAAGACCGACTTCGGCATCCGCTGGTTCGACCTCGATCCGGACGAGGGCTTCACCCTCAACGGCCGCTCTATGAAGCTTCAGGGCGTCAACCTGCACTCCACGCTGGGACCGCTGGGCGCCGCCATCCACGAGGACGCCATCCACCAGCAGCTTTCGACGATGAAGAGCATGGGCGTGAACGCGGTGCGGACCTCCCACAATCCGCCCGCCCCCGAGTTCGTCGAGGCCTGCGACAGGCTCGGCCTGCTGCTCATGGTCGAGGCCTTCGACACCTGGCGGAAACCGAAGAAGACCTACGACTACGGGCGCTTCTTCGACCAGCACAGCGACGCCGACATCAAGGAGATGGTGCACGCCGCCAAGAACTCCCCCGCCGTGATCATGTGGTCCATCGGCAACGAGATCCCCGACGCCACCTCGGTGTCGACCGGCGTGCCGATCGCCAGGCGGCTGATCGACGACATCAAGTCGATCGACACGACCCGTCCGGTCGTCCTCGGCTCGCACCACTACACCAAGGTCCCGGCCGACGGTTCCGCCCAGGACCAGATCCTGCGGATGCTGGACGGGCTCGGCCTGAACTACAACTCGGCGGGTTCCATCGACGGCCTGCACGCCAAGTACCCCGACAAGTTCTTCGTGGAGTCGGAGTCCTCCTCCGAGACCTCGAGCCGCGGCTTCTACCAGGACCCGCAGCAGCTGAACGCCAGCCAGAACTACACCCCGGGCAAGCGCGGCGGCTCCTCCTACGACAACAACATCGTCTCCTGGGGCTCCAGCGGCGAACACGCACTGAAGAAGGACCGCGACCGCAAGTACCTCGCCGGGCAGTTCCTCTGGTCAGGCCAGGACTACATCGGCGAGCCCACCCCGTACCACGGGATCTACCCGGTCCGGTCGTCGTACTTCGGGGCGGTGGACACGGCCGGTTTCGAGAAGGACCAGTACTACCTCTTCCAGAGCCAGTGGACCACCAAGCCGATGGTCCACCTGGTTCCGATGAACTGGACCGACCACCGGCCCGGCGAGCCCGTGCAGGTATGGGCGTACAGCAATGCCGAGAAGGTCGAGCTGTTCCTGGGCAGCAAGTCGCTCGGGGTGCGCTCCTTCGACCGCAAGACGACGACGTACGGCAAGCCGTACCTGGAGACCACCGAGCCGACCGATGACGACAAGTCCTTCCCCTCCGGCAGCTATACGAGCCCGAACGGCAGCACCGGTCACCTGCGCCTGACCTGGACCGTCCCCTTCGCCCCCGGCAAACTCACCGCCGTGGCCTACAAGGACGGCGAACCGGTCGCGCGTGACACGGTCAGGACCGCCGGAGCACCGGCCGGCGTCAAACTCCGCGTGGAGAAGGGGAAGTCGCTGTCGTTCGTGACGGCCGAGGTCGTCGACAGCACGGGCGTGCTGGTGCCGAGCGCCGACAACCAGATCACCTTCCGTGCCACCGGCGGTCGCGTGGTCGGCACCGACAACGGGCGCGAGGAAGACGCGGAGAACTTCACCTCGCCGGTCCGCCGCGCGTACAACGGCAAGGTCCTCGCCGTCGTGACGGCCGGGACCAAGGTCACGGCAACGCTCGGCCCGGCCTCCGAGCGGCCACCCGCCGACGCGAGCTTCTCCGGCACCAACACCACCCTTCCGTCCGCGATGCTGGACGGCGACCCGTCGACCGGCTGGTCCAACTACTACGCCAAGGGCGCGACCATGCACCTCAAGGCGGCCAGCCTCTCCCACGCGAGCGACTGGGTGTCGCTGAACCGGCCCACCGCGCAGAAGTCCACCGGCCTGGTCGCCCATTTCACCACCGGTGATGCCCTCACGCTGCCGAAGTCGATCGAGGTCAGCTACTGGAACGGCAGGGAGTACGTCCCCGTCACCGGGCTGGCCGTCGACTGGGCGACCGAGTCGAACGCCGCCACCACCATCACCTTCGACGAGGTCACCACCAGCAGCCTCCGCCTCGACATGACCAGCCCGTCCCCGGGCACGTCGACCGGCTTCTTCAAGATCGCGGAACTTCGGTCCGCACCGTAGCCGTACGCTCCACTACCACGTGTACGGGGGCGTCACCACGGCCTGGTGACGCCCCCGTACACGTCCTGGAGGGTGTCGACGACCCGCTCGATCGAGAACTGTTCCCGGATCAACTGCCAAGCGGCCTCTGAAGTCTGCTTGTTTGCGGCCGGGTCCAGCAGCTCCAGGATCGCCTGGCCGACGAGCGGACCGTTGTCCCGGTCCGGGCTGCTGTCCACGACCCGTCCGGCGCCCGCCGCCTCGACGTCCGCGGACAGCCCTCCGGTCTTCGTGACGACGACGGGGAGGCCGACGGACATCGCCTCCAGCACGGACACGGCGAACGGCTCGACGACGGACGGCAGCACGTAGACGTCCGAGCGGCGCAGCTGCTCCAGCACCTCGGCGTGGCCGAGCGCCCCCACGTACTGGACCGCGTGCGCAACGTGGCGGCTGCGAGCGAGCTCCAGCATCTCCCCCGCCAGAGCGCCCGTGTCCGGGCCGGCGAGGACGAAGCGGGCGTCGGGGTACTTGGCGAGCACGGTGGGGATTGCCGAGATGAAGTCCTCGGGCCGCTTGCGGGCCTGCACGCGGGCGCAGTAGAGGACCGTCGGCGGGCACCCGGCGTCGCGCGGGGGCCTGCGCTCCTGCAGCTGCACCCCGTTCACCAGCCGGTGCGTGCGCCGCAGCCGCGCCGGGGCGATGACCGCCTCGACGTCCTCCCGCTCCGTCTCGGTGAGGTGCAGGATCGCATCGGCGCTGCGCAGCACGCGCCGCAGCCCGAGCACGTCGACCAGCTTCGCGACCCGCTTCTCGGTCGGATCGATCATCCCGTGCGTCTGGAGGACCAGCGGCCGCCCGCACTGCAGGGCGATCAAGGCGAAGGGCAGGGTGATCAAGTCGCGCATGAGGTGGACGTGTACGACGTCGGCCGCCTTCACCAGCCGCCGGGCCCGGGTGAGCAGGGCCGGTGAGGTGATGCCGCTGACCTCGAACCGCGGCAGCACGTGCCGCGCCTGGAACAGAAAGGCCGGTACGCCTTCGACCGACGTCGGCAGCGGACCGTCGAATCCATCGCCCAGTGCGGCGATCCGCGCGTCCACGCCACGGGACCGCAGACCCGTGGAGAGATTCAGGGCCACGCGCGTGGGCCCGCCGAAGTCGTTGGTCGGTGTGTGCAATGTGACGACATGCAGAACCTTCACGGAAACGTCCTCCCCCCGATGCTCCCCAGCATCGCTGGGTCAGCGTAACGGCGGGGGGTGGGCGGCGCGGCAGGATCTCCCGATATGCCGTTCCTTGGGAGCCCGCGTCCTTAGACTGCTCGCGGGGATGTGGGGGCGCGCGGCGTACGGCTCGTGACCTCGGGCCCGGGGGTGAGGCGGGGGCGATGGCAGCCGACGTAACGACCACTCCGGACGCGCCGGGCGCGCGTCCGGCCCAAGCCCCCGCGCCCACCGAAGACTCCCCTTCCGTTTCCCCTTCTACCTCCGCTTCTGTCTCTCCTTCTGCCTTCCCTGGTATGGACGTTGCTGCGGTGGACGTTCCTGTCGTGAACGTTCCCCCGGTCTCCCCACGGGCCGTACTGTCCCGCGCCCTGGCCGTACCGCTGGCGCTCGGCCTGGTGTTCTTCCTTCCGGTACTGGTGGCCGTACAGCCCGGCCCAGGGGTCCGCGACGAGGCGTACTGGCTGCAACTCGTCCTCACCGGCTACGCCGGGGCCCGGCTCGCGGCGATGACGCTCACCGCGCGCCGCCGCCTGGTCCAGGGGTCCTTCTGGCTCTTCGGCTATGTCGCGATGGGCGTCGCCCCGCTGGCGCAGGGGGTCCTGGGCCAGACGCCCACGCCCGTGATCGGCACCCGCTCCGATCTGGTGCTGGCGATCGCCCTGGCCTTGTGCGGCTGCGTGGCCTACGACGTGGGGGTGCTGCTGGCCCGCCACCGGCCGGTGCTCCGCCCGCGCAGATCGCGCCGTACGGCGTCCGTCAGCCGCCGGAGGCTCTATCTGCTGGTCGCCTTCGCCTACCTGGCCAGCGCACTGTTCGTGGTCGAACTGGGCGGTCCGGCGGTCTTCTTCAGCAGCCGCCAGGAGATCAGCGAGGGCATCCAGGCCAGCGGAGTGAGCGGGGGTGGCGAGTCCCACGTCGGATCGGCCTTCCTGCGCGGCTTCGGGACCGTACCGGCGTTGCTGGCGTTCCTCTTCCTCACCCGCTGGCTGGTCACCTCCCGCTTCGCCCGGCGGCGCCCGTCGGTGATCCTGATGTGGACGGGCCTGCTCGGGGTGAACGCCCTGGTCAACAACCCGGTCTCCAACCCGCGTTACTGGTTCCTGACCGTGATGTTCGCCCTGCTCTTCACAGCGTTTCCGAAGAGCCCGGTGATGTACCGGGCCGCGCTGTGCACCGGCGTCGTCGCGGCCCTGCTCCTCTTCCCCTTCATGGACCGCTTCCGCTACGACGAGAGCGGACACCGGCAGCTCGAGTCCACGTCCGTCTTCGACCCGCTGGTGCGCAAGGACTACGACCAGATCGGCATGTTCGCCAACACCATCACGTTCGTCGACTCCGGTGCGGGCCACGCGTACGGGCGCCAGCTGGCCGCCTCGGCGTTCTTCTACGTGCCGCGCTCGGTGTGGCACGGCAAGCCGCTGGACTCGGGCGTGCGGGTGGGGCAGTGGATGGGCATGAGCAACACCAACCTCTCCTCCCCTCTCTGGGCCGAACTCTGGCTGGACTTCGGCCCGCTGGGCATGACGGGCGGCTTCCTGGGCCTGGGCTATCTCTCCGCCCGCGCCGATCGCCGGTACACGCTCCGCACGGTGGACGACCCGCGCCCGGGCAACGTCCCGGCCATCGTCATCCCCCTGATCGCGGGCTACGCCTTCATCCTCCTGCGCGGCCCCCTCCTCCAGGCCTCCGGCCGCATCGGCATCGCCCTCCTGTGCCTGGCCCTGGTCACCACCTTCCGCTCGGATCCGCGGAAGCTCCTGCGCTGACCCGTTCACCGGCCGGCCTCCTCCATTCGCCCATCCGCTCCGTCTGCGCGCTCGGTCCCTACGGGCGCCGTGACGGAAGAGGCTGCAGTTCGGGCCAACGAGCCGACATGCGGAGCCGTATGCCGGCGCAGAGGGCACTCAACCCGGCGAGCTGTCCGTTGCCCGCAGCGAACCCTGCGACGACGCCCAGCCGGTGGGCGAGCCTCTGACGGGCGGTCGCGGTACCGCACATCCAGTCCTCGTGCCTGAGCCGGGCCAGGTGATCTCCGGTTCCCCTGTGGGCGCGTTCGACGAGTGCGTCGCCTCGTAGCAGCCAGCCTGCGCAAGCGTCGTCGAGGCTTGCGTCAAGATCCGCGCCGTGCCCCGCGCCGGTCGAGGCGTGCCAGGTGGCGCGGTAGGCGGCCTCGGCCTCCTCGAGGGCGGCCGACCGCGGCGCCGTCACGCACCAGCAGGTGGGGAAGCCCATGCGCAGATAGGCGAGCTCGGTCAACCCGCTGCCCAACGACGCCTGTTCGAAGTCGATGAAGCGGAGTCCGCCGACGGTGTGCAGGTCGTTTCCCGGGCACGGGTCGCCGTGGAGCAGCGCAATGCCCGAGGTCCGGCTGAGTCGGTGCACCAGGCCTTCGAGCTCCGTGCGTACGCCTGACGGGGGCGGGGGCAGCCACCGGCCGAACCCGTTGATACTCAGCCGAGGGCCCCGGCCATCCGGCGCACGGCTTCGATGATCACCTCGGGCGAGGCGCCCAGATTCAGCCGCACGTGCCCGGCGCCGCCGGTGCCGAAGGCCGTACCGCTGCTGAGGGCGACGCGGCCGCGGTCCAGGAAGACGGCGGCGGGGTCGTCCCCCAGGCCGAGCGCCCGGCAGTCCAGCCATGCCAAGCAGGTGCCCTGCGGCTGCTCGTACCGTACGCCGGGCAGCCGGCTCGCCAGCAGCTCGGCGAGCAGTCGCCGGTTCTCGTCCAGGCCGACCAGGAGCGCGTCGAGCCAGCCACCACCGTGTCGCAAGGCGACGGTATGAGCGATGATGCCCACGTGGCTGGGCCCATGGCTCACCTCCTCCGGCATCCGCGCCAGATCGGTCGCCGCGGTGCTCCCGGCCACCGCCAGTGCGGCCTTCAGACCGGCCAGGTTCCATCCCTTGGACGCCGACATCAGCGAGAACGCGTTCTCCGCCCCCGGCACCGACAGATAGGGCACGAACTCCGCGCCGGGCAGCACAAGGGGCGCGTGGATCTCGTCGGCGACCACCCTCAGCCCGTGCCTGCCGGCCAGCTCCGCCACAGCGGCCAGTTCCTCCCTGGTGTGCACGGTCCCGGTCGGATTGTGCGGGCTGCACAGCAGATACGCGGCGCGGCCACCGCCCGCCACGGCCTGCCGGAACGCGGACTCCAGGGCGTCCAGGTCGATCCGGTGCCCCGCGCCCAGCGGCGCCTCGACGACGCGCCGGTCCATGTGCTCCACGAAGGCGTAGAACGGCGGATACACCGGGGAGTTGACCACGACCGCGTCCCCCGGCCCGGTGATCAGCTTCAGCGCCTCGACGATGCCCAGCATCACGTCCGGCACGATCGCCGTACGCTCCACCGCCACGCCGTCCCAGCCCCACCGCTTCCGCGCGAAGTCGTCCAGCGCCTCGGCGTACTCCGTCCCGGTCGGGTATCCCGTGTCCCCCAGCTCCACCGCCTCGCAGACCGCCCGCGCCACGGGCTCGGCGAGCGGTACGTCCATCTCCGCCACCCACAACGGCAGCACGTCCGGCGGGTAGGCCCGCCACTTCATGCTGGTACGCAGGCGCAGCTCATCAAGGGAGAGCCGGCGCAGGGGATTGGGCTCCTCGTACGACATGCGGATCAGTATGCCGGGGGGGGCGGCCTCCGCCGCAGAACAGCAAACGCCCGGCGCCCCAGCAGAGCTGTTCACTCATGAGCTCGAGCGCGCAACGTCGGCCTGGAGCAGTCGAGGGGACACGGCGAAGCCGTGACGGGAGTACGCCGAGATCGCCCGGGAGCTGGAGTGAACCGTCACACGCTCAAGCCCACGTTCATGCGCGAGCGCCAAGACCGCATCAATGAGCCGACCACCCAGGCCGGTATCTCTCTCCTCCGGCACCACGTACACACACTGCAGGTCGCCCGATGACCGTTCGAGGGCACGCGGGCTCGGCACGCGCTGCGTGACCGCCAGCCACGCCATGCCAATGACCACGTCGTCGCGGACCATAACCATGCAGTGGTGAGAGGACGCCTCCTCCTGGGCCCACGTCACGAAATGATCGACGAAATCGTCGCGCGAGGTGACCGGGGTCTCTCCCTTCTCCAGTAACCACTGCCACCGAAGCTCAGCAACAGTGACCAGATCATCGGGCAGGGCGGGACGAATAGCGATGCTGTTCACACCGACATGCTGACGCAGTTCGACCAGACGCCTCACGAGAGAAGCCGGCCGCATGAACGAACCAACGCGTTGCGCCGGCATCCCCCTTTGCCGGGGATATCGTGCGTACCTATCCCGAACTCCCACCGCGCCAAAGCAAGTTGATCGCGCATCCGCCTGTAAAGGCTTGTGTTCGACCCCAAGGCCCCTCTAACGTGCTCGGCGTTCGAATACGAACACCGCGTGGCCGGACCGCCGAATCCTGCCCCCGGCGCGCGGCAGCATGTCACCCCCACACCGCCGGGCAGGAGCGGGGGACCCACTCGCGCCGTACGGAGAGTACGTACCGGACGGCTAGGGGTGAAGCCGTGACAGCCCACGGCCGGGCGAACCTCCAGCCCGAACCCGACAGCTCACCTCGTAGGCGTCCGGAGTACGGAGCCACCATGACGTCTGCAGTTGGACGACACCGCGCCCCACGCCCACAGAGCACCCCGCGGCGCCTCATCAGCCGCGTCTCTGCCGCCGGCGCCACCCTCGCCTTGCCGGTTGTCGGAGCCGGTACCGCCAACGCCCTGGACGGAGGCAGCGGCACCTACACCGTCGCCTCCGGCGACACCCTGTCCACCATCGCGGAGGAACGAGGCATCGAGGGCGGCTGGCAGCAGCTGTACGAGGACAACAAGTCCGTCATAGGCGATGACCCAGACCTCCTCTCGATCGGACAGAAACTGTCGCTCGACGGCCCCACCGACACCAGCCCCACCGGGACCAGCACCAGCACCACGACGGCCACCCAAGCCTCGTACAGCTCGGACAAGAAGGAGACGGCCCCGACCGCCGTCCTCCCGGTCAGCGGCGGCATCCTGACCGCCGGCTTCGAAGACAGCGGCGACCTCTGGTCCAACGGCCACACCGGCCAGGACTTCGCCGTACCGGTCGGCACCACCGTAAGGGCCGCCACCGGCGGCACCGTGGTCTCGACGGGCCGGGACGACGCGTTCGGCTACGAGGTCGTCATCCGGCACGACGACGGCGAGTACACGCACTACGCGCATCTGTCACAGATCGATGTGTCATCGGGCACCACGGTAGGCAAGGGCGACCGCATCGCACGCTCCGGCTCCACCGGCAATGTCACCGGCCCTCACCTGCACTTCGAGGTGCGCACCACCCCGAAATACGGCTCGGCCATCGACCCGCTGGACTGGCTGCGGGACCACGGCGTGAAGACCTGATGCAGGTCACCCTGGATCGAAGATTTACCGGCAGGCTCGGTGCTGTGGTCGGCTACGCCCGGTTCGTGCGCGCAGATGGCCAAGGAATGCAGCCGCACACGGTGCGATCACAGCCGTAGACCCGGGGCACCCGTCATTCGTGAGAGCGACTAGCCGGGGCGAGCCGTGCCTCCTCGGCGGCGTGCCGGGCCAGGGACGTACGTCGCTGCTGGCTCGGCGGGCCCGGATGTCACCGCGGCTGCCGTTGCGACCACGAGCGTGATCGGTGGCCGCGTGCGTCGGCAGCTCGCCGATCGTGGTCGAGATCCGACCGCCATGGTGACGACCGGGCTGCATGGCCGCCACCTCCCACACCCTGCTGGACACCCCTGCCCGATGGGCAACTTCAGAGGCTGCCGCCCCTCCCGGCAGCAGGAGAAGACGTGATGAGACCGTTCGCCTTGAACTACGCCCGCCCGGCCGCGCAGCCGCCCGTCGTGATTCCTTACGCCTATGACCGCACACGGCAATTGAATGTCCTGCCCGACGGGCGCCCGGCCATCAGCGACCACGCTCTGCTGAAGGCATACGGCACCACCACCTCCACCGCCGGTTCCAAGACGCATTTCGATGATTGACGGGCGTCATGGTCGGCCTTCAGCTCCTCCGCGTGAGGGCGTGACGTAGCCGCCACCTTCCCGCACGCAGCTCGTACTGAGGTGCACGAGTCCTTCGTCCCGGCAGCACCTCATGCTGTCGTGGTCTCGCCACTACACCGTTTAAGAACAAGGAACATCCGACCCCATCGCTTGTCATGGCCATGCATCGGGCACAACTGTCTTACCGACACTCGGTCGCCGACTCCCCCCCACGCTGCAGAAGGAGACCGACATGACTGCACGGCCACACCTCGACCGGCGCGCCGTGCTGCGCGGTGGACTCGCCGCATCCGCCGCCGGTGCACTCGGGCTGGGCACGGCGGGCGCCGCGAGCGCCGTCGCTCCGCACACAGCAGCCCGTACGCGGAGCGCGGCACGTACGAAGGCCGCCCCGCAACCGCGCATCTACACCACCGCCGAGTGGGGCGCGCGCCCTCCGTCGAGCGACATCGTCATCCTCGATCACGTCCCCACCTATGTCGTGGTGCACCACACGGTCAACCCCGGCAACAGCAATGACTATTCGCTGAAGCACGCGAAGAAGATCTGCCGGGACATCCAGAACCTTCACATGGATACCAACGGCTGGGCCGACACCGGACAGCAGTTCACCATCAGCCGGGGCGGTTACGCCCTCGAAGGCCGGCACCAAAGCCTGGACGTCGTACGCGGCGGCACCCAGCACGTGCAGGGCGCCAACGTGGCGAACCACAACAGCGAGGTCATCGGCATCGAGAACGAGGGCCTCTACACCAACGTCGACGTGCCAGACGCGCTGTGGGACTCGCTCGTCGATCTCGTCGCCTGGATCGTCGCGCAGTACAAGCGACCGGTCAAGAACATCATGGGTCACCGGGACTTCAACTCCACCGAGTGCCCCGGCGATGTGCTCTACGGACGGTTGCCGGAGCTGCGCGACGAGGTGGCGGGCAGGCTGGGCGTCTCGAACGGCCCGGGGCCCGTAGTCTGGCCCCTCCTGCGACCGGGAGACACCGGACCGCGCGTGCGCGCCGCCCAGCACCTGCTGCGCGCCAGGGGCTTCAACTCACTCCGCGCGGACGGTGTGTTCGGCGCGGCCACCAAGACTGCGGTGGCCAAGATTGCCGAGCTGCACGGCATTCGGCCGCATACCTGCTCGGCCCTTCGTCACCGCGTGGTGGACGAGACCGGCTACCTCGGCTCGGACATCTGGCCGCTGCTCACCCCTCGGCTGTCGGCAGGCCAGAACGGCGAGGTGGCGAAGGCTGTGACTACCCTACGCGGCGCGGGCAGCGAGGCCGCGACCGCCGCGATCCGCCCGGGTGCACCGCTCAGCACGCTCAACTGGCAACACCTGCTGTCCTGACGGGCGGAGCCTCTACCCTCCCGGTTCACGCGGCCAGCGCGCGTAAGCAGGGGCGCCGTGCCCAGAACAGCACGTGGCCACCATCCCCTTCGGGGACGAACTCTTCCTGCTCGACCGTGAGGCCGGCTTGTGTGATCCAGGCTCGGCTGGTGGCGGCATCGGCGTGGCTCCACCACATGGCGACTCCGCTGTCCAACCAGTTCTCGTCAACGCCGGTCCAGGCACCATCGCCGGTGATGCCGAGAAACAGGCCGCCAGGCCGTAGCCAGGAGGTGATCCTTTCCAGCAGCGGAAGCTGTTCGTCGCACGGGACGTGGATCAGCACATAGAGAGCCACCACCGCGTCGAAGGATCCGTCTGCGAAGTCCACAGCGGTGGCGTCGGCCCGGATGAACTCGGCCTGCGGAACACGTTGCTGAGCCCGGAGAATCTGCACCTCGCTGAGGTCGACACCAGTGAGCCGGTGTCCTGCCGCCGTCAGGTCACGCGCGACGGGCACCCCGCTGCCGCAGCCCAGATCCAAGATCTCGCTTCCGCCTCGAAGCCGCTCACACAAGCGGCCGATCCACGGTTGATACTTCGACTCAGAGCCGAAGGCCTCGTCGTAGCGGAGCGAAAGTGCGTCATACCCGCGCCGAACCAGGTCCTTCGGATCGTCGAGATTCACGGTGAGGCACGCTAATGCGCCGTGTCGACGTCTCGCGAACGCTTTCGGCACGGCGATCGAACCCCTGCACGCCGGTGACGTAGCCGTGCCCGGCCTTCAAGAGCACGCGCTCATCCGGACGTGCAGGTGCCCCTCCGTCGGGAAGTTCGGGGGCTCAGCGGGAAGGACAGAGCGAAAGACGTACTGGCATTTCTCTGCCACCCGGCACGAAGCATGATTGCCTGAGGAATGAAGCAGGGCCAGGCGAGCCACCGGCATCACGCCCTGCGAACCAAGGGCCCATCGGGACACCGCTTCAAGGGCGCGGGGAGCGATTCCTCGCCCCCTGACTTCAGCCGATGTCCAGTAGCCCATCTCTGCTGAGCCTCTGGTTGGCCCCGCTCCTTCCTTGATCACGACATTCCCGACGGGACGGCCGACATCGCTCTCCCCGCTTCCACACGCCAGCACGGCAAAGCTGAGCCGCGTACCCGTGGCCCACCCTTCACGCTGATCACCGACCCATCGACGAGCCGCTGCCTCGCTGTCGAGACAGGTGGTCAACCAGCGGCGCAAAAGCGGATCACGATGAGCCGCAACGAGCGCTTCCGCATCCTCAACTCGCCACGGTCGCAGTCTCAATGCAGGTGCGGATGCAGTTGCTTCCACCGACAGGCTGACGACCACGACGCTCCTCCATCGATTCTGCGGCTGATCGACGACCTACTCGCAGAGGAGTCGGTCTTGCCCGCCAGGCAGTGCCTAGGCTCGTTGTCGCGTCGGCACTGGAGAAGGGTGCGACCATGGCCGCTCACGGTGAATTCGCCAGGTCACATCGATTCCCACCTCGCCTGGGGCAGTCGGCCCCTCGGGCACCTGCACGCCTGACCCGAGTCCCACTCTTCCTTGCTGCGGGCCAAGAACTCGGCGGTCTGCTGCCGGTCATGGCAGGCTGCCCAGGGCATCCAGGGCAGGAGGTGGTCGAGCGACTCGGTTTTCGCCCGGTCCAGGGCCTCGACGTCGCTCATACGCCAGCGACGCAGCTCAACCTGGTCGAAGCGGAGGGTCTCAGCAGGCTGTCCCATGGCGCAATGCTGCCTCAGCTCCGCCTGGTCGACCACGCATTTACCAGCGCCGTGTGGTCCACGATGCCGACGCCGGCCAGGGGCCGGGGCCACACCGACGACCCCTATGTGATCCAGGACGCCCCGCGGGCAGCACGAGCCAGCGCTACGGCTCCCAGAGTGCTCCTCGGCCTCCCCCGGGGTTGGTGGCGCGTGCCCGGCTGGTGAGCACCCGCGCGAGGAACGCGAGCCGCTGCGGGCTACAGCCCGGTTGCACCCCATGGGCCGTGGCTTGTCACGACGCCTCCCGCTTCCGTGGCTTGATGAGAGCGCACAGCTGCCGGGCCTGGGCCAGTAGGACGCCGTCCTGACCCCAGATGGTGATGTTCTGGTCGCACAGTCCCGCTTCGGACAGGGCGGTGTCGGCGGCCACCAGCCGCCAACTGTCCAGCGGGCCGGGGTCGGTGCGGACGTACACACTCAGGCTGAGGGTGGCCATAGCGGCGGGCTTGCTGAACCGGGTGTACATCGCGGGCAGCCAGGCATCGGAGAGGGCCGTGAGCAACGCTGGCCCGTCGCTCGGTTCGGGCGGTCGGTCCCCGACGATGGCGGGGCGGATCCAGCTGGCGGTCTGAGACTTCTGCGCGCCGGAGAAGGGCGGGTCTCCCAAGGCGGGGCGGTATATGAAGTTGCCGAAGAACGGCGGTGTCATCCCGTCAATCACCGGTAGGAGGTCACACTGCTCAGGGGCCGGGACTTCGGGCATCACGGCCTCGGTGAACGGGGCCGCCTCGAAGGCGTCGCCAGGTGCGAGGGTGCAGGCGGCAGTCAGAACCGTTTGCGCCTGCTGGACAAGCCTCGCGGTGAGGGTAGTGGTGCGCCGCCCGGAGTGCTCGACGGTGGTTTCGGCCGTGAGGGGGCCGGGTGACGCCGGAGCGGCGAAGTGGATGCTCAGGGAGCGTGGCTGCCAACCGTTCTTGCCAGAGGCGGCGATCAGGGCCTTCAGTGCGAGCGCGGCGACATAACCGCCATTGGCACCCACATGGGCTTCCCACCCGGCGGCCACGTTCCCCCGCCACCGGTTTGCTTCTCCACTGACCTGCACATCATCCAAGAACCCCACGACAGACAAACCCCCTGTCTCGCTGGAACTCGTCACTGAATTACGGATTCCGCATTCCGATGGAAGGTGCAGAGCTCCGCTTCGGGTCGGCTTCCAGTGCCGCGCAGGCCGGATCGGCCCCGGCTGCGGGCATGGATGCCCGGGGACACCTCTCGTTCAGCACAGGTGACGCAGAAACCCTCACATGTAGACTGCGACACGTCAATACTGACATGTAAGTACTGACTGAACGTCAGGAGCGGAGCGTCTTAACCATGTCCCTACGGATCGCAGTACTTGGGGTGCTATCGGCACTCGGACCGGCCAGCGGCTACAGCCTCAGCAAACGCTTCGACGCCACCCTCGGCCACGTCTGGAACGCCAAGCACAGCCAGATCTACCCCGAACTCAAACGCCTCCAGGCCGAAGGACTGATCGAAGTCACCGACGAAGGAGCACGCGGCAGTAAGAGCTACACCATCACCCACACCGGCCGCGCGACCGTCTCCCATTGGGTCATCGACACCGAACCCGCCCCCGTACGACGCAACGAGGCAGCCCTCCGCGCCTTCCTCATCCCCCTCGTCAGCCAGGACGACGCACGCGCCGTACTCCAGCGGGAAGCCGACTTCTCCACACAACGCATCCAAGAACTCGAAGCCCTACGAAGCACCGCCGAGCACGCACCCGGCCACTTCGGCGCGCTCGCCCTGGAACTCGGTATCCGGCAGATGCACACCATCCGCGACTGGGCCCAATGGGCCATCGAACAACTCGACCAAGACACCAACGCCCAAGCAGCCCACCGAAGTCACTCACCGCAGCATTGACGACCCGGTGCCGCGGGTTCACACCCCTCCGGGTCGGGCTGTATTTGCTGCGGCCTGGATGAGCTTCGCCGCATGGTCCCTGGTGCACATCCTCGGGCGACGTGGTGCGCGAGAGGCCCCAGTCTGGCCTACGGGGCCGGTCAGGGGGCCTTCCGTCATGCCTGGGGCGCAGAGTGACCGAGCGCGTACGGCTCTTCCCCGCGTGCCGTAGCGTGGAAGCAAACCTTCTCGCGGGGGTGCACATGTCCACGAGCAGCATCGGCGACCGACTCGCCGCGCTCCGAGAGTTCCGCGACATCACGCAAGAGGAGCTGGCCTCCCGCGCTGGCGTCCATGTCGACACGATCCGAAAGCTTGAGCAGGGACAGCGGCAGTCCGCGCGCATCAACACCCTGCGCGCGCTCGCCTCAGCCCTCGATACCGAACTCGAACGGCTCCTGGGTCAGCCCACCGTGACACCACAGCTCCCTGACGACGGTGGCCTGCTGGCCCTCCGCGACGCGATCCAGGACATCGACTCGCTGCCCGGCGTGCTCTCCGACGACATCGAGGAGGGGCCGCCAACACCCGACGAGTGGACCGCTGCTGTGCGCGCGGCTACCTCCCTGTACTGGCGG
Source organism: Streptomyces sp. KR80 (assembly GCF_052245555.1). NCBI lineage: Bacteria > Bacillati > Actinomycetota > Actinomycetes > Kitasatosporales > Streptomycetaceae > Streptomyces > Streptomyces sp. KR80. The sequence goes on from NZ_JBQQCD010000001.1 coordinate 113,533, forward strand.
GGCGGCTACAGCCAACTCGCTGGCACGCTGCCGCTGATCCTGCGCGATGGTCGGACTGCCGCCCGCGAGGCCACCGGCAGCGCGGCCGACCGGGTATGGCAGCAGCTCGCTCTCGCGTACCAGCTCGCAGCGTCCCTTGCGATGCAGGCGGGGCATGCCTCTTGGGCATTCCAGGCGGTCGAGAAGCAGCTCGCCGCGGCCGAGCGGGCGTCCGACCCGCTGATGGCCGGGATGGGCGTCTCGACGCTCTCCTGGGTGCTACTGCGGCAGGGTCGTTGGGAGCAAGCGCAGAAGGTCGCCGAGCGGAAAGCGGACGCCCTGGAGACTTCCTTCCGGCGGGCCACGAAGCCCCAACTGGCGGTGTACGGAAATCTGCTGCTGGCAGCCGCCACACCCACCGCAAGACGAGGGAACCGGAATGAGGCGAAGCAGCTGCTGAACCTGGCCGAGAGCGCGGCAGTCCGGTCCGGGCCCGTGCGCGTGTACGGCACGGCGTTCTCGCCCGTAGACGTGCAGACCCAGCAGGTGAACATCGCCCTCGCCGGGGAGGAGAACGAACCCGCCGAGGCCCTCGCCCTCGCTGCTCGCGTGGACGTCTCCGCGATCTCCCGCCCCGTACACAGCGCGGCCCACCGGGTCGATGTGGCGCACGCGAAGTACCAGACCGGCGACAGCGACGGCGCGCTGGAGACTCTGCTGGAGGTCGAGCAGGATCAGCCGGAGTGGATCCGCTACCAGACCCTTGCCGCGGCCACCGTGCGCGAGATGCTGGAGTCAGAGCGGCGCCGCAACACCCCGCTCCGCGGGCTCGCGGCTCGTCTCGGCGTCGACCCGACCCTGTGACCCGTCTGGGACAACGCGTCCTAGTTAAGTGGCAATTGATGGATCGACTGGGGAACTCTGTCACTGGCCCGTGATCGCGCGACTCCTTAGCGTGATCTGCATGAGGCGACGCCGTCCTCGCACCCCCGGCCATAGGTCGAGCTCGGCGCCGCGTCCCATGCAGACCACAGGAGCCGAACGTGACGACGCCCCGCCGAAGCCCACGGGAACGCGCCCGCCGCGCCGCACTCGCTGACGCCGCCGTCGGCATCCCCTCGGAGCCGCCCCTCCGCGAGCCCGGCTCGACGCACCCAGACGAGGAGCATGCCAAGGGGGCGTGGGTTTTGGAGGAGCGCCCGGGCCTGCCGCCCGCCTCCGTCCGCCGCCTGGCCTGCGCTGACGAGGCCAACCAGGAGAGCGCGCAGTGAACCAGTCCCAGGCCTTCGATCTCGACTGGATCCCGCGCACTGCGGGCGTCCGCAATGCCCACTGCGGGGCGATCGGGTGGCACGTGGTGCGCATGCCCTCCAGCTGGGGCCGCCGTGTCCTCGACGAGCTCGGGAAGGCCACCGGTGCTGTCGTCGAGGAGCAGCACACACGCCGCATGTACTGGCTCATTCCCAACGACTCAGCCGCCAATTGGCAATTGCCGCTGGTTCACGGCATCGAGATCCTCGACGACGGTCACCAGGTGCTCATCCCTGGCACGCTGCGGGAGACCGCCCTGTGGTGGCTGGTCCCGCCGCGGCCGCACCGGCTGCTCACCGATCCGGACGCCTTGCTTGCCGCCATTCTGGCGGCGCTCGGCCCGCGGGTGGCGGCGTCGTGAGCCACTGGCACGCGGGCCACGCGGAGGGGGCGAGGCTCGTGCGGGTGGTGGAGACCGGGAGCGGCCCGGCGGCATGCTCTACGCCTGTTGCGAGCCTACGGCCTCACGCCGTCGTCGAGCCCGACACCGAAACAGCGGGCACCCCATAAGCCCCCGGCCCGGCCCCAGAGCCCTGGACAGGTCGGCGGCCGGGGGCCCGAATGCCCCCTGCCGGGCGCGGAGTTCTTGCCTGCGCGCTGAGCCCGGCAGGGGATCGATGGTCCGATCGACGAAGGAGGAACGATGTTCGCTCATTCCGACCGGCTTCCGACGGGGACGCCGCTGCCGTCTGGCGCCGTTACCTCGGTGCCCTGGGGTTTACGGCGTATGGCCCCCTATCCGGCGTTCGCCCCAGGCTACGCGCGCACCGAGCTCGACCCGGCCACCCAGACCGCCCGCTACTTCGACGCTCAGGGCAAAGTGCTGCAGATGCCGGGACACGGCACCAGCACCGGTACGAACCCGCCGACCAACACTGGCAACCCGTCCGACGGCGCCGGCCCCGGTGGGGGCGGCGGCGGTGACCAGGACACGGGGAACGACTCCGACCAGTGAGCGATCTCGGTCCGGTGCTGGTCGCCACCAACTTGGACGACCCCACGGCCGACGTGGTGATCAACGAGCTGCACGACCGGGGCGTCCCGGTCGTGCGGTTCGACTCGGGGGACTTCCCCCACGCCCTGTCGGTCGCGGCCGTGATCACCTCGAACGGCGTGGAGGGCACGCTGTCCACCCCGTCGCGGACCGCCGACCTGTCCCGGGTCCGGTCCCTGTACTACCGCCGGCCCTCCGGCTTCACCTTCCCCCACCTCGATGACCAGAACGCCCGATTCGCGCTCACCCAGGCCCGCTACGGGCTTGGCGGCGTGCTGGCGTCGCTGCCGGGATGCCTGTACGTCAACCACCCGCACTGCATCGGGGACGCGGAGTTCAAACCGTCCGGCTTGGCCACTGCGGCGAGCGTGGGGTTCCGTCTCCCGCCCACGATGGTCACCTCAGCCCCGGACGCCGCGCGGGCTTTCATCAAGCGGCACGGCCCGGTGATCTACAAGCCGCTGTCGGCGCCCCTGTACCGCCTCCACGGCGTCTCGTGCACGGTGAAGGTTGCCGAGGTCGCGGACGAGGACATCGACGAAGCGGTCTCCGGCACCGCGCACCTGTTCCAGCAGCGCGTGGAGAAGTCCGCGGACGTACGGGTCACCGTGATCGGCGGACAGGTGTTCGCCGTACGCATCGATTCCGACCTGCTGGATTGGCGCACCGACTACAGCCACGTGCGCTACTCCGTGGCCACACAGCCGCCGGGCATCACCGAGGCCCTGTACGCCTATCTCGCCCACTTCGGGCTGGTCTTCGGCGCTTTCGACTTCGCCATCGACCGCCAGGGCCGATGGTGGTTCCTGGAGTGCAACCCGTCCGGGCAGTGGTACTGGCTGGAGCCAGAGACCGGCCTGCCGATGCTCGCGGCCATGGCCGACCTGCTGGAAAGGACGACCCCCTGATGACCCAGACCCACTCCGCCGCGCTGCGCCGAGCGCTGGCCGATCGCCTGGCCGAGGGAGGCTTACTGCGCACCGAGCCGTGGCGAGAAGCCGTTGAGTCCGTCCCACGCCATGAGTTCCTGCGCGGCGGATTCTTCGAGCAGGTCCAGGGCTCAGCGCCAACTGCCTGGCGACCGGTGCTGCCCGACACTGACGGCTGGTTGAAGCGCTGTTACGTCGACGAATCGCTGGTCACCCAGATCGCGGGCACGATCGTGCCCGGAGATATCCGCGGCGAGATCATGCGCGCCCCCACCTCGTCCAGCACCATGCCGAACCTCGTCGTACGCATGCTGGAAGACCTCCAGGTCGAGGACGGTAACCGGGTGCTGGAGATCGGCACCGGCACCGGCTACTCCACCGGCCTGCTCTGCCACCGGCTCTGCGACGAACAGGTGACCTCCGTGGAGGTGGACCCGGAGGTGTCCCGCCGGGCCGGCACTGCCCTCGGCGCCTGCGGATACTTTCCCGAGCTGGTCGTCGGCGACGGTCTGGCCGGGCACAAGGACAGCGCACCGTACGACCGACTGGTCGCCACCTGCGGCGTGCTGAAGTTGCCGCACACCTGGGTTGAGCAGACGAAGCCGGGCGGGGTCATCCTGGCGACCCTGTGCGGCTGGCTGTACTCGTCCGAACTGGCCCGTCTCACGGTCGAGGAGGACGGCACGGCGCGCGGCCGGTTGCTCGGCGGGCAGATCTCCTTCATGCTCGCCCGCCCCCAGCTGCCGCCGCCGCTCGGCATGTTGCCCAACCTGGACGGCGGGGAGGAACGCCGCGCCCGTCTGGGTGCCGATGTCCTCGACGACTGGAACACGCGGTTCGTCGCGCAGCTGGCCGCTCCCCGCGCCCAGCGCATCAGCCTGTCCCGGAACGGCCGGACCGAACACGTCCTGATCGATGTCGAGGCCGGCGCCTGGGCAGCTCTCGCGAAGGACGGAGACGACTGGACGGTGCGGCAAGGAGGCCCGACCCTCCTCTGGGACGCAGTGGAGGAGCGCGTGACGCAATGGCGCTCCGACGGCGCACCGGACCTGGACCAGTTCGAGGTCATGGTGACCCCGCAGGGCCAAACCATCGCCTGGTCGAGCTGATCCCGTCGAAGACCAGCCCCGGCCGTCCGCGGCCCGCGTGACTCCGCACTACGGGCACGGCCGACACTCGCCCGAGCACGCGTCGCCGGGCCCGACCCCCGTGTCGCGGCGGTGGGCCGACCGGGGCCGGTGCATGAACCAGTGCCCGTCACCATCCGTGTCCCCAATGGGAGGGCCGACAACGTGACGGGAGTGTCACGGCACGGGATTCGCCACTGGCGTTTGCACTACGGCCGTATGAGGTGGTTTGGGCGGTTGCCGTGGACTGTGCAAACAGTCCAAGCCGGCACGCTTCCACGCCTCTGAGCTCACACCCACAGCGCACCCTCAGGCGGCGCCCAGCCGTAGAAGATGCGGCGGCTCCGGCGCAACAGCCATAGTGGAGCTATCTATGGCCCGAGCTGTGGGGAATGCACAACACGTGTTTGAAATAACACTCACATGCGAGTTGTACGGCTCCCGTGAAGGACGTCGAATCACTATCCTCGGCCCGGAACTGGGAGGAATGGCCTGCACATTCACACGTGCTGATCTCGGCCCTCCTGCCAGCCTCGCAGGAAAATGTTCAGGCGTGGTCTCCATGTCTGACGAGGCCCGCCGCCCCTAGCTCCGGCCAGAGGGAGGGGCGGCGGAGTCCATTCCAGATACGGCTGACGAATCGGTATGTCGACAAGTCGTGCGCGGTCGAAGATGCGCCCTTCGTTGGCAATCGATTGGCACCCCATTAGCGGCCGGATCACATTCACGTAAGCCGCCACCTATTCAGTCCCGGATTACAGGCAGTCACGAGCAGGCCTGCGCGCGGCCCATCGACTGACACGCACCCAGCACATTCCATTTGCAAATTGTGAAGGTGCAAACGATCTGGGTGCACGGTGTTGATGGATTTCAAGATCTCTTGACCAAGTATGGGGTTGACGCCAAGACTCTCCCGAGCAGTCGGAGATTGGCGACTTTGCCCATGTTCGGCGTATCGCAGAGTGAGATAAAGGCCATACCGCAGCCGTACGGCCAGGCCTCAAGTAGCCGCTACTTAAGGGTAGTTCGGTTGGTATACACCAATATACCCGTGGGTAAGAGTGGCGTATTGGGCGGCTATCATCCATCAACTGACCATATGGCCCTCGTGTCAGGGCGCGATTGTACTCCTGCCCCCTGATAGCGCCGTCCGTGCGGGTGAACAACCTTAAGGGTCACATCAGTTGCACTCGCAGATCCGCTTGGCGTATACCCCCCATTACCCGCACAGCACCACCCGGTCCGCGCCTCCCTGGCCGGAGCTGGACGCGGACCGGTTTCCCCTCGTCAGACCGGAGTTCGGCCGACAGGCCCGACTTCACACAACCCCTCTAGGAGACCCATGAGCACTGTCCACCGCGAGCCCGAAGGGCACGGGAGCGCGTCTCCCGGCGGTGTCGGCACCGGCGACAACGGGAGCAACCCTCCCGTGAGGCCGGACATCAACTCCCGTGGCACCGGGGGCAATCCCCCCGGCAGGCCCGACACCAGGGACCGTGACGACGGTCGCCGCAAGCTCGACATCAACATCGACGGGCACTTCGAGCTGCGCCTGTACATCTCCCCCAAGCTTCTCCGGTGGATCGCCGGAACGAGCACCTTCATGGGGAGCGGAGCGTGGTACCTGATCACGCACTGATCCGATAAGGGTGCTGTGACGGCGGCCCCGGGAGCGATGAGCCCCCGGGGCCCTTTCGCCCCCTTGACTCGGCGCCCCCGGAGGCGTATCCGGGCTTCCCCACGGAGACGGCCTCCAGCAGTCCCCGTAGCCATCTGAGCCCCTCTTGGGGGGTGAGGCCGCCGAAACCCGCCCGCCCTCTTAGGCATTGGGAAGAGCACTTACTCTCGCCTGGCCAGGGCCGCTACCGGGATCAACCGCAGTGCGCCGGGCTTCAGCCCGGTGGTGAAGCGATTCTGAGAAGTGCTCTGAGGTGCGCCTTAGAGTGGACGGTTTTGCTGCTCTATGTACTGACGGACGACCGACAGCGGGGCTCCGCCCACGGACCCGGCGAAGTACGAGCCGGACCACAGCTTGTTCGCGCGGTAGTAGTGCTGTGCCAGGTCGGGGAACTCTTGCCGAAGACGGCGGGAGGACACGCCCTTGAGGGAGTTGACCAGCTTGGAGACAGCGACCTTGGGCGGGAAGTTGACCAGCAGATGCACGTGGTTTGTCTCGCCGTTGAACTCGGTCAGCTTGGTCTCGAAGTCCGCGCACACGTCGCGCATGATCTCCTCGCATCGCGTCAGGTGCCGGTCGGTGAACACGTTATGCCGGTACTTCGTCACGAAAACCAAGTGCGCGTGCATGAGAAACGCACAGTGTCTGCCAGTTCTGATCTCTCCGTACTGAGCCATAAACCAACCGTAGTACGGTGATCAGCATGCAGCTTCGTTACGCCTTCCGTATCGAGCCGGGCCCCGGTCAGCGCATCGCGCTGAACCAGGCCTTCGGCTGCGCACGGGTGGTGTGGAACGACTGCCTTCGGGCACGGCGGGACGCGCGCGCCGCGGGCCTGCCGTATCCGAAGTCGGCGGAGTTGTCGAAGCGGTTCATCACCGAGGCGAAGCAGACCCCACAGCGGGCATGGCTCGGGGAGGTGTCCGCTGTGGTGCTGCAACAGTCCCTGCGGGATCTGGATACGGCGTACTCCAATTTCTTCGGGAGCATCAAGGGCACTCGCAAGGGGCCGAAGATCGGTGAGCCGCGCATGAAGACGAAGCGGGACAATCGGCAGGCCGTGAGGTTCACCGCCAATGCCCGCTGGTCGATCACAGCCGACGGGAAGCTGAATCTTCCCAAGATCGGCCCTGTGCAGGTCCGCTGGTCCCGCGTGTTGCCGTCCGTGCCGTCCACCGTGACCGTGATCAAAGACTCGTCCGGCCGGTACTGGGCGAGCTTCCTCGTGGAGAGCGACCCGGCGGCCGAGATCCTGCCCCCGACCGAAGGAGACCAGGGCATCGACCTTGGCCTGACCCACTTCGCCGTCATGGCCGACGGGTCACGAATCAAGTCCCCTCGCTTCCTGCGCAGGGCCGAGAAGAAACTCCGCCGTGAGCAGCGCCGCTTGTCCCGCAAAGCCAAAGGCTCGAACAACCGCGACAAGCAGCGGGTCAAAGTCGCCAGGGCACACGCCAAGGTGGCCGACGCGCGCAAGGACTTTCACCACAAGCTCTCGACCAAGCTGATACGCGAGAACCAAGCCGTCAGCGTGGAGACCTTGAGTGTGAAGGGTCTTGCCCGTACCCGGCTGGCCAAGTCCGTGCACGACGCGGGATGGTCGACGTTCGTCAACATGCTGGAGTACAAGGCCGCCAGGTACGGCCGCACCCTCACCAAGGTGGACCAGGCGTTCCCGTCCTCCCAGGTGTGTTCCGCCTGCGGGCGTCGCGACGGACCCAAGCAACTGCACATCCGGGCATGGACCTGCGACCGGTGCGGCACCCGACTTATCTCTAGGCAGGATCTGGTTCTAGGGACGTAAGTTCGTTGTGTCCCACCTTCGTGTCTCACGAGTATCCGATAGGCGTGAGGCACGTTGGTCAGGTCATGAGCATCCGATTCCATGCCGAACGAGCGATCTCTCCTCAAGGACAGAGAGTCCGGTGGGTCGTTCTGGACGAAGACTTTCAACTGCATCCCGAGGCCACCGACTGGCTGACCGTCCTCCAAGGGGCCGACCGGTCCCCGAACACGCTGCGGGTCTACGCCGGCCGACTGGCTGTGTTCCTGACCTGGTGCTCCGGTCACGCAGTGGACTGGCGCACGATCACGCTGGCGTCCATGGCCCGGTTCCGGTTCTGGCTCGAGTCCACCCCCGGCGGCAACGGGCGTCCCCGGAGCGCGGCGACCATCAACGCGACGATCACCGCGGTCGTCGAGTTCCTGCGCTACTGCGCGGCCCATGGCGTGATCGCCCAAGAAGTCGCGAACCGCATGTCGGAGACCCGCTATCTCACGACTCTGCCGTCCGGGTTTGACCCCGGCGAGAACGACCAGCGGCGCGTGGTCCGGGCCAAGGCGATCAAGGTCCGTGAGGTGGAGAAGCCCTACGAAGCGCTGACCGCCGACCAGTGTTCCACCGTGGTCGAGACCTGCAGCAACAGCCGGGACCGGTTCATGGCCATGCTGATGCTCGGCACGGGCATCCGGATCGGCGAGGCTTTGGGGCTGCGCCGCCAGGACATGCACTTCCTCCCCGACTCGCGCTCCCTCGGTTGCACGGTCGCCGGCGCCCACATCCACGTGCGCCACCGCCGGGACAACCTGAACGGCGCCCTGGCCAAGTCCCGGTTTCCGCGGGCGGTGCCCGTCGATCACAGCGTCGTAGCGGCCTACGCCGAGTACGCCTACGAGCGAGATGACCAGCCGACCGCGGATGCGAACGACATGGTGTTCATCAACCTCTACAGCGGACTTCGCGGACGCGCCATGTCCTACCAGGCCGCCAAGGACATGTTCGACCGGCTCTCGCGCCGCTGCGGATTCACGGTCCGCCCGCACATGCTCCGGCACACCGCTGCCACCGCCTGGGTCCGCGCCGGCGTCGCGATCGACGTCGTCCAGCAGCTCCTCGGTCACGCGTCGCCCTCGTCGACCGCCGTCTACCTCCATGCCAGTGACGAGGACAAGCGGGCTGCCGTCGAGAAAGTCGCCGCCCAGCGGACGGAGGCCGCTTCTTGAACGCCGGCCTGGCCCTCGTCCCGCAGCCGCGTGAGGCGGCACCCGTTGTTGGGCAGGAGAAGGACTGGCTGTCCTGGCTTGGGGAACGTCTCGATCCGGCCTGGCGTCCCGGTGAGTGGCAGGCCGACCGGCTGTTGTTCGAAGGCGATCCCGCGAACGACTGGACGATGATCTGGCAGTGCCGCGTTGCTGTCTGCCCCACCCTGGTCCGGGTGAATGGTGGCCGTTGCGCCTCGTGCGCTCGCGACGCACGCGGGGCTCAGATGTCGGGCGACGAGTTCGATGCCACTCACCAGCCCTCGCGGGCCAAGAGGTTGGTAGGGAGTCCGGAACAGCCTCGGTGCCTGGTCGTTGGGGCTGCTGGTCAATGCGAACGGGAAGCCCAGGGCAAGGGAATGTGCAATGCGCACGAGGTTGCCTTCCGGAGGTGGGCCCGGAAGGTGCCGGGCTTGACCGTCGCGGACTGGCAGCGAGAATCAGCACCGAAACCCCTGCCCCATCGAGGCTTCTGCATCGTCATCGGCTGCAACCGCGAGCAGGTCTCCCATCAGCTCTGCCAGGCGCATGTATCTCGTCACCAGGGGCCTCCCGACTCGGCGCCTGCCGTTGCTCCGGTCCTGCGGAACCACCAGTTCTGGCTGGGAGGTCTGTCTCCGATCGTCAGGACCGAAATCCTGTTCGCCCTTCAGGACCGCGAACGCGCCGGGAACCGACTCGATCCGACTGCTGTCCGGCTCGTGGTGCAGCACCTGGCTGACGCGGAGACACTATGCGGGCTGGACATCTCGGCGATCGACTTCGGCGGCGTCCGCAACAGCAAAGCCGGCCGGTCGCTGCTGGGAGCAATGCAACGAATTACCGAGAACGCTCATCGGCAGTTCTCCGGGGACGACCCGAGTCTGGACGATGTCTGGGACGCTGCAGCCATGGGCCTGTGGGCTGCCTCTCATCGGCGCTACGACACGGTGAGCGGCACCATCGACTTCACGACCGTGCGGCAGAAGTGGCTGCGTGAGGTCCTCAAGGAGTGGGCACGGTCGGTCCGTCCCGACGTGCAATCACTGCGCATCAACCTCAGAGCTTTCACCATCGCGGCAGAAGCACTCACCCGGAGGCCCGGCGGCGGGGAAACCCCCTCCCGTCTCACCGGCGCCGACATGACCGCTGTCGTCCAGGCCATCAAGCAAGCCCGCAAAGATGACGGATCCCCTTATGCAGCCAGCAGCCTCAGCGGATTCCTGGGGGGATGGTTCAGCGTCCTGGACTTCGCACGTTCCAGCGGACTCCTTGATGACGTTCCTGGCTCCTTCAGCCGAGCCCGTCACCACCGCGTCGCCCTCATCGACCCCAACGAAGAGCAGGCAGGACGGGCCCTGCCCGACAACGTCGTCCGGCAGCTCGATGCCAACCTTCACCTGCTGGTCGGCAGCAATCGCGGGTGGAGCGCAGAGACATCGCAGCGGTTCCACCAGACCGCTTACGCGGTTCTGCGGGACACGGGGCGCCGCCTCGGTGAAGTCGTGACCTTGAAGACCGGATGCCTCGAACTTACCGACGGAAATCCGGAGTTGGTCTATGACAACCGAAAGGCGGGTCGACATGGCAGACGCCTGCCGATCACTCGCGAACTCGCTGATCTGATTCTGGAATGGGAGGAATGTCGGGCTGCACTTCCACTGAGCAGAATTGCCCAACCCTGGCTTTTCCCCAGCTCCATGCACCTGGCCCGCGGGTCGGGACACATTCGGGGCGACAGCCTGGCTGCCGTTCTTCGAGACTGGGTCCGTTCCATCCCGCAGCTTGAGAGTGAGGTCATCGGCCCCGACGGGACGCCGCTGCCTTTCGACCGGTCGTTGATCACAGCGCATGCGTTCCGGCACACCTATGCCCAGCGGCACGCGGACGCCGGAGTGCCAGTGGACGTGCTCCGCGACCTGATGGACCACAAGTCGGTAGACACCACGATGGGCTACTACCAGGTAACGCTGAAGCGCAAGCGCGAAGCCGTCCAGGCCATGGCACCTCTCGCCGTCGACCGGTTCGGCAACCCCGCCCCCTTCCCCGCCGACCGCTACGAGATCGGGTCCGTCGCAGTGCCCTTCGGGAACTGCACCGAGCCCAGCAACGTCAAGGCCGGCGGCGGCTCCTGCCCCATCCGCTTCCAATGCTCGGGCTGCAGTTTCTACCGGCCCGACCCGTCCTACCTGCCCGCCATCGAGGACCACGTCCGCAGCCTCAAGTCAGACCGCGAGACCGCGAACGCGATCGGCGCGGCACCGTTCGTCCTCGACAACCTCACCGCCCAGATCGACAGCTTCCGCGAGGCCGCCGCCACCATGCGCAGCCAACTCGCCTCACTGGACGAGGAAGAGCGGCAGGAAATCGAGGAAGCCAGCAGAACCCTGCGCAAGGCACGGGCCACCTCTGCCCACCAACTGCTTCCCCTCACCGTGATCAACCAGCGCGAGGAGAGGCCGTGACCTCGCCCGAGAACACCCGCACTACTGCGATGAAAGCTGCACGCAAGCGCGACAGCGAAGAGAAGCGAGCACACGTCCTGGACGCACTGGCCAGGATGCAACGCGACGGCATGAAGATCACCTTCTCCAGCGTCGCGAAGGCAGCCGGCGTCTCCACCTGGCTCGTCTATGCCGCCGGCGTCCGCGAGCACGTCGAGGCCGCACGACAGGACCAGATCGACCACGGGATCGAAACTCCGCCCGCAGCCCGGGTCAGCCCCGACAGCCTCATGACCGACCTGGCCCTGGCCCGCCAGCAGATCAAGGAACTGCGAGAAGAGCGCGACAAACTCCGCGACCGGCTTCGGCTCCAACTCGGCGCGGAGCTGGAGCAGCACGACAACTCCGGCTTGATCGAGACCATCGACCAGCTCTCCCGGGAACGCGACGACCTCTCCCACCAGCTCACACAGGCCAAGGCGGACAACCAGGCCCTCCGCGAGCACGTCGCCGAACTGGAGGACGATCTCGCCGCGTCACGCCAGAGCCTGCGCAAGATGATCCGCAGGGAGAACTGACACCTAACCCACGTGCATCACATCACGGAAGGTCATCCCACCTGCGGAAACGAGAGATCGCCTAGAGATAACCCGACACGACCGCGACCACAATGCGGCGAAGAACGTGAAGTACGAAGGGAGGCGCATCCGCGCCGCATAGAGCAGTACCACCCACCCCCGGACCGGGGGCCCTTGCCGGGTAACCGGCAAGGTAAACGCCTGCAGAGCGCACGTAAGACCAGGATTTGCCCCGGCAGCGCGCACAACACCCACCAGCGTGGGGAGGAAGCAGGAACCCAGCTCAAGGCGAACCGTGACAACGGACGCCAGGGAGGGAATCGCCCACGTTCACGTGGGCGAGGAGGTCAAAGGAAGTCCCACTCGCGCGAGCGTTCCGTCAGGTGACGGTGGACCAGCGCCACGGAAGGATTGGCGAGGCCGCCGACGCGGGTTGCCAGGTACAAGGTGTTCAGTGGGCGCACCTGCGGTTGGTGCAGCATCTCCACCGAGCCTGCCGCAAGCGCCGGTTCGACCAGGTAGCGCGGCAGGACCGACACCCCGGCGCCGGCGACCACACCGGACAGGACGGCACGCAGGTCGGGGATCGTGAGGGCGACCGGGTTGGGCGGACGGCGGCCGAACTCGCTGCGCCAGTAACGGCGGATGATGGGCAGTTCCTCCGCGTACCCGACCAGCGGCAGGTGCGCCAGTGCCTGGAGGGGTTCCGTGGACAGCCGCTCGGGGTCGATCGTGCGGGCGAGGCTGGGTGATCCCACCAGCACGAACTCCTCGTCGGCGAGGGGCGTCGCCACCACGTTCTTCAGCCGCGGCCGCAGCGCTGACACCACCAGGTCGACACGCGCGCCTGCGAGCTCCGAGAGCAGGTCCTCCGCGAGGCCGAGGGTGATCCTCAGCCGCAGCCCACGGGCACTCAGCGGGGCGAGCGCGGGCACCACGCGTGCGGCCATCAGGTCCGAGGCGCCGGCCAGGCGCACCGTGCCGTGGTACACCGCCCGGTCGTCGTCGGTGGCGGCGAGGGCGTGGTGCAGTTCATCGAGCGGCGTGCCGATACGCCGGGCGAGGTCGTCGGCACGCTCGGTGGGGATGACGCCCCGGCGCGAGCGTACGAACAGCGGCTCGCCGAGCTGCTCCTCCAGGCGGGCGAGCTGTCCGCTGACCGCCGGCTGGGTGAGTCCGCGCCGTCCTGCAGCGGCGGTGATCGACCCGCCCCGGTAGATCTCCAGGAACGTCGAGAGCAGGTCGAGGTCCGGCACGCAACCCTCCTGCCATAAGAAATCTGATGACAGCAGCCACGTTACCGGAGGAATCCGAGGGCTGCGGGTGTTGGACTGGACGTCAGACCGCACAGGTGAGAGAGCAGGAAAAGGAAGGTTCGCCATGGCAAGGATCCTGATGGTCCTCACTGGCGCCGACAGCCTTACGTTGGCTGACGGCACCACCCACCCCACCGGCTACTGGGCCGAGGAGGTCGCCGCGTCGCACCGCGTGCTGCGTGAGGCCGGTGTCGAGGTGGACATCGCCACCCCCGGCGGCGTACGGCCCACCGTCGACCCGATCAGCCTGGACGAGCGCGGCGGCGTGGACCCCAGCGCCGCGAAGGAGTTCCGGGCCTATCTGGACTCCATCTCCGACCAGTTGGCGAAGCCGCTGGCCCTGGCCGATGTGACGGTCGGCGACTACGACGCCGTCTACATCCCCGGTGGCCACGGCCCGATGGAGGACTTGGCACGCGACGCGGACCTCGGCCGTCTGCTCACCGATGCCGACCGGCGCGGGAAGACCGTCGCGGCGCTGTGCCACGGCCCCGCGGGGCTGCTCAGCGCAAGCGCCGAGGACGGCGGCTTCCCCTTCGCCGACCGCCGGCTGACCACCTTCAGCGACGAGGAGGAGCGGCAGGGCGGCCTCGCGGTCCCGTACCTCGTGGAGAGCAGGCTCCGCGAGCTCGGCGCCGTCATTGACGCGGGTCCTGCCTGGACGAGCAAGGTCGTGGTGGACGGGAACCTCATCACCGGACAGAACCCGCAGTCCAGCGTCGAGACCGCCCAGCAGGTGATCGAGGCCCTGCGGGCGGGCAGCACCGCCTGATCACGAGTAGTCGGCACGGGAAGCCAGAGCCGCGAGCGGGCGGCAGCCCAGCTGCGAGCGACAACGTGCCCTTCGGGGCCGGGCGCGTCGGGAGGTCGTGCCCGGCCCCGGCCGCGGAGGGAGTTGCGTCCCTGAGTGCGGAGTGGCACTGCGAAGCCCAGGGCGCGCGTTGCGATTTTCGCAAGGCGGGCGTAGCTTGGCTGTATGGACGAGACTCTGGCCGACCGGGTGCGGGCGGTCATCAGCAGGGTGGCGGCGAGCCAGGCGGCGTTCGCCAAAGACATCGGGATGACCGGCGACAAGCTGTCGAAGTCGCTCGGTGGAGCGCGGCGCTTCACCTCGCTGGAGCTCGCGCTCATCGCGGAGGCGGGCGACGTCACCGTCGACTGGCTGCTCACCGGACGCGCCCCCGCCCAGCCCGCGCTCGCCGCGCGGTCCGTGGCCGCGGCGGCGCCCGACGCGCGGGCGATCGAGGATCTGGCGGGCCGGTACACCACTGCGTACGACGTGCTCTCCCTGCTCGGTCGCGCGCCCGAGCTGCCGCACCTGCCTGCCGCACCGGCGGACGGCACCACACCTCACGAACAGGGTGAGGAGCTGGCCCGAGCAGTCCTCGCCGCGCTCCAGGACGCGGGCGTGCCGGCGCTCGCGGAGCTGGATCTCAGCGGGCTCATCGCCGCCTGGGCGCAGGTCTTCGGCATTGATGTGGCCGTCACCCAACTCCCGGGCGCCCTGGACGGTCTGACGTGGCAGGCCGACGGGCTGCGGCTGGTGATCCTCGGGACGCATCCGGTGTGGACGCGGCAACGGTTCACCCTGGCCCACGAGTTGGGGCATGTGCTGGCCGGGGATGCCCAGGATCTGCTGGTCGAGTCCGGGATGGCGCCCGGTCTGGCGGAGGAGCCGAGCGAGATCCGGGCCAACGCCTTCGCCGCGGCGGTGCTCATGCCGGAGGGCGACCTCCGGTCGGATGTCCCGGCAGCGCCGGACGAGGGCGCTTTTGCTCGCCTCGTGACGCGCTACCGGGTCTCACCGAGCGCCCTGGCTGCCCGGCTGCATGTCCTCGGTCTGATCGACGACCGGCACCGGAACCGGCTGCGCCGGCTCACGACGACCGCGTGCCATGAACGGGCGGGAGCGATCGACGCGTACATGATCCAGGCCGCCGCGTCGAATACCGCCCAGCCCCCCGTCCGGCTGGTGAACGGGCTCTTCTCCGCGTACCAGGCCGGGGAGACCACCCTGCGCCCGCTGGCCGCACTGCTCGGCAGCGATGTGGACGACCTTCGCGAGCTGCTCGAACCGGCAGCCGATACGGCGCCTCCCGCCACGGAGACGGGGGAGCCGGTCTTCACCCCATGAGCTCCCCCAGCTACCGCCGGGTGAGGGTCCCCCCGGGCGTGCCCCCATGGTGGTTCCCGGACAACACGGTCTTATGCAACTTCGCGGCGGTGCAGCGCGTCGACCTGCTGGAGAAGATCCTGGACAGCCGGGGCCGGTGGACCGAGGCCGTGGCGCTGGAGGCCCGTCGGTCCGCCCGCCATCTGCCGGCGATGACCACGGTCTTCACCGGCGGCTGGCTCGGCGACCCCGTGGAGATCTCGCACGCCGCCGACGTCCGGCGGGTGGAGACCGTCCGGCGCGCGGTCTTCGGCGGCAGCCGGTCCCGCCCGCTGCAGCACCTCGGTGAGGCACAGACGTGCCATGTCATCGAGCGGTGGGACGAGTTCCACGGGTCCCGGTGGATCACCGACGACCGGGATGCCTTCCGGTACGCCGTACGGCGGGGCATCGCCGCTCTCCAGACGATGGACCTCGTGCGGATCGGGGTCCGGCGCGGGCTTCTCTCCTCGGCCGACGGCTACCGGCTGCTGACCGACATGGTCGGCACCGGGCGTTACCTGCACCGGCTCCCCGCCGCTCCGGAGGACCTGCTGAGCTGAACTAGGGTCGGGCGAGAAGGCCCGACGACAGGATGTGACCGCACTCTCATGGACTCCTCCGACGAGAAGCAGGCCTCCCGGCACCTGTGGTGGCGGGTCGCCTACTTCTTCTCCGCCATTCACATCGTGGCCTTCGTCATGATTTGGGCCGTTCTGCACGCCGACCGGTGACCCACCGGCGGACGCCCCCCGGGACGTTCCCGCTCCTGCTCCCGCTCCTGCGGACGACGACTGTACGGGTCCACGCCGCACCCGCCTTGAGGCCCGAGCCCAGGCACAGGCCCCAGGCCGCGCCCGTCACCCCGCCCACCGCGTAGCCGGTGAGCAGGCACGCCACCGACAGGAGCGAGAAGACCACCTGGAGGGGCAGAGTGGCGCGGGGCCGCAGAACGCGGAGGGTGAGGAGGGCACACGTGCCCAGGGCCATGGCCGCGTACTGGCTGCCGGTCGCCGGGAGGAGGGCGGAGGAGACCGCCCAGGTGTCGCCGAGGAGTTCCCGGCCGATGCGGTCCGGGAGGAAGATCAGGACCGTCGCCCAGGCTGCGGCAACCACGGCCAGTGCGGCGGCGAGGAGAGCGGTGGCGCGGACCTTGTCCGAGGCGTCCCGGTAGCGGTTCAGGACCGGGGGCCCGAAGACCGTGCAGGCGTTGAACAGGACGTTCATCGGACCGAAGAGGGTGGTCGCGCCGCGCAGCGCGCCGACCGCCAACGGCGTGGCGAACAGGCCGAGTCCGACGACGGCGAGCTGGCCGGCCCCGTTGCCCACGGCGAACTCGACGACGAAGCGCCTGCCGAGGTGGCCGCGGCGCAGGAAGCGGACCGGGTCGGCGGGGACGCCGCGGAGACGGGGAAGGAGCAGAGCCGCCCCGACGAGAAGCGCGGGGACGGCGGACAGACCCCAGACGGCCACGAGGCGGGCGGGCCCGGCGTCCGGCGGCTGTGCTGCGAGAGCGGGAACGGCCGCGGCGAGCCTTACGAGGTCGGCGGCCAGGGCGTAGTGCGGCAGACGCAGGGTGGAGAAGCAGGAGCGCATGCCGTCCTGGGTGAGGACGATGGGCAGCACGGCCCCCAGGGCGCAGAGGCCGCGCGCGGTGTCGCCCGGGACGAAGGCGAGGGCGGCGGCCAGAGGGACGCCGATCGCCGTCGAGGCGCAGCCGGTGAAGACCACCGCCGAGCGGCACGCCGCCCGCACTCCTTGCCAGGCGCCACGCTCGAGTACGAGGGCCTGGCCCACGTACGAGACGGACAGCCCGAGCAGCACGGTGAAGACGGTGTAGACGAGGGAGAAGACGGAGAATCCGGCGGCGCTGGACAGCCGGGCGGCGACCACGAGCACCGCGATGTTGGTGAGCGCGGCCACGCCTTGGTCGGCGACGGAGCAGAAAACGGCGAGGCGGGTGCCGATCCCCTCGCCCCCGGCGCTGGCGTCGCCGGAGCCCGCCGCTGAGCCGCCGCCACCGGCGCCCCCGCTCGCCGCCATATCGCCGACGCTCCCGCCGCGCACATCCGCCGGCATACCACCACCGGCCTGCGCGCCCGGACCGGTCTCCGTACCGCCGCCGAACGCCGCTTCGACAGCGGATTCCGTACGCTGCGGCGGCACTTCAGCCGCGTACGGCGTCGAGCCCGACGCCAGACCGCCGGGCGCTGGGCGGCCATCCGGACGCGGAGGCCGACCGTCGACCGGGGGCGTCGCTGGGCCCGGCGCCGGGCCCTCATCCGCGTGCGATGCCGGGCCGACGATCAGACGCCGCTCGGGACCGTCGGCGAAACTCATCCCGGCGGCCCCCGAGCACGGTGGGAGCGGCTGCGGGCTGTTGCACGGCACCGGCGGAGGACCGTCATCCGGAGACAGGTGCGGACCGTCGTCGGGGGGAGGCGTTGAGCCGTTGTTCGCGGGCGGCTCAGTGCCCCGGGGCTTCGGCTCGGGCCCCGGCTCCGGGTTCGTCACCGGCGGGAGGGCGGGCCGGCCGGGAGGTCGGCGGGGTCGACCGCTCGCAGGGCCAGCGTGCCGGGGTCGGTGCCCGGTCCGTTCCCGCCGTCGCCGCCGTCGAGGTCGTCCTGGCCGTCACGTGCCGGCGCGTCGGCGCCGGCGCCGAACGCCGGGCCCTGTGAAGCCGCGGCCTCGTCGCCCGGCACCACGCCTGGCTGGCCTGCGAGTTGTGCCCGGCCGCCGCGGTCCGGTGACGTTGCGCCCGCTCCACCGGGCACCACGCCCGTCGTCCCCGCCGGGTCAGCGGGTCGTGCCCCGCCGACGCGGGGGCGCGCGCTCGGGCCGTCGTTCGCCGGTGCGCCGCGGCGCGGAGCGCTGCCCTTCGCGTGCAGCAACGCCCCCAGCACCGTGCCCCCTGCCCCGCCGACGAGTTCGCGGATGCGCTCGAGGTCGTCGCGGCGCACCGCGCGCGGGTCGCAGACCACCAGCACGCCGTCCACGCGGTCGGCCAGCGCGATGGCGTCGGCGTACGAGAGGAGTGCGGGGGCGAGGACGACCACCACCGCGTCGGGGTCGTCGGCCGTGGCGATCAGCTGGGTGGCCGGGGCAGAGGTCAGGGCGCGGGCGACGTTGCGCACCCGACTGCCGGGGATCAGGTCGAACGCGCCGGACTCCCCCGCGTCGATGGGAAGTTGCTCGCCCGTCGGCCAGCCGCTGTCGCCGCGCGCGGGCGTGCGGGACGCCCAGCCGGGCCGGACGCCGTCCGCGGCGCGCAACCGGGCGGAGAGCGACGGCGTGCGCAGGTCGGCCTCGACGAGGAGGACCTCGCGACCCATCTCGACGAACGAGGCGGCGAGGTTGACGCACACGGCCGCCGCCATGTCGATGGCGCCCCGCGGAGCGACGACGAGCAGCCGCCTCCGGTCGGCGAACCGCTGGTCGTAGGCGAGCCGGAAGGCGACCGAGCGGTACTCCTCCGCGAGCCGCCCCTCGGCGAGCAGCCCGCGGGCCTGCCCGCGCCGGCCGCGCGGCAGGTTGCCCAGCACCGGCGCGCCCAGGGCCCGTACGACATCGCTCTCGGAACGGGCCGTCGGGTCGAAGACCAGCCGCACCCACGCCGCGAGCAGCCCCAGTCCGAGGCCCACGGCCGCGCCCAGGCCCAGCACCATGGGCAGCCCGGGGCCGGAGGGCTCGGTCGGCGGCGTCGCGGTGCGGACCACGAAGCCAGGCGTGGTGTCGAGCGCCTTGAGCTTGGTGATGGCGGCGTGCAGTTCGGAGATCTTGCCCACGACCCCGGACTGCACGGACAGGGCGGTGTCCAGCGCCCGGCCGTCACCGAGGCCGGATATCTGCTCGGCGAGCTCGTCGCGCTGCTTCTCCAGCGGCTTCAGCTGCTTCTCGTAGCCGGTGACCATGTTGTCGATCAGGGACTGGGTCTGCTCCCGACGGTTGTCCAGGTAGGCCGTGGTGAAGGCGTTGGCGCGGTCGGCTGCCGTCCGAGGCGAGGAGGCGGTGTAGGCGAAGCGCAGCACCAGGGTGTTGGGCGGGTTGGTGACCTGCAGACCGCTGAGCAACTCGGCCTCGTCCGGGGTGTCGAGGGCCTTCGCCGCGCGCGATGCGACGGCGTTGCTGACGGCGGTCTGCCGCTCCGAGCCGATGCTGACCTGCTTGTCGGGCGCACTGCCGCCGGGCGCGAACGGGTCGACGGTGGCGGACCGTACGGTCACCTCGCTGGTGGCGACGTACGACGCGCCGCCCGCGAGGCCGATCCAGGCGCCGCCGAGCAGGCCGACGACCACGCCCGCCACGAGCAGGGCGCGATAGCGCAGGAGCTGCTTGAACTGCTCGCGCAGCAGGTCCGGTTCGTCGTGCGGCTGCGGTCCGGCCGAACGATCCGTCGTCGCCGTCATGTCCGCGCCCCTTTCGGTGGTACGACGCGGCTGCCGAGCGCTTCGTCGAGCAGCCCGGTGATCCGGGCCAGGCCCGCCGCACGGCTGAGGTGGGAGTCGACGTAGGCCGGGCCGCACGATCCCAGCGCGTCCGCCGCGTCGGGGTCTTCGGCCAGCTGCCGCACCGCGGCCAGCAGCGCGGTGGGGTTCTCCGGGGGTACCAGAACGCCCGCTTCCGACCGGCGGACCTCCGCCGCCGTACCGCCCCGCTCGGCGACGGAGGCGACGACCGGCCGCCCCGCAGCGAAGTAGGAGGTCAGCTTGGACGGGACGCTCATGTCGAGCACGGAGGCCCGCTGGGTGACCGCGAGGACGTCGGCGGCCGCGAGCACGTCGGGGAACTCGGCCTCGTCGGCGGGCGGGAGGAAGGTGAGGTTCGACAGCCCGGCGCCCAGGGACCGCAGCTGCGCACGCTGGTTGCCGTCGCCCATCAGCACGATATGGACATCGGCGGCCTGCCGGGCGGTCTCGACGAGGACGTCCAGGCCCTGTTTGAGGCCCATGTTGCCGGAGTGGAGGACGACGGTCCGGCCGTCGTCCCAGCCGAGGCGGGCCCGCATGCCGGCGCGGTCCCGCGAAGGGCGGGCGACATGCGACCAGTTGGGCACGAGCCGGATCCGGTTCCGCGGCACGCCCATGGCCTCCACCTTGCCCTCGAAGGTCTCGTGGATGACGCCGACGAGCGTGGCGCGCCGCAGCACATACGCCTCGACCGCACCGGCGGCGGCCGCGGCCCGGTCTCCGCCGCGGATACCGCTCTGCGCGGCCGCGGCACCCATCAGGTCCTGGACGACGGGGAGGTACGGGACGCCGTACCGGCGGGCGATCCGCGCGCCGATGACGCCGCCGGCCAGGCTGGGCAGCTGGGCGACGACCGCGTCCGGCCGGCCCATGCGCGGCGGCGCCACCAGGCCGTGGGCGAGTATCGACGCCTCGTACAGCGCGCGCCGTACGGCGGTCTGGCGCGGCGGTACGGTGTGCCGGCGGCGGTGGACCGTCACCCCCGCGCGCTGCTCCTCGGTCCGCCACACACCCCGGTAGGCGGGGTCGGTCCGCCAGGCCGGATAGTGCGGCAGCCCCGTCAGCACATGCACCTCGTGCCCCCCGCAGGCCGCCCAGTGTTCGGCGATCTGCGTCGCGTACGGGCCGATTCCGGCCTGTTCGGGCGCGTAGTTGGTGGACACCAGCAGCAGGCGCCGCCCCCCAAGCTTCGGCATGGCGCATCTCCTCCCCCCAGAGTCGATCGGATGCACACTAGCCCGTCATCGGTGCAACATACCGATTTTCTACGCTGCTTCCCCTCTGTACGGACGTAGTGCCCGTCATGCCGTCATCCCGCGGTCTCGACGGGAGAACGACAGAAAGCAGCAATCTTCCGGTGGAAACGGGCGGTCCCGGCTATCGTCGGTGGCTCTGATGCGCTGGGGAGCGCATCGCGAATGGGGGGGTCCATTTCGCATGCCACACACCGTGGGCTACGCACCCGGCGTCTACGACCTGTTCCACGTCGGTCACCTCAACATCCTCAGACACGCCCGCCAGCACTGCGACTACCTGGTCGCCGGCGTCGTCTCGGACGAGATGGCCGAGCTGGCCAAGGGCAGTGCGCCGGTGGTACCGCTGATCGAGCGTCTGGAGATCGTCCGCAGCATCCGCTTCGTGGACGCGGCGTTCGTGGAGACCGTGCCGGACAAGCTGCAGACCTGGAAGCAGGTCCGGTTCGATGTGCTCTTCAAGGGCGACGACTGGCGCGGCACGCCGAAGGGCGAACGGCTGCAACGCGACTTCGCGTCGGTCGGGGTCCAGGTCGTCTACTTCCCCTACACCGTGCACACGTCGAGCACGCAGCTGCGGCGGGCCCTGGAGGTCCTGGCCTCGCCGGTCGCCTCGCCCGTCACGCCGGGCGCACCGCGGTCAGCCCCCGGAACCACTTCGCCATGAAGGCCACCAGGAACAGCACATGGGCGGCGAACAGCGTCGCGTACCCGGCGAGGAACGCTCGCTGGCTGCCCAGCAGCAGGAAGACGACGCAGAAGACGCCGTAGTCGACGGGCAGCAGGGCGACGGCTCGGATCCGTGAGGGCGCGGGGAGAGGCGTGGCTGTCGCCCTCTTGGGCGCCAGCTTGTCGGCGAGCAGGCCGCCGAAGAAGATCAGCACGGTGGTGAGTTGGAAGCCCAGCGGAAGCAGCAGCCACGCGTCGTCCGGCAGATCGAAGAACCGGTAGAAGGAGATCAGCACGGCGGCGTGCAGCGCAGTGATCTTGGCGCAGTCCACGACGTGGTCGAGCCATTCCCCCGCCGCGCTGCTCTCCCTGCGCAGCCGGGCGAGCTGCCCGTCGGCGGAGTCGAAGGCGAAGCCGACCGCAAGCCCCAGATACACCGTCAGGGCCAGCGGCCAGGACGGCGGAGTGCACGCCAGCGCGGCCACCGCGGTGAAGCTGAACGCCGCACTGATCAGCGTGACGTGATTCGGCTTCAGACCGATGTGACAGGCCGCGGCGGCGAGCACCCGGCCCGCCGGCCGGTTGATGTGACGGGAGTACAGCGACACCCCTTTCGCCGACTTCTGCGCACCGCGCAACTCCCGAAGGGCCGCACCGAAGGCCATGGTTTCAGCCACTATCCCCCCACAATGTCGCTCCCCCAGCTACCTTCCCCAGGGGTTCCCCATGCCGCAGGCTAGGGGCCTATCGCTGGGCGGTGCCCCCTGGGCCGGGGGTCCCCCCGGCGAAGCCAGGGGGCGTGCCCCCAGCGATGAGAAGGCGAGCACAAAAAGGCACGAGCATGATGGCACGGCCCGGCGACAGCCGCCCGGGTCATGGGCAGTGAGACCGGATCTCTGGACCGGGCGGAACTCTTGAGGTAAGCCTCAGATAAGTTAGGTCGGCCTCACTGCCTGTCCGTTTCCTGCCCGCCTGCCCGATGCAACGCCTGGAGCTCTCATGCGAGTTTGTCCGTAATCCTTCCGGCACGGCCGTCGCCCTCGCCGCCGCGGCCGCCCTCACCGCGGTCGCCGGCTGCGCGGAGAAGAGCGACGCCAAGGGCTCCGACGGAATCCAGGTCACCGCCACCGACACCACGTGTGAGGTGTCGCAGAAGGAGTTCCCGGCCGGCCACGTGAAGCTCGCCGTGCAGAACAAGGGCGCCAAGGTCACCGAGGTCTACATCTACGCCCCCGGCGACCGGATCGTCACCGAGCGGGAGAACATCGGCCCCGGCACGAGCGCCGACATCACCGCCGAGGTGAAGCCCGGTTCGTACGAGATCGCCTGCAAGCCGGGCATGAAGGGCGACGGCATCCGCCAGAAGGTGACGGCCACCGGCAAGGGCGCCCCGCAGAAGCGGGACCCGCGCCTGGACACCGCGGTTGCCGAGTACCGCAAGTACGCGCAGGCGCAGGCCGACGAGACCCTGCCCAAGGTCAAGGTCTTCACCGAGGCGGTGAAGAAGGGCGACATCGAGGGCGCGAAGAAGGCGTACGCGCCGTCGCGCGTCGGCTGGGAGCGCACGGAGCCGGTGGCCGAGTCCTTCGGCGACATTGACCCCAAGGTGGACCTGCGCGAAGACGGCCTGGAGAAGGGCCAGGAGTGGACCGGCTGGCACCGCCTGGAGAAGGCGCTGTGGCAGGACGAGAAGATCGGCGAGCAGGAGAAGGAGCTCGCCGACACGCTGGTGAAGGACCTCGAGGACTGGCAGAAGCGGGTCGGCAAGGCCGACATCACCCCGACCGGTATGGCCAATGGTGCCAAGGAGCTGCTGGACGAGGTCGCCACCGGCAAAGTCACCGGTGAGGAGGAGCGCTACAGCCACACCGACCTGGTCGACTTCAAGGCCAACGTCGAGGGGGCGCAGAAGTCCTACGAGCTGCTGAAGGCGGTCGCGGGCGAGACCGACCCGGCGCTGGTCAAGGAACTGGACCGGCAGTTCAAGGCCCTGAACGAGCTGCTGGACGGCTACCGCGAGGACAAGAACTCGTATGAGTTCCAGGCGTACGACAAGGTCGGCAAGGCCGAGCGCAAGGAGCTGTCGGACGGAGTCAACGCCCTTGCGGAGCCGCTCTCCAAGCTCGCCGCCGCCGTCGTGAAGTGACAGGGGGACAGGGCAGATGACCGACGCATCCGGCACGACCGATGCCACCGAGGTCACCGACGCCACTGAGGCAGCCGAGGCCACCAGAACAACCGAAGGAGCCGAAGCAGCCGAAGCAGCCGAAGCAATCGACGAGAGCGGCGGCAGGGCGCAGACTCCGGCGCCGTCGCGCCGTTCGCTGCTCGGCTGGGGCGGCGCGGGGCTGGCGCTCGGCGCCACGGCGGCCGGCGCTGCGGCTGCCGCGCTGACCGGCGGCGACGACGTCCGGCCGGTGGCGAGCGACGGCGCCGCCGTCCCGTTCCACGGCGCGCACCAGGCGGGCATCGCCACGCCCGTTCAGGACCGGCTGCACTTCGCAGCCTTCGACGTGAAGACCGACTCGCGCGAGGAGCTGATCGGCCTCCTCAAGGAGTGGACCAAGGCGGCTGCGGCGATGACCGCGGGCCGGCCGGTCGGCGCAGGGGCGGTCGGTGGTATCCCGGAGGCTCCGCCGGACGACACCGGTGAAGCCCTGGGCCTCAAGCCGTCCCGCCTCACCGTCACCGTCGGGTTCGGCCGCACGCTCTTCGAGAAGGACGGCGAGGACCGCTTCGGCCTGCAGGACCGGCTTCCTGAAGCGCTGGTCGAGCTGCCGCTGTTCCCGGGCGACAACCTCGACCCGGACCGCAGCGGTGGCGATCTGTGCGTCCAGGCGTGTGCGGACGACCCTCAAGTCGCGGTCCATGCGATCCGCAACCTCGCCCGGATCGGCTTCGGCACCGTCGCCATCCGCTGGTCCCAGCTCGGCTTCGGCAAGACCTCCTCCACCACTCCGGAGGAGCAGACTCCGCGCAATCTCATGGGCTTCAAGGACGGGACCCGCAACATCTCGGGCACTGACGCCCCCGCCCTCCGCAAGCACGTGTGGGTCTCCGAGAAGGATGGCCCGGCGTGGCTGGCGGGCGGCAGTTATCTCGTCACCCGCCGCATCCGGATGCGCATCGAGACCTGGGACCGCACCTCCCTGAAGGAGCAGGAGGACATCATCGGCCGTACGAAGGGCGAGGGCGCTCCGTACGGCAAGCGGCGGGAGCGCGACGAGCCGGACCTGAAGGCGATGCCGGAGGTGGCGCACGTACGGCTCGCCCATCCGGACCGCAACAGCGGCGCGACGATCCTGCGCCGCGGCTACTCCTTCACGGACGGTACGGACGGACTCGGGCTGCTCGACGCTGGGCTCTTCTTCATCGCCTACCAGCGCGACGTACGCACCGGGTTCGTGCCGGTGCAGCGGAGCCTGGCGCGGTCCGACGTCCTCAACGAGTACATCCAGCACATCGGTTCCGGCCTGTTCGCCGTACCGCCGGGCGTCCGTGACCAGGACGACTGGTGGGGCCGGGAACTCTTCGAGGGATCCGAGGGGGCGGCCTCCTGATGCTTGCCAACTTCCTGATCGGCCTGCGCGAGGGTCTGGAGGCGAGCCTGGTCGTCTGCATCCTCGTCGCCTACCTGGTCAAGACCGGCCGCCGGGAGGCGCTGCGGCCCATCTGGACCGGCGTCGGTATCGCCGTCGGACTGAGCCTGGCCTTCGGCGCGACCTTGGAGTACGGCTCCCAGCAACTGACCTTCGAGGCCCAGGAGCTGCTCGGCGGCTCCCTGTCGATCGTCGCGGTCGGCCTGGTGACCTGGATGGTCTTCTGGATGCGGCGCACCGCCCGGCACTTGAAGGCCGAGCTGCAGGGAAAGCTGGACCAGGCGCTGGCCATCGGCACGGGCGGGCTGGTGGCGACGGCGTTCCTCGCGGTGGGCCGGGAGGGCCTGGAGACGGCGCTGTTCGTGTGGCGGGCGGTGAAGGCGACCGACGACGGCACGGCGCGGCCCTTGATCGGGGTGCTGCTCGGACTGGTCTCGGCCGTGGTCATGGGCTGGCTGTTCTACCGGGGCGCGCTGCGGATCAATCTGTCGAGGTTCTTCACGTGGACGGGCGGGCTGTTGGTGGCC
The DNA here is from genome assembly GCF_052245555.1 of Streptomyces sp. KR80. Lineage (NCBI taxonomy): Bacteria > Bacillati > Actinomycetota > Actinomycetes > Kitasatosporales > Streptomycetaceae > Streptomyces > Streptomyces sp. KR80. Next base: position 139,573 of record NZ_JBQQCD010000001.1, read on the forward strand.
GTTGCGGCGGGCGTGCTGGCGTACGGCTTCCACGATCTGCAGGAGGCGCGCTTCCTGCCGGGTCTGGAGACGAAGGCGTTCGACATCAGCGCCGCGATTCCGCCGGACAGTTGGTACGGGACCTTGTTGAAGGGCACCTTCAACTTCCAGCCGGACCCGACGGTGCTGCAGGTCACGGTGTGGCTGCTGTACCTGGTCCCCACGCTGACGCTGTTCCTCGCTCCGGGTAGGGTTGCGCCGACTCAAGCCCCGAAGGAGTCCGTGAAGGAGCCCCAGCCCGATGAACAGGACGTCACGCAGGTCGCTGCCCCCGGTGACGGCACTCCTGTCAGCAGCACTGCTGACGCTGACGGGGTGCGTGACGGTGCACGGGGAGCGGGAGATCATCCCGTCGGTGACGAAGGCTGAGGCGGCCAAGGCACTCGAACGCTTCACAGAGGGATACAACACCGCATACCGGGAGTCCAGCCCGGATGCGATCGCCGATGTGGAATCCGGTCCGCTGCTGACGATGGGCCAGGCCGGGCTCAAGGCGCAGCAGGTCAACTCCCCGGGCGGGAACCCGAACTACCCCGCGCTCGAGCTGACGGACGTGACGTACACGATCCCGAAGCAGGCCGGCTGGCCGAAGTTCTTCCTGGCCGACGCGGACAGCAATCGGGGCGGCGACTTCCGCTGGCTGCTGGTCTTCACCCGGTTCGGCGCGGACGAGCCGTGGAAGGCCGCCTATCTGTCGATTCTCAAGAAGGAAGAAGTCCCCAAGTTCACGACCGACAAGGACGGTTGGGCGGAGCCGGTCACCGATGACGCGGCGTCAGATCTGGTGATGGCTCCGGGCCGGCTCAGCACGACGTACGCGGAGTACCTCCAGACCGGCGAAGGCGATGTCTTCGCACCGGGTCCGGCGACATCGGGGCAGGTCCAGACCCGCAAAGGGCTGGCGAAGACGACGAGGTTCTGGACCGAGTACATCGACCAGCCCGCGAAGCCGCCCCAGTACACCTCGGTGGCACTGCGAACGGCGGACGGCGGCGCACTGGCCTTCTTCGCGGCCCATCACGCCGAGAAGCGAACGATGGCCCCGGGCTTCTCGGTCGGCAAGATCAACGACACCACGGCGAACGCGCTGCTGTCCGGAGAGCCGGAGAAGTGGGTGTCGCTGAGCCGGATCTCGGAGTCGGCAGTACGGATCCCGGCCGGCGACGGGCCGGTGAAGTTCCTCAACCGGCTGGAGTCGATCACCGCCGCGAAGGGCGGCTAGGTCCGGGGCCTGAGTCCTGTCCAGTGGGCGGCTCAGCGGTCTGCTGTCGGCAGCCCGCTCAGCGATGGAGCGGCCAGACGGCCGACTCGTGCTCGGCATCGTGGTCGGCGTACCGCGCACAGGCGTCCGTCAGCGCCTCGAGCAGCGTCAGCGGATCGGGCAGTGACCGCTCCGGCCCCCGCAGCCAGCTCACCGAACCCCCGGACGGGAACTCGGCGGGGGGTACGAGGACATAGCTGCCGCGACAGTGCCAGCGCAGTCCCGGATGCTCGTCCATGGTCTCGGGGTGGCAGTCCAGTTCGCAGGGCCACCACTCGTCCTCGTCGTCCGGGGTGCCGCGGGTGGCGGTGAAGAACAGCACCCGGCTCTGCGCTCCCTCGCCGGTCTCGGCGACCGGGCCGACCTCGACGTCTTCCGACTCCAGCCGGTCCAGCGCGCTGCGCCCGGCCTCCGCCGGCACGTCGAGAACGTCGTGGTTGATACCGGTCGCCGTGATGAAGTTGGCCTGCGGCTGGGCATTGAGCCAGCGAGTGACCTGCTCGGCGTCGGTGGAGGCCTGGGTCTGCCAGGCGAAGGAGACGGGGTGCCGGCCGGGCGTGGGGCAGCCGATCCGGTCGCAGGAGCAGCCGTATCCGTACGGGTGGGCGGCCTGTGCGAGCGGGAAGCCCGCGGCGGCCGCGGCCAGCAGCAGGTCCGCACGGTCGACGGCGGCCGACGCGCCGGAGTCCGCGACGCCCGTCCCACTCCTGGGACGACGACGCAGCCACTGGGAGAACCTCGTGTCCCCGCCGCGGTAGCGGCTCCTGTCCGAGCGCATCTATCCCCTCACTTCGACTGTCGCACGATCAATGCTGCCACCATCCTCCTCCTCAAGTGGCCGGAGTCCGCATTCGGGGTGCGATGACCCGCCCCTCCATTGGGATGCTTTTACAGGGCATAGCGGTATATCCAGCCCTAGCGTTGCCTTCATGGTCACAAGATCTCTGCTGGCCGGCGCCCTCGCGGTATCCCTGGCGGGGCCGATCGTTCCGCCGGAGTTCGGCCGTGCTCCGGCCGTGGACAACCTGCCGGAGATCGTCTACGTGGCGCACCGCGGCGGGGCACTGGAGGCGCCGGAGAACAGCATGTCGGGCCTGACGGCGGCACTGCACAGCGGCCTCGTACACGTGCTCGACGTGGACACCAGGATGCTGCGGGACGGCACGCTCGTGGTGATGCACGACCCGACGCTGGACCGTACGACCGGGCGGCGGGGACGGGTGCGCGATCTCACGCGGCGGCAGTGGCGAAAGGTCCGGCTCCGTCCCCGGGGGCCGTCCGGCCGCTTCGCGGGGCGAGCCTGGCGGCCGGAGCGCCCGCCGACGGTGGCGGAGGTGCTGGACCGGTTCGGCCACAGAATCGTCCTGATGCTGGAGGCCAAGGATCCGGCGAGCCTTCCGGGGCTCGCCCGGCTGATCCATGCCCGGGGGCTCGCCCGCTCCGTGTTCGTGAACACCAACCGGCCGTCGGTGGCCCGGCAGGCGCACCGGATGGGGCTGAGGGCGCAGCTGTGGCGCTCGGCCCGGCAGATGCGCCACGACCGGCCCGAGCGGTGGCGGGGGTTCGTGGCGCTACTGGACGTGGATCACTCGGCGCGCGCCGTGGATCTGCGGCGCGCGGCCACATCCGGCATCCCCCGGGTCTGGGCGCACACCGTGAACACCCCGCACGCCCGCGACCGGGCACTGCGGCTGGGCTGCAACGGCATCATCACGGACGCGCCCGCACGGCTGGCGGCTGCGCCGGTGCGGGCCGGGTTCGGCGGGGGCTGACCGCGCAGCGGGTACGCGACGACCGTGCCGACGTACGCGCGGGTGAGCGGGAGTGCCCGCAGCAGCCAGCGTCGGCAAGCGGGCCGAGCAGCAGCTCGAGAGCGAGCCGCGGGCGACCTCGCGGTCCCCACCTGCCCGGCCTCCTGGGCGGCCTCCTGGGCGGCACGCAACCCACCGCCCCCACGCCGCAGCGTGAACCGCGGCGAAACCGTGGCGAACCACCCGTGCAGATCACTGCCGCGGGGCGGCTCCGGGGTGGAACATGTGAGCGCGCGTACATCCACTCGCGCCCATCCCATCCGTGAGGAGACCTCCTTGCGTTCGTCCTACACGCCCCGCCGGTACCTGATGTGCCCACCCACGCACTTCAAGGTCACCTACTCCATCAACCCCTGGATGGATCCGTCGAAGCCAGTGGACCTGCTGCTGGCCCTCGCGCAATGGGAGGATCTGCGCGACCGCTATCGCTCTCTCGGCCACACCGTCGAGGTGCTCGAGCCCCGCCCCGACCTGCCGGACATGGTCTTCGCGGCGAACGGCGCGACCGTGGTCGACGGACGGGTGCTGGGCGCCCGCTTCGCTCACCCGCAGCGCTCGGCCGAGGCCGCCGTCCACCGGGAGTGGTTCCGCTCCCACGGGTGGACCGACGTCCGTGAGCCCACGCACATCAACGAGGGCGAGGGGGACTTCGCCGTCACCGACTCGTGGCTGCTGGCCGGCCGCGGCTTCCGCAGCAGCCCGCTGTCCCACCCCGAAGCGCAGGAGTTCTTCGGCCGCCCGGTGATCGGACTGGACCTGGTGGACCCGCGCTACTACCACCTCGACACGGCGCTGTCGGTGCTCGGCGGGGACGAGGTGATGTACTACCCGGCCGCGTTCTCGCCGGGCAGCCGGACCGTACTCGCCCGGCTCTTCCCCGACGCGATCATCGCGGAGGAACCGGACGCCGCGGCGCTGGGGCTGAACGCGGTCTCCGACGGCCACCACGTTCTGCTCCCCCAGGGTGCGGTGGGTCTCTTCGCCCCGCTGCGGGAACGGGGGTACGAGCCGATCGGCATGGACCTCTCGGAGCTGCTCAAGGGCGGCGGCAGCGTGAAGTGCTGCACGCAGGAGCTGCGGGGGGCGCCTTCCGCGTAAGCCGGTGGGCCGGTGGGCCAGTCATCCGGTGGGCCGGCGGACCGGTGGCCGTCAGGGCCAGGTGTCGCCCCACTGCACGTTCCGGGCGGCGCGGTAGAGATCGCCGTGCCGCTTGGTCACCGTCGTGCGGTGCAGCGACTCGTTCACATCGCAGAGATCCAGCAGGACCTGGCCCTTGCGGAGCCGTGGGCGGCGCACCACCCGGGCCTCGGCTGCGGCAGCCGGGAAGCGCGCCGCCGCCACGTAACTGAACTTCTCGTCCTCGTACGGCAGCGCTCCTCCCTTCACCTGACGGTGGAGGGAGGAGCGGCCCACGCGGGCGGCGACGTGGCACCAGTCCGTGCCCCGCACGATCGGGCACGCCGCGCTGTGCGGGCACGGCGCCACGACCCGCAGCCCGCCCTCGATCAGCCGGTCCCGGGCCGCCATGACCCGGGCGTAGCCGTCCGGAGTGCCCGGCTCGACCAGGACCACGGCCCGCGCCGCCCGGGCGGCCGCGTCGACGACGGCGCCGCGGTCCGCCTCGGTCAGCTCGCCCAGCACGTACGAGGCCGTGACGAGGTCGGTCTCCTCCGGCAGCACCAGCCCGGTGCCGATGGTCCGGCGGTGCCACGCCACGCCGCGGAGCGCAGCGTGGCCGGAGTCCGCCGCCAGTTCCCGGCCGATCGCGAGCGCCGGCTCCGCCCAGTCCAGGACCGTCGTACGGTGCTTCCCCTCGGGCCAGGTCGCGGCCACCGCCCAGGCCCCCGCCCCGGTTCCGCCGCCCAGGTCCACGTGGCTCACCGGCGACCAGTCCGGCACCTGCCGCCGGAAGGCGGTGAGCGCGGACCGCACGGCCTCGAACGTCGCGGGCATCCGGTACGCGGCGTACGCGGCGACGTCGGAGCGGTCGCGCAGCACCGGCGCATCGGTCGGGGTACGCCCCCGGTAGTTGGCGATCAGCCGCTCGACCGCCTGCGCAGCCTGACGCGGCGGCAGGCCGTCCAGCAGCCGCGCGAGCGCGGCCCGCAGCGCGTCGGGCACGGCGGCATCGTCACGGGTGGATTCGGGGGCGTGCATCGGAGCGAGTCTAGGTCCTGTCCGGTCGGTCAGGCCGGATCAGTGAGCGGGGTCTGGTGCAGGGGGCACCTCCCAGCGATAGCTGGGGGAGCATCGCAAGGCGGAGGAGGGAGTCCATGCGGTGGGGGCACCTCCCAGCGGTAGCTGGGGGCCATCGGCGACCGACGACAACGCAGCGAGGCGCGGTGCCAGGGCACGCGAGCCCGGCCTGACCGGCCGGACAGGGCCTAGGTCTGCTGAACGTCCGCGTTCCGCCACGGGCGGCACAGTCCCAGGAAGCAGACCACGGCCGTCAGCGCACACCCCAACTGGACGACCGCCATGGGCACGGCCGTGTCCTCGCCCGCGATCCCGACGAGCGGCGAGGCGACGGCCCCGATGAGGAACGAGGAGGTGCCCAGCAGCGCGGAGGCGGAGCCGGCGGCGTGCGGGGTCCGCATCAGGGCCAGCGCGTTGGTGTTCGGCAGCGCCAGGCCCATCGCGGACATCAGGACGAACAGCCCGGCGGCGATCGGCGCCAGGCCGACCTCGCCGAACACCCCGGAGGCCATCAGCAGCAGGGCCGTCGCCGCGAGCGTGATCAGCGAGAGGCCGGCGCCCACCGTCTTGTCGAGGCTGACCCGGCCCACGAGGACCTTGCCGCTCAGCTGCCCGACGCCGACCAGACCGATCGAGTTGAGCCCGAAGAGCAGGCTGAAGGTCTGGGGAGAGGCCCCGTAGATCTCCTGAACGACGAATGGTGACGCCGAGACGTAGGCGAAGAGCGCGGCGAAAGAGAAGCCGCCGGTCAGGACGTAGCCGGTGAAGACCCGGTCGGCGAGCAGCCCGCGGATCGTCCGGAGCGTGGCGGGGAGGCCGCCGCCGTGCCGTCGCTCCGGAGGCAGCGTCTCCCGCAGGTAACGGGCGACGACCACGGTGAGCAGGCCACCGACCGCGGTGAGGACCCAGAAGACGCCGCGCCAGTCGGTGATGCGCAGCACCTGTCCGCCGATGAGCGGGGCGACGACGGGGGCGACACCGGACACGAGCATGAGCGTGGAGAAGAACCGGGCCATCGCCACGCCGTCGTAGAGGTCGCGGACGACGGCACGGGCGATGACGATGCCGGCGGCCCCGGCCAGGCCCTGGAGCAGCCGGAAGCCGATGAGCAGCTCGGCCGTGGGGGCGAAGGCACAGAGCGCGGTGGCGACGACATAGCCGACCAGGCCGACGATGAGCGGTCGGCGACGGCCCCACTTGTCGCTCATCGGGCCGACGACCAGCTGGCCGAGCGCCATGCCCGCGAGGCAGGCGGTGAGGGTGAGCTGCACGGTCGCGGCGGGGCTGCGCAGCGCCGCGGTGACCTCCGGCAGCGCCGGGAGGTACATGTCCATGGACAGCGGCGGAAGCGCGGTGAGCCCGCCGAGGACGAGGGTGACCAGCAGGGCGGTACGGCGCGGCTCGGCGGTCTCGCGCTGCCGTCCGGTGGCCCGCTGGTTCGGTATCTGCCCCGGGGTGGCCGGGCCGACGTCCGGCATGCGCCCTCCCATCCGCTCAAAGACCCCCATCTTCTCAGCCCGGCGGAACCGGACCGGAACCGGGCGTCGACAACGGATCGCGGGACGCGGAGCGCGCCCGGCGAGGACCCGCCGGGCGCGCCTGCCCGGTGCGCGGTTGCGCGGTATGCGGTTGCGGGCGGTACGCCGCTTCCACCCGCGCGTCAGGCGGGCTTCAGGCCCGGGTTGCCCGCCTCCGTCACGAAGGAGGCAGCCGTGGTGATCGGGGCGCCGGGCGTTGTGACCGCGGACACCGTCTTGAAGTCCGCCCGGGCCGCTTCCCTGCCGAGGGCGACCGTGAGGTACCCGCGGCGCCCGTTGTACCACTTCATATGCGGATTGGCCGCCATGTACGTGGCCCAGTTGGCGGGCTGGTCCGCGCCGTCCTTGCCGCTGGAGACGGACGTGGTGACCAGCTCCGTGCCCACCGTGCGCGAGCCCGGGTCCGCGAAGTCCCGCTTGATGTCGAGGCCGTAGCTCACATGCACATCGCCGGTCAGCACGACGAGGTTGTCGACGCCGGCGGACTGCGCCCCGGCGAGGACGCGGTCCCGCGAGGCCGGGTAGCCGTCCCAGGCGTCCATGCTCAGCTTGTACGCGGCGGCGGGGGTGCTGCGCCGCCGGGAGAAGACGACCTGCTGCGGCAGGACGTTCCACAGCGCCCGCGAGGCCCGCCAGCCGTCGATGAGCCAGCGCTCCTGCGTGGCACCGGTGATCGTGCGCGACGGGTTCTCGGACTCGGGTCCTGAAGCCTGCCAGCCGTCGCCGTACGCCTGGTCGGAGCGGTACTGGCGGGTGTCGAGGATGTCGAACTGGGCGAGCCGGCCGAACTGCAGCCGCCGGTAGAGCCGCATGTCGGGGCCACTGGGCTGCTGCGGGCGGCGCAGCGGCTGGTTCTCCCAGTACGCGCGGTAGGCGGCGGCCCGGCGGATCAGGAACTCTCCCTCCTCGCCCCCCTTCGGGGAGGAGGGGCCCGCGCGCGGAACGCCGTTCTCCGGGATGTCGTCGGCGTAGTTGTTCTCGGTCTCGTGGTCGTCCCAGGTGACCACGAAGGGGTGCGCGGCGTGTGCAGCCTGCAGGTCCGGGTCGGTCTTGTAGAGGGCGTAGCGCTGCCGGTAGTCCTCGAGCGTGACGGTCTCGCGGTTGAAGTGAGCGGGCAGGGTGCGGTCGGTGTAGTTGCGGGCACCGCCGGTAGCGTTCACCGCGTACTCGTAGAGGTAGTCGCCCAGATGGAAGACGACGTCCAGGTCCTCACCCGCGAGGTGCCGGTATGCGGTGTAGTAACCGTCGTGGTACGCCTGGCAGGAGACGGCGGCGAGCTTCAGATCCGTGAGGCGGGCGCTGCTCGCGGGAGCGGTACGGGTGCGGCCGACCGGGCTGATCCACTTCCCGGCCCGGAAGCGGTAGTAGTAGACGCGGTCGTGGTCGAGTCCCGCGGCCTCGATGTGCAGCGTGTGGTTGAACTCGGGGTGGGCGGTGGCTTCGCCGCGGCGGACGACGCGGGTGAACCGCCGGTCGCGGGCTATCTCCCACTGGACCTCGATCCGCGCCCTCGGCAGCCCGCCCCCGGTCTCGTAGGGTCTCGGGGCGAGCCGGGTCCACAGCACCACGGATCCCGGCAGCGGGTCGCCGGAGGCGACGCCGAGGGTGAACGGGTAAGCGATGACGGCCCTGCGCGCGTCCACCTCAGCGGCCTGCGCGCTGCCCGGCAGGTTGGTGGCGAAGGCGAGCGCCGCGGCGGCTCCGGTGACGGTGAGCAGACGGCGCCGGCCCAGATGCGCGGCGGCGGCCCGGAGCTCCTGGTCGTGCGACGTCTGCTGCGGTGAGGTGGATGTCATCTGCCCCTCCCAGGACGGAATTTGTCCAGGGAATTGCAGCGACGGGGAACGGCGGCGCGTTGTCGCGTGCACTACACATACATGTCGAGTTGATGAGCTTCCCCTCATCAAAGGGTGTTCGAGGACAATCCCCTGTCACCCGTACCGCCGACCCGTACCGCCGCCGGTGCGCCGCGCCACCACGGGCCCGTCGGCCGCTCACGTACGCTGCGCCCCATGACGGAGATCAACGAAGGGCGCCCGGCGGGAGCCGACGGGGTGCCGAAGGTCGCCGCGGTGACCGGCGCGGGCTCGGGGATCGGGCGCGCGGTCTCGCTCGAACTGGCCCGCGCGGGCTGGTCGGTGGTGCTCGCCGGCCGCCGGGTGGCGGCGCTGGAGGAAACGGCGCGGCTGGCCCGGGAAGGTGCCGCCGTCCTCGCGGTACGCACCGACGTCACCCGGCCCGACGACGTCGACGCGCTGTTCCGGGCGGTGCGCGAGCAGTTCGGACGACTCGATCTGCTGTTCAACAACGCGGGGAGCTTCGGCCCGCCCGTGCCGCTGGAGGAGCTGACGCACGAGGACTGGCGATCGGTGGTCGACGTCAATCTCACCGGCGCCTTCCTGTGCGCGCAGGGCGCCTTCCGCCTGATGAAGGATCAGGATCCGCAGGGCGGACGGATCATCAACAACGGCTCGATCTCGGCCCATGTGCCGCGGCCGCACAGCATCGCCTACACGGCCACCAAGCACGCGGTGACGGGCCTGACCAAGTCGCTGTCGCTGGACGGCCGGACGTACGGGATCGCATGCGGCCAGATCGACATCGGCAACGCCGCGACCGAGATGACCGAACGGATGCGGACCGGCATCCTGCAGGCGAACGGGACGCTCGCGGTCGAGCCGGTGATGGACACCGCGGATGTGGCGCGCACCATCCTGCACATGGCGTCGCTGCCGCTCGAGGCGAATGTGCAGTTCGCGACGGTCATGGCCACGGCGATGCCCTACATCGGTCGTGGCTGAATCCGACCGCTTGAGATGAGATTCCGACCGAGTGCGGCAAACCGCGACAATCACCGTCGGAGGCCGATAGCGGCGCGTTACGTTGCACCATGCGCATCACGCCCAACTCGCCTTCGGCCGACGTGGCTTCGGCCGGCGCGCCGGACCCCTCCGCGGGGCTGACGGCGGCAGCGAAGGATTCCCCCGCCGAGCCGTACAGCGCCGCCGTCACCTGGCCGCCTCCCGAGCCGGGTGATGCCTCGGCCGAACAGTCCGGCGACGCCCTGGCCTGGCCGCCCCCGCCCCGTACGACACGCACGCCTGCTCCCGCGCCGGCGACCGCGCTGAAGGGGGAGTCGGCCGGGACCGCGCGCGCCGGCATCGGACCGGGCGACCCCCGGCAGGAGGGGAACCGGCCGAACGCGGAAGAGCCGGGCACGAACGGGCAGCGGCGTCAGAGTCCCAGCGACAGCGCCGGCCCGGGCGCGAGCGCACAGACCGCCGCCCCGGCCGGGGGCCGGAACGGGCGGCGCGTCGCCTGGGTCGTCGGGGGCGTCTGCGCCCTCTACGCCACAGGTCTGACGCTCAGTCTGATGGGCGCCACGTCCATCGCCCCCCGGACTCTGCTCCCGCTCCCCGGCGTCCCCAGCGCCGTGCCCGCGGACGGGGACGCGGAACAGACGGAGCCCGGGAACGTCACCGGGACGTCCGGTGACGCGGCCGGCGCACCGGGCGACGGCACGACGTCGGCCCGCTCCGGCGACCCTTCGGCCTCGGCTTCCCCGTCCGCGTCCGCGCCCTCCGGCACTGCGGATATCGGATCGGGCTCGCCCTCACCCGGCGGCAAGGGCGGGGCTCCCGCTGCGGAGGGGCCCGGCGGGGCGCCGAGTGCCACCGGCCCTGCTCCGGGCGCCTCGGACACTCCGCCCCCCGCGGGCCCCGGACCTGGGCCTGGCCAGCCGACATCCAGCACCTCGGCCGGCACTCCCGAACAGCCGCCCCCGACCGCGAACCCGGATCCGGGCGGCGGTGGCGGCGGACAACAGGCCGCGGGCGCGGGCTGAGGGCGATGAGCAGTCGGTGGCCGTCGCACTCCCGCAGCGTGCGGACCTGTCGCTCGGCGAAACGCCGGGGCCGCGACGCGGGGTGCGGCCCGCGTCGCGGGGTACGGCCCGGCACGCGCGACCCCCGCCCTCGCCGCCGGGAGGGAGGGAGTGGACGCGACGGGGGCGGGGCGGGCCGCGGAGCGGGGACGGGCGGCCCAGGGTTCGAGTGAACCGCGCGGAGCGTGCACCGCGGCAGGGTGTGCGCGCGGACATGTGCGTGTGCGCCCTTCACACGGGGTGCGAAGGGCGCACACAACGAGCCGGTGGCCCCGGCCGGACAGGGCCTATACAGAGATGAGTTCCGGAAGCTCGGCAAGAGACCCGATCTGCCAGTCCGCAGCGGCGACATGGGGAGTGCCCGCCCACAAGTGACCCCAGGGGCCGCGGCGGATGTGCGCGACGCGCAGCCCGGCGGCCTTCGCGGGGGCCACGTCGTTGGCCGGGTGGTCCCCGACGTACACGATCCGCCGCGGCTCGGCCTCCGCGAGGGAGATCACGTGATCGAAGAACGTCGGCTCCGGTTTGGCCGCGCCCCACTCCCCCGAGGTGCCGATCGCATCGGCCGGGAGATCGAGCGCGCGCAGCAGTTGGGCGGCGCGGGCGCTCTGGTTCCCGGCGACGACCACCCGTCGCCCGGACCGCCGCAGCTCGGCGAGGACGGGCCGCACGTCGGGATACAGATCGCTGTCGTCGAGCCGCTCCCCCTGCCCCGCCGCCTCCCGCGCCCGGTACTCGGCGGCGACATCGGCCCCGGGCTTCGCGAGCCGGATCGCGTCCGCGCTGTCCCGCCCCTGCGCGACGACGGCCCCGACGAGAGCGGCGAGCGTGTGCCGCGGAGTGCCGAGCCAGTCGGCCCAGGACGCCCAGTAGCGGTCGTCGCGCACGAGGGTTTCGCCGACGTCGAATGCCACAGCCTCGATCATGGCGGCAGCCTACGGCGCGCGGATGGCGCGGGCGCGACGGCAGGTCACCGCCGTCGCGCCCACTTCAGCAGGTCACAGCCCGTCAACGGCGTCGACGACATCGGCGACGACGCAGCTGACGTTGTCGGGACCGCCTGCCCGGTTGGCCAGCCCGATCAGTGTGTGGACCGCCTCCCCCGGGTCGGGCGTCGAGCCGATGATCCGGTGCACCTCCTCGGTGGCCACTACCGAGGACAGTCCGTCCGAGCAGAGCAGATAGCGGTCGCCGGCCCGCGCCTCGCGCAGATCGAGATCGGGCCGGAAGCCGTCGGCGCCGCCGACCCCCAGAGCGCGTACGAGCAGGGACCGCTGGGGGTGTGAGGCGGCCTCCTCCGCCGTGAGGCGACCTTCGTCGACCATCGACTGGACGAGCGTGTGATCGTGGGTGATCTGGAAGAGCTCGCCGTCGCGCAACAGATAGGCCCGGGAGTCGCCGATGTGGACGAGGGCCAGTTGGGAGCCGGACCAGAGCATCGCGGTGAGCGTCGTTCCCGTACCGGACCGGGACGGGTCGGACTCGGTGAGTCCGTTCACGGTCTCGTGAGCGGACCGGGCGGCCTCTTCGAGGGCGCTGAGGAGGTCTCCGACGGGGACGTCGGTCTCGAGCGGCTTGAGCGCCTCGATCGCGACGGCGCCCGCGGGTTCGCCGCCTCCGAAGCCGTCGGCCACGGCGAAAAGCCGCGGACCGGCGTACGCCACGTCCTCGTTGCTCTCCCTGACCCCTCCGACGTCGGAGTGCGCGGCGTAGCGAATCCCCAGCGGGCCGTTGGTGGATGACATGGTGGAGCCCCCTCTGTGCAACTGGTCGACGAGGAAGGCGGCGAGGTCCCGTCTGGTAGCGAAGTCGCGCTCGGCCTGCGCCCAGTACGCGGCGACCTCCGCGGCCGCCGCCGCCGGCTCCAGCGCACACACCGACCGGATCCGGGCCAGGGGCATGTCCAGCCGGCGTAGCCAGGCCACCAGCCGCGCCTGTTCCAGCTGCGCGGGGTCGTACAGCCGGTAGCCGGAGAACGGGTCGACCCGGGCGGGTGTCAGCAGCCCGAGTTCGTCGTACAGCCGCAGTGCCTTCGGTGAGAGGCGCGCCGCCCTCGCGAACGCCCCGATCGTCAGCAGCCCCATGGCCCGCTCCTGCTCCTCGCTCGCCTGCCTCAAGCCGGGCCCTACGCCCGGCCACCGTGATCGTGCGGCTTCCCCCAAGGGCAAGGTCAACCTGGGCCGCACGGGCAGCGGCGCGGCGCGGTCTGAAGCACCGGGATGCGCCGGCGCCTGCCTCGCCGCACCCTGGACGTATGGCCGCGGAGCACCCACCCGTGATCGTGCACCCGCCGACCCCCTCCGGCGGGCGCAGGATCACCGTGCACGGCCAGATCGTGGGTCTGGCGCATGGGCGGGGAGACGTGTGCGAGCTGCTGCGGGCGGCGGGCATCGACCCGGCCGAGGTCTCACTCGGCGACCCGGCCCTGATCGAGTGGCGCGGCGGCGACCTCGACCACTGGCCGCGCCCGGCGGCGTGACAGCGCGGAATCGGCGCCACGCCTCACCGGCGGCCTCGCACCGGGGAGGGCCGGAACGGGACACCGCGCGCGGCGTGCCCGGCGGTGTCAGGCCGCCGTCCCCCTGGCGACCGGGTCGGTGAAGAGGACGCGGCCGTCGGGCAGGAGCTCGCCGGTGTCCTCGAAGACGATCACGCCGTTGCACAGCAGGGCCCATCCCTGCTCGGCGTGGTGGACGACGAGTCGGGCCGCATCGCGGTCGGGCGCGTCGGCGGACGGACACAGTGGCTGGTGCTCACACATTGCTCGGGCCCTCGGTTCTCCGCCGGAAGCGGCGGACTGGTTCGAGGTCACCATGATGTGCCCCCGGTCGGACGCTCGGGAAGGGGAGAAATCCCCGGATCGTACCCGGCCCACGACACCTCGGGCGGCTTCGGCTTCCCTGCGCGACCAACAGGTCACACCACGTGTCAGCCGGGGTCGTGCAGGGCGAAGGCCACGGCCCGGTCGGTTCCGAGCTTTGCGCCGTGCCGGATCTCGGCAGCGTACCTGCGCTCGCCGAGGTCGCTGCGCAGCCGGGCCACGGCCTCCGCATGGCCCGCGGCCAGGTGCCGGAACCCCGCCCGCGAGATGCCGATGGAACGCCACACGGCCTCCGCCGAGCCCAGCAGACGCGCGCTGTACGCCACCTGCCCCGTGGAGGCGGCGATCCAGGCCAGCGCCTCCAAACACAGGGCGATGCCCCACCCGTCGCCCATCGACCACCTGGTCCTCAGGGCGTCCCGGACGAGTTCGGTGGCGCGCTGCGGCTCGCCCTGACGCCAGGTGTGCAGCCCCAGCGCCCACAGCGCGTACGAGCGGGACCACTGGGCGTGGGCTGCTTCGCACATCGCGAGGCACTCCGCGCCGAAATCCGCGGCGCGGGGATCGCCGGACAGGGCGCAGGCCCCGGTGAGCCCGTAGAGGCCGACCATCATGCTGTTGCGGTCACCGACCGCGCGGTGGCCCTCCACTGCCTCCTCGAGAAGGCTGATCCCGCGCTCGAAGTCGCCCTCGTAGACGGCGACGCCGCCCAGGCATCGCGTGGCGTTGAACAGGGTGGGGCTGTCATCGAGCCGGAGCGCCAGGGCTCGGCTCTCCTCCAGCCGCGGCAGCGCACCGGCGGTGTCGCCCTGGAGCATGGTGAGCCAGCCGTCGACCCAGAGCGCCTTGCCACGGGCCACGGTGTCCTGGGAGGCGAGGGCCAGTGCCTTGCCGAGCCAGTGGCGGCCCTCGCTGAGGAGCCCACTGCACAGCCAGTGGAACCACAGGGACGCGGCGATCTCCAGCCCGACCTGCGCCTCTCCCGGTTCGGTGAGGCAGTAGTCCAGCGCTGTCCGGAGGTTGGCGTGCTCGCTGGACAGCCGGGCGAGCCATTCCTCCTGATCCGGGCTCAGCCACTCCGCCTCAGCGCGGTTCACCAGTCGGCGGTACCAGTCCCGGTGGCGGCGCTGCAGCGCCGCGCTCTCCCCCGCTCCGGCGAGACGGTCCGAGCCGTACCGGCGGATCGTCTCCAGGAGCCGGTAACGGACCCGGGGGCCTTGCTCCTCCCGCACCAGGATCGATTTGTCGACCAGTCCGGCCACCAGGTCGACGACGCTTTCCCGGGCGATGCCCTCACCTGAGCAGACGGCTTCAGCCCCCTCGAGGTCGAAGCTTCCGGCGAACACCGACACCCGCGCCCACAACGACCGCTCGTCGGGTGAGCACAGGTCGAAGCTCCAGTCGATCGAGGCGCGAAGGGTCTCGTGCCGGGGCAGGACCGCGGTGCCGTGGCCGGGAGCCGGCTCGAGCCGCTCGTCAAGACGGTGCAGAATCTGCTCCGGCGTGAGGACCCTGAGCTGCGCCGCGGCCAGTTCGATGGCGAGCGGGAGGCCGTCCAGACGCCGGCAGAGCCGGACCACCGTCTCGTCGTTCTTGAGGCCGGGCGTGACGTCCGGCAACACCTCAGCCGCCCGCATCTGGAACAGTCTGACCGCCGCGTACTGAGCCGCCGTCCCCGGGCGGAGACGTCGCTCCGGGTCCGGTACGGGCAAGGAGGGCACCGACAGGATCGACTCCCCGTAGACCCCCAGAGGCTCTCGGCTGGTGGCGAGGATGCGCAGCCGTGGAGCCGCCCGCAGCAGGCGGTCGGCGAGGACGGCGCAGCCGTGCAGCAGGTGTTCGCAGTTGTCCAGGACCACCAGGGACCGCAGGCCATGGAGCTGGTCGCAGAGCAGATCCGCCGGATGCCGCCCGGTCTGGTCCCGCAGTCCGATCGCCGTCGCCACGGTCTGCGGGATCAGCCCCTCGTCCTCCAGCGCGGCGAGCTCGACCAGCCATACGCCGTCCGGGAAGGTCTCGCGCACCTCGTCGGCGACGGCGATCGCCAGCCGGGTCTTGCCGACTCCGCCCACCCCGGTGAGGGTGACCAGCCGCCCCTGTCTCAGGAGCCGTTTGACCTGGGACACCTGCCGTCGGCGGCCGACCGGGGGCCGTTCTTCGACAGGAACGTTGCCCCTCCCCCAGCTAGCGCTGGGAGGTGCCACCCCGCGAATAGGAGCAAATGAGGCCATAACAACCTCACCCTAGATCCGTCTCATGAGGTGGTCAAAAGGTGCTCGAACACGGCCCGTTACCTTCCGCGTGCACGGTGCGGACCGGCACACCGGCCTCTGCGGCGGCCCGCCCCGGGGAAGAACACTCGGAGCTCCGAGGCATAGCCTGAAGATGAAGGCCTCGGTCCGACGTACCTGGTGTGTCGGCGGGGGGACCGATCCGAAGAATCGATGGCTGTCGTGGTAACGACCACTCCGGCATCTCGGCAGACCGGTCACCTGCCCGCCGAGGTGACGAGTTTCGTCGGACGTCGGCACGAGGTGGCCGAGGTCAAACGACTGCTGTCCGCATCGCGTCTGGTGACCCTCACCGGCGTGGGCGGAGTCGGCAAGACCCGGCTGGCCTCGCGGGTCGCGGCCGATCTCCGGCAGACGTTCCCGGACGGCGTATGGCTGGTGGACCTGGCGCCGCTGGACACCGCCGAGCTGCTGGCCCAGACCGTCGCCGAGGCCCTGGAGATTCGCGACCACTCGTCCCGCCCGCCCTTGGAGGTGCTCATCGACCACCTCGGGGACAAGCGGGTGCTGGTGGTGCTGGACAACTGTGAGCATCTGCTGCCTGAGTGCGCCGTGCTGGCCGACCGCCTGCTGCGCGCCACCTCCGGTCTGCGGATCCTGGCCACCAGCCGGCAGGTGCTGGGCGTCGCCGGCGAGCAGACCATGGCCGTGCCGGCGCTGGACCTGCCGCACGCCCGGAGCCCGCGACGGTCCGCCGGGTCGCTCGCGCAGTGCGACGCCGTGCGGCTGTTCGCCGATCGGGCCGGAGCCATCCTGCCGGAGTTCGCGGTCACCGAGGCCAACCGGGACGCCGTGGAGCGGGTCTGCCGACAGCTCGACGGCCTCCCCCTCGGGATCGAGCTCGCCGTCGTACGGTTGCGGGCGCTCTCCGTCCAGCAGCTGCTGGACCGGCTGGACGACCGATTCGGGCTGCTCACCGGGGGGTCGCGCGCCGTGCTGCCCCGCCACCAGACGCTGCGGGCACTGATCGACTGGAGTTGGATCCTGTGCACCGACCAGGAGCGGCTGCTCTGGGCTCGCGCCTCGGTGTTCAGCGGTGGCCTGGACTCGGATGCGGCGGAGGCCGTGTGCTCCGGCGACGGCATCCCGCACGACGAGATGCTGGACGTCGTTACCGGGCTCGTGGACAAGTCCATCCTCATCAAGGAGGAGCACCCCTCCGCGGTCCGGTATCGGTTCCTGGACACGCTGCGGCAGTACGGCAGGGAGCAGCTGATCGCGTCCGGGCAGATGGCAGCGGTGCAACGGCGCCACCGCGACTACTACCGCCGGCTGGCGGCCGATGCGCGCGCGGACCTGTTCGGACCGTCCCAGGTGGCGTGGTTCACCCGGCTGCACCTCGAGCACGCCAACCTGCGGACGGCGCTGGAGTACAGCTACGCCGAACCGGGGGAGGCCGGAACCGGCCTCGCGATGGCCGCGGACCTGCTCTTCCACTGGATCACCAGCTACTACCTCGGCGAGGGACGACGCTGGCTCGACCAGGGCCTCGCCGTCTGCCCCGAGCCGAGCGCGGTCCGGGCCCGAGCGCTGTGGTCGAACAGCTGGCTGGCCATCATTCAGTCCGACACCGCCTCGGCGGCCGACATGCTCGAGGAGAGCCGGGCCATCGGGAAGCAGCTCGGCGACGACTCGGTCCTCGCCTACACCGCGCTGTACTCCGGGATGATCGCCATGTACGGCCGGGACGCCGAAACCGCGATCGGTCTCTACGAGGAGGCGGTCGACCGGCACCGGGCCGGCAACGACCCCGTGGGGCTCGCGTCGGCGCTCCTCCGGCTCTCGCTCGCCCACTCCTTCCTCGGTGACTCGCCGCGCGCCATCGCCTTCGGCGAGGAGTCCCTCCGGGTGTGCGACGCCCGTGGCGAGGGCTGGCACCGGGCGTACACGATGATGGCGCTCGGAGTCGAGGTCTGGCGCCAGGGCGACACCCGCCGCGCCGCCGCGTTGGAGATGGAGAGCCTGACCTTCAACCGGTCGCTCGACGATCCGTTGGGGGTCGGAGTCAACCTCGAGGTGCTGGCCTGGATCGCCGCTACGGAGGAGCAGTACCCGAGGGCGGCCCGGCTCCTGGGCGTTCTGCAGACCGTCTGGCAGACCATCGGTGCGCCGCTGTCCGGGTACGGACACCTCGTCCGCTACCACGACGAGTGCACGGTACGTACCCGTGCGGCCCTCGGCGCGGCCGCGTTCCGGGACACGGTCAAGCAGGGCGCCGGGCTCTCCTACGACGAGGCGCTCGACTACGCGCTCGAGGACCGCCTGCCGGCCGAGCCGGGAGGCGGAGCGGCCGAGCGGCCGTCCCCGCTGACCCGCCGCGAGACCGAGATCGCCGATCTGGTCGCTCAGGGGCTGAGCAACAAGGAGATCGCGGCCGCGCTGGTGATCGCGCAGCGCACGGCCGAAGGCCACGTCGAGCGCATCCTGAGCAAACTGGGCTTCCACTCCCGCGCGCAGGTGGCGGTCTGGGTCGCGGAGCGGAACCGTGGTGCATCGGAGGCCGAGCACGACCGTGGTGCACCAGGGCACGACGAGCCCTCCTGACGACTGTAGGCGCCCATCGGCGCGAGCACGGGCGGCGAAGCTCAGGGCGCTGCACCCCGCAGTGCACCGTTCGCGAACCGTAGGCAAGCGGTGTTAGAAAAGACTCGTGGCCGGACTCATGGCCCGCCTGCGCTCGGTGCTGAGCGTGCGCTCCGTCGCCGGTCAGGTGTTCGTCGTGCAGGTGGCCGTCGTGGTGCTGCTCGTCGCCGCCGCGGTGGTGGCGCTCGTGCTGCAGTCACGGAACGACAGCGACCAGGAGGCTCGGAAGCGTTCTGTCGCCGTCGCGGAGACCTTCGCGCGCTCCCCGGGGATCGAGGAAGCGCTGGAGAGCCCTGACCCGAGCGCGGTGCTGCAGCCGCTCACCGAGCAGGCGCGGAGGGCAGCCGGGGTCGACTTCATCGTCGTGATGGACCGGGACGGGACCCGCTACACCCACCCGCTCCCGGAGCGGATCGGGAAGAAATTCGTCGGCACCATCGAGCCCTCGCTGGCCGGACGCGTCCTCGTCGAGACCGTCGACGGCCCGCTCGGCGAGGAGGTGCAGGCCGTTCTCCCCATCAGGGACGACGACGGCAGGATCATTGCCCTGATCTCAGCCGGACTCAAGGTCGAGAACGTGACCAGCCAGCTCAACCGGCACCTGCCGGTCATCCTCGGCAGCGGCGCTGCCGCCCTCGCGCTCGCGACGGGCGGTGCGGCGCTGGTGAGCCGGCGGCTGCGGCGCCAGACCCGCGGCCTCGAACCCGCCGAGATCACCCGGATGTACGAACACCATGACGCGGTGCTGCACGCCGTACGGGAGGGCGTGGTCATCTTCGACGGCGAGGGGCGGCTGGTGCTCGCCAACGACGAGGCGCGGCGGCTGCTCGACCTCCCGGGAAACGCGGAAGGGAGACCCGTCTCCGAGCTCGGCCTCGACCCGCGCCTGTCCCGGTTGCTGGCCTCCCGACGGGCCGCCACCGACGAAGTGCACCTGGCCGGCGACCGGCTGCTGGCGGTCAACCAGCGTTCGACGGCTGAATCGGACGGACCACCCGGCAGTGTCGCCACCCTGCGGGACACCACCGATCTCAGCCTGCTCATCGGCAGAGCCGACCTGGCGCGCGGGCGGCTGCGGCTGGTCTACGACGCGAGCATAAAGATCGGCACCACCCTTGATGTGGTACGGACCGCCCAGGAGCTGGCGGACTTCGCGGTCCCCCGGTTCGCCGACTTCATGACCGTCGACCTCGCCGATCCGGTGCTGTCCGGTGAAGAGCCCACGGGCAAGGGCCCGGACATGCGCCGCATCGCGTTCAGCGGCGTCCGGGACGATCCTCCCCTCTATCCGCTGGGCAAGCTGATCCACTTCGTCCCGCAGACCCCGCAAGCCTTCGGATTCGGCACGGGGCAGACCGTCGTCGAGGCGGACATGCCGGCGTTCTCCGGGTGGCAGGAGCAGGATCCGCCGCGGGCCCGGCAGATCGTCGAGTACGGGATCCACTCGATGATCACGGTTCCGTTGCGGGCCCGGGGCGTCGTCCTGGGCATGGCGACGTTCTGGCGTGCTGAGAAGCCCGAGGCGTTCGAGGAGGACGACGTCTCCCTGGCCGAGGAGCTGGTCAATCGCGCGGCGGTGAGCATCGACAACGCCCGCCGCTACACCCGCGAGCACACCATGGCCGTCACCTTGCAGCGCAGTCTGCTGCCGCGGGTCCTGCCCGAGCAGGGCGCCCTCGACGTCGCCTTCCGGTATCTGCCCGTGCAGCCGGGCATGGGCGGGGTCGGCGGGGACTGGTTCGATGTCATTCCGCTGCCCGGGGCCCGGGTGGCGCTGGTGGTCGGGGATGTGGTGGGCCACGGTCTGCACGCGGCCGCCACCATGGGCCGGCTGCGCACCGCGGTGCACAACTTCTCCTCCCTGGACCTGCCCCCTGATGAGCTGCTGTGGCATCTGGACGAGCTGGTGGCCCGGATCGACCAGGACGAGGCGGCCGACGGACGGGTGGCGTCGATCACCGGGGCCACCTGCCTGTATGCGGTGTACGACCCGGTCAACCGGCGCTGCACCATGGCCCGCGCCGGACACCTCCAGCCAGCCCTCGTACTACCCGATGCCACCGTCGAGTTCGTCGACGTGCCCAGCGGCCCGCCCCTGGGCCTGGGCGGCCTGCCTTTCGAAACGGCGGAACTCCAGCTGACGGAGGGCAGCTCGCTGGTGCTCTACACCGACGGGCTGGTCGAGGACCGGGACCGGGACATCGACGAAGGGCTGGCGCTGCTGCGGCGCACCCTGGCCCACCCCGGACGGACGCCGGAGCAGACCTGTGGTGCGCTGCTGGACGCGCTCCTGCCGGAGAACCCCATCGACGACATCGCCCTGATCGTGGCCCGCACCCGGGCGCTGAGCGACGAGACCGTCGCCGACTGGGACGTGCCGTTCGATCCGTCAGCGGTCGCCGAGGTACGCACCGCCGTGGCGCAGAAGCTGTCTCTTTGGGGGCTGGACGAGATGGTGTTCACCACCGAGCTGGTGATGAGTGAACTCGTCACCAACGCCATCCGGTACGCCACCGGCCCGATCCGGGCCCGGCTGATCCGCGACACCACCCTGATCTGCGAGGTCGCCGACGGCAGCAGCACCTCGCCGCATCTGCGGCGGGCGGCGATCCTCGACGAGGGCGGCCGCGGACTGTTCCTCGTGGCCCAGTTCGCCGAACGCTGGGGCACCCGGTACACACCCGAAGGCAAGATCATCTGGACCGAACAGCCTCTGCGGGCAACCCAGCCGTACAAGCCGGCCGACTGGTAGCGGAATCACGTCATCCCACGGTCTTCCGATCGCGCGTACCCGTCTGTAGATCGGACGCGTACGGACCCCATCCGCCTCTAGTCCTTCTTGCGGAGCGCCATTCATGGGGCCGAGGATCAGCGGATGGACGATCAGCTCCAGCATCACTACATGCAGCTCGCGGACACCTACGACGACACATGGGGCCACCGCCCCGCGTACGTGGACTGGATGGCGGACGGCATCCAGCGGCGGCTCAACCCCCGTCCCGGGGAGTGGATCGCCGATATCGGCGCTGGAACCGGCCTGTTCCTGAACCGGCTCCTGCCATACGCCACGACGCTGACACCAGTGGTGTGCGTCGATCCCTCGGCGGCGATGCTCGGCCGACTGCCCCGGGATCCCCGCATCCACCCCCTCCAGGCCACCGCGGAGGAACTGGCCACCGGCCGCGCGGCCCTGCCCTGCGACGCCCTCGACGTCCTTGTGATCAAGGAGGCGGTCCATCACTTCAACGACCTGGACGACACCCTGGCGGGCCTGGCCGACCGGCTGTCCCCCACCGGCCGCATCCTCATCGTGACGCTCCCTCCGAAGCTTACGTACCCGCTCTTCCAGGCGGCGTTGAGCCGCTTCGCCGACGGCCAGCCCGTTCCGGAGACGATCGCCGCCACGCTGCGCAGGGCCGGTCTGACGACCACGGTCGCCATCGACGAGTTCCCGGTGGCCATCGACCGGGACCGGTGGCTGCGGCTGGTCGCCGGTCGCTGGATGTCGGTCCTGTCCACGTTCTCCGACGCCGAACTCGACCGCGGGCTGGAGGAGATAGCCGAGCAACACCCCGAGCAGCGGCTGGAGTTCGCCGACCAGTTCGCCTTCATCTTGGCCCAGAAGAACGGAATCTGACCGGACGAGACGCAATGCCCCCGGGGGCCTGAATGGCCCCGGCGGGGCCGGACGGGCCCGCTGCGGCTGGTGCGCGGCGGGCCCATCCGCCTGAGGGCGGCGGCAGGCCGGGCCAAGGCCGGTCTCCGCACCGGCCTGGTGGCCGTCGTGACCGTACGGGCCGTCTGACGGGTCCTCGTCACCGAACCGGCCCGTGCCATCACTGGCCGCGGGGTGCGTACATGATGACGGCCACCCCGACAAGGCAGACCAGGGAGCCGATCACGTCCCAGCGGTCGGGGCGGAAACCGTCCATGACCATGCCCCAGGCGAGCGATCCCGCGACGAAGACCCCACCGTACGCGGCGAGGATGCGACCGAAGTGCGGGTCGGACTGGAACGTGGCGATGAAGCCGTAGGCGCCCAGCGCGACGACGCCGGCGCCGATCCACAGCCAGCCACGGTGTTCCCGCACGCCCTGCCACACCAACCAGGCGCCTCCGATCTCGAAGAGAGCGGCAACAGCGAACAGGGCGACGGAACGAGCGACGAGCATGGCGTGCAAGGCTTTCTCTCGATGAAGGACAGGGCGGCGGCAGTCAGATTCTCTGAATCCTGCCTTTTCCTCCATGACGATGATGGCCCCGGAGGGGCAGACGGCGGCGGGCCGCGGCGGCCCCTACGCACATCGGACCCGTAGCCGGGCGTGTCTACTCCTACCGCGGGGTGGCACGGGGTTCACTCACCGCATGAATGCCGCAGATGTACTTGCTGATGCGTTCGGACGTGTCCAGGAGGTGGTGCACGAGGCCGTGGAGGGGCTCACAGCGGAGGACCTCAATGCCCGGCTCGACCTCGGTGCCAACTCCATCGCCTGGCTGGTATGGCACCTCACACGGATCCAGGACGACCACGTGGCTGACGCCTCCAACCAGGAGCAGGTGTGGCTCTCTCAGGACTGGGTAGCCCGCTTCGACCTTCCCTTCGCCTCGGAGGCGACCGGCTACGGCCACTCCAGCAAGCAGGTCGCACAGGTCCGGGTCGACGCGCCCGAGCTGCTGCTCGGCTACTTCGACGCCGTCCATGAACAGACCATGGACTTCGTCAGAGGCCTGAAGGGCACAGCACTCAACCGGGTCGTGGACGACTCGTGGTCCCCACCGGTCACCCTGGGCGTCCGCCTGGTGAGCGTCATCGCCGACGACCTCCAGCACGCCGGCCAGGCGGCCTTCGTCCGCGGCTCCCTGGAACGCCGCCGGACCAAGCGGCCCCATGCCACATAGCCCAGGCAGGTGAGCCAGGCATCAGCCGGCCCGGACCGACGGCTGACCGCGCGCTATGGACACGTTGAGGTCTCGCCTTGCATCATGCGCGTGCTTCCATACACGTGAAAGGCGTTCACATGGATAGACGTCAACTCCTGGCGCACGGAGCTGCATTAGCCCTGGCCGCGCCGACTCTCCCGGTCTTCGCCTCCTCCACCGCCTTCGCCACCCCAACCCCTGCCACCACCGCCACCGCACCTCTGTCCGATCGGCTTCCTTGCCGGGCCGAGATCCTCGCCGTACTGCGGCGGGTCGCCGACCACTGGATCAGCGCGCACGCCGACCCCGGCGACGACCGCGAGGCGATCCCGACCACCTGCCCGGCCCGGAGACGAGCGGCACGTGCTTCTTCGCGTACGGCATGGCATACGCGGTCGCCGCCGGGCTGGTGAACCGGTCCGCGTACCTGCCGGTGGCCGCCCGCGGCTGGAACGGAATGGTCGCCACCGCAGTGCACCCCGACGGCTTCCTGGGCTACGTCCGGAACGTTGGCGACCGCCCGGAGTCCAGCCAGCCCGTCACGTACGACACCACGGCCGACTTCGGCGTGGGCGCCTTCCTCCTGGCCGGTACCGAACTCGCTCAGCTGGCGAACTAGGGTCCGCGACTCGCGCTGGAGGCGCACGATGTCGAGATCCTTCGGGCTGAGGACGTCCAGGTCGGCCCGCGCGGGCCGACCTGGACGGCATGATCGGGACGATCAGACGACGTCGAACCGGTCGAGGTGCATCACCTTGTCCCACGCAGCGACGAAGTCGTTCACGAACTTCTCCTTCGCGTCATCGCTCGCGTAGACCTCCGCGAGCGCGCGCAGCTCGGAGTTCGACCCGAAGACGAGGTCGGCACGGGTGCCGGTCCACTTGACCTCGCCCGTGGCGGCGTCGCGACCCTCGAACGTGTTCGCGTCCTCGGACGTCGCCTTCCACGTCGTGCCCAGGTCGAGCAGGTTGACGAAGAAGTCGTTGGTCAGGGACCCGGGGGTCGTGGTGAAGACGCCGAGCGGCGACTGCTGGTAGTTCGCGCCCAGGACGCGGAGCCCACCAACGAGGGCCGTCAGCTCGGGGGCGCTCAGGGTCAGCAGGTTCGCCCGGTCGAGCAGCAGGTACTCAGCCGGCAGCCGGTTGCCCTTCCCGAGGTAGTTGCGGAACCCGTCGGCGGTCGGCTCGAGCGCGGCGAACGACTCCACGTCGGTCTGCTCCTGCGACGCGTCCACGCGGCCCGGCGTGAAGGGGACCTCGACGTCGAAGCCGGCGTCCTTGGCGGCCTGCTCGACGGCCGCACCACCGGCGAGCACGATCAGGTCGGCGAGCGAGACCTGCTTGCCGCCGTTCTGGGCGGCGTTGAAGCCCTGACGGATCCCCTCCAGGGTGCGCAGCACCGTCGCCAGCTGGTCGGGCTCGTTGACCTCCCACCCGCTCTGCGGCTCGAGGCGGATGCGCGCACCGTTGGCGCCGCCGCGCTTGTCGCTACCACGGAAGGACGAGGCCGACGCCCACGCGGTGGACACGAGCTGGGACACCGACAGGCCCGAGGCGAGAATCTGGCCCTTGAGGGAGGCGATGTCCTCGGCGTCGATGAGCTCATGCGTCACGGCGGGGAGCGGGTCCTGCCACAGCAGCATCTCGGCCGGGACCTCCGGCCCGAGGTAGCGCACGATCGGGCCCATGTCGCGGTGGGTCAGCTTGAACCACGCCCGGGCGAAGGCGTCCGCGAACTCGTCGGGGTTCTCGAGGAAGCGGCGCGAGATCTGCTCGTAGGCCGGGTCGAACCGGAGCGAGAGGTCGGTCGTCAGCATCGTCGGGGCGTGGCTCTTCGACGCGTCGTGGGCGTCGGGGACGGTGCCCGCTCCGGCGCCGTCCTTCGGCCGCCACTGGTGCGCACCGGCGGGGCTCTTGAACAGCTCCCACTCGTAGCCGAACAGGATCTCGAAGAAGCTGTTGTCCCAGGTCACCGGGGTGTTCGTCCAGATACCCTCGAGACCGCTGGTGATCGCGTCGCCGCCCTTGCCGGTGCCGTAGCTGTTCTTCCAGCCGAGGCCCTGCTCCTCGAGCGAGGCGGCCTCGGGGTCCGGGCCGACGCTCTCCGCCGGGCCCGCGCCGTGGGTCTTGCCGAAGGTGTGGCCGCCCGCGATCAGGGCGACCGTCTCCTCGTCGTTCATCGCCATCCGGCGGAACGTCTCACGGACGTCGCGGGCCGCGGCGATCGGGTCCGGGTTGCCGTTCGGGCCCTCCGGGTTGACGTAGATGAGGCCCATCTGGACCGCGCCGAGGGGGTTCTCCAGCTCCCGGTCGCCGGTGTAGCGCTCGTCGCCGAGCCAGGTGGACTCGGGACCCCAGTAGACGTCCTCCTCGGGCTCCCAGACGTCCTCACGACCGCCGCCGAAGCCGAAGGTCTTGAAGCCCATCGACTCCAGAGCGACGTTGCCGGCGAGGATCATGAGGTCGGCCCACGAGAGGTTCTGGCCGTACTTCTTCTTGACCGGCCACAGCAGGCGGCGGGCCTTGTCGAGGTTCCCGTTGTCCGGCCAGCTGTTGAGCGGTGCGAAGCGCTGCTGGCCGGCCCCGGCGCCGCCGCGGCCGTCGCTGATCCGGTAGGTGCCGGCGCTGTGCCACGCCATCCGGATCATGAACGGGCCGTAGTGGCCGAAGTCGGCCGGCCACCAGTCCTGCGAGTCCGTCAACACCTCCGCGATGTCCCGCTTCACGGCCGGAAGGTCGAGGCTCTTGAACGCCTCGGCGTAGTCGAACTCCTCACCGAGCGGGTTGGCCACGGCGGGGTTCTTGGCGAGGATCTTCAGGTTGAGCCGGTCCGGCCACCACTGGCGGTTTCCGCCGCCCTGAGTGGGGTGTGGCGCAGGCCCGTGCGCGACCGGGCAACCACCTCCGCCCTCCGTCTTCGCGTCTACGACGATTGCCTCATGGTTCTCAGACATGGGAATCCTTCCGGACTAGGCGGATCACGGTGCGCAGGAACTACGGGCGGTGGAACAGTCGGGACACATGCCCCAGTAGATGACCTCGGCATCGTCGATCGAGAAGCCGTGGTCGTCGGACGCGGCCAGGCAGGGCGCCTCGCCGACCGCGCAGTCGACGTCAGCGACGACACCGCACGACCGACAGACGACGAGCGGACTCGTCTGCTGAACCGTCACGTGCTTTTCCCTGCTGTTGTCCTGTCCCTTGGCTGTCGCCGGAACCGATCCTACGATGGACTAAATCCAAGTCAATACAACAACGAGAGCCGTAAGAATTCATTCGTCAGACGAGCACTGTTAGGTTGGTGGCCATGAGTGACCTGCTGGAACGGCTTCGCGGACGTGGCTGGCGGATGACCGCCCAGCGCCGGGTTGTCGCCGAGGTACTCGACGGCGAGCACGTCCACCTCACCGCGGACGAGGTCCTCGCGCGCGCCACCGCCCGGCTGCCGGAGATCTCCCGCGCGACCGTCTACAACA
This sequence comes from Streptomyces sp. KR80, assembly GCF_052245555.1. Taxonomy (NCBI): domain Bacteria; kingdom Bacillati; phylum Actinomycetota; class Actinomycetes; order Kitasatosporales; family Streptomycetaceae; genus Streptomyces; species Streptomyces sp. KR80. The sequence continues at coordinate 166,391 of NZ_JBQQCD010000001.1, forward strand.
CCCTCGGTGAGCTCGTCTCGCTCGGCGAGGTGATCGAGGTGGCCACCGACGGCCGCGCCAAGCGCTACGACCCGAACGCCCACCGGCCCCACCACCACCTGGTGTGCTCGCGTTGCGGCGCCATCCGTGACGTCCACCCCGGCGGCGACCCACTGGCCGATCTGCCCGCCTCCGAGCGGTTCGGCTTCACCGTCTCCGACGTCGAGGTGACCTACCGGGGCCTGTGCCCCGACTGCGTCCGCGCCTGAACCGGCCCGCGCACCCGCGTCCCGTCCCCCGCTGATCACCGGCGACTCGCTATCGCCAGCCGCGACGCCAGCGCGTCCCGCTCCGGCCGGGACAGCCGCGCCGCACCCGCCAGCCGCTCCAGCGGCTCTCCCGTCCGGCCTCGGGCGGCATGTCCTCCGCGCCCTCTGAGGCACGGCGGTTGACGCTGCCGCACGTCGCATCGTGCTGCAGCGATGCGGCGGGGATAGCGCAAACAAGGCAACCTGCTTGCGTCATGCCGCGATGGGAGAACTTCCTTCACCTCTTGACGGAAGTCTGGTCCGTACCTATGGTCACCGACCAACGCAGGCGTTCATAAAGGCGCTTGACGTTCACATTGGAGAACGGATGGCCCCCACATGCCGCATCCTGCCGCTTCTGTAAGCCACGGCCGTACACCCCGTCCCGCCCTCGTCGCGACCGTCGCGACTCTGACCGTCGCCCTCGTCGCCGGCTTCCTCGCCTGGCCCGCCGCGCGCCACGCCACCGCCGCACCCGGCACCTTCGTCCACCCCGGAGTCACGGTCTCTCGCGGCCAGTTGGACTTCGCTCGCGACAAGGTCAATGCGGGCGCCCAGCCCTGGAAGACCGCCTACGACCAGATGATGGCGAGCACGTACGCATCGCTCTCCCGTACCCCCAAGCCCCGCGCGGTCGTCGAGTGCGGCTCCTACTCGAAGCCCAACTACGGCTGCACGGACGAGCGCGAGGACGCGATCGCCGCTTACACGACGGCGCTCGCCTGGTACTTCACCCACGACGCCCGATATGCGAAGAAATCCATCGAGCTGATGGACGCCTGGTCCGCCACCATCAAGGACCACACCAACAGCAACGCCCCGCTGCAGACAGGCTGGGCGGGTTCTTCATGGCCCAAGGCAGCCGAGATCATCAAGTACACCTACAGCGGCGGCTGGCCGGCCGCGGGCCGCTTCGGCACGATGCTGCGGAACGTCTACCTGCCCGAAGTCATCAACGGCTCGCACTCCAACGGCAACTGGGAGCTGTCGATGATGGAGGCCGCGATCGGCATATCCGTCTTCCTCGAGGACAAGGCGTCGTACGACAAGGCCGTGACGAAGTTCCGCGGGCGCGTCCCGGCGTACATCTATCTCGCGTCGGACGGCTCGCTGCCCAAGACCGCGCCCGGCAGCGGACTCGACACCCGCGATGAGATCGTCAAGTACTGGCACGGCCAGAACACCTTCCGCTCCGGCCTCACCCAGGAGACGTGTCGCGACTTCACCCACACCGGGTACGGGCTCTCGGCCATCTCGCACGTCGCGGAGACCAGCCGCATCCAGGGACAGGACCTCTACCCGGAGGTCGGCGAGCGACTGCGTCATGCGCTCGGCTTCCAGGCCAAGTACGAGCTCGGTGAGACACCGCCGAGTTGGCTGTGTGGAGGCTCGCTCAAGCGCGGCCTCGGCCCGGTCACGGAGGTCGGCTACAACGCCCTCCACAATCGCCTCGGTCACACGATGGCCAACACTCAGAAGCTGACCGAGCGGAATCGTCCCGCCGGCTCGAACAACCTGTTCGTCGCCTGGGAGACCCTCACGCACGGCGACAACCCCCGCTGATCCGGGTTGTCGCCGGGCCGGGCGCCCGTGACCCCACTGACGCCCGGCCCATCGGCCCGGTCCCCGACCCTGCCGGGTCCAGTCATCTTCGGTCATCGATGCGGTGAAGGAATTCCCACGTGAGCATCACACGACGACGAGCACTGCTCGGTACGACGGCTGTCGCCGCGGCCGGATACGGCGCGTTCTGGCTCCAGCGGGCGACGGCCGCACCGGAGCCGAAGGCCGCAGAGGCCCCGACCACGAGCCGGCCCGGGGACGTCGTGGGCAAGATATCCGTCGGCTACCAGGGCTGGTTCGCCTGCAAAGGCGACGAAGCCCCCATCAACGGTTGGTGGCACTGGAGCCGGGACATGAGCCGCCCGCCGTCGCCATCCAACACCGGCATCAAGTCGTGGCCCGACATGCGGGATTACACCCGCGGGTACGCCACCGAGTACCCGAACCTCAATGGCGGTGGGGACGCGACGCTGTTCTCCTCGCGGGACCAGCAGACGGTCGACACCCACTTCCGCTGGATGCGCGAGTACAACATCGACACCGCCGCACTGCAGCGGTTCAACCCGTTCAGTCCGGAAGGCCCGACACGGGACGCGATGGCGCAGAAGGTGCGGCAGGCGGCGGAGGCCAACGGCCGGAAGTTCTACATCATGTACGACGTCACCGGCTGGACGTCCATGCAGTCCCAGATCAAGGAGGACTGGACGTCGAAGATGCGGGCACACACGTCGTCGAGCGCCTATGCGCGGCAGAACGGCAAGCCCGTCGTGTGTATCTGGGGATTCGGCTTCAACGACGACACCCGCGCGTTCGAGCGGGCGCAGTGCCTTGACGTCGTGCAGTGGTTCAAGGACCAAGGCTGCTATGTGATCGGGGGCGTCCCGACGCACTGGCGCACCAGCAGCAATGACTCGCGGCCTGGATTCGCGAAGGTGTACCGGTCTTTCGACATGATCTCGCCGTGGATGGTGGGTCGGATCGGCACGATGGGCGATTCCGACCACTTCTACGAGAACGTCAACCTGCCGGACCAAGCGGAGTGCAAGGCCCAGGGCATCGACTACCAGCCGTGCGTCCTGCCCGGCGACCTCCAGGAGCGCCAGCGCGTCCACGGCGATTTCATGTGGCGGCAGTTCTACAACATGGTGCGCGCCGGCGCGAACGGCATCTACATCTCGATGTTCGACGAATACAACGAGGGCAACCAGATCGCCAAGACCGCGGAGAACGCCTCACAGGTTCCCTCAGGCTCCGGCATCTTGGCACTGGACGAGGACGGTACGAGCTGCTCCTCGGACTACTACCTGCGGCTGACCGGCGACGGCGGCCGGATGCTGAAGAGGCGGATCCCCCTGACAGCCGCCCGGCCCACCAAGCCGATGCTGTAACCAGGGCACGGTCGACATGCGTTGCGAGGGCGGGTGCATGGTGAACCCCCATATTCCCACATATGCCAAGGAGTTGACGTGCATCGCACACCACCAGCAATGAAGAGAAGAGGTAAGAAACCTCCTCGCTCGAAGCGTTCAGGCGGAATCCGGAGGGCTGCGCTCGCAGGTGCCCTCGGCGCCGCGGCACTGGTCCTGGCGCTCCCGACCATCACCCACGCCGATATCGTCCAGCCTCTGCCCCAGAACGCCAGCGGACTCGAGCAGACATTCTCCCCCGCCTACGACTATGACAAGGACGGCTGCTACGCCACGGCTGCCATCGACAGCAATGGCACTCTCAACCCCGGCCTGAAGCTGGGCGGCGACGTCAACGGCCGCTGCCGCGACAAGGTGCAGCTCGACAACTCCAACACGTATTCACGCGCGAAGTGCAACAACGGCTGGTGCGCAATCATGTACGCCAGCTACTTCGAGAAGGACCAGGCCACCCTCGGCCCCGGGGCCATCGGCCACCGCCACGACTGGGAGCACGTCGTGGCGTGGGTCAACAACAACGAGGTCCAGTACGTCTCGTCGTCCCAGCACAGCGGCTGGAAGTGGTACCCCCGCTCCCAAGTCCGCTTCGACGGAAGCCACCCAAAGGTCGTTTATCACAAGGACGGTGCCAGCACGCACTTCTTCCGCCTGGCCAACAACAACGACGAGCCGCCCGAGAACCACACCGGCGGCTGGTTCTTCCCACGTCTGGTCGGCTGGGACGACGGCTACCCGAGCGGCCTGCGTGACAAGCTCATGAACGCCAACTTCGGAGCCGCCACGATCAAGATCAGCGAAGGTCGTTTCAACGACGCTCTCGCCGCTGCCAAGCCCGCCGACATTCCTTTCAACCCCTACGCCTGATCAAATCCACCATCCGCTACCCACCGGCGCTGGTCTGGGTGTCGACGTGGACGAGGACGTGGTGCGCGAGCTGACGGTGGACGTCCTGACCAAGGCGTGACGCCGCAGAGCCCGCCGGGACGTGGCCTGGCGGGCTCGCGCCTTGCGCCCGACTCGCAAGGGGGCCGGCCGGCGTCAGTCCCCGCCGTCCGGACGCGGGCAGTCGATGTGGGCATTCAGGCACTTGTCGACCAGCGCCGCCAACTCCTTCTCATCCCAGGCGTTGAAGAAGTCACCGTGCATCGAGTACGTGCCGCCGCTGGACAGCGTGGCCGTCCTGCCGGCGCTGACCGGGTACTTGAGCAGCAGCTGCAGCATCGGGATGACGACGGGGAACGTGGCCGGGCACTTGCCCTTGCTGCTGTACGCGACGTGGCTGACGTGGTCCGGGCTGTCGAGGTTCTTGCCGTCCCAGCAGTCGGCGAAGTCGACCCGCACGTGCAGGTTCTCCCCCGGTTTGCAGTTGGGCGCCTCGGGCTTGTCCGGGAACGTGGTCGAGCAGCCCCACCGGATGTTGCGGGCCTCGGCCGGGCTGTGCGCGTGCATGTTGCCCGCGATCTGTTTGAACCCCAACGGATACGGCGTGACTTTGCCGGTCTGGCTGGTCAGGTAGTACACCGTGACGCTGCTGGGGTGCACGACCTTCCCGCCGACCGACAGCGTCGGCACCCAGTAGGCGGCCTTGTCCTTGGCGTTAAGGCAGTTGGACGTGCCCGCCAGCAGGCTTTGGCCGGTGGAATGGGCGTTGGCGCCGGAGTTGGCGATGAAGTCGTGCATGTGCGCCTTGCCGGGTTGGCCCGGATAGAGAATCGGGTCGTCGGCAGCGGTATGGCTGTAGTAACAGACGCTGCTGAACTTGCCGGTGATTCCCTGCGCACTCGGCTGTGTCGCCGCCCTTGGCGCCGTCGCGGGCAGCGTGAGGGCCACTGCCACCGCCGCGACGGCGATCAGACAGGCGAGCAGGAACAGGGGGTTCTTACGCATTCCGCCTCCACGGTGAGCCTGGGCGACTGTTGATCTGCCCCAGTCTGCGAACCGGCGAAGCCGCATTCGATGTCCCGGCCATATACGACCGAGTCATAAGCGCGCTGTCGGGCGCGGGTGGCCCCCGGACCGGGGACGGCGGCGAGCAGCGCGGTCACCAGCAGCACGGCTACCGCCATGACGTGCGGACGGCCCGCGGGTGTCCGTGAGCGGCGTGCCCGGAGTACCGAGAGGCCCAGGATCACGAAAGCCAGTGCCGCGCCTGAGATCAACAACTGCCCATAGGTCTGGTTGGTCGCCGTTCCGTGCCCGGCCAGGCGGTTGACGAGCAGCCAACTTCCGCCTACAGCAACGAGAAGCGCGACCGAATGGGCAATGCCCGGGCGCATCGCCGGGAGGATCGCGGCCACGGTGATTCCGAGACTCGCCATCCACACCGACGCGCCCACCAGGTGCACCACGTCGACCAGCGGAGGCGGACCGTTCGGCGACCGGCCCACGACGGCGGTGATCGTGGTGAGCTGAACACCGAGCAGGCATCCGGCGGCGAGGTGTGGCCGTCGGCGCGCCGACCGTGCGATCGTCGGCAGCAGCACACCGCAGCCCGCGAGCACGAGCATGCGCAGCAACGCGAGTTGCCCGTTCCGGGTCGCGACCACGGCGTGCGTGGTCGCCCGGTCCACGACGTCGGCCAGCCCGGCGCCGCCTGCGATCACGGCCAAGGCCAAGGCGAACAACGTGCCGACCAGGACCGGCCAGCGACGCGACCGCGGGTCCTCGGCCGTGCCGCCGGCCAACCGCACGGCCGCCGCCCGCAGCGCCAGCGGAACCCGCCCGGCCGAGTCCACCAGTTCGCCCGCCGTCGCCGGATCCTCCTCGACCCGGCGTCGCCCGGCGACCTGGACGACGAGGTCGAGCGCCTCCTGGGCGGGCATCGGGTCGAGCCGCAGCCGCGCCGCGCCCTCCCGGACCACGAGGTCGTCGAGGCCATCGCGGCTCGTGACCACGACCAGGCACCGGTGGTCGCCCGGCAGCAGCGGCCGCACCTGCGCTGCCGAAACCGCGCCGTCCACGACGATGAGCACGCGCTTGCCGGCCAACACCGACCTGAACAGCGCGGTCCGCTCGGGCAGTGTCGGCGGGACCTCGGCGCCCAGCGCCCGCAGAAACCCGGCCAACGCGTCGGCGGGATCGGCCACCTCCACGTACAGCTGGCCGTCCGGGAACTCCGGGATCACGGCCCGCGCCCAGGCCACCGCCAGCGAGGTCTTGCCGATCCCCGCAGGTCCGGTCACGACGACGCATCCGGCGTGCCGGTGCTCCTTGAGCCGGCCCAATTCCGTGGACCGACCGACGAACCCGGACACCACCGGAGGCAGTTGTGCCGGCACGACCACGGCCGGCGAAGGCACGGCGCGCTCGGGCGGGTTGTCCTCCGGCGCCCAGTCGCCGGGCGCGAGACCAAGCAGTACCCGGGCCGGGTCCGGCATGGCGAAGCCGTCCGCGATCCGCTCGAGCACGTCGATCGCGGTCACCCAGCGCTCGCCGCGCTGGATGCGGCTCACCTCGCCCTGGTTCAGGCCCGTCGCCGCGGCGATCCGTGCCTGGCTCGCCCCGGCGTGCTTCTTGGCCAGCAGGAACAACTGGCCGATCCGCCGGTCCAGCAACAGGGCGCGGGTCTCCTCGCTGGACCACACCGCCGCAGGCAGCCGAACGGGCAGGAAACCTTCTTGGCGCATCGCCCACCTCACCCGGCGCGCGTGCTCCGCTGCGCCCGATACCACGCGGCGGCGCTGGGTCATTAGTTAGGAAACTTTCCTACCGGTTCCCGAAGCACAGCACCCCACACCCCCGCTGTCAACGGTTCGGCTCGTCAACACCAAACCCTGAGGCTCTTGGCGAGGGCGGCACGTCAACTGTGGACACGCTAGGCCGCTTTCCCCAGCCGACATGGCAGCGCGACGGATGAGTTCCGGGATGCCCGGGATTTCCCTGCTGCGGCCCAGAGAAGACCATGACACAGCGTATGCCGGTTTCAGCTGGCCGCGGCCCGAGCACTTCACCGGGGCGCTGGACTGGTCGACCGCATCGCCGAGGGCAATGACCGCAGGCCCTGCACATCGTGGAGGAGCACGGCGGCGAGCGTCGCATCACCGGACTGAGGCTCTTGACGCGTCCCTGGCTTGCCCCTAACTTCACCGAACACCCATCGGCGTTCAGAAGAGCGCTCAGCGTTCACATTGCTGAACATCGAGAAGCCCCCACATGCGCATTTCGAGGAGTCCCCATGCGCAGTCGTAGAACGGCCACGATGTCGGCCGCCGCCTGTCTTGGCGTCGGCACGCTGATATCCGCAGGACCCATCTCCAACGGAGCCACCGCGGACACCACCTCCGATACCTCGGCGGTCATCCATGTGAAGGACGCGAAGGAGCTCAAGGCCGCACTCCTGTCGGCCAAGGGCGGCGACACCATCCAGCTCGCCGACGGCACCTACCAGGGCAACTTCAAGACCACCGCCGGCGGCAGCTCCGGCTCCCCCGTCACCCTGACCGGCTCCCCCAAAGCCGTGCTCACCGCGGGCGGTGGCTACGGGCTCCACATCAACGGAGGGTCGCACTGGAACCTGAAGGGCTTCACCGTCACCGGTGGCCAGAAGGGGATCATGATGGACGGGGCCAACAACGTCCACATCGACTCCATCACCGTCCACGACCTCGACATGGAGGGCGTGCACTTCCGTAAGTCCAGTTCCAACGGCTCCATCAAGAACTCCAAGATCTACAACACCGGCAAGAACGGCCGGGGCATGGGCGAGGGGGTGTACGTCGGCAGCGCGGGCGGCACCAGCGACAAGAGCAACAACATCCTGATCCAGGCCAACACGATCGGCCCGGGTGTCGGCGGCGAGAACATCGACGTCAAGGAAGGCACCACGGGCACCAAGATCATTGGCAATACCTTCGACGGCAGTGGCCTCACCGGCGCCAACTACGACGACTCCTGGGTCGACGTGAAGGGCAATGACGTCCTCGTCGAGAACAACACCGGAACGAAGACCACGAACAACGGCTTCGAGACCCACGAGGTCCAGAGCGGCTGGGGCTGCAACGCCACCTTCCGCGGCAACAAGTCGGACCTCAACGGCTCCACCGGCAAGGACCAGTTCGCCATCAACGTCACCAACTACGACGCCGGCAAGTGCCCGGTGAAGGTCGACAAGTCCAACACCGTCAGCGGCGGCAAGGGCCTCACCAACCCCGGCATACCGGTCGGATGAAGCGGAGGGCGGACCACATGGAACGCAGCTCTGACAGCAGCGGCGAGACCACTGGGGCCACAACTGCCGTATGCGACGCACGCGGCCGGAAGTTCCTCACGGGCCTGACCGTCGCGGTGGCGGGCGGAGCCGCGATCGCGGCGTGGACGCTCGCTCCGGCGGGCGCCGCGGAGACGGGAACGGGATCCGGCTCGGGCACGCGCTCCGTCCACAAGGTCTCCACGGCGGCCGAGTTGGAGACAGCCCTGGGCGCGGTGAAGGCGGGCGACACCATCGAGCTCGCCGACGGCACCTACACCGGGAAGTTCAAGACGACGGCCAACGGCACCTCCGCCGCGCCGATCACGCTCACCGGCTCCAGCAAGGCCATCCTGCAGAGCAAGGAGTTCATTGACGGCGGCGAGCCGCCGCCACCGGACAGCAATGGCTGCCCCACCGGCGGCTTCGGCTACGGCCTGTGGTTCAACGGCGCCTCGAACTGGAACCTCAAGGGCTTCACGGTCGACACCGCCGCGAAGGGCATCGTCATCGACGCGTCCCCCAACGTGGCGATCGACGGGATCGAGGTCCGCAACACCGGCGCCGAGGCCGTGCACTTCCGCAAGAACAGTCCGAACGGCGTCATCCAGAACTCCAACATCCATGACGCCGGCAAGAAGCAGCCCCAGTACGGCGAGGGCGTCTACATCGGCTCCGCCAAGAGCAACTGGAAGTGCTACGCGGGCTCGAACGGCGTCGACGCCTCGGACAACGCCAAGGTGCTCAACAACAAGATCGGGCCGCAGGTCACCGCCGAGGGCATCGACATCAAGGAGGGCACCAAGAACGGCCTCATCAGCGGCAACACCCTTGACGGCACTGGTCAGCAGGGCCAGCACTACGGCGACTCCGCGATCGACACCAAGGGCGACACGTACAAGATCGAGGACAACAAGGTGAGCAACCCGCTCACCGACGGCTTCCAGACCCACACCGCGCAACGCCCCTACGGCTGCGCGAACACCTTCTCGCGCAACACCTTCGACCTGGGCAACGCCCCGGGCTACGCCATCAACGTCACCAACAACAGCAAGAGTCGCTGTGGCAGCAACCCCAACGTCGTCTACTCCTCCAACAAGTCGAGCGGCGGAAAGGGCCTGACCAACATCGAGACCACGCCGGGTGGCTGAGCCCAGCCCGGTTCACGGTCATCGCAACTCCCCGGGCGGTCAGGGTTACTCACCTCGCCCCCGCCTCGACCGTCCGGGGTGCACACTCGCGCGGAACTCCCGGGGGATCCCAGGATGAGGAGGGGACTCCGGCCTGAAGGCCAAGAGCTCTGACCAGGTCGTAGGACCTGGTCAGAGCTCCAGTGGCAGACGAGTCGAGCTGTACGCCGGGGATAGTGACAATGTTCGCCCAAGCGTGCTCTGACCTGCACATACGTGCTGTACGCCCCATCGCAATGCACATCGCGTACACAACCCCCGGACGCCGGTGAGTCACGGCGGTACGAGTGGCTTCGGCAATGACGACTCCTGCGCTCCATCTCGCCCGTTTCAGTGCATGCATCGCGCTGCGATCGAACTACCCGCCACACGTACTCGTCCAACCTTCCACTACCCCCCATCCAATGACAGAAGGTAGTTAGGGGTTGACGCCATTCCTGCCGCTCGGCTTGGGGCACCAGGGCGGCCTTCGGCAGGCCAGAGGGCGCCGGAATGCCGTACAGCTCCTCGAACGAGGCCGGAGCATTCTCCCAGTCCACTTCCCAGACTAAGTAGCCGTACGTGTCCAGCGTCTCGGCCAGGCGAGCATGCCGCATGCGAGCCTGAACTTTGCGCGGCTCCAGGCCCGAGGCCACCAGCACCGCGTCAGCGAAGTGCCGCAGATCCCGGAACGTGGCCTCCTTCGGGACCTTGACCCCCCGAGCCCGAGCCCGTTCCTTCGTATGATCGCCCGGACAGGTCCTAGGCCGATGAGGGTTTCACTACCTGCCATGTGCGCGGCCGAGTCGGAGACGATGAGACCGGTGTCGTGCACGTCGGCCGCCTGCCGCATCAGCTCGTCATAGACAGGGTGGTGCCAGTCGGGCAGGCCCTCGCGATACTCGCGAGCGGGTACTACCACCTCTAGGCGCCCACCGTGGGCTAGAACCGCTTCGGCGAACCACGCATCGGGCCCGGCCGCGATGCACGACACCGCAACCCTCAACGGGTCTTCGGCCACAACCGCTCACTCCTGGCCAACGACCGTCTACTGCCCTTCGCTGGCAAAGGACTTCCAGGGCGCGCCACGGCTCGGACTCCGGCACGCTGCCGTCGGCGCGTCGGTTGCGGTTCGAGGAACGTCTGGGACTTTCCGGGAGGGTGGATCCGCAGGCTTGGCCCTTCCTGCCCGAGGGCAGGAAGGGCCAAATGGCGACGGGGCGGGGCGGGACGGGCCGTCAGCCCGCCAGATGGAGCTGGGCGTCGGCCCAGTCGCCGTGGTCGAAGTAGACGCCGTCGCCGCCGTCGGTGACGCGCAGAGTCAGTTTCTGGACGCCTGCGATGCCGACATCGATCGGATGGGCGGCGTTGGCGGGGGTCAGCACCCCGGTCCGGACAAGGACCTTCCCGTCGGCGACCACCTCGAACACGACGGAGCCGGCGTCTCCGGCCTCGTCGTCGACACCGACCTGCGCGGTGAAGCGGTCGTACGACCCGCGGACGTCGAGGGTGACTTCCGAGGTGGCGTGCACGCCGAGGCCCTTGTCGTAGGCCTTACCGCGGATGCGCAGGGGACTGCCGTCGCTGCTCCCGGTCTCGCCGTTGGACATGTCCCGCTCCACCGGTCCCCAGCCGTTGCTCTGCGAGGCGAACGGCAGGTCGCTGGCGTAGTCGATACCGGGCGGCGAGACGAAGACCCGTACGGACCTCTCGGAGCGCAGCGCGGGGGCGTCCGCTCCTTGGGAGGGGGCGCGGTACTCGGCCGTTACCGGGATCTCCGTGTAGCCGGGGGGTGCGTCCGCCGGGGCCGTGACCTTCCATTGCGCGTTGAGTGCCTGGCCCGTGGCCAGCTCGTCCGCGCGGGCGCCCGTGCCCTCGATCTTCCACCCCGCCGGGGCGGTGGCGGTCAGGGTGACGCCTGTGAGCGGGCCGAATTCCTCGACCGTGAACCGGCCGGTGACGTCCACGGAGGTCCCCGGTTCCGCGTCGGTCTTTTCCGGTGTGACGGTCAGTGTCGAGAACGGGATGCGCCGCACCGGCTCGTCGCAGGTCTGCCGGTCCGGGCTGTCCTTGCAGATCAGGGCGGCGAAGCCGCCGCCTCGGACCGTGGGAACCTCCAGCGTGTCGACGGCGGGGTTCACCACCCGACTCTCCCGGACGAGCCCGCCCTGCCCGTCGCGGACGGTCTCGACCCGCCAGCGCCCGCCGCCGAGGAAGCGGAGCGGCACCCGCTGGGTGCCGGCCTCTCCGGCGGTGACGTTCCCCAGGAACCAGCGGTCCGCGTGGCGCCGGGCGAACGTCGCCCCGTCACCGGGGTGACCGGCGAGCAGCCGGGTCTCGTCCCACACGGTGGGGACCTGCTCCAGGAAGCGTTCCAGCTGCGGGCGGTCGCGGTAGGCCTTGATGGATCCGGCGTAGTTCTGGAAGCCGGACTCGTAGACCACCGACAGCGCGAGCTCGGCCGCCTCGGAGGTGTTGCGCTGCCCGAACTGGAAGCCCATCGGAGTGAAGTCCATGGAGCCGACGACGTTGCGGGTGTACGGCAGCGTGGCCACATCGTCGACGGCGACATCGCCCTGCTCGGCGCCGTGCACCGCCTCCATCGCCAGCACATGGGGCCAGGTGCGGTGGATCCCGTGCGGGATGGTCGAGCCGTGGAAGTTGACGAGCAGCTTACGCCGGGCGGTCTCCGCGAGGATGTCGTCGTACCACCGGAAACGTTCTCGGGAGTCCGAGTCCATGAAGTCGATCTTCAGGCCGACGGCGCCCCACTCCTGGATCTTGGACAGGTTCGCCTCGCGCTCGGCGGCCGTGTCGAGGTCGGTCCAGTGCATCCACAGCAGGATCTTGACGCCCCGTGCCGTGGCGTAGTCGATGAGCTCGGGCATCCAGTCCGTGGTCTTCCAGCCGTCGTCCACCAGGCTGTACTCCCAGCCGTGCGCCGCGCTGTAGTCGACGAACCGCTTCTGCGTCTCCAGGCTGCGCTGAGCCTCCCCGAACCCGGCGAGCCAGGACCAGGCGACCTTGCCCGGACGGATCCACGACGTGTCGGCGATCCGGGAGGGGGGCGCCAGGTCATCGACCAGGGTCGACTCGGCGATCTTCGCCAGGTCGCCGATCACAGCGGTGCGCCACGGCGTCGCCAGCGGTCCGTCGGAGCTGATCCGCTCGTCCGCGAGCGCGACGTCGTAGCGTCCGGTCGCGGCACGGTGGACGAGGCGGCTGCCCGAGTACCGGCCGTCGACGTCGGATTCGGTGAGCAGGACGAAGTCGTCCTTGACCTGGAACAGCGACGGGTAGGCGTAGTCGCCTACGGGGGCGCCCGAGGCCGTCGTCTCGTCGTAGGGGCGCTCGTAGTTGACGGAGTATCGGCCCAGCCAGGCCGGGGAGCCGGCGGGCAGCTGGAAGGCCGACGTCTCGCGCTGCACGGTGACCCCGCCCTGGTTTGGCAAGACGTAGCGGTAGGCGATCCCGTCGTCGGAGACCCGGACCACCAGGTCCATCAGCGCCCCGCCCCTGCCCGCGAAGGAGAAGCGCGACTCGGTCATCTGCACGGACCGTTCCCGCTGCTTGCCGGTCGTGGTCGTGTACTGCTCGTTCACCGTCCGCTCGGTGCGGTCGCGCAGGGTGAGCCCGGAGGACAGGTCCGCCGCGTCGGTGACGATACCCACCGGAGCCGGTTCGAGGATGCTGGCTTCACCCCGGCGGACGGCGAGCGACAGTGTGCCGTTGCCGCTGTCCAGGGCCACGTCGGCGGAGAGACCGGGGCCACGTGAATGCGACGGGCGGTTGACCGTCCACACGCTGTCCTCCGGGTCGGCGGCGAGCGCCTGCGGCGCGAGCACACCGGCACCGAGGACAGCGCTCAACACGGCTGTGAGCGCTCTCAGGGGGCGTCTGGACCGGAGCGATCCCATATGCATCAAAGTCCTCCGCTTCGCACAGCTCATCGGTGTGCTGGGCTGCCGGCCTGCGCAGCCTGCCTGGCAACGTTGTCAGCGCCGTTCCGCACGTGAGCCCCGTTCTCCGTGCTCCTGATCGGCTGCCAACCGCTCAACTGCCAACAGGCTCAAACGTATTCGGACGGCGCAAGTAGAGTCCCTACAGTGTTGCTCTGGTGCTGTAAAGCCCTCGCGCGCCAACTCTGGGAGTTTCACGCCACGTCAGCTCTGTTGAGAGTCCTCGCGAAATCTCGATCGCAACTGGGATCTGATCGTCCGGGCCGCCCTCCTGCTCGGCCAGGAACCTCAGAAGGTCCTGGATGCCTGTCGCGTCGACGAGCCGGTCGTTGACGGCGTACGCGGTCTACCGGCCGATGTTGCGGGTGATGATGTGCTCGATCCCTCTGAAGACGAGGGGCAAGATCACTATCGTCGACGACTGCCGGCCGCGGGCACGTCCTGGGCCCTGGGGCCGGCGGCAGGCCAGGGTCGGGTTCGCAACCATGTCCGCCTGCCCGGCGGGGCACTGTCGGTGGCTCGGGCGTTCTGAGCCGGCCACCTGGTGTCGTCACGCAAGTCGCGTCAGATTCATTGACACTCCTCGTTCGTGACCCCGATTCTGAGAGCGCTCTCGAGAATGCCTGTAGGGCCTTCCTTCCTTGCCAAGCGTTCTCGTCCTGACCACATCTCTTTGTAGCCAACACAAAATGAGGAGCCCCCCACACCATGGAAGCAACACGTCACAAGCGACTTGGTCTCCGTGCGTCTGTCGCCGCAGTCATGATCGGTCTCGCCTCGCTGACCACGGGGATGACGGCGCAGGCAGCGGTGACCAGCGACCTGACGGCGTCCGAGGCCACGGCGTCCGAGGTCGCCGTAGGCTGGGTCGAGGAGGGCGCCACGAAGACGTTCTCCGTCGACGTGCCCCAGAACGGGCACTGGAAGCTCCGGTTCGGCGTCAGTTACCCGGAAACGGCCGCCCGAGTCACGTCCTCTGTGGACGGACTCGCGCTGGAGGATGTCGTCGTCGCCCCCAGCCCGGGAACCTTCTACACCCACGGGGACTCGCAGTGCGTCTCGCTGAATCGCGGCACGCACTCCGTCACCGTGACGGCCGTCGAGCTGCCGTCGAACCTCCCGCTCGAGGTCACCTTGGTGAGCGCGTGACCTGAGTAAGCGTCTCCGGGTGGGCCGCGACCGCCCGCCCGGCGACCTGTCGGCGTAGTCCCCAGACCTTGGGGCGTTTGGAGCCCTTGCGGCCGTCGGCGAGTGCCTCGAGCAGTTCGGCCGGCCCGGGCTTGCGGCTGGTACCGAGGTAGCGGATGCCCTCGCCTTCGGGTGCGGTGCCGGTGTCCTTGCCGATGGGATGGCGCCGGCTGGTCGCGGTGCGCCACCCGTACCGCTCGTCCCACACCAGCGCCGGGAAGCTCTGGCCGGCGACGAGCGGGTCGGCGACCGGCGGCCCGTGGTGAACGACGACAAGCGTGCGGCGATCTTCTCGCGTCGCGCGAAAGGGCAGACGATTCGCGAAATCGCCGCTGTTGTCAGGGTCTCGGTCGGCGTCGTACACAAGACACCAGCTCTCAGGCAGAGGACGCTCGGTCCGAACGGGAGAGCGCATGAAGCGGGCGCTGCGCACCGCGCACCTCATCGTGTCCCGGTGGCCGTCCGGGCGGTGATGTCCGCCGGGGTGCGGGAGCGCGGAACGGCGGAGGCCGACGCGAGGTCGAGCCGCTTGTCCATGTCGAGGCGGAAGGTTCCGTACGGGTTGACGTTGGGCCAGAAGAGCGCGGTCAGGCCGCGCCGGTCCTCGTCCGACAGCTTCTTCGCCCACTTCGGCTCGGCGAGGACCTGCTGAAGCAGCAGCGTGTTGACGTGGACGAGGCTTTCGAACATAGCGAGAGGCTTTCTGGGGGGCTTGGAGAGCCTTCGCCGAGCAGCGGATACGGCGCGGCGAGTACAACCACCAGCGCCCTTCCCGTTCGTTACCGGCTACGACCTCATCGAGTCGTGGAAGTACACAAAGGCGTGCGTGTTGTGCCGATCACGTGTCGGAGAGGACTCGCGCGACCGCGTCGGCAGCGCGCACGACCTCGAGTGTTTCGTCGAGCCGGGCGCGCGGCACGTACTGGCCGAAGGTGTCGTTGGCGAAGAAGGAGATGCCGTCGAGGTACGCCGCCTCGGTGCGCAGCACCTCACGCTGGTAGAGGTAGGTGCGCCGGTCGTCGAGATGTGTGCGGTACCAGTACCAGGGATCGACGAAGTCGAGGCCGAGCAGGACGCGCGGGCCGGCCTCGCCGGGTTTGCGGAGGGCTGCCTTGCTGCGGAGGTTCGGCACGATCTCGCTGCGTTCGACCAGGACGGCGAAATCGCTGACCAGGACGGCGTCCAGGGCTGCGTAGCAGGTGTCCGTCATTCCCCAGACGGAGCGTTCGACGTCCGTGCGCCAGTAGGTGTCCATCCAGTACACGAGTCGGTCGTTCATCTCCTTGCGCATAGACACGAAGAAGCCTTCAATGTCGCGCGCCCGGTCGTGGGTGAGCTCCGGTGCGTTGTCGGGGTGCCAGAAGCCGACGAGTCCGAACTGGTTGCCCAGCAGCACGCCATCCAGTCCGAAGTCCTCGGTGAATGCAGCGGCCTGGGCGGCGACGAAGTCGCCCGCCAGGAGTCCTCCGGAGATCCCGCCGGCGAATGCACGGTAGGTGCGGTCGTCGGCGGCGAGCGGCAGTGTCACGTCGATGACGCCGGGCACCATGTGGCCGCCCGCGTCGGCGGCGGCGGACGACACCTCGGGGTGGCGCTCTGTCTTCCACTCGCTGCGGCAGAACTCGGGCCCGGGTTCGAGGTACTCGAGGAGTGTGACGTCGAGGCCGCGCCGGGCGGCGGTCCGGCGCACCGCGTCATACGCGCCGGCCAGCAGCCGGTAGTCCATCGGCTGTTCTGAGAGGGTGAACATCGGGCCGGCCGAGTAGGGGTTGAAGGAGCGTTCCCCACCCTCGCGCACCCGCTCCAGCCAGTCGGCGTTGTGGGCGCGGGCCAGCGCCGCCGGCCCGTTGCCGTGCGGGGCGGGGGCGTAGCAGTTGTAGCGGGCCCAGTCGAACCCCTCATCTCGGTCACCGGCGTAGTTGAGTATGTGGTCGCCGTTTCCGGCGCAGAAGACGACGGTGAGGTGGCGGCTCGCGCACCAGTCGGCGTGATGGTCGAAGAACTCCTCGATGGCGAGCTCGGGCACGGCCAGGTCATCGAAGATCTTGGGCGTGAGCCACAGGCATGCTTCCAGACGCGCACGGCGTTGTGTCACGGAGTGTTCCTTTCGAAAGGCCTGGCGGTCGCGGTGCCGTACGCGGTGTGGTGCTCACCAGCGAGGAAGCGCCGGGTCGTAGGCAGGATCGATGCGGCGCATGTAGCCGGTGTCGTCGCGGCGGTCGCGGCCGGAGGCCAGATAGACGCGGTGCAGGCGATCGAGGACCTCGTGGTCGAGTTCGACGCCGAGACCGGGACCAGTGGGCACCGGCACACTGCCGTCGACGAAGCGCAGCGCCCCGGAGCGTACGACGTCGTCGGGGGCGTTCCACGGATAGTGCGTGTCACAGGCGTACGTCAGGTGCGGCACGGATGCCGCGAGGTGCGTCATTGCGGCCAGACTGATGCCCAGGTGGGAATTGGAGTGCATGGACACCCCGATGCTCAACGCCTCGCAGAACAGGGCAAGTCCGCGGCTGCGCCGGAGGCCACCCCACAGGTGGTGATCGAGCAGCAGCACCTGCACGGCACTGTGCTCGAGCGCCGGCCTGATGTGCTCCAGGTTCGACACCACCATGTTGGTGGCAAGAGGTACGGCGGTGGCCCGGGCGACCTCGCCCATGCCTGCGATCCCGCCCGTCGGGTCTTCCAGATATGCAAGGAAGCCCTCGACCTCACGGGCCACATGCCGCGACGTCTCTACAGTCCAGGCGGCGTTCGGGTCGATGCGCAGCGGCAGCTGCGGGAAGGCGTCGTGCAGGGCACGCACCGCGGCCACCTCCTCGTCGGGTGGACGGACTCCGCCCTTGAGCTTGAGGGAGCGGAACCCGTAGAGCTCGATCATGCGGCGGGCCTGGGCGACGACCCCATCAGGGTCGAGGACCTCGCCCCACTCGTCCGCGATCGCCGGGCGGCCGTCCAGCGCGGGGTGCTCGGACCATTTGTAGAAGAGGTAGCCGCTGAACGGCACGGAGTCGCGCACCGGGCCGCCGAGCAGATCGCACACCGGGCGCTCCATGAGTCTTCCCTGGGCGTCGAGACACGCGACTTCCAGGGGCGCCCATGCGCCGTCGCGGTCCTCGATGCGCGGCACAGTGGGACGGAGTGCGTCGTGCACTGCCTGTCGTGCCGCATTCGTGGCGAAGACGTCCAGACCGCGTACCGCTTCGGCCGCGGCGATGAGGCGGTCGGTCTCGGCGCGGCCGCCGGGGCTCTCGCCGAGGCCGATCGTGCCGTCATCCAGGTGGAGTTGTACGACGCAGCGCAGGGCCAACGGCTCGTGCACACCTGTGGCGTTGAGCAGTGGCGGGTCACGGAAGGCGATGGGCGTGACGACGACGTCTACGATCTTCATGAGCGCTCCGCCAGGGTGATGCCGTGGGCGATGAGCTTCTCCAAGCGCGACGGGTGCTCGGCCGTGGGATCGGTGAGCGGCACCCCGTCGAAGGGATCCGGTCCGCTTGGTATGGCCGTAGCGGTGATCTGTGTCGCTGGGCTGGAAGGGAATGAACCCATGAGACCTCGTTCATAATCATGATCAGCGTTCACGTGGCAAATTCATCAACGAAACGTCAGAAGACGTTTCGACAGCCACACCAAGCGAGACTTGACCCGACAGCGACGGGAGGAGCCGGTGTGAGCAGGCGCGGCACCTGCTCACACCGGTCTGCCGTCTGACGTCTGCCGTCTCTGCCTCACCCAGTGATCTTGATCGGGCCGTGGTGAGAGAGATTGGTGAGCTTCATCTCCTCCAAAGTCCTGGCGGGTTGAGTGCTGCCGGGCATCACCACGCGGTCGAGGACGACACCCGAGATCAGGGCATCCGGCTGGCCGTTGATGCGGGCGGCGGTGGTTCCCGCATTACGCACCTTCACCTGGGAGATGGTGACACCGTTGACCGGTCCGACCCCGTGGCTGTTGCCGGTCCACAGCGCCAACCAGGTGCGGTTGCCGTCGTTGGAGAAGCTGAGCCGCTCGATGTCGACGTCCTCGAAGCGCACGTTGGTCGCCTCGGCAGACCCGTACTTGTGGTGCACTCCGAGGGCAACTGCGGCGTCGTAGATGACGGCATGCTTGAAGGTGACGTCGGACTGCGGCTGCATGACCCCTTGGCCCACCTTGACGCCGTAGCAGTAGGTCCAGGACACCAGGTCGTCGAAGACGACGTCGTCGAGCGGTCTGGGGTTACCCGGGACCTTCGCGAACAGGTCGACGCTGTTGTCCCAGGTCTTGGTGGAGAACGGGTCGTCAAGACCGATGCCGATCGCGTGGGTGACGGTGACTTTCGTAGACTCCATGACGTCGATGCCGTCGTTCTCGCCCATGTCGAACCGGTTGAAGATCTTCATGTTCCGGAAGGTCATGTCCGTGGACCGGGTCGGCATGATCGCCCAGCTGCTCGACTCCCGGAAGGTGATGCCGTCCAGCTTGAACCCCGACGTGTAGATGGGCGTCAGCAGGTTCACCCCGAGGTTGCCCGGCTGGAGCGCGGCCTTCCCGTTGCCGTCGATCGTCCCCCGCCCGTAGATCTTGATGTTCTTCGACGAGTAGCGGGTGGAGATGAACCACGTGATGTCCCGCTGTTGGGAGTTCTTGCGCCAGTGCACGTCGTAGTGATCTCGCTCCCCCGTGTAGCGCAGCACGGCTCCTGGCTCGAGGTAGAAGGCGAGATTGCTGCGCAGGTAGAGATTGCCGAGCGTGTACACCCCGGCCGGAACGTACACGATGCCCTGCCTACCGTTGGCGCTGCCCCATGCGGCGGCATCGTTGAGGGCGTTCTGAAAAGCCGTGGTGGAGTACACACTCGTGCTCGGCTGGGCTGAGTAGGGAGGGCGGCGGACGTTGAAGACTCCGGTGCCGCTGGAGGGCGGGCGGTCGGTCTCCAGCGGGTCGATGGCAATCACCAGCCGGGGCCGGCCGTCGACCTTGACGATGAGGTACTCGTGGTTCGGCACGGTGAAGGTCAGCGTGGAGCCACTCGTAGAGGCCGGGAGATTCAGCTTCGCAGGACTGATGCTGTAGGAGCCGATGTTCGTGTTGTTGAGCTTCGTGACGGCCAGTTTGGCCTCGCCCGCCCCCATGGCGAACTGAGCGATGTCGTAGCCCGGGTACTTCGTGACCGGCACCTGCTGGCCGTTCACCGTCAGCCGGTAGTCCGTGGAGAACTGGTAGATGGACTGGACGGGATAGACCTCCACCGGTGCCGCGGCCTGCGCGGTTCCGGACATGCCCAACAGCGCCGCGAGCACGGCAACCAGAGACGCCACGACGAATGAACGTGAGGCTGTCACCGGGGACGGGGAGAGCCGACGGCCCCCCACTGCCGATCTGACTGGTGCGTGCCGGTCCGAGTTTTGACGATTCAAAGATCTCATGCGGGTCCCTTCGGGCGAGACGGCGGCACAGCGCCCGCCGCACGCTGTGGCCACCATGGGTGAAAGTCTTGGGACTTGCTGGTCACTTCGCCATGGAGGATAACGTTGTCAAACAGAAACCAACACCGCTGCGCTCAACGTTGACCACGCTCTCGACGGCCACCTAATCTCTGCGGACGTTCATAGTCATGAATCGATTCACGCATCTGAACGGAGCCGCGATGAGTCTCTCTTCTCTCCGAACGCCCCTCGCTGCCCTCGCACTTACCGGCCTCCTGGGCACCCTCACCGCCTGCGGGCTGAACGAGGAGGCGTCGCGCGCCGCCGATGCGCCACTTGAGGTGTGGACCCGGAGCGCACCGGAGCCGGCTGCGACGTACAAGAAGGTGTTCGCGGCCTTCACCAAGGAGACCGGAATCAAGGTCAACTACCAGCCCGTGATCGAGTTCGACAAGCAGCTGCAGGCCCGGGCGTCCTCGAAGAACCTGCCTGACCTCTTCATCAACGACGCGTCCCTCCTCGGGACTTATCAGTCCCAGGGCCTCCTGCTGCCCGTGGAGCCCAAGTCCGTCCAGAGCCATGAGGACGTCTCCGACACCGACTGGGGATTCACCCGGGGGCTCGACGGCAAGCACTACGGAGTCCCGTTCTCCCGCCAGGCGTTCAACACCTACATACGCAAGGACTGGCGCGAGAAGCTGGGCCTGAAGGTGCCCAGGACCTGGGACGACCTCACCAGGATGGCCACCGCCTTCGCCACCCGGGACCCTGACGGCAACGGCAAGAAGGACACCTACGGCATGGTCGCACCCGGTGGCACGGAGCGCGGCTATCTCGCCTGGTGGGCGGCCTCCTACATCTGGCAGGCCGGAGGCGACCTGGTGAAGAAGAGCGGGGACACCTACCGCAGCGCGATCGACTCCCCCGGCACCTCCGAGGCCGTCACCTGGATCAAGAAGCAGTTCTGCACCAAGGGCAACGTCCAGCCCGGCGCGCTCACCACTACAACGGCGAACGCCCCCCACTTTCACGAAGGTTCGGCTGGCATCTACCTCACCGGGCCCTACATGATGGCCGGCTTCGACCAGCAGCTCGGCAAGGACAAGTACGAGATCATCCCCACGCCCAAGGGCCCGAAGACGAGCACCACCCTGGCGGACGGCGAGACCATCTACCTCGCGGCGGGATCGAAGAAGTCGGCGGCCCAGAAGCGCCTGGCCGAGTTCCTGATCTCTCCCGAAGCACAGAATATCGCCATGGACAGCGCCACCCAGCCGGTGGTCCGCCTGCCCGTCAGCACCACGCTGAACGCCGCCCGCGAGCACGGCGATGAGCGCTGGCAGCTCGTCCAAGACCAGTACGACCAGGACAGCAAGGCATTCCCGCAGGACATCGACTTCACCGCGGTCAAGCAGACCACGGCCGAGGGCCTCAACCGCATCCTGTCCGACTGCGGCAGCGACAACATCTCCTCCGAGCTGAAGCAGCTCCACGAAGACATCAACAGCGAACTTGCGGGGCAGGACCTGCAGTGAGCGCACCCGTCCTCGACCGGCCGACGGCCCGCATGGCGCCTCGCCCTCAGCGGTCGAAGCGCCGCCGCCCGTTGCGGCGCCCCTGGATTGCCTGGCTGCTGCTCGCCCCCGCTCTGCTGCTCGCGCTGTACTTCAAGTTCATCCCCATGTTCAAGGGCATCCGGATGAGCTTCTACGACGTCCAGCCCTTCCTGGGTGACCAATGGGTGGGCTGGGACAACTACGGGCAGGTGCTCCAGGACGATCGCTTCCGCACAGCGATCGTGCACACCGTGCTGCTCGGGTTCGGGCAGACCGCCGGCGCCATCGCGGTGGGCTCCCTGCTCGCCCTGCTGCTCGAGGGCCAAGCGAAATCGCTGTGGATACTGCGCACTGCGGTGTTCCTTCCTGTGGTCACGGCCACCGCGGTGGTCGGCGAGCTGTGGCGCCTGCTGTACTCACCCACACCGGACGGGTTCATCAACAGCGTCCTCGGCCCGTTGGGCATCGGCCCGCTGCCGTTCCTGGACAGCCCCGACAGTGCGCTGGTGTCGGTCATGGCGGTGGGGACATGGATGGGCGCCCCCTACAACATGGTGATCTTCCTGGCCGGGCTGACCTCGGTGGACCGCTCCCTTTACGAGGCCGCCGCCATGGACGGTGCTTCGACCTGGCAACGACTGCGGCACATCACGCTGCCCGCGCTGCGGCCCGCCATGACCATCGTGCTGACCCTTGCCGCGATCCGCAGTCTGCGCATCTTCACCGAGGTCTACGTGCTGACCGGCGGCGGACCGGCAGGATCGACGGAGGTATGGATGACGCGCGTCTTCTCTCTGGGCTTCGAACGCAATGACCTGGGTGTCGCCTCCGCTGCCGCCGCGCTGCTGCTAGCCGTGACTGTGCTGCTGACCCTCGCCGTCAACCTCTTGCGGCGAAAGGCCGACCGATGAGCACCTCCAGCATCAGCCGGCATGGCTCGCAAGCCGACAGGTTCGACACCGCCCTGGGCTGGACTCCGCGCCTGGGCCCCGCGCTCGTCCTCCGTATCGCCCTGTGCACACTTGCCCTGTTCATCTTCGCCGCCCCCTTCCTGGTGATTCTCAGTGGCACCTTCGATGCCCACGCAAAGACCACATCGCTGTCCCTCCTGCCGGGCGACATAACCCTGCAGAACTTCCAGGTGGCACAACACCGCGGCGTCTGGGGGTACTTCGCCAACTCCCTCGTCGTCGCGGGGGGCGGACTACTGCTCCAGATCGCCGTCTCCGTACTGGCCGCCTACGCTCTGGCTCGCCATCGCTTCCGCGGCCAGGCCCTGGTCCTGTCGCTTTTCCTGCTCACCATGATGCTGCCCGAGGAGATCATCGCAGTCCCACTGTCCCTGGTCATCGGGGAGCTTCCGGTCCTCGGCATCAGTCTCAAGGGCACTCTGCTGGGCATCGTCCTCCCTGTCGGACTCTGGGGCTTCTCCATCCTGGTGATGGCCGAGTTCATGAAGGAGATCCCTGCCGAAATCGAGGAAGCGGCACGCCTGGACGGTGTCGGGGAGATGCGGATGCTCTGGCAGATCATCCTGCCCCTGTGCCGCCCGGCCCTCGGCGTCATCGGCATCTTCGGGTTCTTGATGATCTGGGACCAGTATCTCCTGCCTCTGATCGCCGCCAACGATCCCAGCGACTACACCTTGACCGTAGCCCTGTCCATCATGCGCACCGACCCCATCGTCGGTTCCGGGGCAGTGCTCGCCGGAGCCCTCATCGCTCTGCTTCCCAGTCTCGTTGTCTACTTCTGCCTGCAGGGCTCCATGATCCGAGGTATTACCGCCGGAGCGACGAAGGGCTGATCCACAAGGCCTGATCCACACCGACCCCGGCGCGGAGCGTCGTCACCCCGCAGTAGCGTTTCCCGCACTGCTGCGGGGTGACCTGCTAGCCACGGCCGACGGCGGTCGAACCGCCGCCGCCACGCGCGCTCGACCCCAGCCCCCATCGGCGGTAACTGCCGCCGGTGGGCGGCGCGGGCCCGCTGCCGGGATCGGGAAATGCAAGCCGCCCTCCGTGCCGGGCGCGGAGTCGACGCGCTGCTGACTGGCGTGGGGCGCGCGCCCCGCTTCTGCGACGAGAGCGCGCTGCCGGGCTGTGGCAGCGCCCGGCGACCGCTCCCGCGGACAGATCGTGCCGGCCCGCGCAGCGGGCTCAGCCGCGCGGGCGGGACAGCGTCGAGCCTCGGACGACGAGCTCGGGCTCGAGCACGATCTGCCGGTGCTCATGCTGTTCTGCCTGGTCGCCGGTCTCCTCGATCAACAGGTCCGCCGCCATGCGTCCCATGCGGTGTGCCGGCTGCCGTACCGACGTGAGGGGCACCGCGGCGGCCGACGCGAACTCGATGTCGTCGTACCCCACCAGGGCGATGTCTTCGGGGACCGTCAGCCCGGCGCTGTAGAGCGCCTGGAGCACGCCCAGGGCGAGTAGGTCGTTCGCGCAGAAGACCGCGGTCGGCCGCGGAGACATGCCCAGCAGCCTGGCCCCGGCGTCCCTCCCCGCAGCCACATCCATGCGCTCCGCCTCGATGTGCCGAAGCGCCGATTCCGGGAGCCCACCCTCGCGCAGCGCCTGCCAGGCGCCGGTGCGTCGGTCCTGGCACTGAGTGAGGAACATCGGGCCGCTGATGTAGACCAGGCCTCGGTGTCCCTGCTCCATGAGGTGCCGGGCCGCGAGTTCGCCGCCCGCGACGTCGTCGAGGGAGACCGAGCAGCCCTCGGCGATGCCCTGGACCCGGTCGACGAAGACGAGGGGGATCCCGCGGGGCCGGAACTCCGCGAGGTTGCGGCCGGTCATGTCGGCCGGCGTGATCAGTACCCCGCGCACCCGCTGCTCCGCGAAGAGGGAGAGGTACTCCGCCTCCTCGGCCGGGCTCTGCGCGCTGTTGCACAGCATCACCCCGAGACCGGCGGCGCGCGCCGCCCGCTCCGCGCCCGACGCCACGTCCACGAAGAACGGATTGGTCATGTCGAGCACCAACAGAGCGATGATCCGGCTCCGGCCGGCGCGCAGCTGCCGGGCGGATTCACTGCGGACGTAGCCCAGCGCAGCGATGGCCGCCTGGACCCGCTCCCGGGTCTCCTTGGCGACCATGCCCGGCCGATTGATCACGTTGGAGACCGTCCCGACCGACACTCCGGCCTGCCGAGCGACGTCCTTGATCCCCGCCATGCGCGCCACGAACGACATGCTACGTACTCCTGTCCCGTGCGTGCCGGTGCTCCCTCCGGCCTCCTGGGTCCACGACCCGGGCCCGGGTACCCTCGGAGACCCCCTGCGGGCGGTTGATCACGTTGGAGACCGTACCGACAGAGACTCCCGCGACCCGGCCCCGTCCTCGATGCCCACCGCCTGGCCCATCACACCGCGACGTCCACCAGCTCGAGACCGGTCAGGTCGGCGAGGCAGCGCAGGTCCGGGAGCAGCCGGCCGGTCGCGAGGGCCCAGTGGTGGCCGACTCCGCTCGCACTCCCAGGCATCGGTCCACTCTCCCAGATCGCACCCGAAGTCGACACGCGAGGTGGTATTGCTGCGCTGGGCGATGGCACCAGCATGGTGGCGGTCATGTAGGTGGTGAAGAAGCCGACGATCAGGTCGCAGTCGGCGGCCCGCAGCTTCTCGGCGGCCACCGCGCCCTCCTGCGCGTCGGAGATGAATCCGACGTCGATGACCTCGGCATCGGAGTCACGCATACGGCGGTGACGCAGTCGGCCGAGCGCCGCAACTGCGGGAGGAGATCAGGAAACTGGGGCCAGTACGCCCCGAGTCCGCCTGCGACGAGCCCGATCTTGGGCTTGCTGGTGACGACGGGGGTGCGTGCGGTGGTCACGGGGTTCCTCACTTGGGCAGAGCGAAGTCGACGACGCCGATCGGCGAGGGCGTCGTGCCGCTGGACTTCTGCTGGTACATGAACGACAGGACCCCGTCCTGGGCGAAGCGGGTGTCGTCGACCACGACCTCGCCGAAGGCGTTCAGCCCGCTGCCGTCGAAGAGGATCTTCCAGTCGGAGTAGCCATCAAACCGCCCTCAGCGCGGGGAGCTTGAATCGGCTCTCGATAACCAGTCGCCCGGTGAGAAAGCGCAGGTCAGACCTTCCACCTTCTGTGTGGTGTCCCGCCGAGGATTCGAACCTGCGCAGCATCATCAGCATCCGCGATCTCGTTCCGCGATCAGCTCGTGCGTGTCTTCGGCAAGCGTGATCGAGTGCCACACGACCAAGCTCTCACCTTGCTCAGCGAGACGGAGCCCACTGTCGCCCGTAGCACATTCCCCCAGGTGCCAACCCGCGGCAACCTCATGAGGGTGCCCCGCCCGACAACACCCGGCAAGCTTCGGCCGAGGGGCTCCTCTCCGCAGTGAGCTTCCTACTCATCCGCCGTTCCCCCATCTCGCTGCTCGTGCGGCTTCGCCGAGTGATCTCTACTGCTGGCGCGCACCAATGCAACGAGATACCTCGACCTGGCGGCACCGATCCGTAGCTCCTTGCGCAGCGTCTCGGCGGAGATGGGCCGCTGGTGCTTCTCTCGGTGCCGGGCGTCTTCCTGGTGTGCACGGAGAAGGAGGGGATCCTGTCCCTGATCAGCGCAGGCATCCGTGCCAGGTGGGACGCGGTCCCCGCCGACCCCCGCCTCGTCGGTGTGGCTCCTGTCATCTGCCACTTCGCTATCCGGGCGGTGAGACAGGAGTTCGACGGAGAGCAGCAGTGCAATGGGCGGCCAGCCGGCGACCACTATCGGCTTCCATGCTGGCGAAGGGGCTGCGGCGATGTTGGCGGCAAGGGACACCGCGATACCGAGCAGGAAGGCCGACCAGACCGCATACCGCGCACGTCGGCTGGAACGATGGGACGGCTTCAGCAGTCCGACTGTTGCCAGTAACAGCAACCCGTCTACCGACAACGGCCACAAAGCAGCGCTCATCGGGTCGGCTCCACCGTGCAAGGCGAAGTCGCGCTGGTGACGGTACGAGGCATACGCGGCCACCGCCGAGACCACCAGAGCACAACCGCGCCGGACCACCACATCCATGTCGATGCTTCTACGCTGCGATACTTCGCGTCCGGGCTGCAGGGTAGGCGGTGTCCCCGTTGGCTCGACGACCACTTACCCCACCACCAGCCTCGTCCGCTGAGCCATGGCATGCGCGTAGTAGCCAAGTCCCCCAGGGATACGTCCGTCGCACATATGGATAGTGCTAACCGGGGCTCGGCCGGCACCGTTTGCGCCTTGTGGCCACTGGTCTGTTGCAGGACGAACTGCCGGCAGATCTGTTCCTTGTCGGTGGAGGCGGCTTGGCGAAGCAGGAACAGCAAGCCGCCGAGGGCGCTGGGCGGACGCCGGCTGGAGACGGTGGTGCTGCAGAGGCTGATGTGCACCGCGGAGCGCCAGCACTTGTTGTTCTTCATGTGTGGCATCCCTTCTTCTTCGGGCGCTTCACAGATGTGGTCGAGGCCGACCGGTAACCACGGCCGCGGCGACATGGCTCGCGGCGACCATGATCACGCCGGCGAAGTTCACTGCGCAGCCGAGCGTGCGGCTGTCGGCTCACGCGGCGCAGAGCGTTGAAGAGCCCACGGAGGCTAGGGGTATGGCCGGGCGTGTGGATGGGCCCCCGCCCAGAGGGGTGGCCACGTGCGGGCGGATCGCGTGCACAAAGGGTGCACACTCGCGCGGGAACTCCCGGGAAATCCCAGGATGAGGAGGGAAGTGCGGCGGCACGCCAAGGGCTCTGACAAGGGAGTATTCCCTGGTCAGAGCCCCAGTGGCAGACGAGTCGAGCTGTACGCCGCGTTCTGTTGATGAAAGCTTTTGACCTGTACCGACTCCGCCAGAGGGCGGCTGACATGCGGAAACAGCTCTCACCAGTTCTCAGCAGAGCGGAACTGGAAAAAAATCGAAGTCCCGCTGCGCACGTACGAGCGCCTGCTCACTAAGGGCTGTCCCGTAAATGATCTTTGGGGTCGATGTGGATAGGGGTGGGCGCTGTGCGATCCGTTCGCCTATCCGGCGAGGACGAGATTGTGGAGGCGGGTGATGCCGCGCATGGCGTGGTGCACGCCGTCGCCTTTGAGGCGGCAGTCGCGCAGGATCTTCCAGCCCTTCATGTCGGCGAAGGTGTGCTCGACTCGGGCGCGGACCTGCTTGTGGGAGTGGTTGTGTTCCTCTTTCCAGGTCGGGAGTTCGGTCTGGCCGCGGTCACGGCGGTGAGGACCGATGGACAGGAGTCGCGGATCGGCCAACGGATGACTGAACACTCCGGCGCCCACGACAACGGCGGTCCCGGTCATGCGAGTGCTCACCCTCTTTCCCTTACGGTGCCGGTTGGCCGGTGGGCGTGGACGATGCCCCCATGACGGCCTGCTCCAGGCCATCGGGGAGCGGGGCGAAGAAGCGGGCCTGAGTGTCGACGCGCTGTCCGGCCGGGAGCGGACGGAATCCGTCCCAGCGGGGGTTTCCGGAACATCCCAGTGCCGTCCAGAGGTGGCTGGCGAACTCGGGCATGATCGGGTAAGCGAGTTGGGCGAGCGCGCCTGCGGCGGCTGCCTCGGCGGCGAGCGCGGCGGCTGCTGTGTGGGGTTCAGTGTCGAGGGAGCGTGCCTGGCCCATGGCGAAGTCGTACGCGGTGCGGGCCAGTTCGCTGAGCATGCGTGTGGCACGGCGGGGGGAGAAGCCGTCAGCGGTGTAGGCGTCCAGGCATTGCGCCGCGATCCGTTCGACGAGATGCAGGAAGTGTTGGTGCGACCTGGTGGGGGTGGTGGGGAGTTCGGGGATGATCCCGTCGGCGTGTTTGTCGAGTCGCTGGAACAGGTCGGTCAGCCAGTGCTGCCAGGTGCCGGCGAGCTCGCCGTCGACCAGTTCGTGGAAGCGGTCCCAGGTGAAGGAGGTGCGCCAGGTCTCCGGTCGGTCGTGGGCGAGGACGTAGCGGGCGGTGTCCGGGGGGACGGCGGCGAGCAGGTCGTTGGCCCAGATGGCGTGGCGTCGGCTGGTGGAGAATTTCGAATCCTCCAGCTGGTAGAACTCGTTCGTGAGCAGGGCGGAGGGCAGTCGCACGGACGGGTCGTAGGCCATGAGCAGCGCGGGGAAGAGCACGGCGTGGAAGTATCCGTTGTCGAATCCGAAGAACTGGGTGATGTCGGTGGCGGGGTCGTCCCAGACCTTGCGCCAGTCCTGCGGGTCGCGGCCCCTGGCCTGGAGCGCCTCGGCGAGTTCGGCGAAGTATCCGGGGACCATCTCCGCCCACACGTAGATGCGCTGGTCCTCGAATCCGGGCACCGGCATCTCGATGCCCCAGTCGGTGGGGTGGCTTACGGGGACGTCTGGAAGGCCGTCGGCGATCATCCTCGCGCACAGGACTTCGAGTTGCGGGCTGAGGACCGCGGTCGAATGAAACGTGCGCAGTCGCTCGGTGTAGGTGCTGAGGGGGAAGTACAGCTGCTGGTATTCGCGTTGCTGTGGCGGTTTTCCGCAGCCGTTGCACGCCGCGTCGACAAGGTCTGTGCATAGGTTGGGCAGTGCGCAGTTCTCGCAGGAGTTGCCGTCGCTGGTGGCTCCGCAGGCCGGGCATGTGCCCGTCACGTGGGCCTCGAAGAGGTAGCGGTCACATGTGGGGCAGTACAGGCCAGCGGCGGAGCGGGCCTCCAGCTTGCCCTGCTCGTGCAGCGTTATGAAGAAGTCCTGAACGATGCGGCGGTGCAGGTCCGAGTGCTGCGGGCGTACGTAGGAGTCGGTGGCGAAGCCTGCCGAGGCGAAGATGCGGGCGATCTCGTCGGCGAAGTCCTGCGCCATGACCAGCGGCTCGACACCCGCCTTGCGTGCCTTGGTCGGCACATAACTCTGGTGCACATCAGAGCCCGTCAGGAACAGTCCCTCGTCCCCGAGCAGTCGGCGGGCCCGGATGTAGATGTCGGCACCGGAATAGGGGCCAGCGAGGTGTCCCAGGTGCAGGTCCCCGTTAGGGGTGGGCGGTGCGGCGGTCACCAGGGCAAAGGAACGCATCGTGTGCTTCTTTCGGTTCACAGGTCTATGGGGCCGTGGCCGGTCGGCCAGTAGATGGACAGGAAGACGAGTCGGTTGGTGTCGCTGCTGTTGCGGACGTGGTGCCGGCTTCCCGCCGGGATCAGCACCGCCGTCTGGGGACAGATGACGCGCTCCTCGTCGTTGATCGTCATCACGCCGGTGCCGGAGAGGAAGACGAACATCTCGTGTTCGTCGTGGTGGTGCGGATCGGTGGTGCCGTGGGGCTCGACAACGGCACGGCCAACCCCCCAAGGGGCGAGTTCTTCACCGCTGTTCGGGTACAGCTGCTGGAATCGGATGCCATAGGCATCGATCAGCTGCTGCTCCCCCATGTCTCTGATCAGCATGGAATGCCTCGTAAGCGTTCTGTATCGGGTGATGGGCTGGAGGGGCCGCCTGGTCTAGGGCTGTTCGCCGGTGAGGGCCATGGAGGCGACGCGGTCATCACTTGCGTCGGTCGCTGTCTGGGCGAGGCCGAAAGTTGTAAAAGCGGAGCGGGCGGGAAGCCGGAAGGTCTCCCGTCCCGTCACAGCGTTGACGATCGTGGCGGCCCGGTATGCCCCCATGCCCAGGTCCGGGGCACTGGCGCCGTGGGTATGGCGCTCCGCGTTCTGAACGAACACCGACCCGGGCATCCGGGGCTCACAGACCAGCCGGTAGGCGCGGTCCACCAGAGCCCGGCCCGATGAATCACGTACGAGGCGCGGCGCGAGGTCTTCCAAGAGTCCTGACGTGGGCCGTTCCCTGTACCCGGTGGCTAGCACGAGGGCGTCGGTGATTACCCGCGCGCAGCCGCCCTGCTGCGTGTGCTCAATCTCCAGCTCAATCCGGCCTTGCCTGCGCTGCGCGGCGACCACTTGCGTAGCGGGCAGCAGGGTCGCATCCGGCCAATCGGCGTCCACGCTGCGGCGGTAGAGCTCGTCGTGGATCTCTCCGATGGTCTGCGTGCTGATGCCCTTGTACAGCCGCCACTGCTCAGCCGACAACCGGTCGCGGGCCGACTCGGGAAGCTGGTGGAAGAAGGAGACGTATTCGGGTGTGAACTGTTCAAGCCCCAGCTTGGAGTACTCCATCGGCGTGAAGGCGGGAGTCCGTGCGATCCAGTGCAGCCCTTCACGACCCGTCGGCCGGGACTTGAGCAGGTCCAGGAAGACCTCAGCCCCCGACTGGCCTGAGCCGACCACGGTGATGTGCTGTTTCGACAGCAGCTCCTCCCGGTGGGAGAGGTAGTCCGCCGAGTGCAGCACCAGCTCCGAGGCTTCCTGGTACAGGTGGCGGACGGCGGCCGAGATGGCGGGTGCGGTGCCGATGCCCAGGACGAGGTTGCGGGCCTGGCAGCTTCCGGCGTTCACGTCCTCGCCGTCCGGGTCCTCGAAGACGTAGTCGACGGTGAAGACCTGCTGTGCGTCATCCCAAGCGATGGCGTTGACCTGGTAACCGAAGTGGCAGTGGGGCAGTTCGTCTGCAACCCAGCGGCAGTACGCGTCGTACTCGGCGCGGTAGATGTACGGCCGCTCGGAGAAGAAGAAGGGGAAGAGCCGCTTACGGGACTTCAGGTAGCTCAAGAAGGACCAAGGACTGGAGGGTTCGACCAGACTGACGAGGTCGGCCAAGAAGGGCACCTGAAGCGTTGCCCCCTCGATCAGCATTCCCGGGTGCCAGTCGAAGCGCGGCTTCTGCTCGAGGAAGGCCGTCCTCAGCCCCGGCACCTGATCGGCCAACGCCGCAACGGACAAATTGAACGGCCCGATGCCAATGCCCAACAGGTCAAGCGGTTCCTCCTGGGGAGACCACGGTTCCTTCATAACGTCCTTTCCGTTCCACCACCGGCCCCGCTTGAGCGGTGCGCGCCATCGCGGGTCGGCATGTTCCAACGGCAGCGCCTCAGAGATGCGGGCAGGGAGAGATGCACATGACTGCCCGTGTGGATGGCCGGCGGACCAGGTCCCCTGCCGGGAATGACACGGAACGCTGATGGATGGCCGAGCACGTGCGTCAGACACACCCCCACGGTCAGCAAGGGGAACCTGACGACGATCGCGATGGCAGCAGAACACCCATAGGTGAGCCACCGCCCCCGTCCGCCGGTGATCACGAGCCTGGCACACGACTGAAGCATCGGCAAGATTATCCGCAGCGATCAAGCTGATTCAGAACTGATTTCGTTGACCTATGGCGTTCAGACAGTCGATATCGGTAGCGTAAGGCCGCATCTGGCCCCGACCTGTGGGTCAGGCATGCCATGCCTGGCCGAGGTCTGGACGCCCCTGCCTGTCTGCGCCTCCGCGGCACGCCCGAGCGGTGCGCTGCAGGCAGGTCGGGCACACCGTGTTGCCGCGCCGACCCATCCCCGTCGGAGGCCGCCGACACGCGTCCTCGGCGGGACCGGTTCGTCATGCTGGGGGCCGCCTGGGTGGTGGCTGTCTTCGGACGCACCAGCCACATCCCCTCCGACGGGTCCGCCACGTTGTGAAGTCCTTTAATGACCACTGCACTTGTGAAAGAGCTGACGTGAACAACAGCCAACTCCCCTCCACGCTGCCGGAGACAGAACGCACCCGTCACCGCCGACTGCGGGAACAGGGAAGCCTGGATCGATCGGAACTCAACGCGATCCTGGAGGCGGGCTTCATCTGCCACTTCGGGGTGGTCATCGACGGACACCCGATGGTCGTACCGACCGTCTACGGAAGCGACGGACAGAACCTCTACTTCCACGGCTCCGTCGCCAGCCGCAGCCTGATCGCCTCGCCTGAGGCAACAGTGTGCGTCACCGTCACGCACGTGGACGGCCTGGTCCTCGCACGATCGGTCTTCGAACACGGCGTCAATTACCGCAGCGCGACGATCTACGGAGTCCCCCGCCTGATCACGGATCAGGAGGAGAAAATGGCCGGGTTGCGCTGTCTGACCGAGCACGCGACACCCGGACAGTGGGACTACGCGCGGCAACCGAGCCGCAAGGAACTGGCGGCGACCGCCCTGCTCGCTCTG
The DNA here is from genome assembly GCF_052245555.1 of Streptomyces sp. KR80. Lineage (NCBI taxonomy): Bacteria > Bacillati > Actinomycetota > Actinomycetes > Kitasatosporales > Streptomycetaceae > Streptomyces > Streptomyces sp. KR80. The sequence continues at coordinate 199,147 of NZ_JBQQCD010000001.1, forward strand.
TCGCTTGAGGAGGCGTCGGTCAAGATACGCACCGGCGGTCCCGACGATGGCGATGGACCCGACGCCGCACTTGGGATCTGGGCGGGCGTACTCCCCCTGGTCACCACGTGGGGTGAACCGGAAGCCGACCCCCTTCTCCCAGACGGGATCGAAGCGCCCAAGCACATCACCGCCCGCAGCAACACCCGTGCCGGCTAAGCCGGATCGTCCCTTCATCACGGCCCCTCTGGCACCTTCACCAGTGGCAGGCACCAGCCGAACAGAGAAGACGTAGTCCCGAGGAAAGGATGAGAGTCCGGCGTGCCCTCAGCTCTGTGGCTCCTCGCGATCGGCACCTTCACGATCGGCACCGATGCCTTCGTCGTCGCTGGCATCCTGCCGGACATCGCAGCCGACCTGCAGGTGTCCGTGGGAGCAGCCGGCCAGCTGGTGACCGCCTACTCCCTCGCCTACGCCGCCCTCGCCCCCACCATCGCCTCCCTCACCCGGTCGGCCTGCCGCCGTACCGTGCTGGTGGGGGCCCTTGCGGCCTTCATCCTCGGCAACCTCGTCTCCGCGGCAGCGGACCACTACATGCTGCTGCTCGCGGGCCGTATCCTCGCTGCGGCCGGAGCCGCCTCCTTCACCCCACTGGCCTCCGCCGTGGCCTTCGCCCTCGCCCCCGAAGAACGGCGGGCCAGGGCGCTCGCCGTCATCATCGCCGGTTTCACCGTGGCCACCGCGCTCGGCATCCCGCTGAGCACCTTCACCGGTGCGGCCTTCGGCTGGCGAGCCACCTTCGCCGGCACCGCTGGTATGGCAGCGATCGTTCTGCTAGGGGCGCTCGCCCTGCTGCCCCGCCTGGGCCCCGCGGGTAGGAGCCCCCTGCGCGGTCAACTAGCCGAGCTGAGAAACCCTGCCGTCGCGCTCACCCTCGTGGTGTCCCTGCTCGCGGTCACCACCGAGCAGGTCGTCTACACCTACATCGTCCCGGCCCTGGCAGACGTGGGACACGAATCGAAGCTGGTCACGCCCATATTGCTGCTGATCCTGGGCATCGGCGCCGTATCCGGCAACGCCATCGTGGGCCCCGCCATCGAGCGCCTGGGCGACCGCACGGTGCTGCTGATGTCGGTCGCCGGCATGACCGTGACCCTCGCTCTGCTGCCCCTATGGTCCCGCGCACTGCCGACAGCGGTCGCAGCGATGTTCCTTCTGGGAATGACCGGGTGGATGTATCCCGTACCGCAGCAGCACCGCCTGCTGTCCCTGGCCGGACCCGGAGGACCCGTCATAGTCTCGCTCAACAGCTCCGCCCTGTACGCGGGCGTCGCCCTCGGCGGCCTCCTGGGTGGCGCAGTCATACACATGGCCAGCCCGCAGTGGCTGGCGGCCCCAGCAGCCCTCCTTGGTGTCACGACGCTTCTCATCGCCGCTTACAGCTATCGCGCCACAGCGCCACTCGGGCCCGCCCTCCCGGCCAGTACGTCGCCGCAACGCGATCAGATTCCCACGTGAAGCGCCGGACGCCAGCACCACTCTGGTGTCAATTCGCTCCACGCATGGTGCCAACGTGCTCAACCCCGCCTGTCCGGACTCCGTAAGCCGACGGCCCGCCGAGTGACCGACGGGCCATCGGCGTTTTAGTACTTGATTTGCTTCCCGTCCAGGTAGCTCAGCACAGCTGGCGAGTGCATCACCCGCTGCTCACACAATGAGATCGAGCACTACCCACAGTGGAGCACCATGCAAGCCAGAACCGCTCTGGTCACCGCCGTCGCCCTCGCCGCCGCGCTTACGGCGTGCGGTGATGACAACGGACGTCCGCCGCCAGCGACGGAGACCGTCACCAGCCCCGAAGAGACACCCAGGCAGACGGAACCGGAAACCAGCCCCGAGGCCGAGGAAACCGGCGAGCAGACATTGTCGCTGACCGAGACAGCCACATTCCAAGACAATATCCAGGTGTCGCTGTCCTCCTTCACCCGCGCCGTCTCCAGTGGCACCGCGTCCCCGGCGAACACACCCTACGCGAGATTCACCATCAAGATCACAAACGGCGCCGACAGGACCATCGACCTGAACGTTCTGACACTCCAATGCCTCTACGGGGACCCGGGCATGAAAGGCGACCAGATCTCCGACGAAGGGCTAGAAGGAATCCCGACAACCCACCTGCTCCCCGATCGCTCCATCACCGCCCAACTGGGATGCGAGCTGCCGAGGAACGAAACGTACCTTCAGATAGAGATCGCGCCGGGCCTCGCCGATCCGGCGATCTTCGCAGGGACAGTCAAGTAGGCGGGCCACGCCCGACCACCAGTTGCCGTTGAGTTCCCTCCAGCCCACACAACAGAGCAATCGCCGCGGGTCAAAGATCAGAAACAGCCTTATTACATGAACGCAGGCACGAGCGTCCCCGTCACCAAGACCGACGACACCGACGGGTGGTACTGCTACGCCGACAGCAACGTCCCTATCGTCACGCAGTGGGACGACGGGAAGCACACCGGCACCAAGCCGGGGAACTTTTCCACCAGTTCCTCATCGATGCCCTCCGCCAACGCCACCTGCCCAGTGGTTGCAACCGTCACCGCTGCCTCAGCGGCCAGCAACATGACCAAAGAGACAGCTATTCGCCGCACATGACGCGTAGTGAAGACGACACTGCGGCGACGGCCCTCCAAGGACCGTGGCCCCCCACGCCCACCCGAAGTGAGCCAATGTCTGCCCATTCTGGACTCCGTATCTCTTGATCGTGGTGATCAGGCGAACCGGAAGGTATCCAGAGAGAAAAGATCAAATACGAGGACAGAGAAGCACATAGAGGACTACTCGAACCCAAGACAACAATGTGACGTGCGCCATAGTTCGGGAGGTCGGGAACTGACTCACGCGCGTTGCAACCCGCCAGAAGCAGTCAACCCCCTTTATTCCTAAGCACCTTGTGCGCACATCGTGATCACTGTGACGTCTCATCAGCCAACTGCGATGAAGGGCAGGTATCGCATCGAAGTCCACGACAACACGGGACGGCCTACCGGTCGCCGATGGCTCAAGTCGACGACGAGACCGGGGCGCGGACTGCTGCTTGTCGGCGAGCTGCCGGACGCGTGGGGAGTGGAGCGGCTCGAGCCGGTCGGCAAAGTCGTGTGGGCGGAGTTCAGGGTGGATGGCTCGTGCTCCCCACCCACCGCGCAAGATCTCGCGATCGGAGCGGCGCCCCCTGGCACAGCTGCGGCGAGATGTGAATGCCTCGACCTTCGTCATGCCGAATGAATAGGGCGAACCGTCTAATCATGGTCTCTGGGCCGAAACGAGGCTAGAAAGTTGCTAACGAGTTACTGCCGTAGATGTCGCACTGTGACTGCCTAGGCGCCATGATCTGCCAGTCGAGTCGTCGGCGGGCGCGCTGTCCTGAGCACAGCGGCGCCGGCGGCCGCGTTTCATTGGTGGGGGTCTCTCAGATGTACACGCATGTCTTCGGCGTGCCCGCACGCCCAGCCGTTCTCCTGGGCGCCGCAGCCCTCGTGGCCGGTGGCGCACTCACCGCCGGCCCGGCCTACGCCACGCCGTCGGAGCGCTCCGGTGCCACCGGCAAGGCGACCGCGGTGGCGGCGCGCGCCAACCTGGACGTCTCCGTCAACGGGGTCGGCAACGTCCCGGTCACGGCGGCTCTCAACGACGTGACCGCTCCCGGGGACGCGGAGCGGACGCTGCTCACCGCAGAGGTGAGCGGTACGAACAAGGGGCAGCCTCTGACGCTGGTCAAGGCCGAGGTCGCCCGCGCCAGCGCCAAGGCGAACGCGCACCGTTCGGTGGGCGACGTCAAGCTCGTCGGCGTCCGGGCCTACGCACCTGGCCTGCCCGCCAGCCCGCTGCTGAGCGCCGACGTTCTGAAGGCCACTGCCTCCTGCGTGAAGGGCAACAAGCCCCTCGCGAAGGCCGCACTGACGGACAACGTGGCCGTCTTCGGCAAGCCGGTCGCGGTTGACCGGCCGGGCAACCAGCACGTCGAGGTGCCCGGCGTCGGTACGGTCGATCTCGTCCTGGAGCATGCGACCACGACGGACAGCACGGGGGCCGCCACCGCGCTGCGGCTGACGTACACGGTGAACCCGACGGCCGTGGGCGTGGTGAAGGCATCCGGTGAGATCGTGCTCGCCGAGGCCACCTGCACGATGCCGGGCGGCTCCGGCACCAACGGCGGTTCAAGCAGCGGCGGCTCCGACGGTGGCGCGACCGACGGCCAGACGTCCGGCGGGTCCGCCGGCTCGAACGGCGCCGAGGGCGGCGACTCCGCGGGCGATGGGCCCGAGACCCAGACCGGCGACGGCGGCAAGGACCTCGCTGCGACCGGCAGCAGTTCAGCCACGCCCGTCATCGCCGGCGTGGGCGGGGCGCTCGTCGTCTTCGGTGGCGCAGCGATGTACCTGATCCGCCGTCGTCGCAGCACCGCTCAGGACAGCTGACTCAGCCCCGGTCGCAGACTGATCACTCGGGCCCAACCAACCTGATGGAAGCCCATCGCCGCCCGAACCTACGGGCTGCGATGGGCTTCGCCCTTTGCGCACGGACAGCGCCGCGACGAGAGGCCGTTCGAGACCGCGGGCCAGTCCGCACGGTCGTGTGGGTGCCAGGCGCCTACGGCAACGTCCGCGGATCCGAGCGGAACGGGGTGACCAGCCCGAGGCGCAGGAGGGCGATGCCGATGCGGCCGGAGTCCTGGTGGAGGGGGCGGGGCAGGCGGATGAAGGCGTAGCCCGCGATCAAGGGGATGGCGATGGCGGGCACACGTTGCCCGGGCGGTCGTCCACCGTGCGAGGGTGTAGCGGCGGTCGGCGTGGGCGGAGAGATAGCCCAATGCCCATGGAAGTGCTGCGCCTGGTCGGCCTGCTCGGGCCCCCTGAAGGCCCGATGGCCACCCGCGCCGAACAGGCCTAAAGCACCACTCCCGTCCCCCTGGGGAAGGCACTTCGTGGGCGAGGGTCGGCGTCGGTGCGTCCACAGCAAGCGGGCGGGCGTGGAGCCGAGCGGACCTCTGAATCGGCTCCCGGTCACAGGATGCGGTGGTGTCGTCAGGCGGCATCGCTGCTCTCCCCGCGTGTGCGATGTGGGGGCGCTGATCACGATCCGCTGACGGGCCATTCGCTGGTCAAGGGACGCGCATAGATGAGCAGCTGTTCGATAACCCGGAGACTTGATCGTCGTTGTGCCGAGGCATGAGCTATGACCAGTTTCTGGCCCGGGTTTGTGACCGCGGTGGGTACGCCAGCGTGGTACAGGCCGAACTGGTGATCAGCGCAGTGCTTGAGGTGCTTGCCTCCCGGCTCTGCTCTCGCGTGGCGCAGGGCCTTGCCGCTGAACTGCCTGCGGTTCTGGCCGAGGTCTTCGAGAGCCGCCGGGAGGGAGAGGCGGAGTCCTTCGGCGTTGAGGAGTTCTACCGTCGGGTGGGTGAGCGGACGGGATCGAAGGCAACCGCGGGGTGGGATGTCAGTGCGGTGCTGACCTCTCTCGCCGAAATGATTCACGCTGACCAGCTTGAGAAGATCCTGAGCCAACTGCCCTCCGGTTACGCCCCTCTGTTTGGTGAGCCGGAGTAGCCGGGCTGATGTTGCGCGGGCCTGTGAGAGCACGGTTCCGCTGAGGCGGCGCAGTGGCGTGTCTTCGGGGAGGGCAGGTCGTTAAGGGTGGCGCGACTGCGCCACCGGGGTCTTAGCTGTTGCTCGGCTTCGGCGGAACGTTTGCATTGAGGCGGAAGAGGTTCGTGGGGTCGTATCGCGCTTTGACCTCCGTGAGCCGCTCGTAGTTCCTGCCGTATCCCTCGTGCAGCAGTTGCTTGCCCTCCTCGAGGAAGCCGGGGAAGTTGAGGTAGACGCCGCCGCTGGAGAACGACCCCACGTCGGTGAAGGCCTCCCGCACCCAGGCCAGGTTCTTGGCAGAGTGAGCCGCTTCCTGCCAGTTTCCCTCGATCCCGAGCAGGTAGGGGGCGTTGCGGTTGGCGAAGGCGGTCTCCTGCTCGCCGACGCGGGCCATGGCGCCGCCCTGGTACCAGACGTCGATGGTGTTCTGGGGCGAAGGCGCTGTGGCGGCGTGCTCGGCGAGCCGCTCGATCAGCTCGTCGCTGAGCTCGGGCACGTTCATGGACTTCCAGTAGTAGCGCCAGCCGTCGGGGTAGTCCTCATCCAGGATCGCCTGCGCCTCCGTGTAGGGCATGGTGCCGCTGAGGTCGCGGATCGGGTCGGCGATCTCTCGAAGCGACCGCAGGAGTCGCTCGCCCTCCGCCGGGTCACCCGGGTACGGCGCGAGCAGTGCTATATAGCCCTGGCCGTGCGCCTCGGGCGGGAAGTCCCCCGTCTCCGGGACCTTCCCGAGGATCCCGATCGGGGCGAAGTCGTCCGGCCTCTGGGACAGGTAGCGCTCGCAGGACCGCAGCACCTCCTTGGCTCGGGCTGCGGGGTAGAACACGAAGCAGAAGAAGACCTCTGGCCCGATGGGATGCAGGCGGTACTCGAACGAGGTGACCACGCCGAAGTTGCCGCCACCGCCGCGGATAGCCCAGAAAAGGTCCTGATTCTGGCTCTCGCTGGCGACCAGGAGGCGCCCGTCAGCGGTTACAACCCGTGCGGACAGGAGATTGTCGCAGCTCAACCCGTGTTTACGCCGGAGCCAGCCCATTCCCCCGGACAAGGTCAAGCCGGCTATCCCAGTCGCCGTCACCACGCCCAGCGGAGTGGCAAGCCCATGGCGCTGAGTCTCCCGATCGACGTCCCCCAACGTGCAGCCACCCTGCGCAACCGCCCTCCGCCCCTCCGGGTCCACATCGACCCCTCTCATCCCCGACAGATCGATGACCAGACCACCGTCACAGACCGCGTGACCGGCGACGCCGTGTCCGCCCCCGCGCACGGCAACCAGCATCCCGTTGTCACGGGCGAAGTCGACCGCGGCGACTACGTCTTCATCGCCTCCACACCGAGCCATCAGCGCCGGACGCCGGTCGATCATCCCGTTCCAGAGCTCGCGCGCCGACTCGTAGCCCGAATCCCCGGGCCGGACGAGCCGACCCCGCAAGCGCGAGGCGAACTCCTCTACGACGGCATCAGCAAGCGTGTGCTCCCCGCTCATGGTTCCCACCTCCACGGATCCCGGCCCGGGGATCGTCAGGCTTCCGGCCAGTAGTCGGAAACACCGCCGCGCCACTCGATCAATTCCGGATCGTCGATGGAGCAATCGCCCGCCCGCAGTCCCGCACGGCGGATGAACTCGACCAGGTCGGACAAGCTCTCCGCGGGGCCCACTCGCTCACCGCGGATGGTGACGCGGCGCAGGCCGCCAACCGGGGGGACACGATCACGGGTGCCCCCACGGCCATACATCCAGGCTGCACCACAGACGCCACGGCCGACACTCGTGCGGCTCCTGCCCGCAGCGCACATAACCACGTTCAGTAGTCATGCCTTACAGGGATGAATGGTGCCCGTGCGCGACGACCTGGCAACACGAAGCCGCCCCCTTGGGTCTGCCGATCAGGGGACGGCTTCTTCTTTCCCTATCGGGCGTACCTAGCGTCTTGCTCTGACCTCGTACCAAGTCCAGGGCAGCTCTGGGCGCTGAGCAGCGAAGAGGTCCAGCCGCCCGTCGTCGGGGAGTTCCGCCTGGAGCTGATCGACGAGCTGTTCGTCTGAGCAGCAGCCAGCTACGCAGGCAATGGCTGCCTCGCTGCCGTCGCGCAACGTGACGATGTGCATCGTGAGCGGCGTGACTTCGGTGACGTCGCCAGGCATGTGCAACTCCCCTCGCTAAGCCACGTGGGGGTTAATTGATCATGATCCCCTCCGGGGCATCTGCTGGTCAAGAGGCGTGCACAGACCAACAAGGAGCCCCGGCCATCCGTCACGAGGAAAGCGGGCAACCGGGGCTGTTTGATGGACTCAGTGCCACGCTCAGCCGAACGGCTCTGCTGACGCGCAGTGTGAGCTGCACGAATCTAGCGTGGCGCCATGGATACCGTGGACTACGACATCAGCACGGAGGAGGCGGCGGCCCTCTGGCAATTCGTGGACCGCCTGGACGATGGCCACTGGCCCGGCTTCGACGATCTTGCGGAAGAGCTGGGTGACGATGTGCTGGCGCTTGTTCAGTCACTGGAGGACAAGGGCTGACTAGTCGTGACGAGAACGTACAGGCGCGGCGCAGCCGTCACCGTCGTGGAAGACCTGACGGCAGAGGCCGCCAGCGCAGCGGAAGCACGAGACAGCCACCGACGGAGAGCTGGTCCCACCAGGCGGCGGGAAGGTCCCACACACCGACCGTGGCGATCATCCGATCGACAGGGGTGTACTCGCTTGCCCTGAGTGCGCCGTCCCGCGTAATGATCCGTACGTCGCCGTATCCGGCGGCGTCCAGCATCTTGCGGGCGTGTGCGGCGGTGGTCGGACTGACGACGTTCTTGTTCGGTTTCCGGAACGTATGGACCTTGGCACTGCGCTTGGGCCCAGGTAGTGGATCTGTCGGTCATGGGTCTGCTCGGGGCACTCGATACCTCCCCTGCACGGCGCGCATCCAGAACAACTCCGTCCTGCACGACGATTTTTGGTCTTCTCAAGCGTAATGACGTTGGCGTCACGTAACCGACGCTCGGCACCCCGCCACGACGTCGGCCCCGTCCTCGTCACCGGCCAGCCCTACCGTCGGCCCCCACCAGAAGAAGGTCACCAAACCCGGCCGACGTGAAGTTCAGCCAGAGGAGGGTCTCTTCGCCATGACGTGTTCTCTCCACCCATCAGCCAGCACGTCACCGAGTTGTCCCGTGTCTTCAAAACCATGGCGCCGGTACAGCGCGGTCGCGTGATCGTTGCCGGGCGCAACCGCGAGCTGCAAGACCTCCGCCCGCCCCTGCAAAGCCCACTGCCCAACCGCCCGAACCAGGTGATCCCCCACACCATGTCCCCGTGCCTCCTCGCTGACCCACAGGGAGATCAGCTCGACGGCACCATCACACGGGCCTGGGAAGCCGCTGACCATCCCGGTCGGCTTCCCATCGAGTACGGCGAGGAAGTTACATGAGCCGGGGATGCTCAGCCGGGCACGCCATCGCTCCTCGCGGTCGCCATCACCCTGCCAGTCCGCGAGCCTGGACCCGAAGGCATACGGCGCCTCAGCAAGCGCGGCCAGCCTCAGCTCGCGCCACCTGGCCAGTCGTCCGCTGTCAGGACCCGCAACTCGATCATGCAAGGAGGCTGTCGCAGAACGGGGTCAGCAGCAACCCAATCGCGTCCCCGGCTGGCCGATCAGCTGCCGGAGCAGCTCGTCGGAAGTACCCCGGACGGACGGGGTGACCTGAAGGACGGCATAGCCCGCGTTGAGAGGCACCGCGCACCTCCCTTCCGGGGATTAGAGGAGGTGCACAGAGTTGGCACGGGACCGTTGGTTCGACTGACCCGCCGGTGCCGTTTCCTGGGCGCGGCCTGCTGTGTCACCCGTCCATTGGCAAAAGGGTTCACCGATCCTTTACCGTGCGTACAACCATGCGTGGATCTCCCGAGTCTGATCCGTGGAGTCAGCAGACTCCTAGATCGCTGGGCATCGCGTGACAGTCAAGAAGCGCGATGCCCCTTCTCCTCATGGGGAACTACATGCGCATTCGTTCCACCGTGGCCGCCGCTTCCGGCGCCCTCGTTCTCGGGGCCCTCGTGGTCCCGGCCGCCCACGCCAACTACCAGCCGGTCGAGAGCCTGCACAAGGCGAACGCCAGCGAGCGTTTCGGTCCCGCCACTGCGGCCAAGTCGGCGTTCAGCACCTCACAGGCGGCCGAGGAGCCGGTCGTCTCGAACGTCACCGTCAACGCGGGCAAGGACGTCGTCGTCGGTACCACCAACCTGAAGACCTTCACGGTCTCGCTGACCGCCAGCCACGCCTCGGGCATCCAGGACGCATACATCGACCTGTGGCACGGCTCCGATGTCGACAACATCGACGGCTACCTCGGTCCGAACCAGGAAGCCGCCACCTGCACCGCCAGCAGCGCGACCACGTCGACCTGCAAGCTGACGATCACGGCCGACCCGCAGGGCGCCCCGGACATGAACGGCCTGTACGCCAACGCGCTGGCCGGCACCTGGCACGTGACCGCCGCCGCGCTCGCCGGTGATGGCAGCTTCTACTGGAACGACTACTACAAGATGCACAAGGTGAAGCGTTACGCCAAGCTCACCACCAACGCCTCTCCCGAGCCGGTTGCTAAGGGCAAGAGCCTCACCGTCACGGGCAAGTTGACCCGGGCCAACTGGGAGACGAGCACCTACAAGGGCTACACGAACCAGTCGGTGACGCTGCAGTTCCGTAAGTCGGGCTCCAGCACTTACAGCAACGTCAAGACGGTGACGTCGAACAGCTACGGCGACCTGAAGACCACTGTGACCGCCACCTACGATGGTTACTGGCGCTACAGGTTCGCCGGCACCTCGACCACCGGCTCCGCCACCTCCACGAGCGACTACGTCGACGTGCAGTAGCCGGTCGTCCCCGCGGCACACGCTGCGCGGGCAAGCGGTGGCCGACCCACCCCCACAGGCACTCCAGGGCGGCCGCCGCCACCGCCGCGTTAGCGACCGTGGCCCAAGACATCGTGATGCCCACCAGCTTCAGTGCGAAGAAGCGCCGGAGTCCCCGTCACGACGAGGAAGCAGGCGTCCGTCCCCCGCGGCGACGAGGCAGATCCGCCACCACTGGCCGCGGTCGGTCAGGTGAAGGAGGGCTCCGAAGGCGGTGCGCCGCCCTCGTCGAGGGGGTTGCCGTCCTCGTCGATCCGACAGTGCTCCCGGTACGCGCTGAACAAGGGCCCAGAGCTTGTACTCCGGCATGCGGATCTCCCGGAATGCCGCCCACTGGTCGCCGAGCGCGGCCTCGAACCCGCCGACCATCGCACGGACGTCACCGGCAGCGGATTGTCACCGCCATGCAGCTCCATCCGGAGCACCCGCCCGCACACGTCACACGCGTCCAGGACCGGTCCGTCGTCGGCGTCGTCCTGGTCGACGAACTCGTCCTCGTACGGATCCGTGCCGGAGCCCTACCCCGCATACCTGAGCCTCACCGGGGATTGCACATAGAGGGCTGTCGCGCGGGACACTCGTCAGATTCAGGATGGGGAGGTGCCTGACTGCTGCCGCGTCGGCCCGCGCGCTTGGGCCGGCCGAGGACGACTCCGGCCAGGACGAGTACCAGCCCGCACAGTTGCTGGACCGTCAGCACCTCTCCGGCAACCGCTGTGCCGAGCAGTACGCCCGTAACGGGGTTGAGCAGTCCGATCAGACCCACTGTCCCCGCGGGCAGGTGCCGCAGCCCGGTGAACCAGGCGGCGAAGGCCAGCGCGGTGGCGACCAGGGCGACGTAGCCGAACGCCAGGAGCGCCGGCGTGGAGAGCGCGGGCGGAGGGCCCTCCACGGCTGCGGCGAGTGGGAGCAGGAAGAGACCTCCGGCGGCGAGCTGCCAGGCGGTCGAGGCGAGCACATCGGCGCCGGCACTCCACCGCTTGGCCACGATGTGGCCGAAGGACGACACCAGCATGGCTGCGGCCGAGACGAGGACTCCCGGCACGCTCGCCCCTCCCACCCCCGTGAGCAGCATGAGACAGACCCCGCCGAGCCCGATCGCGGCGCCGGCCAGGTGCGCGATTCCGGGCCGCTCGGACACCAGGGACCAGGCAATGAGCATCATCGCCAGCGGAGACACCGCCATGACGGTCGAGGCGACGCTCGTCGGAAGCAGCTGGGAGGCGGCATAGACGAGAACGAAGAACACGCTCACGTTGAGCAGCCCCAGCACCGCGGACCGCCACCACCACGCGCCGCGCGGCCGCTGCCTGCACAAGGCCAACAGGACGAGGCCGGCCGGCAGCGCCCGCAGGGCAGCCCCGTACAGCGGACAGTCCGCCGGCAGGAATTCGTGCGTGACGAAGTAGTTCGTCCCCCAGGCCACCGGTGCGACCGCGGTCAGAACCACCCAACGCATATTAGTTTCCATGGAAGATGACATAGCTTCCCGGGAAGCTATCATGGTGTGCATGGAACACCGGCAACCGCTGGACCGCGTAGCGCGCATCCAGGCCGACTGGCGCCGCGAACGGCCCGACGTCGACGTCACCCCGCAAGGAGTGATCGGCCGACTGCACCGCCTGTCCGACCGGCTCACCGAGGAACTCTGCCTCGTCTACGGCCGCTACGGTCTCAGCGAGGGAGAGTTCGACGTCCTGTGCGCCCTGCGCCGCGCCGGGGAGCCCTACGAACGGGCACCCGGCGAGCTCGCCGCGCACACCATGGTCACCACCGGCGCGATGACGAAGAGAATCGACCGCCTGGAGCGAGCCGGACTCGTCACCCGCCGCCGTTCCGACGACGACCAACGTGGCCGGATCGTCGCCCTCACCAGACCTGGACGCGAACTGATCGACCGAGCATTCACCGACCACATGCACAACGAACGCCACCTCCTGGATCTACTGACGCCCAGCGAGGCCGAGACACTCGAAACGCTGCTCACAACCTGGCTCTCCCGCCTGGAACATCCGCGCACTCCCGGCAGCGACTGACCCGCCACCCCTCCCGAAACGCGCCCTCGAGGGCGAGGCAGCTTTCGGGCTTGGTCAGCCGGGCGGTGATGCCGTGTGGCCGGCAGACCCGCTCGGACATCACCTCCACCGGCAGCGGCTTGGCGTAGCGGCCGGTGAACTGCTTGCCGTTGTCGGCCAGGACCTCGGGGCGCCGCGCCGCTGCCGTCCCACGCCACGGTCCACCGGTGGCTTTGACACGGTCGGCGGAAGAGCGTCAGAAGCGCGCAAAGGAAGTGGGATCCGCCTTCTCCCGAGCCCTCCGGATCCGTAGAGTCACTCGCAAGGCCCACCTCAAGTGCGGACCTCCCAGTCGCACTGCCGGGTTTCCACCCCGGGTTCTGAACACGCCCCCGGGGCGGGCCTTCGCCGCCACCCGGCGGAAGCGCCAAAGCGCCTCCCCGCGTCGCGCTTGCGCTCGGTCCGTCGGCGGCGGAGCTACACCGCCGACGGACCTCACCGCCGCTCGCCCCGTCTCGGCCGCCATCTCGAGAAGCTCCTCGACACCCCTCAAGCAGCCTGAGCGACCAGGCGATCGGCCAGCTCGCACAGGAGGCGAACGGTGCGGTCCTCGTTCGCGATGGGGGCGGCCGGGGCGAGCGCGGTGCGGTCGTAATAGCCACCCGGGACCAGAGCTCCGCCGCGCCCGGGTCGGCAAGAGAGCGGGCCCGCCAGCGCTGTCGTATAAGGCGCGGGCTCAAACTGGCCTGCATTGACCGTGTTCCCCGCTCGTTCTGGCACTCACCTGAAACGGTGGGTGGCTGGGGTCACTCGTACGTGAGTGCCGCGCTCAATGCACGTGCGAAGAGGGCCCAGTCGCCGTCGGCTGGCATCTCCTAGCCGACGTTCCGGTACCAGTTCGGGGAGGCCTCGATCCAGGCCGCCAGGGCATGGGACGACAGAACTCACAACCAACCGCAACTTTGCATAGATGAACGGACGGCCGCTTCCTTCAGGGGAAGGCCAGTCCTGCCACCTGCGGGCCGTGCCGGACAATACTCTGAGTACAACGCCGAGATGTCTCCGCACCTCAACGCCCCACCCGACCTGCGGAAATCTCCGCGGAACACCCGATAGCCCTGAAGTACACGCCCGAGATGTCCGCCGCACGTCGACGCAAATGCGACCAGGATTCGACCCGGCCGGAACGTTCACAGCAAGAAATAGCCTCTGACCTGCGGAAATACAGGCGGCAGACGAGTCGAGCTGTACGCCGGGTTCTGTCTCCGCCGGGTCTCGCGGCCCGGTGGGAGGCGGCCATCCATCTAGGACTGCCGTTGCCGGCAGCCTCGTGCGGTCTACCCGCGGACTCGGGCGGGCAGCCCTCGAGCGTCCGCGCAGGGCCATCGGTCGATGACCCCTCTTGACCTTGCTCCGGGTGGGGTTTACCGAGCCGTCCGAGTCACCTCGGACGCTGGTGGTCTCTTACACCACCGTTTCACCCTTACCGGGTGCCTTTCGGCCCCGGCGGTCTGCTTTCTGTGGCACTGTCCCGCGGGTCACCCCGGGTGGGTGTTACCCACCACCCTGCCCTGTGGAGCCCGGACGTTCCTCGGCAGGGCCCAAGGCCCCGTCGCGGCCGCCCGCTCGGCTCGTCTGCCGTGCCGACCATGGTACCTGCCGGTCAGGCCGGGTGTACGCGACCTGCTGTGCGGCCGGTCCCTGCGCGGTTGGTGTGCGGCGGCTCGGGCGTCGGTTCCAGGTTCGGGCGTCGCCTCCCGCCCCGCCGGTCCGGCTGTGGCGGCGGCTCGTCCGCGGTCCGCACACCGGGGACATGAGCCCGCGCCGGTCGCAGTTAGGCTGCGGCGCCGGGGCCGCACCCCCGCATCCTCATGTGAAGGAGATCGACTGTGCTCGTGCTGTTGCCGCCGTCCGAAGGGAAGGCCGTTGGCGGTTCCGGGGCGCCCTTGAAGGCCGGGGAACTGTCGTTGCCGGGACTCTCCGCCGCGCGGGCATCCGTCCTCGACGAGCTGGTGTCGCTGTGCTCGGGCGACGAGGAGAAGGCACGCGAGGTGCTCGGGCTCAGCGAGGGTCTGCGAGGCGAGGTGGCCAAGAACGCAGAGCTGCGGACCGCACCCGCCCGCCGGGCCGCCGAGATCTACACCGGCGTGCTGTACGACGCCCTCGGCCTCGCCTCCCTCGACGCGCCTGCGCGCGAGCTGGCCGGGCGAGCGCTGCTGGTCTTCTCCGGGCTCTGGGGTGCGGTACGGATCGACGACCGGATCCCGTCGTACCGCTGCTCGATGGGGGTGAAGTTGCCCGGCCTCGGCGCACTCGGTCCGTACTGGAGGGAGCCGATGGCCGAGGTCATGCCCGAGCTCGCCGGGGACGGACTCGTCCTGGACCTGCGCTCCGCCGCGTACGCAACCGCATGGAAGCCCAAGGGCGAGGTCGCGGAACGTACGGCCACTGTCCGCGTGCTGCACTCGCGGGTCGTGGACGGCGTCGAGAAGCGGTCGGTCGTCAGCCACTTCAACAAGGCGACCAAGGGACGGCTGGTCCGGGACCTGCTGGCGGCGGGTGCGGAGCCGGAGAGCCCGGCGGCGCTGGTGGACGTCCTGCGTGGGCTCGGCCACATGGTCGAGGCCCAGCAGCCCGCGAAGAGCGGCCGGGCATGGCAGGTGGATGTCGTCGTGACCGAACTCCACTGACGACGCAGGACGGCACCCCCACCGACGACGGCGGGCCGTCCGTGCAGGACCACGTCATGCGGGAGTACGCGGAAAACGTCAGCAGGCTGGTTGCAATATGTGCAACGTGCGTTGCGCAGCGCGACGTGGCTCGGCAGGATGACCGCATGGATTCCGTGCTCGACCTCGCTGCGGTCATTCCGGTCGTGGTCCTGGAAGACGCCGCCCACGCCGTGCCGCTCGCCCGCGCGCTGGTGGCGGGCGGCCTGCCCGCGATCGAGGTCACGCTGCGGACGCCCGCCGCCCCGGCGGCGATCCGCGCCATCGCCGACGAGGTGCCGGAGGCACTGGTGGGCGCGGGCACCGTGACCTCGCCCGAGAGCGTGCGGACGGCCCTCGCCGCCGGATCCCGCTTCCTCGTCAGCCCCGGCTGGACGGACCGGCTGCTCGACGCGCTCAAGGCCTCCGGAATTCCGTTCCTGCCGGGGGTCTCGACCACCTCGGAGGTCGTCGCCCTGCTGGAACTCGGGGTCACGGACATGAAGTTCTTCCCCGCGGAGGCCGCCGGCGGCACGGCGTATCTGAAGTCCCTGGCCTCGCCGCTCCCCGAGGCCCGCTTCTGTCCCACGGGCGGCATCGGCCCGGACTCGGCGCCCTCCTATCTGGCCCTGCCGAACGTGGGGTGCGTCGGTGGCACGTGGATGCTGCCGCCGGACGCCCTCAGGGCCGGGGACTGGGGGCGGGTGGAGCGCCTGGCCCGCGAGGCCGCGGCGCTCCGTGCGCCGGCCGCGCGCTGAGGCACCGCGCTCCAACGCGCGTGACGCCTCGGGCCATGGGCCGAGGCGTCACGCCAGGCTCACCGCAGATGGTTCGTGTCGTTCAGCAGGCGCACCGACGCGTTGCCGTCCGCGTAGTACGCCACCGCCGACAGGGACGCCGCCGACAGCTCCATGCGGAACACCGACTCCGGGGGCGCGCCCAGGGCCAGGCGGACCAGGACCTTGATCGGGGTGACATGGGTGACCAGCAGGACCGTACGCCCGGCATAGCGCGCCAGCAGCTTGTCGCGGGAGAGCGCGACGCGCCGCGCGACCTGTGCGAAGCTCTCGCCGCCGCCCGTCGGCGCGGCCTTCGCCGAAGCCAGCCAGGCGTCGAGGTCCTCCGGGTGGCGCTCCCGTACCTCCGCGAACGTCAGGCCCTCCCAGGCTCCGAAGTCCGTCTCCCGCAGCCCTTCGTCGATACGGACCTCCAGCCCGAGCCGTGCCGCCGCGATCTCCGCCGTCTCGTGGCAGCGGCGCAGCGGCGAGCTGACGATCGCCTGGATCGTGCCCCGCGCGGCGAGCACCGCCGCGACCTGTTCGGCCTGGCGGCGACCTGCGGGCGAGAGCTCCGGGTCCTTGCCGCCGCTGCCGGAGAACCGCTTCTCGCGTGTCACCTGGGTCTCGCCGTGCCGGAGCAGGACGAAGGTGGTGGGCGCGCCCAGGTCCGCGGTGGCGGCCCAGCCGACCGGGGCGGCCTTGGGCTCGGCGAGCGGCGCCGGCACCGCCTCCGGGACCGCCTCCTCCACCGGAACCGCCGCCCCCTCCGGCGCGCCCAGCGGTCGTGGCACGCTCTCCAGCGCCGCCGTCGACCGCGAGGCCTCCCACTGCCGCCCGGCCCTGCCCGCGTCCATCGCCTCGTTCGCGAGCCGGTCCGCGTGCTTGTTCTTCTCCCGCGGGATCCACTCGTACGAGATCCGGCCGGGCGGAAAGATCGACTTGGCCTCGGCGGCCAGCGGGCGCATGTCCGGGTGCTTGATTTTCCAGCGCCCCGTCATCTGCTCGACGACGAGCTTGGAGTCCATCCGCACCCGGATCTCCGCCTCGGGGTCGAGCGCGTGGGCCGCCCGCAGACCGGCGATCAGTCCCCGGTACTCGGCCACGTTGTTCGTCGCCGTGCCGAGGTACTCCGCGGCCTCGGCGAGCGGCTCGCCCGATGTCGCATCGAGGACCACCGCGCCGTAGCCGGCGGGTCCGGGGTTGCCCCGGGAACCGCCGTCCGCCTCGACGATGAAGCGTCGACTCCGGCGACTCATCGGAGCTACAGCCCCGATTCGGGCGTCCGGACCAGGATGCGGCGGCAGTTCTCGCACCGCACCACCTCGTCCGGGGCGGCGGCCCGCACCTCGTTCAGCTCGGTGATGGCCAGTTCCTGGCGGCAGCCCTCGCAGCGCCGCTGGTAGAGCCGGGCCGCGCCGACGCCGCCCTGCTGCCCGCGCAGCTTCTCGTAGAGCTTCATCAGGTCGGCCGGGACGGCTGCCGCCACGACCTCGCGCTCCTTCGTCACGGCCGCGACCTCGCCGTCGATCTCCTGCTGCGCCGCGTCCCGCCGCCCCGTCGCGTCGGAAACCTTGGCCTCGACGGATCCCACGCGCTCGGTCAGCTCACCGACCCGCTCCTGTACCGACTCACGGCGCTCCATCACCTCCAGGACGATGTCCTCGAGGTCGCCCTGGCGCTTGGCGAGGGAGGCGATCTCGTGCTGGAGGTTTTCCAGGTCCTTCGGCGAGGTCACCGCCCCGGAGTCGAGCCGGTGCTGGTCGCGAGCGGCGCGCTGGCGCACCTGGTCCACGTCCTGCTCCGCCTTGGTCTGCTCGCGGGCGGTGTCGCTCTCCTCGGTCTGGGCGGCGACCAGCAGGTCGCGCAGCTGTGCGAGGTCGGCGTTCAGGGTGTCGAGCTCCGCGTGCTCCGGCAGGCTCCGGCGCTTGTGCGCGAGCTGCGTGAGACGGAGATCGAGCGCCTGGACGTCGAGCAGGCGGATCTGGTCGGCGGACGCGGCGTTCAGTTGGGGGCTCCAGATGAATCGTGGGGACGAGTGGTACGGGGGTCGGTCTCGTCGACCGAGTCGACCGAGGGGGAGGAGGCGGCACCGGGACGGGCGGTGTCCCGGCTTCCGGGACGAGGGGACGCGGCGTGCGCGGTCCAGGGGTCGGTGACCGTACGGGAGATGTGGGTTCGCAGGTTCCAGCCGTGCCGGTCGGAGATTTCGTCGAGCTGCGCGGCCGCCTGCTCGATCCAGGGCCACTCGGTGGCCCAGT
The DNA here is from genome assembly GCF_052245555.1 of Streptomyces sp. KR80. Classification (NCBI taxonomy): domain Bacteria; kingdom Bacillati; phylum Actinomycetota; class Actinomycetes; order Kitasatosporales; family Streptomycetaceae; genus Streptomyces; species Streptomyces sp. KR80. Next base: position 217,442 of record NZ_JBQQCD010000001.1, read on the forward strand.
GCGCGGCGTCCACCAGACCCAGCGGGCTCTGCTGCTGGGCCTCGGACGCGGGGTGGTGTCGCAGATCGGCGGTCACGTATGCGTCGACCCCCGCCGCCCGCACTTCGTCGAAGAGGCTGTCACCGGAGCCGCCGCAGACGGCGACCCTGACGACCCTGCCCTCGGGGTCGCCCGCCATGCGGACGCCCTGCGCCGTGGCGGGCAGCCGGGCCGCGACCCGCTCGGCGAAGGAGGCGAGCGTCATCGGCTCGTCGAGCTCGCAGATCCGGCCCAGGCCGCGGCGGCCCGCCGGATCGGCCGGGTCCGGGACGAGCGGGCCGGTGACCCTCAGGTCGAGGGCGCCCGCGAGGGCGTCGGAGACGCCGGGGTCGGCTCGGTCGGCATTGGTGTGCGCCACGTGCAGGGCGATGTCGTTCTTGATCAGCGTGTGTACGACCCGGCCCTTGAAGGTCGCGGCCGCGACCGTCGTCGTTCCGCGCAGATAGAGCGGGTGATGGGTGACCAGCAGATCGGCCCCGAGCTTCACGGCTTCGTCGGCGATCTCCTGGACGGGGTCGACGGCGAAGAGGACTCGTCGCACCTCAGCGTCCGGGTCTCCGCAGACCGTCCCGACGGCGTCCCAGTCCTCAGCCCGCTCCGGGGGCCAGAGGGCGTCGAGCGCGGCGATGACTTCAGGCAATGCGGGCACGGGTGAGAGGTTACCTCGCAGGGGTGCACCCGCGAGCGGCCGCGGGGGCCCGATGGCCTGATGACTGCCCGCCCGACGCTCGGCCGGGGCCGCGGGGCCTGCCGTACGGCCGTCTCCTGAGGCAAAGCCTGCCTCGAGCTCCCCCAGACTCCGTCCCCCAGGGGGACCCTCATCACGCGGCACGAGCACAACCGGCCCCCGGCTCTCAGCGGAACCGGATCAGAGCCACCCGTATGTGTGAAGTCGTTGCAACTCACGTTCGTCGGCTGGAAGTGCGAAAACTAGCTTCGGTCGCCGGAGGTGATGCTGTGATGACGGCCTGTGCACTCGAGACCGCCACGGAAGCAGGCGGCACGGCGCGACAGGCGCGACCGGCACCGATGACCATCGCCGCGGACCACAGTTACGCGGCGCGGCTGGTGAGAGGTGCCGAGCCGGAGAGCTGGTTCCCCGAACGCTGGACGCTGGACGGCCCGGAGCCGTACGCCGTGCCGCTGCCCCTCGCCCAGCCGGAGGAACCCGACAGCGACGTGCTGCCGCTCGCCGACGGCCGGGTGCTGATCCGCCGCCGCGTCGCGGACCGGCACCTGCTCGCCCTCCTCTACCCGACCGATCCCGGCACCGGCGAACTGCCGCTCGGCACGGTCGAATGTGAGCGGCTCACGCTGCTGCCGCCCGCACCCGGCGGCTCCCTCGCGTACGCCCTGGCACCCGGCGAGCGGTCCACCGCGCTGTGGCTCGTGCACGGGGGAGGCACCGGCCCGGAGCGCGTGGCCGAGCTGCCGGGCCGGTGCAGCGGTGGCGCATGGCTGGACCGTACGGGCCGGATGCTCGCCCTCGATCAGGAGTCGGCGGACGGCAGGGTGAAGGCCGTCGCCGTGGATCTGGGCCGCGGCGGCGAGACCAGCGCTCTGCTGCAGATCACCGAGGAGAGCAACGACCGTCTGCTGATGGCCGATCCGGACAGCGGGCTGCTCCTCGTACGGTCCGACGCGGCCGGGCACGACCGACTGGGCTGGGGGGTGCTCGGCAGCAGGCGGCCGGTGCGCTTCCCGGAGGCGCTACGGCTCGCGGGCGCAGCGGTCACGCCCTTCGCCATACAGCCGGGGCAGATGCTGATGCCGGAGAGCTGCGGGGTGGCGCTGCGAATCGACGGGGCATCCGTTGAGGGTGGCGGCGGGCTGGGGGTACCTCCCAGGGGGCACCGCCCAGCGATAGCTGGGGGAGGTAGCTGGGGGAGGGTGGGAATTTGGCGGCCGTCCGAGCGGCAGTTGCGCCAACTGCCCGCGCCTGACGGCTGGCTGGCGGGAGCCGGGCTGTGGACGACGAAGGGCGAGCTGCGGCTGCCGTACGCGACGGCGGATGTGCCGTGCGGGCTGGCGCGAGTGGCCGCGGTGACGGAACCCGCGCCACAGGCCCCGCAGGCAAGGCCCGCACAAGCGCGGGATTGCGCACCGGCCTCGGCAGCGAATCCGGCCGGACCGCTGCCCCTGCGGCCGATCCCGTTGCAGCAGGCGCCCATGGCCAGGGCCCGGTAGCTGCGCGATCATCACCCTGGTTAAACTCGGTGTGGGGGCTCCGCAGCTGCACCGACCGGGCACCGAAGGGTGCTCACCGGTCTCGTGTGGGGTGCTGGTTGACGCGCGGTCACACGCTGCGAGCACCCCATGCGCACAGCACGAAGCGATACGACGGGGTGACATCCCACATGTCCGAAACACGGGCCGACACCACCGAAGCTCCCACACCGGGGTCCCCCACGCCCCAGCCCAAGGGCGCCTCTGCCCGGACCTCGACGGGCCGCGGCAGGCACCGGGGCCAGGCGGCATCCGAGGACAGCCAGTCCCCGGCCCACGGCCGCCACCGCCGCCCGGACCAGGCATCCTGAGCCGACACCGATGTCATCCCGGCCCGGCTCGTCAAGGCCGGGCCGGGACGGTCGGCACGGGGTCAGTTGGCCCGGGCCGGCATGGGTCGGTACGGGCCGGCTATCCCTTCTTCAGCCGGAGAACCTCCACCGCGGCGAAGGTCTCGTTCGGTGGGCGTTCCGCGAAGTACGGGGTCAGCAGCTCGTCGAGCTCCTCATGGCCGAAGACGTCCTTCGCCGTGTCGAACTTCGCGGCCACCTTGGGCCGTTCGACGATCGCGACCATCCCGCCGTGCACCACGAACAGCTGCCCGTTGATCTGCGCGGCGGCCGGCGAGGCGAGATAGCCGACGAGCGGCGAGACGTGCTCGGGAGCGAGCACGTCCAGCGCTCCGTCCGCCGGTTCCCCGCCGCCCTGCGGCGCCGGTGCGGTCGCGAAGACGTCCTCGGTCATACGGGTCCGGGCGCGCGGGCAGATGACATTCGCTGTCACCCCGTACTTACCGAGCGCCAGCGCGGTCGAGGTGGTCAGCCCCACGATGCCGCCTTTGGCGGCCGCGTAGTTGGGCTGACCCGCCGACCCCGCCAGGAAGGCCTCCGACGAGGTGTTCACGATCCGGCCGTAGACCGGGCCTCCCGCCGCCTTCGACTTTTCGCGCCAGTACGCCGCGGCGAAGTGCGTGGTGTTGAAGTGGCCCTTCACATGCACCCGGATCACCGCGTCCCACTCCTCCTCGGTCATCGAGAAGATCATCCTGTCGCGCAGGATGCCCGCGTTGTTGACCAGGATGTCGAGCGAGCCGTAGGTGTCGACGGCGAGCCGGACCAGCGCCCGCGCCTGCTCGAAGTCGGCCACGTCGCCGAGGTGGGCCACGGCCTGCCCGCCCTCGGCCCGGATCTCGGCGACCACCTCCTCGGCCGGGGCGGCCGAGGCCTCGCCCGTACCGTCCCGCCCCGGCCGGCCGAGGTCGTTGACGACCACGTTCGCGCCCAGGCGGGCGAGCTCCAGGGCTTCGGCGCGCCCGAGCCCGCGTCCACCGCCCGTGACGACGGCCGTCCTGCCGTGCAATGACATACGCGTCGTCCTCTCAGATCTCGATGCAGGTGCGCAGCGCCTCACCGGTGCGCATCTGGTCCAGCGCGTCGTTGATCTCGGCCAGTTGGACCCGGTGGGTGATGAGGCTTGCGAGGTCGATGCGGCCGGCACGCCACAGGGCGATGGCGCGCTCGTACGACCGGAGCACGTCCCCGCCGCCGTACATCGACGGCAGGATCCGCTTCTCGTCGAAGAACAGCTCGAACATGCTGACCTGGAAGAAGTCGTCCATCGCACCCGCGCCGACGATGCACAGCGTGCCTCCGCGGCGCGTGGTCTCGTAGGCCGTGCGAGCGGTGGCGGACTTGCCGACGACCTCGAAGACGTAGTCGAAGCCCTCTCCCCCGGTGATACGGGCCTTGGCATCCGCCAGCTCCTCCGGTGACACCGACTCGGTGGCGCCGAAGCGCAGCGCCGCGTCGCGCCGGGAGGCGACCGGGTCGACGGCCACGATCTGCGCCGCACCGGATGCCCTGGCCCCCTGGATGGTGCTGATGCCGACGCCGCCGCAGCCGATCACCGCCACGGACGAACCGGCCTCGACCTTGGCCGTGTTGAGCGCGGCGCCGAGGCCGGTGGTGACGCCGCAGCCGATGAGCGCCGCGATGTCGAACGGCACGTCGTCGGGGATCGGCACGGCGCACCCCGCTCCGACGACCACTTCCTCGGTGAAGGTGCCGGTTCCCGCGAAGCCGAAGACGTCCTCGGGACTCCCGCCGGAGCGCTTGAAGTTGGGGGTGCCCGCGTTCATGAAGCCGGCCAGGCAGAGGTGCGGCTGGCCGCGCTTGCACGAGGGACACGCGCCGCAGGCGGGCAGCCAGCAGACCAGGACGCGGTCGCCTTGCTGGACGTTCGTCACGCCGTCGCCGACGTCGATGACCTCGCCCGCGCCCTCGTGGCCGGGGATGAACGGGGCGGGCTGGGGCAGTACGCCGTTCATCGCGGAGACGTCGGAGTGGCACAGACCGGTGGCCCGGATGCGCAGCCTGACCTTCCCGGGGCCGAACCCCACCGCCTCGATGTCGTCGAGCACCTCGAGCTTGTCCTGCCCAATCTCGTGCTGTACGGCTGCGCGCACGGTGTACTCCCTTCACTATTTCCCTCCCCAGCCCAGAGGGCTTGGGAGGCTTTGACATCAGCGGCTGATGCCGCAGGACCCGCCCGCGCTCCCCAGCGGCGCGGGCTCTCTCGGCGCGAAGCACCGGGCGACGGGTGGGGCCCGGCGGACGCGGGTGCAGGTCGCTCCCCCAGCTAACGCTGGGTGGTGCCCCCAGGGGGTACCCCCAGGCTCAGCCGTGCTCGATCACCGTGTCGGCGAGGACGGGGGCGTCGTCCCGGTCGACCGCGGTGACCGACACCTGTACGCGCCCCTCGTCCCGCCACATCCGGATGCGCAGGGTCTCGCCCGGGTACACGACTCCGGCGAAGCGCGTGGTGTACGCCCGCACCCGGGACACATCGCCGTCGAGCGCCGTGTCCACGACGGCCTTGAGCGTGATGCCGTAGGTGCACAGGCCGTGCAGGATCGGCTTGTCGAAGCCGGCGAGTTTGGCGAACTCGGGGTCGGCGTGCAACGGGTTCCAGTCTCCGGAGAGCCGGTAGAGCAGCGCCTGGTCCTCGCGGACGGGGCGCAGCGCGGTGCGGTCCGGCTCCCGGTCGGGGAGTTCGAGCCGCTCGGACGGCCCCCGCTCGCCACCGAAGCCGCCCTCACCGCGTACGAAGATCAGCGTGTCGCTGGTCCACAGCGGCCCATCCTCGTCGGCGGCGTCGGAGCGCAGCACGATGACGGCCGCCTTCCCCTTGTCGTACACGGCGGCGATCCGCGAGGTCTGGACCGCTCGTCCCTCGACCGGGATCGGGCGGTGCAGCTCCAGGCGCTGGCCGCCGTGGAGCACCGCGGCGAGGTCGACGTCGATGCCGGGCGTCGAGAGCCCGCCGGCCGCGGCGAGGGCGCCCCCGGCCACGGTCGCGAAGCTGGGCAGGACGTGCAGTCTGCTCTCCAGGGTGTAGCGGAGCTCGTCGGGGTCGGTGGCCGGGCCGTCCTTGTCCGGGTTCGCACCCGCGCCGATGCCGAGGTGGTAGAGCTGAATGTCCTTGTGTCCCCAGACGAGATCCGTCCGGCAGGGCTCGGCCGAGAGGGCTCGTCCGACGTCGATGGGCATCGGGGGCTGCTCCTTCGCCACGGTGGGGTGCTGAAGACCCCGGCACGGCCGTCCGCACCGTCGTCGTACCGGGGTCGATTCCGGTCGGCCCGAACGCGCCCGGACATGCCGCCTAGAACGCGTTCTAGCTGATGGCACCCATGTATAACGCACCCCTCAGCAGTTGGGAAGACTGCTGACGGCATGTCAGATAGCCGAGCCGCCGCTGCCGGATGCCCGCCGTCGTACGGCGATACGACCCGGCCGACGGGCCGCGGACGCCGGGGGCCCGGAGGTCCCGCCGGGCGCGGAGCGGCCCCGCCCGCAGCCTGCCCCACCCCGTCCGGCAGCATGGGTGGCCGGAGCAGCACCCACCGCACGACCAGGAGGAAGGCCATGGGCCTGAGCCCCAAGCCGGAGATTCTCGCCGCCTTCGAAGCGGCCAAGGGCTTCATGCCGACCGACGAGGGGCTGGCCCTGTACGCCGCGGCGGTCGAGGCGTCGGCGCTGGGCCTGCCCCTCCTCGAGGTCGGCACCTACTGCGGCCGCTCCACCGTCCTGCTCGCCGACGCCGCCCGGGAGGCCGGAACCGTCGCCGTCACCGTCGACCACCACCGTGGCTCGGAGGAGCAGCAGCCGGGCTGGGAGTACCACGACACGTCCGTCGTCGACCCCGACACCGGCCGGATGGACACGCTGCCGACCTTCCGCCGCACGCTGCACCGCGCGGGCCTGGAGGACCACGTCGTGGCGGTCGTCGGGCGCTCACCGCAGGTCGCGGCGCTCTGGACCACGCCACTCGGCCTGGTCTTCATCGACGGCGGCCACACCGACGAGCACGCCACGGCCGACTACGAGGGCTGGGCCCCGCATGTCGCCGAGGGCGGCCTCCTGGTCATCCACGACGTGTTCGCGGACCCGGCAGACGGCGGGCAGGCGCCGTACCGCGTCTACCGCCGCGCCCTCGGCTCGGGCGCCTTCACCGAGGTCTCCGCCACGCGCTCCCTCCACGTGCTGCGCCGCGTGGCCGGGTCCAGTACGCCATAGCCGGCGGCGGGCAGCTGAGCGACACGGACAGGGGCTAGGTCCTGTCCGGTCGGTCAGGCCGGATCAGCGAGCGGCGTCTGGTGCAGGGGGCACCTCCCAGCGATAGCTGGGGGAGCATCGCAAGGCGGAGGAGGGAGTCCACGCGGTGGGGGCACCTCCCAGCGGTAGCTGGGGGCCATCGGCGACCGACGACAACGCGGCGACGTGCGGTGCCAGGCGTCGCGAGCCCGGCATGATCGGCCGGACAGGGGCTAGCATCGCGGACGTGTCGAACGGCAGCTTCCCGCCCGCGTCTCGGCCGCTTCGCGGCCACACCCTGCTCGTCGTGCTCGCCACGCTTGTACCGCTGGGCTTCGCCGGGTGGCTGATGTGGCAGGTGGCGGCTGCCGGATCGGACCACGCGGGCGGCGACAGGCCCTCGCCGCCGCCCGCGGACAACCGGCCCTCGAGCCAACCCTCGGCCACCCGGACCACCTCGGCCCCACCCAGGACCACAAAACCGCCCACGTCCGGCACACCGGAGCAACCCACCCGCCCGCGGACCGGCCCCCTCTCCGGCAAGGTCGTCGTCATCGACCCGGGCCACAACCCCGGCAACCGCGATCACTCCCGGGAGATCGCCCGCCGGGTGGACGTCGGCACCCACCGCAAGGAGTGCGACACCACCGGTACGTCCACCAACGACGGCTACACCGAGGCCGCCTTCACCCTCGACCTCGCGCGCCGGATCCGACCGCTCCTCGAGCGGCAGGGCGCGAAGGTCGTGTTCACGCAGGACGACGACCGTCCGTACGGCCCGTGCGTGGACGAACGGGCGCGGATCGGGAACAAGGTGAAGGCCGACGCGGCCGTCTCCATCCATGCCGACGGCTCGGGAGCGGGGAACCGCGGCTTCCATGTGATCCTCCCCGCGGCCGTGAAGCGGGGCGACGCCGACACCTCGGCCATCGTCGGACCGTCACGTGCGCTGGGCGAGCGGATCGCGGGGCGATTCGTCCGCGAGACGGGCAGCCGCCCCTCCGACTACGTCGGCGGCGGTACGGGGTTGAAAGTCCGCTCCGACCTCGGCGGGCTCAACCTCTCGACCGTCCCCAAGGTCTTCATCGAGTGCGGCAACATGCGCGACCCGCAGGACGCCGCCCAACTCAAGAGCAAGAAGTGGCGCCAGCGCGCGGCACAGGGCATCACTGATGGCATCCGGAGTTTCCTGAAAAGGAAGGCATAGCCCAAGGAACAGGGAATTTCCCAGGTAAATGGAGCAGCGCCGACCTCTTCGACCTCGGGACACCCCTGGACACCGGCCGATAGATTCATCCGTACGATGGGGAGCCACCCCCGCGCCACGCCCCGCGCGTACCGGCGACAGCGACGACGGCAGATCGAGACTGAGAAGGACTTCACGTGAACATCCGCTCCCTCACTCGAGGCGACGGCGTGGTGATCGGAGCAGCGGTGTTGCTGTTCATCGCCTCGTTCCTCGACTTCTACTCCTGTGACGGCCCGCTGTGCCGCGAAGTCCCGTCCACGTGGGACTCCCGGCTCTTCCCGGTACTTCCGTCGATCTTCCTCGCCGGTCTGATCGCCGCCGGGCTGATCGTGTCCGCCCGCTTCCAGCCCGCGGAGCGCAAGATCCTCGGGCTCGGCCTCGAGCAGTGGGGCATGGCACTCGCCGTGTTCGCCGCCTGGACCGCACTGTGGACGCTCATCGGAGGCGGGGACGTCGACAAGGGCTCCGGCCAGATCCTCGGAGTGATCGCCACTCTCGTCCTGGTCGCGGGCGCGCTGCTGCCCGCCCGCGTGCCCGCCCTCAAGGCCCCGCTCCTCCCGGCCCCCCGGCAGCAGCAGGCCCCATCCCCGTACGGCGTCAACCCGAACCCGGGCTACGGCTACCCGGCACAGCAGGGCGCCCCGTCCGGGTACGGCGCGCAGCCGGGCGGAGCACAGCCGTACGGCGGCCAGCATCCGGGGCAGCCCGGGCCCGCCGGCGGCGGCGACTTCGCACCCTTCTGGTTCGCGGTGCCGGTAGCCCGGCCGCTGTACGCCGAGGACGGCTCGCCCACGCCGGTGGCCGAGCTCGCGCCCGGCACCTGGTACCTCGCGGTCGACCAGCGCGGCCCGGCGCTCGTCGCGCAGACGCAGGACGGCCGGCGCGGCATCCTCCAGGACACCAGCGGTATCCAGCGCGGCTGATCCGCTCACGTACGCGGAACCGGCACGGCCCCTCGACCCGTCGCGGGTGAGGGGCCGTTGTCTTGTGCGGGCGCACCCCTTACAGTCCTGACGGCCCGTCAGTTAATTCGGCTCGAGGAATCGAGCCCGGCCGCGCTTGAGGACACCGCCCGCAGCGCGGCACCGGCAACGCACCACCGGAGGTACCCGCATGCGGCTCGGCCTCGCACTCGGCTACTGGGGTCGCGGTCCCGATCCCGCGCACGTCGAACTCGCCGTCGTGGCCGAGCGGCTCGGCTACGACTCCGTCTGGACCGCCGAGGCCTGGGGCTCCGACGCCTTCACCCCGCTGACCTGGATCGCCGCCCGCACCTCCCGGATCAAGCTGGGCACGGCGGTGGCGCAGATGGCCGCCCGCACGCCCACGGCCACCGCGATGCACGCGCTCACCCTCGACCACCTGTCCGGCGGCCGGATGATGCTCGGCCTCGGCCTGTCCGGTCCACAGGTGGTCGAGGGGTGGTACGGGCGTCCGTTCCCGAAGAGCCCGCTCACCGCGACCCGTGAGTACGTGGACGTGATCCGCCAAGTCCTGCGCCGCGAGGCGCCGGTGGAGCTGGACGGGCGGTACCACTCCCACCCCTACGCCGGTCCGGACGGCACCGGCCTCGGCAAACCCCTCAAGCCGATCACCCACCCGGTCCGAGCGGACCTGCCGGTGCTGCTCGGCGCGGAGGGCCCGAAGAACATCGCCCAGACGACCCGGATCGCCGACGGCTGGCTCCCCCTCTACTGGTCCCCGCTGCGCACGGACGTGTACCAGGCCTCGCTGGAGGACGTCCCGGAAGGCTTTCTCATCGCGCCCATGGCCCGGGCCCAGGTGTGTGCGAGCGTGGCCGAGGGTCTGCGGCCGGTGAAGGCGATGCTCGGTTTCTACATCGGCGGGATGGGGCACGCGGCCCGGAACTTCCACGCTGATCTGATGGCCCGCATGGGCTTCGAGGCGGAGGCGCGGCGCGTCCAGGAGCTCTTCCTGGACGGCCGCCGCGCGGAGGCGATCGACGCGGTGCCGGACGCCTTCGCCGATGAGATCTCCCTCGTCGGCCCGCAGGAGCGGATCGCGGAACGCCTGGAGCTCTGGCGCAAGGGGCCGGTCACGGACCTCCTGGTCACCGCCCCCGACCCGGACACGCTCCGGGTACTGGCGGAACTGAACGGATGATCTTCCGCCTTCGTACCGTCGGTGCGCGAAAGGTTTCGGCCACTGGAGACCGGCAACAACTTGGGCATGCCCCTTCAGAGAAGCGCCTGGACCAAACCCGCTGCTTCGGTCATCACCGCCATCGCGGACATCGCGGCCGTGATCCTCGGCCTGTGGATCTTGATGTTCATCCTGGACGCCAACCCGGCAAACGACTTGGTGAGCTTTGTCGAGGACGCCGCCGACTGGCTGGCGAGCTGGTCGCGCGACCTCTTCACCATGGACACGGACTGGCTGCGCGTGCTGCTCAACTACGGCATCCCGGCCGTGCTGTACCTCTTCGTGGGGCACGGCATCGCCCGCCGCCTCCGCCAGCTCTGATCCGGGGATTCGGGCCCGAGGCCCGGCTCAGCAGCAGTCCGGTTCCAGCCCCGACGGCAACCGCTCGCCTCCGAAGACTGCCGTGGTCGCCTCGTCTCCGCCGAGCGCGGCCACGGCGAGCAGCAGAGCGCCCGCCGTCCAGGTGGTGAGCTCCTCCGGCCAGACCGCCTCGTCCTCGAAGACGTACCCCGTCCAGTACATGCCGTTGTCGGCGCGCAGATGCCGGATCGACCGGAGGATCTCCACGGCCCGCTCGGACTCGCCCATCGCCCAGAGCGCGAGGGCGAGTTCGGCGCTCTCCCCGCCCGTCACCCACGGCCGGTCGGCCACGCACCGCACGCCGAGTCCGGGCACGACGAAGCGGTCCCAGTCCGCCTCGATCCGCTCCTTCGCCTCGGGTCCGGTGACCGCCCCGCCCAGGACCGGGTAGTACCAGTCCATCGAGAAGCGGTCCTTGTCGAGGAAGCGCTCGGGGTGGTGGCAGATCGCATGGCGGAGCCAGCCCGCCGCCAGCTCCCAGTCCGGCTGGGGCTCGCCGATCTCCTCGGCGACGGCCAGGGCGCAGCGCAGCGCCTGGTGGATCGAGGACGACCCGGTGAGCAGGGCGTCGGTCACCGGCGTGCCCCCGTCCTCGGGGGACTCGCGCTTCCAGCCGATCTGTCCGCCGGGCTGCTGCAGCGCCAGCACGAACTCCACGGCCGCGTACACGGTGGGCCACAGCGCCTCCAGGAAGGCGTCGTCGCCCGTGGAGAGATAGTGGTGCCAGGCGCCGACGGCGATGTAGGCGACGAAGTTGGTCTCGCGGCCGCGGTCGGTCGGCTCGTCCGCGTTCCCGTCGGCGTACGCCGCGTACCAGGAGCCGTCCGGGTTCTGGTGCCGGGCGAGCCAGCGGTACGCGGCTTCGGCGCGCTCGTGCTCGCCCGCGGCGTCCAGCGCCATGGCGGCCTCGATGTGGTCCCACGGGTCGAGGTGGTGACCGCGGAACCACGGTATGGCGCCGTCCGGCCGCTGTACGGCGAGAATGCCGGCCACCGTCACCGCGGCCTGCTCGGCGTTGAGCACGCCGGGCAGGACCAGGCGTTCGGTGCGCCCCGGCCCCCGGCGATGCGCCGTCACGCGCCGACCCCCGCCCCGTCCCCGCCGGTCACGGACGCCTCCGGCAAGTGCGGCTTGGTCGCGTACGCCACGAAGCTCTTGCCGATGAGCGGGTTGAGGGCGCGCTCGGCGACCCGGGTGGCCAGCGGCTTCTTCATGATGTCCCAGACCAGCAGCTTGTGGTACGCCTGCACGGGCAGCGCCTGGTCGTTGTCGACGCCGAAGGCGCACTTGAGCCACCAGTACGGGGAGTGCAGCGCGTGGGCGTGGTGGGTGCCGTACGGTCGCAGGCCCGCCTCGCGCATCTTCCGCAGCAGCTCGTCGGCGCGGTAGATCCGGATGTGGCCGCCCTCGACCTCGTGGTAGGCGTCGGAGAGCGCCCAGCAGATCTTCTCGGGCCCGTAGCGCGGCACCGTCACCGCGATCCGGCCGCCGGGCCTGAGCACCCGCACCATCTCGGCGAGCACACCCTTGTCGTCCGGGATGTGCTCCATGACCTCGGAGATGATCACGACATCGAAGCTGTCGTCGGGGAAGGGCAGGGCGAGCGCGTCACCCTCCATGGCCGTGGCGGTCGCGCCCGCCGGGGCCTCCCCGGCCTCCTGCATGGCGGTGAACCACTTGGCGACCTCGCGGATCTCCTCCCCGTTGCGGTCGAGGGCCACGACCTGCGCTCCGCGCCGGTAGCACTCGAAGGCGTGCCGGCCTGCGCCACAGCCGAGATCGAGCACGCGGTCGCCCGGGGCGAGCGGGAAGCGGGTGAAATCGACGGTCAGCACGGTTCTACTTTCATCGGGCGGGTCATGGGCGTGGCCGGGGTCCGGTCCCGGGCGTCGGCCGTCGGCGTCTGCGGCGGCCTCGACCGTTCGTCGGCTTCAAGCTCCGCCACCGGGCCGGGGCGGCCCGGTCTAGATGCGCCGGCGGGACAGTTGGGCGGCCGCGGAGCGCTGGGCGTGCGCCGTCCCGCCCTGCACCGCGATGGCCTCGCGGTATCGCTCCACGGTGCCGACGGCGGCCTGGTGCCAGGTGAAGCGGGCGAGCACCCGCTCCCGTCCGGCGGCGCCGAGCCTGCGCCGCAGCTCGGCATCGTCGAGCAGGCGGCCGAGGGCGGCGGCCAGGGCCCCCGCATCACCGGGCGGTACGGCCAGACACGTCTCGCCGTCGCGGCCGGCGACCTCGGGGATGGCACCACCGGTGGTGGCGATCAGCGGGGTGCCGGTCGCCATGGCCTCGGCGGCGGGCAGCGAGAAGCCTTCGTAGAGGGACGGCACGCAGGCCACCTCTGCGCTGCGCACCAGATCGACCAGCTCCTGGTCGGTGATGCCCTTGACGAAGTCGACCGCCCCGTCGAGCCCGTAGCGCTCGATGGCGGCGGCCACCGGACCGTCCTCGGCACGCCTGCCGACGACGACGAGATGAGCCCGGGGATTCTCGGTGCGCAGCTTGGCCAACGCCTCGACGAGGTGGATCAGGCCCTTGAGGGGGACGTCCGCGCTGGAGGTCGTGACGATCCGGCCGGGGATCCGGGGGACGGACGGGTCCGGGGAGAACAGCTCGGTGTCCGCGCCGATGGGTACGACGTGGATCCGGTTCTCCGCGACGCCCAGATGGTCGACGATCTCCTGTCGCGAGGAGCCGGAGACGGTGAGGACCGACGGCAGCCGCCGGGCGACGCGCCTCTGCATGCGCGTGAAGCCGTACCAGCGGCGTACGGAGGCGCGGCGCTTCCAGCCGGTGGCGGCGTCCAGGTCCAGGCGGCGGTCGACGGTGATCGGGTGGTGGACGGTGGTGACGAGCGGGAAGCCGAGCCGGTCCAGGCCGAGCAGGCCGTATCCGAGGGTCTGGTTGTCGTGGACGACGTCGAACGCACCGCGGCGGGCGGCGAGATGACGGCGGGCGCGGAGGCTGAAGGTGAGCGGCTCGGGGAAGCCCCCGGTCCACATCGTGGCGACCTCGAGGGCGTCGATCCAGTCCCGGATCTCCTCGCGCCGCGGGGTGCGGAACGGGTCGGGTTGGCGGTAGAGGTCGAGGCTGGGCAGCTCGGTGAGGCCGAGCCCACCGGGGCCCGACGACGCGTCGAGGACGGGGTACGGCTGCGCGCCGATGACCTCGACGGTGTGACCGAGCCGGGCCAGTTCGCGGGAGAGGTGGCGTACGTACACACCCTGACCGCCGCAGAAGGGGTTGCCCTTGTACGTCAGCAGCGCGATGCGCAGGGGGCGGTCGCCGTCGTCGGTCGCGGATGCCCCGGCCGGGGGGCGGAGCACGGCTGCCTGTACGGCCTCAGCGGTCACTCAGGCCCCCTTCTCACTGCGGTTGCGCCGGAGCGTAACTGCTCGCGCTAATCTAGAACAAGTTACAGACTTGATCGCTCGAGGAGCTCCGAATCTACCGGCAGGTAGCGAAGCAGCAGAGGGCCGGATCAGGTGATTCACGCCACGGCCCGACCCCCGTCGCGCCGTCCGGATCGGATGATTCGCGCCACCACGCGCCCCCTGCCATGCTGTCCGGACCACTCCCTTGGCCGGATGTCACGGAATGGGAAACATGACCACGGAATCCAACTCGCCCGCTGCGCCCCTGACGGAGCGCCAGGAGGCGCGGCGCCGTCGGATCCTGCACGCGAGCGCCCAGCTGGCCAGCCGCGGCGGCTTCGACGCCGTGCAGATGCGTGAAGTCGCCGAGATCTCGAGCGTCGCTCTCGGGACGCTCTACCGCTACTTCCCGTCCAAGGTGCACCTTCTGGTGGCCACCATGCAGGACCAGCTCCAGCACCTGCACGAGACGCTGCGCAAGCGCCCGCCGACCGCGCAGGAGCCGTCCGCCCGGGTCGCGGAGACCCTGATGCGGGCCTTCCGCGCGATGCAGCGCGAGCCGCACCTCGCGGATGCGATGGTCCGCGCCCTCACCTTCGCGGACCGCTCGGTGAGCCCGGAGGTGGACACCGTCTCCCGGCTGACCACCGCCATCATCCTGGACGCCATGGGACTGGAGGCCCCGCCCACCCCCGAGCAGCTCTCGGCGGTCCGGGTCATCGAGCACACCTGGCACTCGGCCCTGGTCACCTGGCTCTCCGGCCGCGCGTCGATCGCCCAGGTGAAGATCGACATCGAGACCGTGTGCCGCCTGATCGACATCACGGCACCGCAGCGCCGAGAGTCGGCTTCACCGTAGCGCCGGCCGCCGTACGGGCTGCTGGCCAGAGGTGGCGCACCGTCGCCGCGTCTGGGAACGCCGAAGGCCCGGGTCATCGACCCGGGCCCCGCTTGGGGTCGCCCGTCAAGGACTCTTGCGCACCATCCACTCCCCCCGGAGCAAGTGCGGTCGAAGCCTCTGCTGACGTCCAAGCCTTATCCGCGGTTTTCGCGTTGTTTCGCTCTGCGCACCATGCAAGCGCACCGAACGAACTCGAGCAAGGATTTCCCCAATACCTCGAGGAACATACTTCGGGACCGCGATCTGCTCACTACACCGGGGAACTCGCCCCGTTAGATGCGGACAGACACGGCGAACCGGACACCCCCGGAGCGTTCCCGACGGCACATCGGGTGCCTCGCCGATGTGCCGACCGTCGGCCGATTTGTCGTGCGCGCACCCTTGACGAACCCGGTATGAATTGACCTCGGGACGACGTGCTCGAACCAAATGACCGGTACGCGGAGGGCTGGAGGGGCAATACGTTGATCCGGGTTCTTCTGGTGCACGACACGCATCTGTTGCGGTCGGCGCTGGTGGCACTGCTGGGGAAAGAGCGCGATCTCGACGTCGTACCGGCCTCGTGGCGCACCGCGCCCGGCCGCGCGCGGTCCCTGCAACCACACGTGTGCGTCGTGGACGTGGACTGTCCTGGCTCGGCGACGCTCTCCGCCGCCGCGGAGTTCATCAAGCACGCGGCAGACCGGGCCGGTGCTCTCCTCGTGCTCGCCACCGCCAGCCGTCCCGGCCTGCTGCGGCGCGCGTTCGACGCCCGGGCGCTGGGCTACGTCAACAAGGATGCGGGGCCGGAACGATTACTCGCGGCCATCCGGAAGGTCGCCTCCGGCGAGCGTTACGTCGACGACTCGCTCGCCTTCGACTTTCTGCAGGCCGCCGATATGCCCTTGACCCCGCGCGAGCTGAGCGTGCTGTCGCTCGCCGCCGAAGGTGCCTCGGTCTCCGAGATCGCCGGGAGACTGCATCTGTCGCATGGCACCGTGCGCAACTACATGACCGCGATCACCCGCAAGACCGGGGCCCGCAACCGCGTCGACGCGATTCGCATATCGCAGGGGGCGGGATGGGTTTGACGTCCTCACCCAACTGAAGCTGGGTGATTCCCGCCTGCCCCGCCGCCGTAAGCGGCGGGGCTTCGGGTGGGTTCCTGCTTCGACGAGCCCCGCCCCGGCTGGCGGGGTCTTACATGCTCTCCACAGACGTTTTGACGCTCCGCCTCCCGCCGCATCTCAGCAGCGAGTTTCCGTCCAGCGGCGCGTATGTTGGCCTCGGCGTTCTCGTCCCGGTCGTGGGTCGTTCCGCAATCGCACGTCCAAGTGCGGATATGGAGCTGGTCGCGTCCCTTCGGCCCAGTGAGCGCACCACACCGGGAGCAGAGCTGGGTCGAGGGGAACCAGCGGGAGACCTTGACGAAGATCCGTCCGTACCGTGCGCACTTGGCTTCGAGGGTGCGGGCGAACATACCGAGGGATTGGTCGTGGACGCTCTTGCCAAGCTTCCCGCGCCGGGTGCCCATGCCCTTCACGTTCAGCTCCTCCACGTAGGCCGCTTGGCTCTCACGGACTACCTGGATGGTTTCCTGCTCGATAAAGTCGCGCCGCTGGTCTGCGATGCGGGCATGGATCTTGGCGACAGCAAGTTTGGCTTTGCGCCGGTTGTTGGATCCTTTCTGGCATCGGGACAGCTTGCGCTGGGCCCGCTTAAGCTTGCGTTCCTGACGGCGGAAGAACTTCGGGGAGGCGATCTTCCTGCCGCGCAGGACGGCGTAGGAGGACAGGCCCAGGTCGATGCCGGTGTCGGTCTCTTCCGGGTCCAGTTCCGGGAGAGGCTTGTCGTCGGCCTCGACTACGAAGCTAGCGAAGTACCGGTCGGCCGGGTCCTTGATGACCGTGACCGAAGACGGGTCTGAGGGCAAGGGCCGGGACCAGCGGACCGCGATGTCGCCGATCTTCGGCAGACGCAGCTCCCCGCCAGGGGTGATCGAGAAGCGGGCGTTGGCGGTGAACCGGATTGCCTGCCTGGAGGTCTTTTTCTTCATCCTCGGCGGCCCCATCTTCTGGCCCTTACGGCTGCCGTCCTTCGAGGCGAAGAAGTTGCTATAGGCGGTCTCCAGGTCCCGCAGCGACTGCTGCAGCACCACAGCGGACACCTGGCCGAGCCAGGCCCGCTCCGGGGTCTTCTTCGCCTCGGTGATGACCTGCTTGGAAAGCTCGGCCGCCTTCGGACGCGGCAGACCCTGAGCGTAGGCGTCGCGCCGGAGGCGAAGGCCGTCGTTCCATACGACGCGGGCGCACCCGAACGCCTTCGCCAGCTCCACGCATTGAGAAGGGCTCGGGTACACGCGCATGTTGTACCGGAGCTTCATATCGATCACCGTACTATGAGATATCGCGGTATACAGCGGCATCCACGCTGCTTGTTCTCCTCCTCCATGGACTTGGTGTTGTGGCGAAGTCGAGGCGGAGTTGGTCGAGTTCAATGGCGGGCAACCACGTCCACCTGCTCGAGAACTTCCCGCCTACGATCGCCGTCTCGAAGCTGGTCAACTCCCTCAAGGGCGTCAGCTCGCGTGGCTCCGCCAGGAGTTCCCCGACCTCCCACGGCAATACTGGCGAGCGAACAAGCTGTGGTCCGGCTCCTACGTCGCCAGTTGGGTCGGCGGGGCCCGCTGGCGATCGTCCGCCCGTAGACAGAGCAGCAGAACGGCCCGTCCTGAGCCGAGGCCACCAGTGCAGATCCGTGCCTAATGCTGAGGTCAAAGGGTCCGAGACCCGCATCACCGCCGGGCTAAAGCTCGGCGCACTGCGAATGATCCCGGCGGCGGTATCTCTCAGGGGCGAGGGACGGCCGGCCGCGTCACCCGCGCCCGGCGTTCCAGTCGCCTACCAGATCCCGGTACAGAGCCGATGCGTCGAGCAGCTCGTGGTGGCGCCCGCAGACCGCCCGGGCGCCGTCCATGACCAGCACCCGGTCGGCCCTGCGGGCCGAACTGATGCGGTGGGCGACCACGATGAGGGTGCCGGGGCGTTCGGCGAAGGCGCGCTCCGCGCGCGCCTCCGCCACCGGGTCCAGCCCGCACGAGGCCTCGTCCAGCAACGTCAACGGGGCAGGGCAGAGATGGGCCCGGCCCAAGGCGAGGAGCTGCCGCTCACCCTGCGACAGGGCCCCGGGATCGACGACGGCGTCAAGCCCCCCGAGCCGGTGGACCAGCGGGCCGAGACCGACAGCCGCCACCGAGGCGTCCACGGCCGCGCTCGGCGCACCGTCCGGGCACAGATACAGCAGATTCTCGCGCACACTGCCGGTGAAGACGTACGCCTGCTGCGGGATCAACACGCGCAGCCGCGCCAGTTCGTCCGCCGCGCGCCCGCGCACCGGCTCGCCGTGCACCCGCACTTCGCCCCGGACGGGCTCCAGGAGTCCCGCGACGAGCCCGGCCAGAGTCGACTTGCCGATGCCGCTGGGTCCGACGACGGCCACATGCTCGCCAGGCTCGACGACGAGGTCGAGGTCGCGCAGTACGGGCTGCGCCCCCGCGCCGTACGCGAAGGTCAGCGACCGCAGTTCCACCCGCGCAGCGCCCGGACCGCGCAGCCCACCCGGCCGGGGCTGCGCCGCCGTCCCGCGACGGGGTACCTCGGCGGCAGCCGCGGCCGGGGGCGCGGTGAGCCGGTCAGCCACGGCCGGCGGTCCGGTGAGCCGGTCGAGGACCACCACCAGTCGCGTGCCCGCCGCCCCGAGCGCGGTCATCACCGTGCGCAGCGCGGGCAGCAGCACCTGGGTCAGATAGGTCAGCGCACCGAACAGCGCACCCGCCGTGACCCCTTGCCCGAGCAGCCACGGCGCGACGAGCAGCAGCAACACCAGCGGCAGATGTCCGGCCACGCCGAGCGCCAGTGAGCGTGCCGCGGCCCACCGGGCGAGTGCTCGCGCCGCCCGCGCTTCGGCCTCGATCAGCCGGCTCGCCTGCCCGGCCGTACGGTCCTGGGCGCCGCACGCCACGACGTCCCTCAGGCCGGCGGCCACCGCGCCGAACCCCATCGACAGCCCTTCGTCGGCCGCCAGGAACTCCCGCTGGCGGGCGGCCGTCGGGGCGAGCGCGGCCAGGAAGAGCAACAGGCCCAGCAGCAGCGGCGGCAGGACGACCAGCAGCAGGCGGGGCTCGAGCGCGGCCAGGCCGAGCAGCGCCCCGGCCGTCGTGAAGACGAAGGACCGGGCCACCAGGACCAGCCCCGCGAAGCTGTCCCGGGCGATCTCCGTCTGATGGGTGAGGCGGGAGACCACCGCGCTGTCCGCCCTGGCCGGTTCGGCAACCGCCTCCCGCAGGGCCCTGGACACCACCGTGCGCAGCAGCCCGTCGCGCAGCGGCTCGACCAAGTCGGCCAAGCCCCCGAACACCCCACGGCCCGCAAGGGCACCGACGACGATGGCCACCGCGGCCACGGACAGCCAGAGCAGTCCGACGCCGGTGTTCCCGGCCAGGAAGCCGCGGTCCAGGGCCTGGGCCACGCCGTAGCCGCCGAGGAAGCTGTGCGCCGACTCCAGCAGCGACCAGCCGCCGAGGGTGATCAGCACGCGTTTCCTGCGGCGCAGGAAACGCCATGCCTGCGGGAAGATCCGGTGCAGCGGCCCCCGCGCCGTCATCGGCCCCCGCTCTCGTCCACGGCGGCCCGGCTCTGGCCGGAGGTCTCGCCGACGTCCTGGCCGAAGCTCTCGCCCAAGTCCTCGTCGGACAACGCGTCGAAGAGCTCGTCGGGGCCCTCACTGGAGCCGGCGAACACCGCCCGGTAGTCCGGGAGTTCCCAGAGCATGTCGTGCGGCCCCACCGCGCGGACCCGGCCGTCCTCCAGCCAGGCGACCAGGTCCGCGCGGGCCGCGGAGGAGACCCGGTGCGCAATGAGCAGCCGGGTGCACGCCCGCACATCGCGCAACAGCGCCCGGCCCACCTCCCGTTCGGTCGTGCTGTCCAGACTCGAGGTGGCGTCGTCGAGCACCAGCAGCCGCCCGGGGTGCGCGAAGGCACGTGCCAGTCCGAGCCGTTGGAGTTCTCCGCCCGACAGCTGGGCGTCGGCGAGCTCGGTGGCGTATCCCCTGGGGAGCAGCCGGACGAAGCGGTCCGCGCCGGCCGCGCGGGCGGCCGCCTCGATCCGGCGGGCGGAGGGTTCGTACGCCCCGAACCCGATGGCCTCGGCGACGGTGTCGCCGAGCAGCGCGGGCCGTTCGAAGGCGTAGCCGATCTCCTGGCGCAGCTGGGCGGGGTCGGCTTCGGCCAGCGGAACTCCGTCCAGCAGCACCTGACCACTGTCGGGGTCGGCGAGCCGGCCGGCGACGGCGGCCAGTACGGACTTCCCCGCACCGGAGCGCCCGACCACGGCCATGGTCGTATTGCCCGGGACCACGAGGTCGACTCCGCGCAGCACCGGTGATCGTCCCCCTGGGGGCGCACCCCCAGCTGCGAGGGTTACCTGCCGCAGTTCGAGTCTGCCGGGGCCGCCCGCGGGCAGCGCCCGCCTCCCGTACCGCACCGGGGGCACGGCCAGCAGTTCAGCGATCCGCCCTGCGGCGGCGCGGCTGCGCACCAGTGCGGCCAACTGCCCGGTCACGGCGCCGATACCGGAGGCGAGCGCGGCGTATCGGGCGGCGGCCAGCAGCTCACCGGCGGTCATGCCCCCGGCGGCGAGCCGTACGCCGCCGACGGCGAGGACGGCGGTGGTCAGCAGTGGCATGAGGATTCCGCCCCGGACGACGGCCCGCCCGTACACCTGCCACATGCGCCGCCCCTGCGCCCCGAGTTCGGGCAGCGGTGCCAGGACCCGCCGGCGTTCGCGCTCTACGGTGCCCGCGGCGGCCACCGTACGGGCACCGCCGAGGGTCTCGACGAGACGGGCGGCTATGGTCCCCTGGATGTGCTGATAGCGCGCGACGCTGTCGGCGGAACCACGGGCGAAGGCCCGCAGCAGCAGGACGAGTAGGGGGAGACCGGCGCAGAAGACCGCGGCCGGCCAGATGTCGATCAGCGCCAGCGCGACCAGACCGCCGACCGGGGTGATGAGCGAGGCGAGCGCGGTGGCCGCGGTCGCGGGCGCGGTGCCGGCCTCGGCCGCGTTGCCGGTCAGCCGGGTGACCAGATCCCCGGGGACGAAGCGGGCGGCGCGGCTCGGCCCCACGGCCAGCAGGTGGCGCACGCCGAGCCGCCGCAACCAGGCCGTACTGCGGGCATGTGTGGTGCCGGTGGCGTACGCGACCAGGGCGTCGAGGACGACCTCCCCGGCGATCAGGGCGGCGCACGCCGCGAGCCAGCCGGGCAGATCGTCACCCCCGTCGAGGACGAGGTCGAGGATGCGCCCCAGCACGGTGGGCAGGGCGACGGCCACGGCGGAGGCGGCGGAGCCGAGCAGACAGAGCATCACGGTACGGCCCGCGCTGTGGCGGACCGTGCGGACCAGCAGGCGGTCGGCGTCCACGGCGGAGGAGGCAGGGTCGGTACCGCCGACACCTTTCATCCGGGGGTGCGTCGCCATGGGCGGTTACGTCCTCGCGTCGGTGGACCGGGATCTCACAAGAGGGGCACAGGGCGTCGGTCGCGGCCCCGGGCGGTGCTCCACCCGGGGCCGCGACCTCACCTCAGCTGCAGGTGGTGACGCTCAGGCTGCTGTCGCCGCAGAGCAGCAGACTCGCCTGGCTGGGGGCGGTCGCTTCACCCGAGGGCTCGTCGTTCGGGGTTTCCATCGTCTGCAGGTCGAGAAGTGTCATGGCGGTTCCGCTCCTTAGATGAGATATCAATTTGCTCTTTCGTTTCGGCCCTCGACGGGCCGGCTTCAGGGGCGCCGCTTCAGCGGCGGGAGGAAGGGCAGCTGTACGGGGCTGCTGTGCAACGCGCTGCCCAGGGCGAGCAGGCAACCGGCGGTGCCGGTGCCGAGGTCCATCGACAGGCGCATCATCTGCTCGCCGGGGAAAGCCAGTTGGCCCTGGTAGGGGACGGCGCTCCAGGACAGCGCGCCGATCTGGCGGCGCAGCTCGGCCTGGTACGTCCCGGGGCCGCCCGCGGTGGTGCGGCTCAGGTACAGGACCATGCCCGCGGTGCCGCGGAACAGCCCCGGCTGCGCGTAGAACCTGGCCTGTGCGGCCCGTACGATCTCGCTCCGAGCCCGCGCGAACTGCTCGTCGTCGCGCAGGGCGAGATAGTCGTCGAGCACCATCCCGATGCCGACGCTGCCCGCGCCGAGATAGGGCATGGTGCGTCGGCCCTCGTCGACCTGGAGGGCCCCACCGGCACCGCGTATGCAGCGGGCGAGGTCGCGCCGCAGCGCGTCGGCGGCGAGGTCGAGCAGCACGGGGTCCCCGGTGCGCTCATACAGGCGGACGAAGAGCAGGGCGGCGCCCGTGGCGCCGTGGAGCAGCCCGGCCCGGGGAGCGCCTGCCCCGAGTTTGTCCGCCACCAACTCGGCGCAGCGCAGCGCCTTGTCGTGCAGGGCGCTCTCGCCCGTGGCGGTGGCGAGTGAGTCGAGTGCCAGGCCGATGCCGGACAGTCCGCTGTGCAGGTCGGGGGTGATGTGGTCCCAGCTCTGGGCGGTGACCCGGTCGACCAGTTCCAGGGCGCGGCCGGTGTGCCCCAGCCGATCCAGCATCCAGGCGACGCCGGACAGGCCGTCGTAGAAGCCGAGCGGGGTGCCGGAGGCGGGCTCTTCCGTCTGCCGCAGCAGCCACTCCTCGGCCGCCGTGCACCGCTGATTCCCGGTTTCGGCCAGGGCGTAGAGCACTCCGGCCACGCCATGGGCGAAGCAGATTCCGCCGCCGGCGCCGAACTGCGCGATGTCTCCCGGGAAGAAGCGGTCGTCGCGATCCGATACGGCCGAGGCGAGGATCGCCCGGACCATGGAGTCCCGGCTGCGCGGCCAGTCGTGGAGGTCGACCGGCAGATAGCCGCTCGCGGCGGCACCGGGCCCGCCCCTCCCCGGGCCCGGTGCGCCGGGGTCACGGACGATCTCCGCGACGGCCTCGTCAAGGAAGTCGCGCGGCACCGGAAACTGTTCGGCCACCAGTTCGGCCAAGTGCGCGGCTTTGCCGCGGTCCATGGCGAACAGGCTGGTCATGGGCAGGAACAGGGCGATGCGCAGACAGGCGAGGGCGTATCGGTCGGCGTCGAAGCCGGTGCGGTCGGCGGGCGCGACGAAGCCCGGGTTGGCGATGACCTGGCGGCGTCCCTCGTCGATGTAAGCGGCCGCCTCGAAGTCCAGCAGCACCACGGAGGACTCGTCCTCCGACACCATGATGTTGAACAGGTGCAGGTCGTTGAAGACCACTTCGCGCGCGTGCACCGCTGCGACGGCCTCTTCCACCAACCCGTATATGCACAGCGCCCATTCGGTGTACTCCGCGAGGCTCCGCGCGCTCGGATCGGCCTCGATCAGCGGGTGCCGCCGGGCGAAGAAGCTGTTGAGGGGCTTGCCTTCGATGAACTGGAGCACCAGGAAGCGGTGGTCGTCGACGCCGAACCAGTCGAGCACCTCCGGTGTCTGGGGCAGCCCGGACAGTTGCTCCAGAACGCTCTTCTCCCGCGTCAGCCGGGTGACGGCGTCGGCGCCGTCCGCGGCGAGCCCCGCGTACGGCCTGGCCTCCTTGAGGACGACTCGTTCGCCGGTCCGTACGTCCCGCCCGGCGTAGACCCCACCGCCGTTGGAGAAGTGCAGGGCGTGTTCGATCCGGTAGGGAACGCCGGCGACCTTCGTGGCGGAGCGGGCGGCGAGGTGCGGCTGCAGGAAGGCGGGGAGCGTGACCCACTCCGGGACGTGGAATGCCGGGCCTCTTCGGTCGGGGACGAGCCGGCCCTCGGCGTCCTCGACCGCGGGGCGCAGCTCGCCCTGGTCGTCGTAGCAGTGCCGCTCGGTGAAGCTGCCGTACCGCACGTACACCGGTCCGTCGCCCCATCTCAGGTCGCTGAGGATGTACGGGCCCGGCTCACCGGCGAGCAGCGTGGCCAGGTCCTCGGCGATGGTGCGGCACTGCTCGTCGTCGGCGGGGTAGACGGTGATGAACTTCCCGCTGCTGCCGCGGTCGGCGTACTTCGCGTTGCGGGTGTGCAGCAGGTACCGGCTCGGCAGGAACTTGAACGCGTGTCCTCTGGGCACGCAGTAGTCCCAGACTCCGGCGAGCACCTTCTCCGCGTTGTCCGGACAGGCGGAGAGGTGGATCTTCCAGCCCTGGCCGGGCAGTCGGACGTCTCGGGGGCGGAACGCCAGCCAGTCGCCGGAGCGGTGCCGCTGCCATCCCGCGGGCGCCTGGCGCCGGGCCGCTTCGTAGAGCCCGCCTCCGGCCTCCCCGTTCGCGGACGGCCGATGGGGGGCGTCGTAGAAGTACCGGTCGGCGTCGCAGAAGACGGCGTAACCCTTGATCATCGTTCCCCCCTCGGCGGTGATGGCTCAGAGACTTCCACGCCGCCGGAGGGGGAGAACAGTCACAGTTGTAATCGAGCAACTATGAGGAATTCATAGGTTACCGCAGGTAGAAGCACTATTCGGGGGGTGGGAAGACCGCCTCTCCGGTGTCACCAATGCGAATCACAATGGCCTCGACAGGACAGCCCTCGGCCGCGGCCAGCAGCACCTCGGCCGCGGGGGCCTCCGAGGCGGCCGGGTGCGACTGGCGGGCGGAGTCGAGCGTGAAGCCGTCGGGGGCGGTGCTCACGCACATGCCCGACCCGATGCAGATGCCGCGGTCGACCTCGATGTGCCAGCGATCGCCCATCACGCCCCTCCTCGGCCTTCGACCCCGCGGTCCGTTCCGGTCCCGCGGCACCTGGCGGCCCCCATCACGCCGCTCCCGCCTGTCCGTTCGGCAGATGGATCATCTTGTGCTCCAGATACGCATCGAATCCCTCCGGGCCGAACTCCCTCCCCAGCCCCGAGTTCTTGTAGCCGCCGAAGGGGCCGAACATGTCGAGGCTGAAGGTGTTCACGGAGTACGTCCCGGTCCGCACCTGCCGCGCGATCTCCACGCCGTGCTCCGCATCCGCCGTCCAGACGCTGCCGGAGAGGCCGTAGTCGGAGTCGTTGGCGATCCGTACGGCCTCCGCTTCGTCCTCGTACGGCAGCAGACAGATGACCGGGCCGAAGATCTCCTCGCGGGCGATCCGCATGGAGTTGGCGACGCCGCCGAACAGCGTCGGCTCGACGTACCAGCCGCGTTCGAGCCCGGCCGGGCGCCCGCCGCCCGTCAGCACCTTGGCCCCCTCCTCCTGCCCCAGCCCGATGTAGTCCAGCGACCGCTGCCGCTGGCGCTCTGCGACCAGCGGTCCGACCTGCGTTGCCGGGTCCAGCGGATCGCCGACGACGAGCGCGTTCGCCGCCGCGGCGAAGCGGTCGGCGAGCTCGTCGTAGTGGCTGCGCGGGGCGAGGATACGGGTCTGGGCGACGCACGCCTGACCGTTGTTCATCCAGGCGTTGGGGACGATGCCGGCGACGGTCGCCTCCAGGTCCGCGTCCGGGAGGATCACGGCCGCGGACTTGCCGCCCAGCTCCAGGGTGACCCGGGTGAGGTTCCGGGAGGCGACCTCCATGACCCGCTTGCCCGCTGCGACGGACCCGGTGAAGGACACCTTGTCGACGCCCGGATGTCCGACGAGGTACTCGCTCACCTCGCGGTCGGCCGGGAGGATGCTCAGCACGCCCTCCGGCAGCCCGGCCTCGGTGGCGATCTCGGCGAGCAGATAGGCGTCGAGCGGAGTCTCCGGCGAGGGCTTGAGGATCACCGAACAGCCGGCGAGCAGCGCGGGGGCCAGCTTCGCGGCGGCCACGAACTGCGGCACGTTCCAGGGCACGACGGCCGCCACCACGCCGACCGGTTCGCGTCGTACGAGGATCGGCCCGAGGACGCCCTGCCGGGGCTCCTCGAAGACGACGTCACGGGCGACGGCGATGGCCGCGTCCCAGACCATCATCGCGCCCAGCGCCTGGGCCAGGACGCTCCAGGAGTAGGGCGAGCCGTTCTGCGCGCTGATCAGCCGGGCGATCTCCTCATGCCGTACGGCGACGGCGTCCTTGATGCGGGTGACCACCTCGATCCGCTCGTCGAGTGTCGTACGGGGCCACGGCCCCTCGTCGAAGGCCTTGCGCGCCGCCGCCACCGCGCGGTCCGCATCGGCGGGCGTGGCGTGCGGCACCCGCCCGATGACCTGCTCGGTGTGCGGCGAGACCACCTCGATGGTGTCGGTGCCGAGCGGATCCACCAGCTCCCCGCCGATATAGAGCTGTCCGTGCTCGATGAGGTCGGTCATCGCCATGTCGCCATGCCTCCCGGGGATCGTCCGTGGGTGCCTCTTCTGACGCACACTCAGAACTGATACCAGTTCTAGTTATGATTGGGAACGGGAACGCGCGTGCACAACCGCTCGCCGCCGGGCCGCTCCGCGAGAGCGCTCGGTCCCGGCGCTGCGCGCCGGGAGCCCTCCCCCACCCGCCCCGCAGGCGCGGGAGCGGGGCGGCCCCCGCGGCAAGCGGGCAGAAGTGCGAGAGCGAGGGACCCATGACACGGACGTCACCCCGGGTGACGGATCACGGCGGCGGGGTGTGGAGCATTCCGGTCCCCATCCCCGACAACCCGCTCGGCCACACACTCGTCCACCTCCTGGACACCGACCGCGGCCCGGTCCTGGTCGACACCGGATGGGACGACCCGACCGCCTGGGACGCCCTGGTCACCGGCCTCGCGGCCTGCGGCGCCGCGGTCGCGGATCTGCACGGCGTGCTGATCACCCATCACCACCCCGACCACCACGGACTCTCGGCCCGGGTCCGCGAGGCCTCCGGCGCCTGGATCGCCATGCACCCCGCCGACACCCAGGTCGTACGGCGGACCCGGGCCGCCGAGCCGGCGCGCTGGCTCGACTACCTGATGGACAAGCTCGCGGCGGCCGGCGCCCCGGACGAGCACCTGGCACCACTGCGCGCCGCCCGGGCGTCGGGCAACAGCCGTCCGCTCCCCGGACTCCGCGCCGCCATCCCGGACCGCGAGATCCTTCCCGGTGAGCTGCTCGACCTGCCGGGCCGCAGACTCCGCGCGATCTGGACCCCCGGGCACACGCCCGGCCACGTCTGCCTGCATCTCGAGGAGGCCCACCCGGCCGGCAGGCCGGGCCGCGGCCGGCTCTTCTCCGGCGACCACCTGCTCCCCGAGATCACCCCGCACATCGGGCTCTACGAGGACCCCGACGACGACACGGTCACCGACCCTCTCGGCGACTACCTCGACTCCCTGGAGCGGATCGCCCGGTTGGGCCCGGCCGAGGTGCTCCCCGCCCATCAATACGCCTTCACCGGCGCGGGGGGCCGAGTGCGCGAGCTGCTGGCCCACCACGAGACCCGGCTCTCCGACCTGCAGGGTCTGATCGCTCTGAGCCCTCTGACTCCTTGGCAGCTCGCGGAGACCATGGAGTGGAACCGCCCCTGGGCACAGATCCCCTACGGCTCCCGCAACATCGCCGTCTCCGAGGCAGAGGCCCACCTGCGGCGACTGGTGAAGCTGGGCCGCGCCGAAGCCGTGCCCGGCAGCGACCCGGTCGCCTACCAGGCCGTCTGACCTCCCCCAGCTACCGCTGGGCGGGGGTACCCCCGGCGTTAGCTGGGGGAGTGCCCCCAGGAGCGGCCGCCCCCCGGGGAACGGCCGCTCCTCCGTACTCTCAGAGGCGCTGGATGATCGTCCCGGTCGCCAGTCCCCCGCCCGCGCACATCGTGATGAGCGCGAACTCCTTGCCGGTCCGCTCCAGTTCGTGCAGCGCCGTGGTGATCAGACGGGCCCCCGTCGCGCCCACCGGATGGCCGAGCGCGATCGCCCCGCCGTTCACGTTCACCTTCTCCAGATCCTGCTCGAAGACCTGCGCCCAGGACAGGACGACGGATGCGAAGGCCTCGTTGATCTCGACCAGGTCGATGTCCCGCAGGGACATCCCCGCCTTGCCGAGCACTGCCCGCGTCGCGTCGATCGGCCCGTCGAGGTGGAAGTGCGGATCCGCACCGACCAGCGCCTGGGCGACGATCCTCGCCCTGGGCTTCAGTTTCAGCGCCCGCGCCATGCGCTTGGACGCCCACATCACGGCGGCCGCACCGTCCGATATCTGCGAGGAGTTCCCGGCCGTGTGGACGGCGGTGGGCATGATCGGCTTCAGCCCGGCCAGGGCCTCCATGCTGGTCTCGCGCAGCCCTTCGTCCCGGTCCACCAGCCGCCACATGCCGTGTCCGGTCCGCTGCTCCTCCTCCGTCGTCGGGACCTGGACGGCGTACGTCTCACTCTTGAAACGCTCCTCGGCCCAGGCCACGTGGGCCCGCTCCTGCGACAGCAGCCCGAGCGAGTCGACGCGCTCGCGAGTCAGCCCGCGGTGGCGCGCGATCCGCTCCGCCGCCTCGAACTGGTTCGGGAGGTCCACGTTCCACTCGTCGGGAAAGGGCTTGCCCGGGCCGTGCTTGGAGCCGCTGCCCAGCGGAACCCGGGACATCGCCTCGACGCCGCAGCCGATGCCGACGTCGATGACCCCGGCCGCGATCATGTTCGCCACCATGTGGTTGGCCTGCTGCGAGGAGCCGCACTGGCAGTCGACGGTGGTCGCCGCCGTCTCGTACGGCAGACCGCAGGCGAGCCAGGCGTTGCGGGCCGGATTCATGGACTGCTCGCCGGCGTGGGTCACCGTGCCGCCGACGATCTGCTCGACGCAGTCCGGCTGGATGCCCGTACGGGCGAGGAGTTCGCGATACGTTTCGCCCAGCAGGTAAGCAGGATGGAGGTTGGCGAGCGCGCCGCCGCGCTTGCCAATCGGGGTACGTACGGCTTCGACGATGACGGGTTCAGCGGCCATGACTCGTCCTCTCCTCGCGCCTTGCGGTCGCGGGGCGTCCCGGCGCGCCGCGACAGAACTAGTACACGTTCTAGTTCCGCTCCAAAGTCTCGACGCCCTTACCTCCGGTACGCAAGAGTCGTGCAGCCGTGACCTCGACCGACTGTCAGGGCAATCCGCAACGAATGCCGTCGGATCCCTTGCCACTTATAGAACCCGTTACTACCTTGCGCACATTCTGATGGGCCGTCAGACCTGGAGTCGCCCCATGTCCTCCTGTCCAGCGCTCCCCGAAGGCTTCGACTTCACCGACCCCGACGTCTACCAGCAGCGGGTCCCGCTCCCCGAACTCGCCGAGCTGCGGAAGACGGCGCCCGTGTGGTGGAACGCCCAGCCGCACAACATCGCGGGCTTCCAGGACGACGGCTACTGGGTCGTCACCCGCCACGCAGACGTCAAGGAGGTCTCCACCAGACCCGAGGTGTTCTCCTCCAACACCAACACGGCCATCATCCGCTTCAAGGACACCATCACCCGGGACCAGATCGACGTCCAGAAGCTGATCATGCTCAACATGGACCCGCCCGAGCACACCCGGCTCCGGCAGATCGTCCAGCGCGGCTTCACGCCCCGGGCGATACGGGCCTTGGAGGAGGCGCTGCGCAACCGCGCCACCCGTATCGTCTCCGGCGCGGCCGAGAAGCCGACCGGCAACTTCGTCACCGACGTCGCCTCCGAGCTGCCGCTCCAGGCGATCGCGGAGCTGATCGGCGTCCCGCAGGAGGACCGGCTCAAACTCTTCGACTGGTCGAACAAGATGGCCGCGTACGACGACCCCGAACTGGCCATCACCGAGGAGGTCGGCACCCAGTCGGCGATGGAGCTGATCTCGTACTCGATGAACATGGCCGCGGCGCGGAAGGAGTGCCCGGCGCACGACATCGTCACCAAGCTGGTCACCGCTTCTGACGAAGGCAGTCTGACCTCCGACGAGTTCGGCTTCTTCGTCCTGGTCCTGACGGTCGCGGGCAACGAGACCACGCGCAACGCCATCACGCACGGCATGCACGCCTTCCTCACCCACCCCGAGCAGTGGGAACTGTTCAAGGCCGAGCGGCCGGCCACGACGGCGGACGAGATCGTCCGCTGGGCGACGCCGATCGTCTCGTTCCAGCGGACCGCGACGTGCGACACGGAGCTGGGCGGTGCGAAGATCAAGGAAGGCGATCGGGTCGGGATCTTCTACTCCTCGGCCAACAACGACCCCGACGTCTTCGACCGACCCGATGTCTTCGACATCACCCGCGATCCGAATCCGCACCTCGGCTTCGGTGGCGGCGGGCCGCACTTCTGCCTCGGTGCGAGCCTCGCGCGGCTGGAGATCGACCTCATCTTCAACGCCATCGCCGACACGCTCCCGGACATCCGGCTGGTGGGCGCACCACGGCGGCTGCGTTCGGCGTGGATCAACGGCGTGAAGGAGCTTCAGGTCGCTTACACCTGACCGGTGACCCGGGCGGCAGGGGCAGCCCTCCCTACGCACAACGCCCCTGCCGCCCGTCAACTTCCCTGATACGAGCGGGGGTACGCCCTGGGCGAGCCCCGGACCCGCAGGCAGGGCCGAGGCCCGCCACGGGGGGTGGGTATGGCGGGCCTCGGGGCTTTATGACTGAGACGAGGATCGGCGGTCTCAGGTCCGTGAGCGGTGGTCCAATCGCGGGCCTCTCTGTGGCGGGATGGCGGCGGCAGGCCGCTCCCGCCTCGGCTCATCCGATCCCGACCGCTCCGCCGCGTGGTCCGGCTGCGGGACGGTCGGGACGGTGAGGAACTGATGCATGGACTTCGCGAGCGAGAAGAGGGCGTCCGAAGGTGGCGGGTCGTCTCGGCCTCCTGGTCGGCGGGAGTCTCCCGTTCCGTGGGAACCTCCCAGCCGGTGGGACTTCCGAACCGAACTGGTGGAGTGTGGTCCCCCAGTGCCCAGCATCTCTCGTAATCCGTCCCTCGCCTCGGCGAGAGCAGTTCTGACCAGGCTCATGTCCTCGGTGTCCTTTCCCAGTCGGGCCGCCACGCCCTTTCCCAGGACGCGTATGCGGCTTGCTCGTCCTCGGGGGTCCAGGAGTCGGCCGAACCGGAGGTGTGGTGGCCGGATCTCGGAGTCGTGGGGCGCCCGCGCGGGTGCGTGTCCGCGGGGCGGTGGGCTTCCCCGCGCCGGTGCGCGTCCCCGGTCCGGTGGGGGTCCCCGAGGCCCTGCTGCATGCGAACCCGGCGCATCCGCGCGGCACCCGGCGCCGCCAGCTGTACGGTGGCCTGGTCCGTTCCCTGGAACCTGGCGTCCGCCGCCGCGGTGTACCGGGTGCCCACCGGCGCGGGGGGCGGTCCGGCGTCCACCCGCGCCTGGTGCGGTTCGGCGCCCAGGGCGCTGCCACCCACCGCCGTGTTGTACGTGGCGCCCGCCGGCGTCGGAGCCGGCTCGGCGGCCACCGGTGCCTGCTGCGATCCGGACTCCACCGGCGCTTCCTGCGGCTCGGCGTGCGGCAGCCGGAGTTCCACGAACTCGGCGCCGTCCTTGCGGCGCTGGTCCGCCCATTCCTCCACCAGGCTGCGACAGGCGAGGTCGAGGTGGGACATGCCGGTGAGGTCGACGTGGATACGGCGCTTGTCGGCGACCGACTCCAGGGCCTCCATCAGGCGCGGAAGGCGTACGAACGTCGCGTTACCTCTGATGACCAGACGGGCGTCGCCGCCGTCCGTGTACGTGTGGATGGTCATCCGGGACATCCGGAGAGCAGCGACGACGATGGCGACGGCCAGGCCCGCGAGCACGCCTTCCAGGAGGTTGGCGACCATGATCGCAGCGGTCGTGATGACCATGACCACCCCCTCGCCGCGGTCGATTCGCCACATCTTCGGGAACGCGGGGGGATCGAAGAGTTTCCAGCCGGCGTGGACCAGGATGCCGGCGAGCACCGCGACCGGGATCAGGCCGAGCAGGCCGGGAAGGAGGAGTCCGAACGACAGCAGCCAAGCGCCGTGCAGAATGCGGGAGATCTTGGTCTTGGCTCCGGCCTGGACGTTGGCGGCGCTGCGGGCGATCACCGCGGTCATGGGCATCGCTCCGAGGAATCCGCACAGGGTGTTGCCGACCCCTTGGGAGACCAGTTCGGCGTTGAACTTGGTCCGCGGTCCGTCGTGCATCCGGTCGACTGCGGCGGCGCTGAAGAGACTCTCCGCGGAGGCGATGACCGCGAAGGTGATGACCACGGTGATCACTTCGGGGTCGAGGAGTCCGGCGTACTGGCTCGGTCCGGGGATGCTGACCGCCTCGAGGAGGTTGCCGACGACGACACGCTTGACCTCGACGCCGGGCAGGGAGGCGATGATCGAGCCGAGCAGCACCGCGGCCAGCGGGGCGGGCACCTTGCCGAGCGGGGCGGGCACCTTCTTCCACACGAAGCACAGTGCGATGGAGAGCGCTCCGAGGCCGAGGGCGATGCACTTCTGCGGATCGGAGAAGACGGAGCCGAACAGACCGGGGAGACCGACGAGGTTCTTCAGCGTGGAGCCGAGCTGCTTGGAGTCCGTAACCGCGTAGGTCTGGCCGATGATGAGGGGAAGGCCGATGCCGGCCAGCATGCCCTGCACCACGGAGACGGAGACGGACTGGAACAGGCGGCCCATCTTCAGCATTCCGAGGGCGACTTGGACCAGGCCGGCGGCCAACACGATCGGTCCGAGCAGCTCCAGGCCGTGCGAGGTGACGGCTTCCAGGACGAGCGCGGCCAGACCGGCGGCGGGTCCGCTGACCTGGAGACTGCTGCCGGGCAGGAAGCCGACGACGAGTCCGCCGACGATGCCGGAGATGATGCCGAGGGCGACCGGGACGCCGGAGGCGGCCGCGACGCCGATACACAGCGGCACGGCCACCAGGAAGACGACGATCGACGCGACGAAGTCCGTGCCGAAGGTGGCGGGACCGGGCGGTGGTCCGGCGGCCTTTCGGGCGTGACGGGCGGGGGTTCTTACGGTCGACACGATGTTCCTTTCGCTCACACCGATCGCTCGGTGCGGTGGGGAAAGCCGAGTGAGGTGGGGAGCCTCAGGACGCACGTCCTGCCAGACAGGTGGTGGCAGGCGTCTCGAGCTCCTGGACCTCTCCGGTGTCCACCCGGTAGAACCAGCCGTGCACGCGCAGCTGTCCGGCCGCGATCCGGCGCTCGACCTGGGGGTACTCGCACAACGCCCGGACCTGGGCGGCGACATGGCGCTGCACGATCTCCGACAGCGCGGGGTTCTCGGGCGGCGTGGCCGGCAGCGGGGTGAGCCCCGGCTGGGCGAACGTCAGCCAGTCGGCGACGCCGGGGAGCCGGGTCAAGTCCTCGCCACGGGCCAGGGCACCGACGGCGCCGCAGTGCGAGTGCCCGCAGACAACGATGTCAGGCACCTGAAGCACCTCGACCGCGTACTCGATGGTGGCGGCTTCCCCCGAGGGAATGCCCGGCCGGTACGGCGGAACGATGTTCCCCGCGTTGCGCAGCTCGAAGAGCTGGCCGGGCCGAGCGGCGGTGATGAGGGCGGGGATCACGCGCGAGTCAGAGCAGGTGATGAACAGGGCTTCCGGAGTCTGCCCGGCGGCGTGCCGCCGCAGGTTTTCGCTTTCAGCGCCCAACCGCTGCCGAAAGGAACGTGCCTGCTCGAGAATTTCCTTCATGTGGCATCACTTCCCGACACTGAGACACCCGCTGCGGATGTCTTTCGGTGAAGCGTGTGGGAGCCGCATGAGTCACCGGTGAGATTACGGTGAGAAGGTCCTCATGAGCGTTTACTCATCTGTTCAACTGCCCTTCGCCGCACGTTAGACGCGCAGTCGATAACCCATCCCACGGACGGTCTCCACCCGGTCCGGGCCAATTTTACGGCGCAGATACCGCACGTAGACATCGACGATATTCGATCCAGGATCGTAGTCGAAACCCCATACCCGACTGAGCAATAGCTCGCGAGTCAGTACATGGTCCGGATTGCGCAGAAAAACCTCCGCCAAGGCGAATTCTCGCGATGAGAGTTCCACCACACGCCCGTCCACATGGACGCGGCGGGTACGGAGGTCCAACAGGAGGTCGCCCGCGCGCAGCAGCGACGCCTCCGACGCGCTCTCGCCCCGCAGCCGCAGCCGCACCCGGGCCAGCAACTCCTCGAAGGCGAAGGGCTTGGAGATGTAGTCGTCCGCGCCCCCCTCCAGACCGGCGACGACGTCGGTCACGCTGTCCCGCGCCGTGAGGATGATGACCGGGATCGTCACCCGGGCCTCGCGGAGCTTGCGCAGCACGGTGAAGCCGTCGTAGACCGGCAGGCCCAGGTCCAGGATCACCAGGTTGCAGTCGCCGGAGCGCCCGCGCTCGTACGCGGACAGGCCGTCGCCGACGACGGTCGTGGAGAACCCGTTGCTGCGCAGCCCCTTCTCCACGAAGGCGGCGATCCTGGCCTCGTCCTCAGCTATGAGAATCTGGTTCATGGCGCCCTCCCGCCAGGGGAAGCTCTGGTTCGTGGTGTCCCTCATGCCAGGGGAAGCGAGCGGGCAGGTCGAGGACGAACTGGGCCCCTCCGCCGAAGGCGTCCTCCACCCGCACCGTGCCGCCGTGGGCCTCCGCGATCTCGCGGACGATGGCCAGCCCGAGCCCGATCCCCGTGC
The DNA here is from genome assembly GCF_052245555.1 of Streptomyces sp. KR80. Lineage (NCBI taxonomy): Bacteria > Bacillati > Actinomycetota > Actinomycetes > Kitasatosporales > Streptomycetaceae > Streptomyces > Streptomyces sp. KR80. The sequence continues at coordinate 251,851 of NZ_JBQQCD010000001.1, forward strand.
CCGTGGGGTCCAGTGAGGAGATCTGGCGGGCCTGGGCGAAGTGGCCGAAGATGCGCTCCCGGTCCTCCGGATCCACCCCCGGACCCGTGTCGCGTACCCACAGCAGGATCCGGTCGCCGCGCAGCGCGGACCCCATCTCCACGATGTCACCGTCCCGTGTGTGCCGCACCGCGTTGGCCGCGAGTTGTATCAGAGCCTGCGTGAGCCGCTGGCCGTCGACGAGCACGGTGGCCTCGGAGACCTCCGCGACCCGCCAGTGCCGGTCTCCCAGAGCCCCGGCCTTGGCGACGACTTCGACGACGAGGTCGGTGAGATGGGTCTCACCGACCGTCAGGAAGTCCGGCCGCTGTGCCTTGGCCAGCAGCAGCAGGTCCTCCACGATCCGGTTCATCCGGTCGAGCTCGTCGACCACCAGCGCCTGCGTCTCGATGCGTTCCTTCTCCCCGTCACCCATGAGTTCGATGTGCCCGCGCACCACCGTGATCGGGGTACGCAGTTCATGCGCCACTTCGTCGAGGAACCGCCGCTGGGTGGTGAACGCGCTCTCCAGCCGGTCCAGCATGTGATTGAACGTGTGGGCCAGGGCCGCCACGTCGTCCGCGCCCGTCACCCGCAACCGCTGGGTCAGGTCCGACTCCCCGATCCGTTCGGCGGTCTGCCGCACCAGCCGGATCGGCGCCAACACCCGGCCGGCCACGAGCCAGCTGGCGAACCCGGCGAGAATCAGCGCGCCACACGCGGTGACCATGAGCATCCTCGCGACCCAGCGCTCCTCACGCTGCTGACGGTCCCGGAATTCCAGCATGACGAGCCGGGCATCCTTGAATTCACCGGCTACATGCACCGATATCACCCCATACCGCACCCGGCCGGCAGCGGAGTCGAGCCATCCCATTTCGGTGCCCTTGACCTGGGAGAGCCGTGCGACCACCTTCTCGTCCCGGTCCAAACGGGCGGGCGGCAGATGGGAGCTGCGCCGGTCCGGGAGCCCGTCCACGATGCTGAAGAACGTCTCGTCCCGGCTCGGCAGATTGACGGTCATGAATGCCGTGAGCAGCGACGCGCCACTGGAGAAGCGTCGACCGGTCTCCGGTTCATGCGCGGTGCGAGCGAACCGGCGCAGATTGTCCGCCTCACGGCGGAGCTGGGCATCCACCTTGTGGTCGAGTTGTGACTGCCAGACCACGGTGATGCCGATGATCGGCACGGCAAGAGCCGCGCTGACCAGAAGCAGCATCCACCCCACGATGCGGGTCCGCGCGTTCAACCTGCGGGTAGGCACCAGTCTCCCCCGTCGTCATCGCCGTCGTCGTCACCACCCTGACTCGGACTGGGGCACGGGCTGGTGTCGTCATCGTCACTGTGCGGTGGCGGCGGCGGGGTGACGGGCCGGCCTCCCGAGTCGTCGTCCGAGTCCCCTGGTGACGAGGAGGGCTCCGACGGACGGGACGGCCGCGCCGGGGGGTTGGACGGCGGCGCGGGGGTCGGCGATGCGGGCGCGGACTTCGACGGAGACGGCGCCTGCGACGAGGGCTCGCTGGGGTCCTTCGGCTGCGGGACGACGATTCCCGGGCCGAGCGTCGGCCGACCGCCGCTGCGCGCCCATACGTCCCCGGCCGCCATGCCCGCCGCCACGAGGGCGAGCAGTGCGGCGACCACGACGACGAGCCTCCGAAGGACCACGCGGCCAGCTTGCCACCGAAACGGAACGTGGAGATGAACGAGGAGAGTTTTCTCATCTGAGGCCTCGGCCGAGGTCCGTCGACCCGCCGACGAGGGTGGTGCAGCGAAGGCCGTTACGGGATGAAGGGCGCAAACCGGAAGGATCGGTCAACGGGAGTCGGCCCGTTCCGGGTCAGGACGTCAGGCAGGCACCTGCCCACGGCCTTCGCGGAGTTCCGGCGGGTGGAATGCTGAACTCCACAGCAAAACCTGCCTTCTTGGACCGGCTCCGCTTTTTCTTTCCCATAATTTGGCCGGACTTGATTATTGCCAGGGCCGCTGCACGGGGTTAGTTTGTGTGCCTGACTCGCACCGTCGTGTGCGAGCAAAGCCGCCCAAGGGGAGAGGCGGCAGCGGGGGATGATTCGGGGGGCAGAGCAGATTATCTTCGTCGACCCACGCGTGTGGGCCCTTCACTGAGCTGCCAGAAGCAGCTGTAGCCGCATGGGCCGGTACCTCCCGGCTGCACCGCGGTTCTCTTCGTCCTGCGATGCGACAGTGCGCGGTTGTCCGGCGCGCCCTGGCCATCGTACGGCGCTTTCCATGCCGTCGTGCACGACGGCCCCTTTTCGTCGGCTCGGCACCCGGTCGGCCGCATCAGCGCCCGCAGGCGATCAATCATGCCTGCGCATCCCTGATTTCCGTTCAGCGCGATCCCACGAAACGAGCGATCCCACGACACAGAAAACGAAGGGAAGAATTCCGTTGAAGAAGAAAAACGTACGGCGCGCAATACGCAGCCGCGTCCTCATGATGGCCGGCGTCGGCGTGCTCGGCCTCGGGCTCGCGGTCCCCGCCGCCCAGGCGGCCCCGGCGGAGGCACCGGGCAAAGCGCCGACGGCGGCGTCGAGCACCGCAGAGAACGCCGAGAGCGGTGACGTCTACGCGGTCAAGCGCCGTGCCAACGGCGTCACTTCGGTGACGGTGTACCGGCCGGCACCAGGCGTCACCTCAACTGAGCTGGCGAGCCGCCTCCGTGCCGCGGGAGTCGCCGGCGTGCAGACGAACGCGACGCCTGCGTCGACAAAGGCCGTGTCACCGGCCGCCCTGCCCTGCTCCTACGGCTCGGCCCGCACGCTCGAGTGCTCACCCGTCAGATGGGCGCACAACGGCTACTCCGACCCGCAGGTGTACTTCCTCGACCACACCAGCGCCGCCTGGCCGATGACGGCCGTCGTCCCCAAGTGGCACGAGTCCGTGGGCATCGACTCCTACTACCGCTGGTACACCGGGGGCTGCCCCGGTGGCGGCAGGCACTGCGTCCACGCCTACAGCGGCAACTACGGCGCCACCGGCTGGACGGGGCTCACGAACTACAGCTACAACTCCAGCCGCTACCTCGTGGACGGCAGTGTTTCGATGAAGCTCAACGACCACTACGGCGGCTCGGCCGCCGAGCATCGCAACACCGCATGCCATGAGGCAGGGCACGTCCTCGGCCTGGGCCACAGCACGTCGACCACGAGCTGCATGTACGGCTCGCGCACGTCGCAGCAGTACCCCAACTCCCACGACTTCGCCCTGCTCCCCCGCATCTACCCGTGATGGGAGGGGTAGGGACGTAAGGACCCCGGTACGCAGTCACCCGGCGGTCAGGGCAGGACTCCTGCCCTGACCGCCGGGTGGTCGGGTTTACCGTTTCTGCGGTTCCGCGGCGCCGAACCCGCCGTTCGCGGCGGCGTCCACGAACGCAGCGAAGGCGGCGGGCGTGAACGTCAGGACCGGCCCGTCGGGGTTCTTGGAGTCGCGGATGGCAACGGCGTGGGGGGCGGGGGCTATCTCTACGCAGTCGCCGCCGGTGTCGCCGCTGTAGCTGGACTTGCGCCACTGGGCGCCGCCGAGCGGGGCGCACTCGATGCACTCGCCGCCGGTGTCGCCGCTGTAACTGGACTTACGCCACTGCACTCCGGTCAGTTCCGGGCTGCTCCCCATAGCGCTCCTCCATCACACGGGCGATCAACTCCGCCGAGTCCTCCACTGAGAGCGCGGCGGCCTGGAGGTGATCGTAACGGAGCGAACGTGCCTTGACGTCATGAGGATTGGCCGTCATCTGGCCCGTCCCATAGTCCTCGCCATAGACGATGTCCGGGTCGTCATCGAAGCGGAGAAGGGTGAACGTGCCCAGCAGTCCGGCATGGGCACCTGCGGCGAAGGGCAGCACCTGAATCTGCACCCACGTCCGGTCGCGGAAGCTCAACAGGTGGGCCAGTTGGTTCCGCATCACTTTCCTGCCGCCGATGACCTGGTACAACACCGCCTCGCTCATGACCACCCACACCAGTGGCGGGTTCTCACGCTCCAGAATGCGCTGCCGCTCCCTCCGCGCCGCCACCCGCTCCTCCAGCCGGTCCTGGTCCATGACGCCGAGCACCGCGCGCGCGTACTCCTCTGTCTGCAGCAGACCGTGCACCAACTGGGCCTGGAAGGTGTGGATGTGGTTGGCCCTCGCCTCCATCCCGGCGTAAGGCTGGAACCACGACGGCAGCTGGCTGCGCAGCACCAGCGGCAACATCCGCGACAACGCCCCGTCCGTGCCCAGCGCCGCGTCCGCTCGCTCGGTGAACTCGCGGGTGGGCAGCTTGCGTGCGGTCTCGATCTGGCCGACCAGTGAACCCGTGCAGTAGATGATCTCGCCGAGCTGCTTCTGGTTGAGGCCCGCCGCCTCACGGAAGCGCCGCAACTCCGCCCCGTAGTAGTCCAAGGGCGACGCGCTCGGGTCCAAGTCTCGGATGTTCACCACGCGTTCCGCCCCCTTGCTCAACTCGCCGACACAGCGCGTTGTGTTCAGTACATAGCCGAGCGTAGCCAAGCCCTATGACGCTGGTTGCGTGAACTGGACAACCGACCTCCTGACACCGGACGTCAACCCGCGCAAGCAGTACGGCATGCGCTTCACCGTGGGTGAGCACTCGGCCCGCCATGTGCGCCGTATCGTCCGCTCGTACCTCCGGCTCTGGGGTACGCCGCAGCTGACGGACGCGGCCGAGCTGGCCGTCACGGAGCTGCTGGCCAACGTCGTACGCCACGTACCGGACCGGCGCTGTTCGCTGCTGGTGCTCCGCCGCCCGGGTGGCCTGCGGGTGGAGGTCGCGGACGGCTCGCCGGAGAAGCCGTACGTCCGCACGACGGCGGCACCGGACGACGAGACCGGCCGCGGGCTTGCGTTGCTCGCGGCGGTCGTAGACGCATGGGGTGTCCTGCCGACGCCGGACGGCGGGAAGACCGTCTGGTTCGAGTGCGCGGTGGACGGCGGCGGTAAGACCGGCCGCCCGGCGAACGACAGGAACGACAAGTCCGGTGACGGTGACGTACGGTCAGCCTCGGCCCGCCACAAGCCAAGGGGTGCAGCGGACGGCTGGTGAGGCCACCGGCCGTGGGGTGCGTGGTGGCGCCGCGCGGGAGGCGGCCTCGGCTCCAGGGAGCAGCGGCAGGACGGTGATGGCTCCGTCCGGGCTCCACTTCACCGCGCGGTGCTCCGCACCGCTGGCAGCGGTGTGGCCGACGGCCGTGCCGTCGTCGGCGATCGCTTTGGCGTAGGCGTATTCGTCATCAGGCAGGTTGTCCAGCTTGGTGACCGTGCCGTCGGCCTTCCAGCGCACCGCGTGTTCGTTGTCGTCGGGGCCGACGGAGACGCCCGCGATCTCGCCGTTCGCGTTGATGTCATAGGCCGTGCTGCCGTTGGTGTCGCCGGGCAATGCGGGCAGCGTGGTGATGGTGCCGTCGGTGTCCCACCGCGTCGCCTCGAACTTGCCGCCCGCGGTTCCGGCCGAGCCGACAGCGGTGCCCTTGGCATCGATGTCCAGCGTTCCGCCGCTTGTCTTACCCGAGGGGAAGCCCAGGTTGGTGGCGGCTCCGGCGGCGTTCCACCGTACGGGGTGGTAGTCGCTGTTTGCCACGCCGGAGACGCCGGCGATCATACCGTCGTCGTTGATCCCGTTGACTCCCGCCTCGGTGTCGCCGGGCAGGGGTTTGAACGTGGTGATCGTGCCGTCGGTGTTCCACCGCACGGCGTGGAACGGGCCGCCGGACACCCCGGACCAGCCGATGATCGTGCCGCTGTTGTTGATCCCCCAGGCGGAGCTGGCGGTGTCCCCGGGGAGCAAGGGCAGCTTGGTGATGCCGCCGTCGGTGTCCCATCGCACCGCACGGGGCTTGTAGTCGGGCGTGTCGGACTCGCCGACGATCACGCCTTTGTCGTTGACCGCCTTGGCCGCGCTGGTGGCATCGCCCGGCAGCGTGCCCAGATCGGTCACGGTGCCGTCGGCATTCCAGCGCACCGCGTGGTTCGTGCTGCCGGGTGCGGGGCTGAAACCGACGATGACGGTACCGCTGGAGTTGATGTCCGCAGCGCCTGCGACGACGAACGCGGACTCCTTCGCCGTCGCTTGTTGAGTGGGAATCCCCATGGAGACGGCTAATGCCGTCACTGCAACGAACACCTTGCGCAAGCTGTGATGATGGCGCACCTGTTGCCTCCGTCCTGATCCTCGGCCATGCCCACGAGGACAAGGCCCTGCAGGGAATGGGGTGAGGAATGGCGCCACGACGGGCTGGAGAACGCATCGCCACTCCCGCTGGCTGGGAAGGCCTCAAAGCGCCTCAACCAGCCAGTGTCTTACGTGGGGGGAAAGCGGAGTCGGCCGCACGGGAACGTAGCCGCCTCATCTGGTCTAGTCCAGCTCATGTGCGGCTGTCTTAACTCTTAACGCCGGCCCCACCCCCGAGCCGTACGAGTGGCGGCGGGCGGCAGTCCGGCGGATGCTGAAAAGCGCGGCGATCCGACGGGGCGGCGGAAGTCAGCTCCGCCTGGCATCCGTCGCCCCGAAAACGCGGGACATCGCGCCGAGGCCGGGTACGGGCAGCGGGTCCTGGTCCGGCGCCTCCGCTGCTCTGCGCGGGGCCGGTCGGTCCGGGTCGCGCTGCGGCCGGCCGCCCAGGAGCACGTACTGCAGTCCGAAGCCGGCTGCCACGACCGCGGCCCCGCCGACCGCGTCGAGCAGATAGTGGTTCGCCGTGCCCACGATCACGACGACGGTCAGCAGCGGGTAGAGGAATCCCGCGATCCGGAGCCACATCCAGGGCGCGATCAGGGCGAGGGCGATCGCGCACCACAGGGCCCAGCCGACGTGCAAGGACGGCATCGCCGCGTACTGGTTCGAAATCTTGGTGAGCGCGCCGAATTCGGGGCTGTCGAGGTCCTGGGGGCCGTTCACCGTGTCGATGAAGCCCAGGCCCGGCATGAGCCTCGGGGGCGCGAGCGGGTAGAGCCAGAAGCCGATGAGCGCGAGCAGCGTCGTCAAAGAGAGGGTTGTGCGTGCCCATCGGTACATCGCGGGTCGACGCCGGTACAGCCACCCGAGCAGCACCAGCGGCACGAGGAAGTGGAAGGAGGTGTAGGCGAAGTTCATGGCGCTCTCGAGCCATGGCACCTTCACCACCGCGTGGTTGAAGGCGTACTCCACATCCATCAGCAGCATGCGCTCGAGGCGGAGGATCTGCCGCCCGTGCTCCTCGGCGTTGCCGCGCGCGCCGGCGGCCGGCAGGCGTACGGCCGAATAGGCCCAGTAGCCGACGCGGATCAGGAGGAGTTCGAGGAGCAGGTTCGGGCGGGACAGCGGTCGGCGCCAGAACCCCAGCAGGGGGATCCAGCGGCGCGGGGCGGACGAAGGCGCGGGGTCGGGGAACTCCGCGGGTACCGCGCGGTCCCACCATGGGGACTTGCGGCTGAGGAAGGGGACGGCACAGGCCGCGGCGAGCGCGGCGAGCAGCGGCGCGTTCTCGCCGATGACGCGGACGCCGTCGATCCTGGGCACCAGAGCGGTGCTGCTCAGGGTCATCACCAGCACGACGACCGTCGGCCACACCATCCGGTCCGTCTGCCGTCTGCCGGCGCGGCCGACCACGGCGAGGAGGATCCACAGCTGCTGATGCAGCCAGGCGGTGGGCGATACGGCCACGGCCACACAGCCGGTCAGCGCTGCGGCGAGGAGCAACTGGCCGTCGTTCGCGTAGTGCGCGGCGCGCCGCAGGCCGATCACGGCGACGGCTACCGCGAGCACGGCGAACACCGCAACTTCTGTCACTCCGCTGAGGCCCCACCGCAGCAGCAGACCGTGCAGGGACTGGTTGTGCAGGCTGTTCGCGGGTCCGCCGAGCCCGGCTCCGGCGAGGTGGTGCACCCAGTACGTGGCGGAGTCGTGCGGCAGCAGGGCCCAGGCGAACGCCGAGCTCGCCCCGAACGTCCCGGCGGCCGTCGCGGCGGCCCGCCGCCGGCCCGTCAACCACAGCAGCGGGACGAACAGTAACGCGGTCGGCTGGAGGGCGGCGGCCAGGCCGATGAGCGTCCCCGACCTGCGTGCGGAGACCTGCGGCAGGAGGGCGAGGAGGACCAGGAGGACGGGCAGGATGCTGGTCTGACCGAGGGTGAAGGTGTTGCGGACCGGCAGCGAGAGCACCATCAGGCTGATGGCGACGGGCGCGGCGAAGAGCCTGGTGCGGCCGGAGACCGGGCGGGGCAGGCCGCGGGCGACGGCGAAACCGAGGGCGACGACGAGCAGCAGGGTGCCGAACGTCCAGAAGACGCCGAGGCTCTGCTCTGCCGAGCGGGTGAGCGGTTTGAGGACGAGCCCGGCGAACGGCGTACCGGTGAAGGTGCCGTTCTCGTACAGCGGGCCGGGCATGCGCAGGACGCCGTGCGGCCCTATCCAGGTCTCCAGCTCGGTGAGACGTTCGCCGGGCGGGAGCCGCAGCACGGCTGCCGCCTGACGGGCGGTGAGCAGAGCGGTCAGGAGCCAGACGACTCCCAAGGCCATGCGGACCCGTGACTCCGGAGACTCCGCTGTCATCGTGCCGCGCCTCTGTGCGTTCGCCACGCGCCGCCGCTCCCCCTCCGCCTCGAACGGATCTCCAAGGGTCCCTGTTTACCGACGCAGGACACCTCTGTGTCACCTGACTGCCGCTGTTTGTTGGCTCGAACATTAAGGGGGCGCGGCGGAGATCCGCACCTCGTGTCGATCGTCGGAGGCGTTGCTCGAATGGCCCGTCCCGGAGCGACGGGCCGTGGTGGCTCGCTTACCGTCGTCGTGGAAGCGGCGTACGGCCGGCCGAGGCCGACGGCACGACATGAGAGGGACTGCGATGGCCGTACTGCTGTCGTTGCGCTGGGCGGGTGTCACGCCCGAGAAGTACGAAGCGGCGCGGAGCAGGATCCGCTGGGAGGAGGAGCCGCCCCCGGGCATCGTCATGCATGCCGCCGCCTTCGACGACGAGGGGATCCGGGTGTTCGACGTGTGGGACACCGAGGCCGATTGGGAGCGGTTCGCCGCGGAGCAACTGGGCCCGACGGCGAAGGAGATCGGCATCGTGGGTGAGCCGGAGACGGAGCTGCTGCCCCTGCACCGCCGCTTCGTCGCCCCCGGCATCACCGGCGGCGACAGCATCTGACCTGCCCCGGGCGGGCTCGGTCGAGTACGGCAGGATGGCCGACATGAGCATCTTGACTGCTCCCTGGCCTGAAGACGGGGGATCCCAGCCTTCGGGTTGATGGGGGATTCCTAGCTCACGCAGCCTGGCGGACCGGCGGCCCGTCAGGTCTTCCACGATCAGCGCTAGCCGGGTTCAGACCAGCCCGGAGGAGCATCACTCGGGCGGAGTTCTTGTCTCTGGGGGAAACGGCTCCGCACGCGGTGCAGGTGTAGGTACGTTCCGACAGCGGCAGTGCGTGCTTGGTTCTCGCTCCGCAGTGTCCGCAATCCATGGTGGTATGCGCTGGGTGCACAAGCCGCAGGGTGCGGCCATGCTTGCGTGCCATGTTGACCAGTTCGTGCTTGGTGGCGGAGATCGCTGCATCGGCGGCCTTGCGCGCCATAGAGGAACTGGCAAGGAACTTCGGGCAGAAATCCTCCACCGCAAGAACAGAATGGTCGGTCACTACGCGCTTGGCCCACTTGCGGGCAGTGTCCTGCCGCTGCCGTGCCACCTTCTTGTGCAACTTGGCTGTCAGCCTCTTCGCCCGCCGGTAGCCCTTTGATCCGGCCTGCCCGCGCTTCGGCTGACGACGAGCCATCATCCGCTGATAGCGGGCGAGCTTCTTCGCGGCCTTCTTACCGTGCTCGGCGTGCGGGAGGTCATGCTCGTCGCTGGTGGTGGTCGCGGTCTCGGTCACGCCCCAATCGATGCCGATACAGCGCCCGGTCTCCGGAAGCGGTTCGGCCTGGGCGGGCACAACGAATGAGGCGTACCAGTGGCCGAGACTGTCGCGATAGATCCGCACGCTCGACGGGTCAGCAGGCAGTTCCCGGGACCACACCACCGTCAGGACCAAGCCACCCGCCAAGTGCAGGCGCCCGTCCTTCACCCGGAAGCCGTGGCGGGTGTAGTTCAGCGTCGGGTCCGCGAGGTGCTTCCTCTTGTGCTTCGGCATGCCCGCCCGTTGCCTGATCGGAAGACGGTCCTTGATATCCTTCAGCGCCTTGGCTCGCGACCTGCCGAAATCCCGGACCACCTGCTGCTGCGGAACACTGCTGCCCTCACGGAGCCAAGGTGTCGCGCTCCGGGCCTCGGTCAGCATCTTGTCGAGCCGGGCTGGTCCGCACTTCTCGCCATCCCGGTGCGCCTTCTTGGACCGGGCGACGCATTCGTTCCAGATCCACCTGCACCGGTCCCACTCGCCCAGCAGCGTGGCGCGTGCGGTCGACGACACACGGAGGCGGTAGGTGTACCGGGCGATCCCAGTACCCGCAGCTAGCTTTGGTGTCGTCATGCCACCACTCTACAACTACAGTTGAGACTATGGATGACGAAGTGCGCATCACCCTACGGCTCCCCTCTGACATTCACTCCCAGCTGACCGCCCAGGCCCGCACGGCCCGGCGATCCCTCAACTCCGAGATCGTGCATCGGCTCGAGCTCAGCCTCGGCACCCCCGTGATGGACGCCGAAACACCCGGCAGCAATCCGGCTAGCCCTGCCCCGCAACGCGGGAAGCCGGAGGCCTCCCCAGCCTAAAAACCGAGACATCTTCCAGTTCATCCGTGAAGATCCATGTCCTGACCGTGCCCGAGGAGCAGCGCGAGGCGCCTAGAAGCGCTTCGACGCGCGGGCCGAGATAGTGGAGATCCGACGGCTTCGAGTGGTTCGAGCTGCTCCGGCCTCAACAGGTGCCTTGATGTACCACGCGCCTTCCAGCAGAGCCACCCTGCGCGGACGAACCGTGCCCTCCACAGGGAGGGCGCCTCCACCAGACCGATCCTGTCAGCGCCCTTGCACACAGAGTGTTCAGCTGGCGAGAATGGGGCGGCCTTGTCTAGGTCGTGCAATCCAGGGGGGCCGGGTGGCACCAAAGAACAACGATCAGCGCCTACTCGATCGAATCCTTGAAGATAAGCGCCTGAGACTTGCACCCAACCTGCGACTCGAAGACTTTTTCAACTACTTCGCAGCCGATAACGCCCTCCAGGACTTGGACCTTGACACCGACGAGTTACGCGATGGAATCGTCGACGGCTCCCATGACTGCGGCGTTGACGGGATCTGGGTGCTCGTAGACGGTCGATACGTAACGGCCGATTGGCGGCCTCGTATCGGCGGCCGAGCACCCGAGATCGACCTCGTCATCCTGCAGGCCAAGACAGCACCCGGCTATCAGGAAAGCGCATTCGAGAAACTCCACTATCACTTGCCCCTGCTTCTCAACATGGGGCGCGATATCGGAAAACTCTCCGAATCGACCAATGCGAAGCTGCTGGATCGCACCGGCCGATTCCTGCGCGTCCTCGAAGAGTTAGCGTCATCGTTCCCTAAAATTCGCATTAAGGTAATCTACGCAACCAAGTCGGCGGAGCCGCCACATCCCAACGTGCGCGCCAAGGGCAATAGATTGGCCCGCGAGCTGGAGAGCATCGCTTCCGGCACTCGCTGCAAGATTGAATACCTCGGTGCGGCGGAGCTCCGCGAATTGGCTGCCCGCGGAGCCACTGTTGTCGGCGAGCTGGTATTCACCGAGACTCCCATGAGCACCTCCTTGGGGGAGGCGTATGTCTGCCTTGTGCGCCTCGACGAGTATTGCAAGTTCCTGTCTGCACCGAACGACGCGCTGCGCCTGGAACTCTTTGAGTCCAATGTCCGAGACTACGCAGGCCGCACAGCGGTCAACAGCGCTATCAGGGAGACGCTGAACTCCACCAGTAAGGATGACTTCTGGTGGTTCAACAATGGTGTGACGATTGTCGCCTCCGAGGCAAGAATTACCGGCAAAAAGATCGTCATGAAAGACCCGCAAATAGTTAACGGCCTGCAGACCAGTCACCTCATCTACAGCCATTTCCAACAATCCGAACAGCACCGAGATCGCTCACTGCTCGTCAAGATTGTCGTCCCCCCTGGCTCAAGCACCCGGGATGGAATCATCAGAGCAACAAACAGCCAGACTCAACTGCCACCGGGCGCCCTGCGCGCTACGGAGAAGATCCAGAAAGACATCGAGGAGTCTCTTGCAAGAGTCGGCGGCTTCTATTACGAGCGCCGCGCCAACTACTACAAGAATCTGGGATTCGAGCTCGAACAGATCGTAAGCATGGCACGACTTGCGCAGGAGTTCACGGCTTTCGCGCTTGGAGAGCCGCACTCTGCACTCAAATTCTCCGAGAGTCTGCTCATGCAAGACGCGCACTACGAGAAGATATTCTCTACAGATCGGGATCTCGACCTATACCGAATCGTTCTCCAAGTACATCGAGAAATCGGCAACTTCCTGACTTCATACATGGATTACAACACCCTACTGGGGGATACTGCAGAGAATTGGCGATACCATCTCGCCTACATGGCATCTTTCACGCTCACCAAGAAAAGAAGCCCCTCCGAGAGAGAATTCTTGGCCATCGACACGAATTCCTTTTCGGAGGATCTCATCGAGCAGATGGTATTGATTCTTGATCGGGAATATAGAGCTGCGCTACGCAGTAACAAGACGAAGGGAATTGACCGAATCGCTCGGAGCAGTGACTTCACACATCGGGTCCGCCAGGCGACCCTGAACACACGCCGCTTCAAGATCGAACGTTAAACCCCGGCGCTAGAGCCCCCGAGCTATACGGCAAGATGAGCCCTATGAGCATTGTGAAGATCAATGTGCTGACGGTTCCCGAGGAGCAGCGCGAGGTGCTGGAGAAGCGGTTCGGCGCGCGGGCCGGGATGGTGGAGAACTCCGACGGCTTCGAGTGGTTCGAGCTGCTGCGGCCGCTGGAGGGGACGGACCAGTACCTCGTTTACACGCGATGGCGCGACGAAGCTGCCTTCACGGCGTGGATGGAAGGAACGATGAAGGCCGCACATCAGGGCGGCGGGGCCGGGGAGGGCGGCGGCGAGCGGCCGAAGCCCGCGGCGTCCGGCGCGACGCTCTGGTCGTTCGAGGTGGTCCAGCAGGCCGCGCCGAAGCGGGGCTGACCACGCCGCCGGCCTGCGGCCGCCCCTGGCGTTCTGCCGGAGTGCCGGGTCCTGACGCCGAGACGGGGTGAAACCGTCCCGCCCGCCGTTGTCTGTGTACGTTCACGTCGCTACACTCCCGGAAGACATCCGACCAATCACCATCCCGCGGCCCCATCAGATCGGCGTAATTGCTGGTAACTGCGGCTTGGACAAAGAAGAGGTCTGATCTCCCCCCAGCTAACGCTGAGGGTGCCCCCAGGGAGGGGCCCCGGGCCGCCGCCATCGAGTTCTGTCGATTCTCGTTCCGCGGAGGACCCACCATGATCGCCTGCAGAAGGCTGCTTTCGGTACTGGCCGCGCTGGCCATCGTCGGTGGCGCCCTGGCGGCAAGCGGCCGGCCGGAGGAGGCCCAGGCCGCAGCCCCCGGCGAGGCGATGACGCTCTGGTACGACGAACCCGCGACGAACTGGGAGCGGCAGGCACTGCCGATCGGCAACGGCGCGCTCGGTGCGATGGTCTTCGGCGGCACCGGGACCGAGCACCTGCAGTTCAACGAGAAGACGTTATGGACGGGCGGCCCCGGTTCCAAGGAGGGGTACGACAACGGCAACTGGTCGGCTCCGCGGCCGGGTGCGCTGGACGACGTCAGGCGCACCATCGACAGCCAGACCACGATGAAGCCGTCGGCCGTGGCCCAGAAGCTCGGCCAGGCCCGGCGCGGCTTCGGCGCCTACCAGACCTTCGGGGATCTCTGGCTCGACGTGGCCGGCGCGGCGAACGCGACCGGCTACCGGCGCCACCTCAGCGTGCGGGACGCGACCGCCGGGGTGTCGTACACCGCGGGCGGAATCGCGTACAGCCGCGAGTACTTCGCCTCCCACCCGGCAGGCGTCATCGCGGGGCGGCTCGGCGCGGACCGCGGCGGCAAGGTGTCCTTCACCCTGCGGGTGTCCTCACCCCGCAATGACCAGTCGGTGACGGTCTTGAACGGGCGGCTGACGGTCCGCGGTGCACTCGAGCAGAACGGCATGCGGTTCGAGGCGCAGATCCGGGTGCTCACCACCGGCGGTACCCGGGTCGACGGCACCGACCGGATCACGGTGACCGACGCCGACAGTGCGGTCTTCCTGCTCGCCGCCGGCACCGACTACGCCGACACCTACCCGGAGTACCGCGGCGCGGACCCCCACGACGGAGTCACCGCCCGCGTCGACGCCGCTGCCGCCCAGGGCTGGAGCGCGCTGCGCGCCGCCCACGTCGCCGACCACCGCAGGCTGTTCGACCGGGTCGCTCTTGACATCGGACAGGCGATGCCGGACACGCCGACCGACGACCTGCTGGCCGCGTACACCGGCGGCGCGAGCGCCGCCGATCGCGCCCTGGAGGCCCTGTACTTCGCGTACGGCCGGTACCTGCTGATCGCCTCGTCGCGCGCCGGCTCGCTTCCGGCGAACCTCCAGGGCGTATGGAACAACTCCGTCAAACCGCCATGGAACGCCGACTACCACACCAACATCAACCTCCAGATGAACTACTGGCCGGCCGACGCGACCAACCTCGCGGAGACCGTCGAGCCCTATACCCGTTTCGTCGAGAAGCTCCAGGCACCAGGACAGCGGACGGCCCGGGAGATGTTCGGCACGAGCGGCTGGATGGTGCAGAACGAGACCAACCCCTTCGGCTACACCGGTGTGCACGACCACCCCAACTCCTTCTGGTTCCCCGAGGCCGCCGGCTGGCTCACCCAGACGCTGTACGACCACTACCGGTACTCCCGCGACGTCAGCTACCTCAGGCAGCGCGCGTACCCGCTGATGAAGGACGCGGCGAAGTTCTGGCTGGCGAACCTGCACACCGATCCGCGCGACGGCAAGCTCGTCGTCTCGCCCAGCCACTCGCCCGAGCACGGCGACTTCTCCGCGGGCGCCTCGATGGCGCAGCAGATCGTCTGGGACCTGTTCACCAACACGATCGAGGCCGCCGACGTCCTCGGCGACGACGCGGCCTTCCGCGGGCAACTCGCCGCCGCCCGCGCCAAGCTCGACCCCGGTACCCGGATCGGGAAGTGGGGCCAGCTGATGGAGTGGAAGACCGACTGGGACGACCCGAACGACAAGCATCGGCACGCCTCCCACCTGTTCGCGGTGCACCCCGGCCGGCAGATCACCCGGGGCAGCGCCCTCGCGGAGGCCGCCAAGGTGTCGCTGAACGCCCGCGGCGACGCGGGCACCGGGTGGAGCAAGGCATGGAAGATCAACTTCTGGGCCCGGCTCGGCGACGGGAACCGCTCGCACAAGCTGCTCGTCGAGCAGTTGCGCTCCTCGACCCTGCCCAACCTCCTCGACACACACCCGCCCTTCCAGATCGACGGCAACTTCGGCGCGGTCTCCGGCGTCGCCGAGATGCTGCTGCAGAGCCAGACCGGTGTGATCGATGTGCTGCCTGCCCTGCCGGGGACGTGGCCGACCGGCTCGGTGCGGGGGCTGCGCGCCCGCGGCGACGTCACCGTCGAGTTGCGCTGGGCGGCACGGGCGGCCACGGCGATCAGGCTGGCCGCCGGCAAGACCGGCGAACTACAGGTCCGCAATCGGCTGTTCACCGGCTCGTACACCCTCGTCGACGCCGGCAGCGGAACCGCCGTACCGCACACCAGGACCGGCGACACGATCACCTTCGACGCGCAGGCAGGGCACACCTACCTCGCCACCCGTTCCTGACGACTGCGCCATCGGCGCGCTTGGGCGGCAGGAGACGTTGCAGAACCGGAACGAGCCACTCCAACCCATTGACCTCCGCGGAAGCCTCCCGAACAATCGTCCGTCTCGTCACCGGACACAGCGGCAGCCTCGTGGCGCGCCGCCCTGGAGCCTTGGAGGAGGACAGATGAGGGTGTCGCGAGTGTTCGCCGTTCTTGTCATGAGCGCGACCCTGGTGATGGCCGCCGTCCCGGCCAACGGGGCGCTCACCGACGGCCTGCAGCAGGCCGTGGCCGGTGCCGAGGAGCTGTCGGCGCCCAAACCGGCTTGGTACACCGCGCAGTTGCACGCCAAGGTGGTCGAGGCCGGCGACCGGGGGGAGGGCGTACCCCTTCCCGACGGCGTCACCTATCCGTCCAGCGGGCTGGCCTTCACCGGCATCCGCCCAGGCGCCTGGATGATCGCACCCGCCGGCTGCACGATGAACTTCGTCTTCGGCCAGGCACCGAACTACTACATAGGCACCGCGGGACATTGCACCGAGCCCGGTGACGAGGTCACGATCTTCGCCGCGCCGGGCCTGCTGATGAACATCGGCAAGACGGTCAAGAGTGTCGACAACGGCGTGGGCGACGACTTCGCGCTCGTCGAGATCCGGCCGGAGATGGCCGAGCACGTCAACCCGTCGATGACGTACTTCGGCGGCCCGACCGGTCAAGGTTCGCCGGAGTCCGGCGACATCGTCGAGCATGCCGGGCACGGCCTGGTCATCGGCACCGGCGGCACACCCCGGGCGGGTGTAGTGGCCTACCGCGGCCCAGGCGACGAGCGGCGGAGCGATGCGTTCTCCTGGGCCGGCGCGGCGTCGCCGGGTGACTCGGGGTCACCGGTCCGTCTGGCGGACGGCACCGCCGCCGGCGACCTGACGCACCTGGTCGTCGGAGAGCCGTACGCCCCGGGCGCGGTCGCGGGGACGTCGATCGAGCGGATGCTCAAGATCGCCGGCAAGCCTCTGGCCACGGCCCCGGACGGTCCCGACCCAGCCTCGTAGGAGCGGCCGGCCCGCGCTCGTCCAGCGCCAGCGTCCACCCCGGAAGTACTGCTGTCGTCGAGAGTCGTCGAGGCAGGACTTCCGTCCTTGGATGATCGCGCAGCGCGGCGGGCGCGGGTGTCGGCCCGTTACGAGCGTGTGGTGCCGGGCGTGGTCGGGCCCGAAGTCGCCTGTTTTGCCGCGCGTTTGGCCTCCTGCTTGTAGGCGCGGACCTTGGCCAGCGACTCGGGGCCGGTGATGTCGGCCACCGAACGGTAGGAGCCCGCCTCCCCGTACGGGCCGGCCGCCTCGCG
This sequence comes from Streptomyces sp. KR80, assembly GCF_052245555.1. NCBI lineage: Bacteria > Bacillati > Actinomycetota > Actinomycetes > Kitasatosporales > Streptomycetaceae > Streptomyces > Streptomyces sp. KR80. Next base: position 269,040 of record NZ_JBQQCD010000001.1, read on the forward strand.
CCAGCCCTCGGGCGTCACGCCGTACTGCTTCCCCAGCAGGGCCAGGAAGATCTGGGACTTCTGCTTGCCGAAGCCGGGGAGTGCGTTCAGCCGCGCGAGGAGTTCCCTGCCGGTGCTCACGTCGCGCCAGAGGGCGAGCGGATCGCCGTCGTAGTGATCGACCAGGTACTGGCAGAGCTGCTGAATGCGCTTGGCCATGGAACCGGGGTAGCGGTGCACGGCGGGCTTCGCCGACAGCAGGGCGACGAACGCCTCCGGGTCGTGCACGGCGATGTCGTGCGCGTCCAGATCGTCGACGCGCATGCGCTGCGCGATGGTGTGCGGGCCGGAGAACGCCCATTCCATGGGGATCTGTTGGTCGAGAAGCATGCCGATCAGGGCGGCCAGCGGGCTGCGGCCGAGCAGCTCGTCGGCCTCCTGCTGCTGCGCGAGCCGGACTGTGATGTTCATGGGCACGATGATCTCCCGGCCCGCTCCCCCGCGCATCCCCCTCGCCGGGGCGGCCGCTGCCGCGGAGCCTGCTGCGCACTGCCGCAGTGCCTGCGCCCCCGCCAGGACAGCCGCCACCGCAGTGCGTACTGGCACCCCCTCGGTGCGGGACCCCTGGCAGAGGTAGCTGCTGCTGCCGTGGTCATCGCGGAGGGCGAGCACGCTCGCGGACCCGCTGCCGCGGCGCGCGCGGGCTCGCGGCGCAGGCCCTGCCTCTCGCCAGGGTGACGGCCACACGCGGATCGTCGCGGAGGCTGAGCCCTTCACGAGAGTGTGGGGCGTCATCGGCCGAATGTGGGCGGGCCATTGTTTTCGGAGTCGTTACCCGGGCGGGCTGGCCGGGACCGTCTGGGCTTTGTATCGTGTGGGAACAAAGTGGTCCCGCCCGCATTCCCCTGACCGGCGGGCGGGACCGCTTGCCTCTTCCGCCGCGCCCTGGAGCCACGCCGATGACGGCCATCACCACCCTCACCACCCGTGCCCTGCTGCTCGACATGGACGGAACCCTCGTCGACTCCGACGCCGTGGTCGAGCGCTGCTGGCGGCGCTGGGCCGAGGAGCAGGGGCTGGACCCCGACGACGTGCTCCGCGACGTCCACGGGCGGCAGGGCCACGCCACCATGGCGCTGCTCCTGCCCGACCGCCCCGCGGAGCTGAACCACGCCGACAACCGGCGGATGCTCGAACAGGAGGCGACGGACGTCGACGGCGTGGTAGCCGTCCCCGGCGCACCGGCTTTCCTGGCGGCACTCGCCGACCTGCCGCACGCCCTGGTCACATCCGCCGACGAGCGCCTGGCCCAGGCCCGTATGCGTGCCGCCGGACTTCCGATGCCGGAAGTCCGGGTCACCGCCGAGCGCGTGGGCGCCGGGAAGCCGGACCCCGAGGGCTTCCTGAAGGGCGCGGCCGAGCTCGGCTTCGCCCCCGAGGACTGCATCGTCCTCGAGGACTCGGAGGTCGGCATGGCGGCGGGCCGCGCGGCCGGGATGCGGGTCGTGGGTGTGGGCGCCCGAGCGGCCGCGTACCGGCCGACGGTGCACGTGCCCACGCTTGACCACGTGCAGGTTGAAGCCCTCGAGGGCGGCGCCCTCCGGCTGCACATCAGCCCCTGAGGCCCGGCGAACAGCCGCTCACCTCACGCCGTCAGTCCCGGTGAAGCCGGCCACGGGCGACGAGCTCCAACACCAGCGCCACCGCGACCGCCTGCACCATCATCAGCGCGACCAGCACGAACAGCTGCACTGCCCCGGCCACCATCGGTGACGCCCCGCCCAGCAGCATGCCCACGAACGCGCCCGGCAGGGTGACCAGCCCCACCGTCCGGGTCTGGTCGAGCCCGGGGAGGAGGGCGTCGGAGGCGGCGGGCCGGGCGACTTCCAGGCGCGCGTCGCGGTCGAGCAGTCCCAGCGCCATGCCCGCCTCGACCTCCCCGTGCCGGGTGCGCAGTTCGTCGAGCGCGCGGCGCCCGCCGAGCACGGTGGCGGTGAGCGCGCCGCCGATGAGGATGCCGGTGACCGGGATGAGCGCGATGCCCTCGAGCGGCACGAGACCGGTGAGGAGGAGGACGGCGACGACGGGGAGGACTCCGGCGGCGATGGGGACCACGGCCCACCACCAGGTGCGGTTGCCGGTGATACGGCGGCCCGCGGTGCGTACCGCCACGGCGAACATCAGGGCGATGAAGGACAGCAGCAAGGGGACCTCGTGGACCACCCAGCCGATGAGGAACGAGACGGCGGCGAGCTGGACCGCGGCACGGAGCCCGGCTACGGCGACGGAGCGGTGGTAGCCGCGGCCGGTGCCGTCGGCGAGACGGGCGAGCGCGGCGATACCGGCAGCGGCGACCAGCAGCACGGCGAGTACGGCTCCGAGTGTCGCGTTGACCGGCAGCAGCGTGGAGTCGGCGGCGAGCTGCGAGACGTCGGCGGCGGGCACCCGCCCACGATACGGCGAAGCCTGCTGGCCTCCCTCCCACGAACACCGGCTTGGGGGTCGTGCGGTGGCGCGCACATGAACCACATGTCTTGATATGACGTGAGCATGTCGTCACGCTGTTACGTGGCGCCTGCCCCACGGAAACCTGGCGCCGCGACGATGGCCACGCTTCACCGGCCACCACCCCCCTCACCCACGGGAGTTCGCCATGGTCCGTACGCGCACGACAGCTGTGCGGCGCAAGTTCTACGCGCGTCGAATACCCATCCTGGCCGGGCTGTCCGCCCTGGCCGCCGTCACCACGATGCTGGTTCTCCCCACCGCTCAGGCCGCCCCGCCCACGCCGCCGAGCGCGGCCACCGCCCGCACCTACCTCGGCCAGCTGACGGTCAAGCCGGAGGGCTCGTCGACCGGCTACAGCCGTGACAAGTTCCCGCACTGGATCACCCAGAGCGGCAGCTGCAACACCCGCGAGGTCGTCCTGAAGCGCGACGGCACGGACGTCCAGCAGGACTCCAGCTGTGCGGCGGTCAGCGGCAAGTGGTTCTCGCCGTACGACAACGCCACCTGGTACGCCGCCTCGGACGTCGACATCGACCACGTCGTCCCGCTGGCCGAGGCATGGCGGTCCGGGGCCAGCGGCTGGACGACCTCGCGGCGCCAGGGCTTCGCGAACGACCTCTCCCGGGCCCAGCTCATCGCCGTCACCGACAACGTCAACCAGTCCAAGGGAGATCAGGACCCGGCCGAATGGCTGCCGCCGGTCGGCGGTTACCACTGCATGTACGCGCGCATGTGGGTCCAGGTGAAGCACTACTACGCCCTGTCGGTCGACTCCGCCGAAAAGTCGGCGCTCAGCGGGGTCCTCAACCGCTGCTGAGCCGTCCGGAGGCGAAGCGAGGCGGAACACCTGCGGAATCTCCTGGAAGGAAACTCCCCACCTCCCTCCGTCGTTCCGTACCGTACGGTGCGACGAACCGTAAGGCGCGACGGAGGGAGGCCATGCGCCTATGGCCGGACTGCTCTTGGGACCGCTCCTGCGGTACGTGGACGAGACGAGCGCGACCGTCTGGGTCGAAACGGGCCGACCCTGCACGGTCGAAGTCGTCTGCGAAGGCGGCACGGGCCGCGGTGTGGCACGCACCTGGGAGATCGCGGGGCACCACTACGCGCTGGCCACCGTGGTCGGACTGCGCCCCGGCACCGCCACCCCGTACCGCGTGCTCCTCGACGGCGTCGAGGTCTGGCCGGGCACGGACGACCGCTATCCGCCCAGCACGATCCGTACGCTGCCGGCGCCGGAGGCCAATACCTCGCCATCGGGTCCCTCCGGTCCGACCGGCCGAGAGCCCACCCTGCGGGTCGCCTTCGGCTCCTGTCGCTGGGCCGCGCCGCCCTCCGACGCCGGCCACGACCCGGTGGGCCCGGACGCGCTCGACACGCTCGCCACGCGGATCGCCGCCGACCCGGACGGCGAGCGGCCGGACATCCTGGTGCTGCTGGGCGACCAGGTGTACGCGGACGAGACCTCGACGGCGATCCGCCAGTGGCTCGGCGCCCGCCGCGACCTGCGCGAACCGCCCGGCAACCAGGTCGCGGACTTCGAGGAGTACACCCGCCTCTACTACGAGTCCTGGCTGGACCCGGATGTGCGCTGGCTGTTCTCCAACGTCCCCAGCTGCATGATCTTCGATGACCACGATGTGATCGACGACTGGAACACCAGCGCCACGTGGCTCGAGAAGATGCGGACCGCCCCGTGGTGGGAGGAGCGGGTGGTCTCGGGCCTGATGTCGTACTGGGTCTACCAGCACCTGGGCAATCTCTCTCCCGCCGAACTGATGGCCGATCCGCTCTTCGCCGAGGTGCGCGCGGCGCGCGACGGGACCGCGCTGCTCCGGGAATTCGCCACCCGGGCCGACGCCGACCCGCTGTTCACGCGGTGGAGCTACCGTCGCGACCTAGGCCGCGCGCGGCTGCTGATGGTGGACACCCGGGCCGCCCGGGTGCTCACCGAGGACCAGCGGGCGATGCTCGACGACCGCGAGTGGGCCTGGCTGCGCGAGCAGGTGCCGGACGGCGGCCCCGGCGCGTACGACCACCTGCTGATCGGCTCCTCGCTGCCATGGCTGCTGCCGCCCGCCATCGACGACGTGGAGCGGTGGAACGCGGCGCTGTGCGCCGGGGAGCGCGGCCCGCGCTGGGCGCGGATCGCCGAGAAGCTGCGGCAGCTCGGCGACCTCGAGCACTGGTCGGCCTTCCCGCGGTCCTTCGACGCGTTGACGGAGCTGATCGCCCGGGCGGGCAGGGGCTCGTCCGAGTCCGGCGAAGGGCCTGGCGGGGACGGCGGGCCCGCCACGGTGTGCGTGCTCTCGGGCGATGTGCACCATGCGTACGTCGCGGAGCCGCAGTGGCCGGAGGGCGAGGAGCCGGCGGCACGGGTGCTCCAGCTGACCTGCTCGCCGGTCCACAACAGCGTCCCGGCATCGATGAAACTCGGCTTCCGCTTCGGCTGGAGCCGGGCCGGTCGCTGGCTGGGGCGCGCGATGGCGCGCCATGGCCGCGTGGGACGGCAGGGGCGGGTCGGACCTCCGGCGATCAGCTGGCGCAAGACGGGCGGGCCGTGGTTCGGCAACCAGCTCATGACGCTGACGCTGCGCGGACGCGGGGCGCGGCTGCGGCTCGACCAGGCGCGCGCCGGGGGCGAGCGGGCGGCGGATCGCCGGGCGAATCCGGCGGCCGGGCGCGGCGGGGACTCCGTACCCCGGCTGAGGACGGTCCTCGACACCGAGATCGCACCGCCCACCCCGGTGACAGCCGAGCCGGAGCTGCTCCCGGATGCCGCGCATGCGCGGGGTGGGGCAGCCGCGGCGGGCGCGCCGACTGCGTCGGCCCGTGATGCGGGGTAGGGGGACGGCCGCGGCTTCTGCAGGCCCGCTGCCCGGGCGGCGCTGCGCACCGTTGTGACGCGGCATGTCCCCGGCCGCCCGGACTGTCCCGGTGCAGGACGTTCTGGTCGCCGGTCAGGAACGACGGCCAAATATTGAACTTGAAAGGATTGATCAGGCCAGCCAACCTGGCCTAGCTAGGCACGCATTCGGTATCCCGTCCCCCACCGAAGGATCCTTCGCCATGTCCTCCCCCAGGTCTCTCACCGCATCGCTCACCGGCTTCCAGCCCCACGTGTTCGCGCTCTTCCGCGCCGTCGTCGGCCTGCTCTTCGCCTGCCACGGCGCCGCCTCGCTGTTCGGCGTCCTCGGCGGCGCGATGGGCCGCGGCGGCACCATTCCCACCGGCACCTGGCCCGGCTGGTACGCGGCCGTCATACAGCTCGTCGGCGGCGCCGCGGTCCTGCTCGGACTGGGCACCCGGCTCGCCGCGCTGATCTGCTCCGGCTCGATGGCGTACGCGTACTTCATCGTCCATCAGGGCGAGGCGCTGTGGCCGATGCAGAACGGCGGAGAGCCCGCCGCGATGTTCTCCTGGGCCTTCCTGCTGATCGTCTTCACCGGCCCCGGCGCCTGGGCCCTCGACCGGCTCCTCGGCGTGGAGCGCCGTGCACCGGCAGCGGTGGCGGCGCCAGCCGCCGAGCGTCAGTCCAGCGCCGTCTGACGCCCTGAAACCACTGCGTCGCTCCACCGTCGGTCCGGAACACCGATGGGCCGCAAGGTGGATTTGGGGTGAGAGTGATTCGAACAACACCCCTTCCCCTTGCCGATCTCTCCGACCCCCGCCCGCGTACGCTGTACGGCTGTAGAGGCCGCTCCTGCCGCTTCCCAGCGACGTCGCGGCGGGGGACCGGACAGGGAGTGACGTTGCTGGAGAGTTTGGGGTCGCTGGTCGTCACCCCATGGATCTATGTGATCGTGGGGGTCTCCGTCCTGCTGGACGTCTTTCTCCCCGTCCTCCCCAGCGGCGTGCTGGTCATCGCCGCCGCGACGGCGGCCGCCGGAACGAGGAGGGCCGCGGACGCCGTCGGCGCCGCGAGCGTCGACCCCGACGTCCCCGACATTCTGGCCCTGATGCTGTGCGCCGCGACCGCCTCGTGCCTCGGCGACTTGGTCGCGTACCGGCTGGCGTGGCGCGGCGGGGACCGGCTGGACCGCGCCATCGCCCGGTCCCGGCGGCTGACCCGCGCTCAGGCGCGGCTGGGCGGCGCGCTGATGCGCGGCGGCGGCACGCTCGTCCTGATCGCTCGCTTCGCGCCGGCGGGACGCTCGGTGGTCAGCCTCGGGGCGGGGGCCATGCACCGCAAAGCCGCCGAGTTCCTGCCCTGGTCGGCGCTGGCCGGGTTCGCCTGGGCGGGATACAGCGTCGGCCTCGGCTACTTCGGCGGCCAGTGGCTCGGTGCCACCTGGCTCGCCACGGCGGTGTCGGCCGTCGCCCTGTTCGCGGCCGGCGCGGGTGCCGCCTACGCGCTGCGGCGTCCGCGCCCCGCGGCGACCGCCGGCCCGTCCGCCACCTGACACGCCTTGTCACCGCCCCTCGGGCGCCGGGATGCGATCACCGGTCATGGGGAGTGCGATGGGAGGGAACAAGGAGGTGGAGGGCCATGGCGCGGGCAATCTGGAGCGGTGCTCTCTCATTCGGTCTTGTCGCCATGCCGGTGCAGCTGTTCACCGCCACGGAGAGTCACACGATCCGCTTCAACCAGCTCCAGCGCGGAACGTCCGACCGGGTGCGCAACAAGCGGGTGAACGAGCGCACCGGCAAGGAGGTCCCCCTGGAGGAGATCGTCAAGGGCTTCGACATGGGGGACGAGTACGTGGTGGTCGAGCCCGAGGAACTGGACGAGATCGCCCCCGGCCGTTCCAAGGGGCTGGAGATCACCGGATTCGTCGACCTCGAGCAGGTCAACCCGATCTTCTTCGACCGGACCTACTACCTGGCCCCGAAGGGCAAGGAGTACGGCAAGGTGTACGCCCTGCTGCTCGAGGCCCTGTCACGGTCCAACAAGGCGGGGATCGCCACGTTCGTCATGCGCAACCGCGAGTACCTGGTCGCCGTGAAGGCGGAGGGGGACGTGCTGTCCATCCACACGCTGCACTGGGCCGACGAAGTCCGCGACCCGCACCGGGAGATCGGCAGCCTCCCGGAGCAGACGCAGGTCTCCGACAAGGAGCTGCAGACGGCGGTCCAACTGGTCGAGGCGCTGAGCATGGACTGGGACCCGGAGGAGTATCACGACACCTACCAGGAGCGCGTGATGCAACTGGTGGAGGCCAAGCGCACCGGGGAGACCTTCGAGAAGGGCGAGCCGCCGCCGAGCTCCACCAACGTCATCGATCTGATGGACGCCCTGCAGGCCAGCGTCGACAAGGCCAGGGGCGGCAAGGAAGCCGGCGCGAAGAAGGAGAAGAAGGAGAAGGCAGGCGCCGAACGCAAGCCGACGCAGTTGACGGAGGCGGCCGAGAAGCGCCGGGGCGCCCGCACCACGAAGAAGACCGAGAAGAAGCCCTCGAAGGCGGCGGAGCTCGAGGGCCTCAGCAAGACGGAGCTCTATCAGCGCGCCTCCGAAGCCGGCATCCCGGGTCGCTCCTCGATGAGCCGGGACGAGCTGATCAAGGCCCTCACCGCCAAGCCCGCCCGACGCAAGGCCCACGCCTCCTGAGACGGAAGGACACTGGCCCCAGGTCACCCGGCCCCTTGCCGTTCACAGATCAATCGCGGCATTCATGACTTTCGTGGGATTCTCGTGCTATGTCCCCGATGACGGAGGTGGAAGGGCGGCGTCTGGCGCTGTCCAACCTGGACAAGGTGCTGTATCCGACCGGGTTCACCAAGGCCGAGATGCTGCACTACTACGCCCGCTGCGCCACCGCCATCCTGCCCCACCTCCGCGACCGTCCCCTGTCCTTCCTCCGCTATCCGGACGGAGCCGAGGGCGAGCACTTCTTCGCGAAGAACCTGCCGCTGGGCACGCCCGACTGGGTGCGGACGGCCATCGTGCCGCGATCGGGCGCCGGGGAGACCGGGCGGCACGTCCTGGTCCAGGACCTGCCGACGCTGATCTGGGCGGCGAACCTGGTCACCGAGTTCCACACCCCGCAGTGGAAGGCGGACGCACCGGGCGTGGCCGACCGGCTCGTCTTCGACCTCGACCCGGGCGCACCCGCAACGATCGTGGAGTGCTGCACCGTGGCGCAGTGGCTCGGCGAGCGGCTGGCGGCGGACGGCCTCGAGGTCTTCGCGAAGACCAGCGGCTCCAAGGGCCTGCACATCCTCGCGCCGCTGGAGCCCGTCCCGTCCGAGCAGGTCACGGCGTACGCGAAGCGGCTCGCGGTCGAGGCGGAGCGCACGCTGACCGATCTGGTGGTGCACCGCATGGCCCGCAACCTGAGACCGGGGAAGGTCTTCGTCGACTGGAGCCAGAACACCGCCGCGAAGACCACCGCCACCCCGTACACGCTCCGCGCCCGCCCGGCCCCGACCGTGTCCGCGCCGGTCACCTGGGAGGAGATCGCGGACTGTACGGACCCCGGGCAACTGTCCTTCGAGGCCGGTGACATCGCTCCCCGGCTCGAGGAGTACGGCGAGCTGCTCGCCCCGCTCGTGGACGCCGACCGCGCCCGCCCGCTGCCGGGGGGTACCCCCCACCCGGGCCGCTAGGCCCAGGGGGACTAACGCTAGGGGGAGGTAGCGGGCGTGCCACGCCACTCCCCCACCGCGGAGAGATGCGACCAAGTCGGGGGACACCACCGATCGTTGGAGGCATCCCGCGATGCCCTAGCGCAAGCCTCATAGACCGCACGAGTGAATAATCAGCCATTACTTTTAATCGCTGTCGCCTCGAGATAAGTCAACGATCGGCCGCACCGGTCCCGCTCGCTGTCTTTCTGGAGGCCGCCATGGTGGGCACACCCACCCGTACCGCACTGGCCTGCGCCCTCGTCGCGGGCGCGCTGCTGCTCTATGCCGCCTCCTCGGGTGCGATCGGTGCGACCGACACCGACGAGCACTCGAAGTCGCGGACGGTGCATCACGTGTCGCCGGGCAGGGGCACCCCGATTCAGGACGCGGTGGATCGTGCACGCCCCGGCGACACCGTCTTCGTCCACCCGGGTCACTACCGAGAAAGCGTCAGCATCGACAAGCCGTTGACGGTCCTGGGTTCGGGCATGACCGAGGGCGGGAGTCTTCTGACGCCGCCGAGAGAGCCGCAGGACAGCGCGTGCCAGGACGTCTCCGGCTTCTGCGTGGGCGGAAGGATCCCGTACACCCGCCCCAAGGTGTCGACGCGGATCGTCGGCCATGTGACGATCAAGGGCTTCCGGGTGCGTGGCTTCCGCGGCAGCGGAGTGATCGGCCTCGGCACGGACCGACTGCTGGTCGAAAACGTGCACGCCGAGGGGAACCGCGAGTACGGCATCGCCTCCTTCGCGAGCACGAGAACGGTCCTTACCGGCAACACCGCCACGGGCTCCGGCGACGCCGGGGTCTACCTCGGTGACTCCCCCGATGCCGCGGCCCGGATCGGTGACAACAGGGCCTCCGGCAACGCCGTCGGGATCATGATCCGCGACGCCACGGGCATGACCGCGGCGAGGAACACTGCCACCGGCAACTGCATCGGCATCGTCGCCCTGAACACGGGCCGCGGGGCGGTCCCCGGCGGCAGGCTGAACATCCGCGACAACGCCGTCCACCGCAACACCCGGGCATGTCCGGCCCGCGGGGACACGCCGGCCACGTCCGGGGTCGGCATCGCCCTCGCCGGGGTCCACGACGTCCATGTCCACCGCAACGACGTCCGCCACAACGCCCCGACGGGACCGTCGATCGCCACCGGCGGCATTGCGGTGTTCTCCACCGAACCACGGGGCGGCGCGACGCCTCGGGACAACCGGGTCGTGCAGAACGTCGCGCTGGACAACCGTCCCGTCGGCCTGTTCTGGGACCGGACCGGCCACGGCAACGTCTTCAGCGACAACCAGCACCGTATGTCCAGCCCGTCCGACCTCGGCTGACGCATGGCACCCGGCACCCTCGTCCGCCGGGCCCTGGCGACGGCTGCGGCTCTCCCGCTCCTCGCCGCGGCCGCCCCTGCCCCGAGCCCCGACGCGCCTCTGCCCGCCCGCATGGCCGACACCGGCGGGGGCACCCAGCTGATCACCGCCGTGGCCCCACGGCTCGCCGCCACCACCGGCACGGTGATCTGGTGGGAGAAGCGGAAGGAACGGTGGCGGAAGGCGGGATCCAGCCCCGCGCGGTTCGGGGCGGGCGGCCTGGCCGACGGCAGGACCCGGAAGCAGTACACCGCCACCACACCGACCGGCCTGTACGACCTGCCGTACGCGTTCGGCATCGGCCGGCCCCCCGCCGGCACGTCCGTCCCGTACCGCCGGATCACCCATCGCTCCTGGTGGTGCCAGGACGGCCGGTCCAGGTCGTACAACCGCTGGGTCGAGCCACTGCCGCGCGACTGCGCCGCCAAAGAGGCCGAGCGCCTCGCCTCGTACCGCACGCAGTACGCCCCGGCCCTGGTGATCGGCTTCAACTACGACCAGCCGGTCAGGGGCCGGGGCGCCGGGATCTTTCTGCATGTGAACGGGCGCGGCGCCACAGCCGGTTGCGCATCCGTCCCGGCATCGGCCATGGCGGCGATCCTGACCTGGGTGGATCCGGCGAAGAAGCCGCACATCGCCATCGGCACCCGGTCCGGACGGACGGCGATCACCCGCGTTCGTGAGCTGCGGTGATGTGACTCAGGGAGCTTCCGTAACGCAACGGCGGTAACGTTACGTACTGCGTAAATCGGACGAACCCGGAGCGGTCGATGGCTCTGAACCGCCCCCGCCCGCCCGCTACCGCCGACGAGCTGTTGCAGACGCTCGGTCATCTCGCCGGCCGGATCGACGAGCGGATCAAACTGCAACAGGCCCATGTGGACCTGGCCGTCGCGCTGCAGCGAAGCCTGCTCCCGGGAGAGCTGCCGAACCTGCCCGGTCTGCAGACCGCGGCACGCTACGCGCCCGCGCGGGCGGGCCTGGACATCGGCGGCGACTGGTACGACGTCTTCCCCATGCCCGACGGCACCCTCGCGTTCGCCATCGGTGACGTCGAAGGGCACGGTGTGGAGGCCGCGGCCGTCATGGGGCAGGTCCGGATCGGTCTGCGCGCCATCGCCTTCGCCACCACCGACCCGGGCGAGGTCCTGGGCCGGACCAGCGATCTGCTCCTGTCGATGGGCTCCGGCCTCTTCGTGACCTGCTCCTTCCTCCGCTTCGACCCGGCGACGGCGGAGCTGACCGCCTCCCGCGCGGGCCATGTCCCGGCCGTGTGGTCCATGGGCCGGGGGAGCTCCACCGTCGTGCTGGACGAGGGCGGGCTGCCGCTGGGCATCCTCCCCGGCGAGAACTATCCGGTGACCCGGCACCTGCTCACCGAGGAAGGGGCCTTCGTGCTGTTCACCGACGGAGTGGTGGAGGGGCCGTCCTGCCCGATCGAGCGGGGGCTGGAGAGCGTGACCCGGCTGGTGCGCGCGGGGTTCGACGCCGACGCCGACGAGCTGGCCGAAGCGGTGATCAGGGTGGCCGACATGACCGGGCACACCGATGACGCGGCCGTGCTGGTCCTCCGCCACGGCGAGCTCGCTGACTCCGGTGGGTGACCCGGGCACCCGGAGTCACACCTGATCGCCCCACAGCCGTGTGTCACGCCCCGAGTCCGGCGGCGCGAGGGGTTCTGATAATCCCGTGGCCATGCCTGCGGCGCGATACGACAGCCCCCGACGGTACGCGGCCGAGGCCTTCGTGATCCTCGCCGTCGCGGCCGTCTACTTCGGCGCAGGCAAGCTCGGCTTGCTCCAGGAGCTCGTACGCGGCCAGGTCACGCCCCTCTGGCCGCCGACCGGCATCGCCCTCACCGCACTGCTCCTCTTCGGCCTGCGCATCTGGCCGGGGATCGCACTCGGCGCGTTCCTGGTCAATGTCACGCTCGGCTGGTCCGCGGCCGCGCTCCTCGCGATCACGGTCGGGAACACGCTCGCGCCGGTGAGTGCCTACCTGCTGCTGCGGCGTACGGGATTCCGGACCGAGCTGGACCGGCTGCGGGACGCGCTGGCGCTGGTGTTCCTCGGCGCCATGGTCGGGATGCTGGTGAGTGCGACGGTGGGCAGCGGCACCCTCGTCCTCCTCGAGGACCTGTCGGCGAGCGAGTTCTGGCCGTCCTGGTCGGTGTGGTGGACGGGCGATGCGATGGGCGTCCTGGTGATCACACCGCTGCTCCTCACCCTGCGCATGACCCCGCTGCCACGGGAGAAGCCCTCACTGAGGTGGGCGGAGGCGGCGACGCTCGGGCTCGGCACGGCCTTCGTGAGCACGCTGGCCCTGTGGAGCACCGTGCAGCTGCTCTTCCTCGCCTTCCCGTTCCTCATCTGGGCGGCGTTCCGCTTCCGGCTGGCCGGCGCCGCACCCTGCACGCTGATCATCTCCGTGCTGACGATCACCGCGGCGGCGCTGGGCAGAGGCCCCTTCGAGGTCCACAGCCTGCTGGAGCAGATGGTCATCCTGCAGGCCTTCAACGGCTGTGTGGCGCTGACCGCGCTGCTCCTGTCGGCGCTGGTCACCGAGCGGGAGAACACGCGTCAACGGCTGGAGAACCTCTGCGCCTCCCTCACCGAGGTGGTGACCCGGCTGGCTCCGGGCGATGACATGCGGCCATGACCGGGCCACCGGGCCGCCGCCGGCGCGGATCCGGGGCTCGCCTGCGGCGTACAAACCGGGGATCCCCAGGGCGCGGAGGAGCCGAGGAGGCGGCGGGCGGTAGCCGCCTCCCCGGCAGTTCTTCGGACGTGCTTCGGTACTACTTCAGACCGTTGTCGAGCGCGGTCATGAGAGTGCCGCTGTCACCGGACATCTCCCAGACCATGCCGCCGAGCAGGCCCTTGCTCTTGATCCACGCGGTCTTCTTGCCGATGGACCAGGCGTCGTCGAACGACCACCACTGCCCGTTCGCACCGGTATAGCCGAAGGTGGACACCGACTGTTCGTCGTGATGCACCGTCAGGCCCGGTACGGACGCGATGAGGTTGTCGTAGCCGCGGGTGCCGGCCTCCTCCGGGAACTGTCCCGGGGCGGCCCCGTTCGCCTTCTGCCACTCGCCCTTCACTCCGCCGTCCTCGACCTGCTGCCAGCCGCGCCCGTAGAAGGCGAGGCCGATCGTGAGCTGCCGCGGATTGACCCCGGCGTCGAGGTAGGCCTTGAGGGCGTTGTCGACGCTGAAGTGGAAGGGGTACGGGTCCTGTTCGTCGGTGTAGAGGTTGCCCGCGTGACCGGTGCGGTTCGGCTCCCAGGAGTTGTCACTGCCCGCTCCGTGGAAGTCGTAGCCCTGGACGTTCGCGAAGTCCATGTAGTCGAACACGCTGGGTGTGCCGTCCTTCGTGGTGATGTCCCAGCCGGCCTCGATCTTCGCCGGGTCCGCCGGGGTGAAGGCGGTCAGCAGGTACTTCTTCCCGGTCGTGGCGGACAGTGCATCAAGCTGCTTGCGGAACTCGGCGAACAGCTTGGTGTTGTTGTTCTTGTCCGCGGCCGACCAGTGGTTGCCGGGGTGGCCCTCGGCGCCCGGCCACTCCCAGTCGAGGTCGATGCCGTCGAAGACCCCGGCCGCGACGCCCTTGCCACCGCGCCCGTTGACCACCGGCAGATCACCCTTGATGTACATGTCGATGCAGGACTTCACGAACTTCTGCCGCGAGGCGTCCGTGGCGGCCGCATCGGCGAAGTACTTGGAGTACGTCCAGCCGCCGAGGGAGATCGTGGTCTTCAGGTGCGGGTGCTTGGCCTTGAGCTTCTTGAGCTGGTTGAAGTTGCCCGCGAGCGGTTGGTCGAAGGTGTCGCCGACGCCGTCGACCGAGTCTCCGGCCCCGACGCTCCGCTCGTAGTCGGCCCAGGAGTCACCGGCGCCGTCACCCTGGTTCGGGTCCTGCGGGTTGGGCGTGGTGGCCTTGGTGACGCCGTTCATGCAGGTGTGCTCGGTCGGGTGGACGTTGCTGAAGGCGTAGTTGATGTGGGTCAGCTTGGCGGCTGCGCCGGTGGTGTCGAGCTTCTTCACCGGGTACGCGCGCCCGTAGATGCCCCACTGGGTGAAGTAGCCGACCTTGAAGTAGTCGGCGTTCGGCTGGCCGCCACCGGTAGTGCGCACGGTCGTCGGGGCGCTCGCGGGACCGACCTGGTCGGCGGTGTCGCGGGCGCGCACGGTGAAGCTGTAGTCCGTGCCGGCGGTCAGGCCGGTGACGGTCGTGCTGGTGTCGGTGACGGTGGTCGCGAGAACCGCGCCGCGGTAGACGTCGTAGTTCTTGACGCCCTTGTCGTCCGTGGCCGCGGTCCAGGTCAGCTTGACGCTGGTGTCCGTGATCTCGCTGGCCTGCGGGGCCCCGGGCGCGGCCGGCGGCTCGTCCGGACCGGCGGCGGAGGTACGTACGGTGGTCGCGGGGCTCGCGGGGCCGAGCTGGTCGGCGGTGTCCCGGGCCTTGACCGTGTAGCGGTATTCGGTGTCGGGCTTCAGACCGGTGTCGGTGAACGAGGTCTCGGTGACGGTGCCGACCACCGTGCCGTCGCGCAGCACGTCGTAGTTCTTGACGCCCTTGTCGTCCGTGGCGGCGTCCCAGCTCAGCGAGACCGAGGTGGAGGTCACGCCGGTGGACATGGGTGCACTGGGCGCGCTGGGCGCGGTATCGGCGCCGGAGCCATCACACGGGCCGCCGTCGAGCTTGCAGGCCGACGGACTGCCGTCGCCGTGGCCGACGAAGCCGAAGCTCGCCGTGGCGCCGGGGGCGATGCTGCCGTTGTACTCCCGATTCCTGGCCGTGTAGTGGTTTCCGGAACTGCTGACCAGCGCATCCCAGTACGTGCCGACGGTGGTGCCGGATGGGAAGTCCCACTCGACGGTCCAGCCGCTGATTGCCGTGGTTCCAGTGTTCTTGACTTTGAACTCGGCCTGGAATCCGCCGTCCCAGGTGGAGGTCTTGGTGAATGTGGCCGTGGCGCTGGCCGCTTGAGCCGGGGCGGCCAGGCCGATCATGGCCGCGAGGGGTAGCAGCAACGCTGTGAGCAGCGCCGCTAATCTGCGCCGTGCTGAATTCCCTGCGTTCAGTGCACGTCTCAAGGGTGCTCCTCGAGTCGAAATGGCTCTGGTGTGGGGAGAGCCATGGTGGTTGGGGATCCTGCACCGCCCGGGGAGCGCGACGAGGCGATAGATCAATGGATATTGCCATGTCACACTCACCGCAGACTTCGGAGCCTAAAAAGGTCTGGACCAATAGTCAAGAGGTCTGGACCGGTGTTGCGCCAGGCGGTACTGTTCGCCCACATTCGCGCGCCGACAACGTTGTCAAAGCGAGAGTCGGAAGATTCTTAAGGAGGGGACATGGCGAGGACGCATCACCACCGACGGCGTTCCGGGGCACTGTCCGCCCGCACCGCTGGGGTGGCCTCGTGCCTGCTCGCCGTTCTCCTCATGGGCGGCGTACTGAGTCCGGTGGAGGAGTGGGCCTCGGCCGCTCCGGCCTCCGGCTCGACGAGCGAGACGGACGGCGGCGGGTCCGGGGTGTATCCCACCCCGCAGTCGGTGAAGAACCGCTCGGAAACCGTCCGCATACCGACCAAGGCCACCGTGGTCACCGGGGAGAAGACCGACGCCGCCGCGCTCACGGTGGTTCGCAAGGCGCTCGAGCGCGCCGGGGTGCAGACACTCCGGCAGGTCGACGCGGGCGACAGCGCCGACAGCACTGGCAGCGACCAGCTCACCGTGTACGTCGGGGGACGCGACGAGAACTCCGCGACCGCGGGGGCGCTGAGTGCTCTCGGGGTCGAAGGCACCAAGGACATGGCGGCCGAGGGGTATGTGCTGGCGGTCGGCAAGGGCGGCGACGGCCGGTCCCGTATCGCCCTCGACGGGGTCGACACCGACGGCACGTACTACGCCGCCCAGACGCTGCGCCGGCTCCTGCCCGCCGCCTCCGACGACGATGACGACACGGTGTCACTGCGCGGCACCGTCATCCGCGACTGGCCGTCGCTGCAATGGCGGGGTGTGGTCGAGGGCTTCTACGGCCCGCCGTGGACCCACAAGACGCGACTCGGCCATCTCGACTGGGCGGGCCGGCACAAGCTGAACACCTACGTCTACACGCCCAAGGACGACCCCTATCTGCGTGCCGAGTGGCGCAAGTCCTACCCGGATGACGAACTGGCCCGGATCCGCGAGCTGGTGGACCGCGCCCGCGCCAACCATGTCAACTTCGTCTACGTGATCTCCCCGGGCCTGTCGATCTGCTACTCCAAGGCGTCCGAGACCGACGCGATGATCAACAAGTTCGAGTCGCTGTGGTCGATCGGCGTGCGCACGTTCGTCGTCGCCTTCGACGATATCGACTACCAGAAGTGGAACTGCGCGGAGGACGCCGCCGAGTTCGGCAGCGGACCCGCGGCCTCGGCCGCCGCCCAGACCCGCGTGGTCAACCGGGTGCAGCGGGACTTCATCGAGGCCCGGACCGGCACCGAGCCGTTGCAGATGGTGCCGACCGAGTACTGGGGCGCCTCGAAGACCGACTACACCAAGGGCATAGCCGAGTCGATGGACCAGGACGTGGTCGTGCAGTGGACCGGCCTCGACGTGATCGCGCCCACCATCACCCGGAAGGACGCCGCCGCGGCCCACGACGTGTGGGCCCACCCGATCCTGCTCTGGGACAACTACCCGGTCAACGACTATGTGCAGGGGCGGCTGCTGCTCGGCCCGCTGGTCGGGCGGGAGCCCGGGCTCTCCGCATCCACCCTGGGCCTGACCGCCAACCCGATGCCTCAGGCGCAGGCGTCGCACACCTCCCTGTTCACCGTCGCCGACTACACCTGGAACGACAGCGCCTACGACCCCGACCGCTCCTGGGTCGCTGGTCTCACCGAGATGGCCGGCGGCGACGAGCGCACCAGTATCGCCCTGCAGGCCTTCGGCGACGTCAACCACTCCTCCCGGCTCGATCCCCGGCCCGCGCCCGAACTGACCCGGGACGTCCAGAAGTTCTGGCCGGCGTGGTCGACGGGGCAGACCGAAGCTGCCGCGCCGCTGCGCCGCGCCCTGGACCGGGTGTACAGCGCGCCCCAGGTGCTCCGTGAGCGCTTCGACAACCCCGGGTTCCTGGAGGAGACGAAGCCCTGGCTCGACGCCACGCGGGCCTGGGGGAAGGCCGCGCTGACCGCCCTGGACATGCTGCAGGCACAGCGCGCCGGCCGCGGGGAGGACGCCTGGGCGGACCGCCTGGCCCTGCCCGGGCTGATGGACAAGGCCCGGTCGTACACCTGGACCGGCCTCGATCCGAACCGCAAGTTCAAGGTCGAGATCGACCCGGTCATGGAGGAGTTCATCCGGGACGCCATCGCCGAGAACACCCGGTGGCTCGGGCTCAGCAACGTGGCCCCGGTTACCAACCTGCCGCTTCTGGACGACCGGTTCCCCACCTCGAACATGGTCGACGGAGACCCGGACACATACTTCTGGGGCGCCGCTTCCGCCCGGCCGGGTCACCACGTCGGCGTCGACCTGGGCAAGGTCCGGCAGGTCAGCGGCATCGAGGTGCAGATGTCCAAGAGCGACAGCCCGGACGACTACATCCACGAGGGGGTCGTCGAGTACTCCACCGACGGCACCAGCTGGAAGCGCGGTCCGGAGTTCAGCGAAACGCCGACCGTGAAGGCCGAGCTCCCCTCGGGCACGACCGCTCGCTACATCCGGTTGCGGGCGACCGCGTCGCAGAACAACTGGGTGGTGGTACGCGAGATCACCGTCCACCGCGGCGACGAGGCCACCGTCTCCGGAGAGCCCGCAGGGGCCACGGGCGGAGCCCTCGCGCGGGCGGCCGACGAGAACCTCACCACCTCGTACGAGGCTTCCCGGGCCCCCAAGGCCGGCGAGGCACTGACCGTGACCCTGGCGGAGGACCGCCCGCTGGACCAGGTACGGGTCCTGCAGCGCGGCAGCGATCCCGCCCGCGGGAAGGTGCAGGTGCGCACCGGAAGCGGATCGGATGCGCGCTGGATCGACGTCGGCCAGCTCTCCGGCGGGCGGTACTCGGCGGTTTCCGCCCGCGGCGCGAAGGCCTCCGCGATCAGGCTGGTCTGGTCGGCCGGCTCCCCGCCGCCGGTGGTGACCGAGGTCGTCCCGGTGTACGCGGACGCCCCGCCCGCCGAACTCTCGCTCGTACCGCCGGCGCTGGACCTCGAGACCGGCGAGAAGGGCGCAGCCACCGCGGTGGTCACCGCCGCCCGGGCGAGCGACGAGCGGGTGACGGTGTCGGTGGACGCCCCGGAGGGCATTGCGGTCACCCCGAGCAGCAGCACGATCACCCTGCCTCGGGGTGCCCAGGCCGAGCTGGGACTGCAGGTCGCGGTCACCGCCGACGCCCCGACCGGCCGCCACGAGGTCCCGGTGACGGTGCAGGGCAAGACCGGGAAGGTCACCGTCCCCATGGTGGTGACCGTCTGGCCGAAGGCCTCGACCACCAATGTGGCGCTGGCGTCGAACGGGGCGGTGGCCACCGCTTCGCAGGTGGAGGACGACCTCCCCCGGTTCGGCGCCGACAAGGCCATCGACGGCGACACCTCGACCCGGTGGTCCTCTCCCTGGTCGGACGACCAGTGGCTGCAGGTCGAGCTGCCCCGCTCGGAGCACGTGAGCAAGGCGGTGCTGCGCTGGGAGGCCGCGCACGCCGCCGCCTACGAGATCCTCACCTCCCCGGACGGCGTCCACTGGACGACGTCGGCCACCGTGTCGGAGAGCAAGGGCGGCACCGAGTCCCTGAGGCTGGACGCCCCCGGAACCCGTTTTGTCCGGATGCGCGGCCTGACACGAGCTACGCAATTCGGATATTCGATCTACGAGTTCGAGCTCTACGGCTCCGCCCGGTGACATCTGGGCAGGTAGCAGTTACGGTTCCGCCCAACAACGGTGACAACGTTGTCGGTTAGTGAAGGGAAATGTCCCATGGGGTTGGCTTTCAGACCGATCCGCTCCCGCGCGTCCGGTGTGACAGCGGGTCTGATGGCCGCCGTGCTCGTGGGCGGCGGAATGCTCGGACTCGCCGAGCCCTCCGCCGCCGCGGCCGCCGAACCGATCGATCTGGTGAATCCGTTCGTCGGAACCCAGAACTTCGGGAACACCTTCCCCGGTGCGAGCGCGCCCTTCGGCATGGTCCAGGTCAGCCCGGACACTGGCGGCCAGGGCGGTTACGACTACCAGCAGGACTCGATCTACGGGTTCAGCCAGACCCACCTGTCCGGTGTCGGCTGCGGCGTCATGGGCGAGCTGCCCATCATGCCGACCACGGGCGCGGTCGACACCGTGGACCCGAACGCGTACCGCTCCCAGTACAGCCACGACGACGAGAAGGCCACCCCCGGCTACTACCGGGTGGGCTTGAAGAAGTACGGCGTCAACGCCGAGCTCACCGCCACCGAGCGCACGGGGTGGCAGCGCTACACCTTCCCGTCCACCGGCGCGGCGAACGTGCTGTTCAACACGGGCAAGGCCAACCAGTCCGTGATGGACTCCGAGGTGCATGTCGTCGGCGACCGGACCATCGAGGGCCGGGTGCGCGCCGGGGGCTTCTGCGCCGGACACGACGAGCACACGGTGTACTTCACCGCCACCTTCGACCGGCCCTTCACCGCCCACGGCACATGGGACAGCGGCGACCCCAGGCCCGACACCCGCGACGCGGAGGGCGGCGGCCGCAACGGCGCCTGGGTGACCTTCGACGCGACCACCGACCGGGACGTCGTCCTCAAGGTCGGACTGTCCTACACCGGCGTGGAGGGCGCCCGGAAGAACCTGGCGGCGGAGACCAAGGACTCCTTCGACTTCGACGCCACCCGCGCCGCGCTTCAGGAGACCTGGAAGAAGCAGCTCGATTCCATCCGGATCGACGGCGGCTCACCGGACCGGCAGAAGGCCTTCTACACGGCGCTCTACCACTCCCAGCTACACCCGAACCTCGCCGGTGACGTGGACGGCCGCTACCAGGGATTCGACAACAACGCGCATACGGCGAAGGACTTCACGCCGTATCAGAACTTCTCGCTCTGGGACACCTACCGGCCGCAGAACCAGCTCCTGCAGATCCTGCAGCCGAAGGTCGCCCGGGACGTGTCGCTGTCGGTCGTCGCGGCCGGCCGGGACGGCGGCTGGCTGCCCCGCTGGGCGCTCGCCAACAGCGAGACCAACATCATGACCGGTGACCCGGTCACCCCCTTCCTCGTCGAGGCGTGGTCGAAGGGCCTGCTCGCCGGGCACGAGGACGAGGCGTACGCCCTGCTGAAGAAGAACGCGACCAGTACCCCGCCCGCCGACTCGCCGTACAACGGACGCTCCGGCGTCGACTACTACAGCAAGCGCGGCTATCTCCCCTCAGGCCTCGACATCGGCAAGGACTGCGCGGACAAGGGCGGCGACAACGACTGCAAGCACCCGGCGTCGGCGACGCTGGAGTACGCGGCCGCCGATGCGTCACTCGCGCTGATGGCCGACCGGCTGGGGCACTCCTCCGACGCCCGGACGTTCGCCGCACGCGGGCAGTGGTACCGGAACCTGTGGGACTCCTCGATCAGCCAGTTCCGGCCACGGACGGTCGAGGGCACCTGGCGCACGCCGTACGACCCGGTCGAGGCGGGCCACCAGTTCCACGAGGGCGGCGCGTACCAGTACCAGTGGCTCGTCCCGCAGGACCCGAAGGGTCTCGTCGCCCTGATGGGCGGCCGGAGCGCCACCGAGAAGCGCCTGGACTCCTTCTTCGTCTACGACAAGCTGCTCACCGACCCGGCGGGCACCGCTCGGAACGACTGGATCTCCGCGCCGTACGACTACTACGGGAAGCCGACGTACAACCCGAACAACGAGCCGGATCTGCACGCGCCGTACATGTACCACTGGGTCGGCGATCCGGCGAAGACCGCGACGGTGGTGCGAGCGGCGATGACGCTGTTCACCAACGGGCCGGACGGGATGACGGGTAACGACGACCTGGGGACCATGTCCGCCTGGTACGTGTTCTCCTCGCTCGGCCTGTACCCGACGATGAGCGGCGGCGGCTTCCTGGCGCTGTCCAGCCCGCAGTTCGAGTCGGCGACCGTCCAGATCGGCAGCTACCCCAAGGCCTCGGGCACCCGGGGCCAGGGCGGCACGCTGACGATCAAAGCGCCGGGAGCGAGCGACACGAACCGGTACATCCAGAGCGTGGCGCTGAACGGCCAGAACGTGTCGCAGAGCTGGCTGAGCTGGAACCGGCTCGCGCACGGCGGCAACTTGGCTCACCGGCTCGGGACCTCCCCCTCCTCCTGGGGCACGGGCAAGGACGCCGAGCCGCCGTCCGTCAACCGGGCGTCCCCCGACAGCCGTCGGCACGTCGACGCGTCGCTGCGCCCCGCCTCGGCGGTCGTCCCCACCGGCGACACCGCACAGACCGCGAAGTTCACGCTGGACGTCCTCGCACAGGACCCCGATGAGCTGGACGTCTCGGTCACGCCGAAGGTGCCAAGCGGCTGGAAGGCGACGGTGACCCCGCGCTCTCCGCTGGAGATCGAGTCCAACCACCGGCCGGTGCAGAAGACGGTGTCCGTGGACGTGACCGTGCCGCCGGGCACCTCCGCCGGGTCCTACCCCGTGGAGGTGAAGGTCGCGGCCCCAGGGGCCAACTCCGTCACCCGCCAGGCGACGGTGGCGGTGCGTGCTGCCACGACCTGCGCGACGGAGGCGGACGGGCAGTGTGCCGTGAACCTGCGCGGGGACCTCGGCCACGACGGCACGGCCACGGTGGCGCAGCCCGACGAGGGCAACTTCGACGGGCACGGCTGGAGCTACGACGGCGACCTGCTGCCCAAGGCCGGGCCGGTCACGTGGGACGGGGTGACGTACGACGCGCCGGACCCCACCGGCACGGCGAACAACTTCCTCGAGGCACGCGGGCAGGCCCTACTGCTGCCCGCTGGACAGCACAGTGCACTGCGGCTGGTCGGGGCGTCGCACAACGGTCCGGTGACGACCTCACTGACCGTGTACTACGCGGACGGCAGCAGCACGGAGACACCGGTGACGTTCGGCGACTGGGCGGGGTCCGCGCCGGACGGCAGCACGGTCGTCCTCGACATGCCGCACCGCATCAAGAGTGGCAGCGGTGTCGACGGGCCGTCCGTACGGCTCTTCGGCACGGCCCTGAAGCTCGACGGGGAGAAGACGGTCCGTTCGGTCTCGCTGCCGGACGACTCGCGCGTCGAGATCTACGCGATGACCCTCGCGTAGAAGACAGGACGGCGGACCGCCGGGACCCCCATGCCGGCGGTCCGCCGCCCTCGTCGGTCACCTGGTCGTCCCCCCGCACACACCTGCGAGCCCGCCGGCCGTCCCCCGGCGGGCTCGCAGGGCTTCGGCGGGCTTCGGGGCCGACGGGGAGGGCCTGGGCCTTACAGTCGTGGCATGGCTGCAGACGAGGAGAGCGTACGGATCGACAGCTGGATCTGGTCCGTACGGCTCACCAAGACCCGCTCGCTGGCCGCCACCGCCTGCCGCGCGGGCCATGTACGCGTCAACGGAGAACGCATCAAGCCGGCCCATGCGGTGCGGACGGGAGACGAGGTGCGGCTGCGCCACGCCGGCCGGGAGCGGATCGTCGTCGTCTCACGCCTGGTGCGCAAGCGCGTCGGGGCGGCCGTGGCCGCCGAGTGCTTCATCGACAACAGCCCGCCGCCACCGCCGCGCGAGGACCTCGCGGCGGTCGCCCATCGGGACCGCGGTGCCGGGCGGCCGACGAAGCGCGACCGGCGCGACCTGGAGCGTCTGCGCGGCCGCTGAGCTGTGCCCAGGCCCCCTGGCCAGGAGCACCCCCGGGCCCCTCGTCCGGGCACACCCCCGCCGCGGCCGTCTGCGGCCCTCTTCAGCCGGGTGACCGTCTGGTGGGGCCTGGTGGGAGGGGGCGGCGCGGCGGGTCCGGTGCTTTCCGGACGGTTGTTTCCGCACTTCCGGACAGCTGTTTCCGCTGTTTCCGCACAGCGTGACACTGGAAGCAGAGACCTTAAGGACCCGCCATGACCACGAAGATCGACAACCCCCTGCGGCACGAGATGGCCGTCGCGATGGACGTGCTGCTGAAGGAAGGCTCGGCCTCGCCCTGGGCCATGGATGCCGTCCGCACCCTCGCCTCCGGCGCCGTGTACGACCAGGTCGCCGCCCATGCCCAGAAGCGGGAGCACCATCACCGCGTACGCCTGCACATGGCCGCCCGCAACGGCTACGCCCACGGCCGCTGACCGAATCCACCGGCCCCGGCGTTCTGCATCCCCCGGTCGCCACGGGAAGGTCACTGCCCGCGAAGTCCGCGCCGCCGGGCCATGCCGCGAACACGGTCCTCCCCCGCCGGCACGCCGTCGCATTCCGGCCATCGCAACTGGCGTCGGTGCCAAGGGAGTTCGCCATCAGTTGCGGGCGTGGTGATCGCTGTACTTGACTGCTGCGCGGTGCGCCATGCGGCGCTCTTCGAGAGTGGAGGTGGCAGTGACCCGCCCGCTGGGCACTCGTTCAGCCCGGCTGCGCTGGGCCTCATCGATTCTGCTGACCTGGCCGTTCCTGGCGCTGAGCGCCGCGACCGCCGCCATCTGCCTGCTGACCGGTCTGACGTCGACGGCCGGTGGGGGGCCCTTCGCCTCCTCGCTGGTCTATCAACCGGCTGTCGTGGACCTCGCCTGTGGCACGGTCGTCGCCCTCGGCGCGGTCCTCACCTTCAGGGGCTGGCGTGCTTCGCGTCTGAGCGCCAGGGAAACCGTACTCACCGGAGCCGGCGCAGCCGTCGCCGTCGGGCTGAGCTGGTGGCTGATCCGCTACGGCGGACACACCGGCGGCGCATTCGGCTACCGGATCTTCCGCGGATTTCCCTTCGGGATCACCGGGGTCGGGTTCACGCTGGACAGGTATCTGACCTTCGAGCAGGCCTCGGCGTATGTACGCGATCACCCGAGCGCGGCTCACCCGCAAGCCGTCCGATGGTGGTCCCCTCTGGTCAACGGTCTCGTCTACTACCACGCCGCAGTCCTCCTCATCGCTGTGGTCCGCGCACAGCAGTCGCGGCGACACTCCACCCGTGCGGACGGCCAACTGCCCCGTTCCGAAGGAACGGACTGACCAGCTGGGCATGCCGGACCCGGCTGTCCGTCGTCATCGCAGGGACGGAACCCGGCGTCATTCGCATACGTCACATCGGCATGAAACGAGGGATGAACGTCACGTACGCCGCCGTGGCCTCAGTCGGCATCGCCGCCCTGGCCGCCTGTGGCACGCAGACCGGCAGCGCCCGCGTAGGGGGCGACGCACCCGTGACCGGTGTCCGCTGGGTACCGAAGAGCGTCACGGCCGACGGCAATGAATACACCCTGCCGCCGGGGACGGACGCCTATGTGGAGTTCGATCCCGGCAAGCTGGACGAGGACGTGGTCGGAGGAAAGTCCGGAGGCTCGGGAGGCTGCAACGGCTTCAGCGCCGACGTCGAGATCGAGGGCGACACGATCAAGGTCCGCGACATGGTGAACACGTTGATGGGCTGCCACGCGTTCGAGGAGCGGTTCATGGAGGTGTTGCGCGGCGACCTCAGGGCCAAGGTCTCCGACGCGGGCAAGACCCTCACCCTGACCAAGGACAATGGCGACAGCATCACCCTCAACTCGGCGCCGCCGAAACCGCCGAAACCACTCGAGGGCACCAAGTGGACGGTGACCGGGCTCGTCGAGAACGAGTCCACGAACGACCTGCCTGCAGGCGCCAAAGGCAAGGCGAACTTCACCCTGGGCAAGGACGGCCGCGTGAGCGGCAGCCTCGGCTGCAACACCTTCAGTGCCGAAGCCACCGTCGAGGACGGCCGGATCGAGTTCGGCAAGCTCGCGAGCACCCGCCAGATGTGCCCCGGCCCGGTGATGAAGACCGAGAACAAGCTCCGCTCGATCCTGTCCGGCACGGTCTCGTACGACCAGGACCACCGCGAGCTGTCCCTCACCGCCGACTCAGGAACAGGGCTCACGGCGACAGCGGACTGACGCGAGCGTCATCTTGGGCGCCTGGCGTCAGACGTACGCCATGGTCTGGGCGTCGCGCCCCGGGGGCAGGCGCCGACACGGCGTCGTGGAGTGGTGGTGCCGACAGCAGCAGTCGAAGCGGCCCTGCCGGTCAGATGGGGGACTTCAGTTCCCCAACGGGGAGGCACAGGCCGACGACGCAGACACTGTTGTCCGCGCTATCCGCGTTATCCGCGGTGTCCGAAGCTTGGGCATGGGGGGCAAGCAGCCCAATGGCCGCAGCCGCGAAGGCCGCGAGGGACACGAGTTTGATCGCGCGTTGCATCTACTGTCTCCGTCTGTCGCGTGGGTTGCCCGGTTATTTATGCTCAGAAGAACGCAACCCCCGTCGCAGGGCGACGTAGATCACCCCAATGGCTGACGGGCCGTCGGGGGAAGCACGTCCCGTCGGAAGACCGAGGGTGGGACGCGTACCTCGCCGGGCGGCCAACAGCGGTCGTGGCGTGGAGCTTTCGTGCGATGGCTGCGCCGCTGGAGGTGGCTGTGCGGGAGGTCCTTGCGCGCTATCGCCGCGCGGCCTACAGCGTCTTGGTGATCGTCCTGTGCGTCGCCTGGGTCCCCTCTCCAGCCTGACCGCGATGGCACGCTCATCGCCGGCTCCCGGCCCGGTGTCCGTTCCGCTGGCTTGAGCGGTCCCCGCTGCGTGAACTGCCTGACTCGGCGTTTCGGCGGCTCGCCGGGCTGTGCGACATCGCGGTCTGGCAGCGCGTGTCCCGACGACCTGACGTTCGTGACCGGACCGGAGGTCAGGCCCTGTCCGGCCGATCATGCCGGGCTCGCGTGCCCTGGTAGCGGGTCGAAGCCGCGGAGTACGGGACGGCGTGACACTGGACGCATAGTCCCGAAGAAGATGACCGCGATGGACGTCACAACGTACGACCAGCTCGCCGCGGCGACCGCGCTCACTCGCGCCCTGCTCACCGATGATGACGATGGGGCCAAAGTGATCATTGAGTCGAGCAGCGACGAAGACCTCATTGCCGGACTCGGCCTCCTCGCCCAGATCCTCGCGCACGCGGCCTTCGGACCGGAGGCCGAGGCGGCGCTGGGCCGCTGCCTGGATGCGATCCGGCAGTGCATGGAGTAGGCGAGATCCCCGCTGCCCGTCGATGGGGTTCACCGGCGCGAGTGCCGACAGCAGGCGGGCGCCGGTGAACGCCGTCGGAGCACCTCTGTGACGGCCGCCGTCGGCCAGCACGCTGCGCGGCATCGGCATCGCAGCTCGTTACCCAGGGGACTTCTGGGTGTTCCGGGGCCGGCGGCTCTGCAGTGGCGGATGTGGTTACCTTTCCCCGCCGCCGCTTTCGTCAGGTCCCGGTTTCGGTTCCGGCGGACCGAAGGGCTCGATCTTCGGATTGACGTATGGCCCCTCGGCACCGGGCTTGTCCTTGGACCGTGATGCGGCTTCCTCCGTGACCAAGAGGGCGTAGATGCCTTGAGTGGGATCTACCGACACGAGTCCGTACTCCGTGTCGACCTCGTGGGACGAAAGCCCCAGCTGTTGCATAGCAGCTTCGAGTGTCGCTCCCGGTGGGAGCGCCACGGTCATGAGGACGGTAGGGCTTTCGGGGGCCATCGGGTTCCTAGGGGCGGCCGCCGTTCTTCTTGCGCCGACGCAGCGCCTCCATGATTCCCGGCGCGTCGACGACGCCGTACCCGTAATCATACTCGTAGCCTGCGGCCCCAAGATCGTCGGCGGTCCGGCGGATCAGGGTGCGCATTTGGGCCGGGGAGAGTTCCTTGACCGCCATCTCGGAGCGTACGGCCGCAACGAGCCCAGCTGCGACCGGGCACGCTGCCGATGTGCCGGAGTCCGGGCTTTGGGCGCCGAAGGCGTGTGAGCCTTCGAAGTGCGTGTAGGCGGAGACGTCTGGCTTGCGGTGATGAAGCCGTCCTGGGCCCTGGGAGGAGTAGCCGACCCGTGCTCCTCGAGTGTCCACGCCTGCGATGGACAGCACGCGGGGGTGTGAGTTGGCGCCGTTGATCGGCCGGTCGGTGAACCCGCAGCGACCGTCAGGGCAGTCGCGGCCGCAGTTGCCCGCGGCGAACAGGACGTCCGCGCCGGCTTGCTCAAGGGCGGTGACGGCCAGGTTGAAGGGGTGGGCCGGGTTGTCCGAGTAGTTTCCGGGGTGGCCGGGCGGGAAGTCCCAGCTGGGCCTGAACGAGCCCCAGCTGTTGCTGACGACCAGGGCCCGGCGCTCCGGAGGCATGGCTTCAAGAAGTGTTCGCAGGTGTGCGTAGGCCGCGATCGCGTCGGAGAGCAGCCCTTCCATCACGGTGGCGCCCGGCCGCTGTGAGAGCAGCACGGGCAGGTCGAGGAGGCTCGCCTTGGGGGCGGCGATCAGCGCGTCGAAGGCGCACATAGTGCCGTGATGGACCGGGAACTGGCCGAACTGTCCGGCGACGCTCGCGGGTTTCCAGCTCCGATCGGCGTCCACGGCAACGTCGACGCCGAGTTCACTGGACAAATGAGTGGTGTTGATGCCCGTGTCGAGAATGGCGACCGCAACGCCGGCCCCGTCCAGCCCTTCCGCTTTCAGCTCGCCGACGTGCCGTTGGACCTCGTGCCAGTCACCCACCGGGGTGTCTCCGCCGCAGGTCGGCATGGTCTCGATGACGGGGTCCGAGGAGACTCTGATGATGTCGGGCCGGGAGATGTTGAGCATGGACAGCCGGCTCGCGACGTCGTAGTCCTGGATTTCCCCGCGGACGAGGACGCTGGCGTCTTCGGGGGCCATGGAGAAGTTGAGCGGCTGCTCCAGCGACAACGGGTCGACGCCCGTCGTCGCCGGCTGAGGCTGGGGCACCGCCACGGGCGTGTACCCCGGGTCCAATGCGACGCCGGGGATCGGCCCGGCGACGTCGTCAGCGGTAGTCGAGACATTCGGGTCGATCACGGCCGCCACGACATCGGGCGCTGGCCGCATCTGGATGATGACACGCATGGTTTCTCCTGGACGGTAGAGCAGCCAGCATCACTCGGTCGGCCGCCGGCAGGCCCATGGCTGGATGGCTGTCTGCACGGTGTGGTGTGAGGGTGCGCCGGTGATCATCATGGGCCGCTTCTCGGGCAGGAGGCCGACGGTCCTGCTGCTACGCGCGGCTCACGTCGCATCCGGCTGTTCCCGCCACATGGTGCGCGGGCAACGACAGCCACGGTGTCAGGGCAGTCGATCACCCGGTACCGCTGAACAGGCGAAAGGTCGGAGGCATATGCCCTTGGATACACAGAGGGCGCGCGGCTGACGGCTTCCGGTCGGGCGTGGCACGACGGTGACGTGGCTGCGTGTGCTGACGCCCGCAGGCCCACACAACGCTTGACGAGCCGACGGAACTGGCGAAGACGGAGTTGAGCGAGGGGCGAGGCCTGGGCGCTGGTTGCATGGCGTAACGCCGCGGGGCCGAATGGAGTAGTGCGGCGCCGCCGGTGCGTGATGTGTGGCCGAGGTTAGCGATAGTCGCGAACATGACTCAGCGTCGATCGGTCGGGCAGCGCCGGTACGAGAAGGGCGCGTGGGAGCTCCGTGAGGGGACCCGCTCGCGCATCAGCGAGATGCGCGCGCGCATCGAGGCCACGAGGGATCGAGCGACCAAGGATGACGATCCCGGCATCCGGTCGGCGGCCCCGGCACTGGCGGAGCAAGCACTCGTGGAGCTGGGCGAAGCGGAGCAGACACTGGCCCATGAGGATCACCCGGGCCGCCGGGTGAACAAGCACCTGGCCGCCGCGAATGTCCACCTCGACGTGGCGTACAGCCTGATGCTGCGGATGGCGCCGTTGGCCGATGTCGAGGCGCTGATGCCCGGCTTGGTGGCCCTCGTACGGGAGCATCTGCCCGTCACTGATGAGCGGAGGAAACGGGTCGAGGAGATCGGACTGGCGATCCGGAAGGAGCGGCTGACCGCTGCGCAACGGGAAGCTGTGGTCGGTGCCGTCGTGACCGCCCAGCAGGCGTTGCAACGCGAGAAGCTCCGCGTGCACAGCTTCGTTGGCATCGTGTTGTACGTGACCATCGGTCTCTGGCTGTTGGCGGCCGCAGTCGCAGTCCTGACGAGTCTGTCGCCGGACTTGGTACCGCTGTGCTTCAGGCCGCCGAGCATCGGCATCGTCTGCCCCACCGGCATGGAACCGGATCCCAAGACTGCCAATGTCGCGGAGGAGTTCGCGAAGGTCGCATCGGCATGGGACTACCTGATCGTCGAGATCGTCGGGGTCGTGGCCGCGGCCCTCGCCTCTGCTGCGACGTTGCGCCGTATCAGGGGCACGTCGACGCCGTACAACGTGCCTGTGGTCCTGGCGATGTTGAAGCTGCCGACCGGTGCGCTGACCGCCGTGCTGGGATTGCTGCTGATGCGCGGGGAGTTCGTCCCCGGCCTCACTGCCCTGAACTCGTCGGCACAGATCATCGCCTGGGCCATCATCTTCGGCTACGCCCAGCAGATCTTCACCAAGTTCGTCGACAACCAGGGCCAAGCCGTCCTGAACGCCATCGGCGGCCCGCACAACCCGCCGGCCGCGGTGCCAGGACGTGCAGCGCAAGAAGCAGCCTGAAACCTCGGACTCTGTTCGGCTGGGCAGGTGGGGTTGTGTGCGGCCCTCGGCAGGAGCCGAGGGCCGCTCGGGGTTGGGATCGCCATATGGCTGCGTCAGGAAGCGACAGGCTGCGGCGGGAGGGTGCGTACGGATGCGGCCCGCCGCAGCCGTTGACGGTGCTAGCCGATCGCCGTGTTGGTCAGCTCAGGGCTGGGGTTCGGGAAACAGGACACCGGGACGTTGTGATTGAGGCCCCCGGCCGAGACCACCGCGGTGAATGTCAGACCTGGGTCGTTGTAGCTGGTCCCGGCGACTTTGGACACCACCGAGCCGCTCTGGCCGGCGGTGACGCCTGCGGTGAGTACGGGCGGAGTGAGCGTGGACCCGCCGGGCACAGGACCCGGGATACTCACGGTGATCTTGCCGTCCGAGACGCTGGCACTGGAAGGATGCGAACCGCCATCGAGTTTGGCTGCGTTGATGCTCGCGCCTGTGATCGCGGCGTGCTGCTTGATGTCCTTGATCTCCTTGACCTTGTAGCCGTCCACATCGGCGGGCACGGCCATGTCGCCGGTGGCCAGGCGGATGTCGAGGGCACTGCCGGGTGCGGCGCTGGCCGGGGCGGTGGCGTCCACGTCGCTCTTCTGCGTCGACTGGCGGGGTCCGCCGATGGGCGGACGGGCCTCACAGTCGAACGTGACAGACACGACCGCGGCGTGCGCCGGGGTGGGGGTGAGCAGCAGGGTGAGCGCTGCGGCGCCTGCGGCGAGCGCGGCGGAGGATGTGTGGGGGTTGCGCATGACGTTCACCTTCCGGACGGACGAGGCAGGGGGCTGATCGCCGTGGCGATGAAGCACGGGGTGGGGGTGGTCGTCGTCGAGCCGGACTGCACCTGATGGTTGGCGTCGGTGCGTTCATGGGGGCAGGTGCCGAGGCCGCCGGCGAAGCTGTGGGCGAACTTCGCGTCGGCCTCCGCGCCTTGGCGCAGCACCACGATGTGATCGCCGGTTCCGACGGGCGGCTGAGTGGCTGCCGTCGGGCCGGGCGGTATCGACGGGGCTGCGGCGACGCCGAGTGGGAGGAGTCTTCGCTTGGACACGTAACCCGCCTTCAGGGATGAAGACCACGGATGCCCCCGCACTGACCCCCCACCTGGGGCGTACATGACAATTCAAGGTAAGACAGAGATCTTGCGAAGGGAAGCAGCCGTTGCGTCAATGGCCGAAACAGGTCTAGTCCTTTAGTGCCTGACATGAACCTGCCGCCCCTCGTGTAAGCCAGGACCTCCGAGTGGGCCTCCCGCCCCGCCCGATCAACACCGTTCGCAGCAGTGGCCGACCCCCGTGGCGGTCACTGCTGTCGAACGGCGCGCGGTGTCAGAAGGTGCAGGTGGGCACACCTTCCAGCCACGCGGGCCCCTTGATGTAGATGTTGGTGACCCATGCCTTGTAGTCGGGCAGATAGGACCAGGCGTCGTTGGTGTAGCCGTCGGAGGTGACCAGCTCCGCGTGCTTCTGGCACTCAACGCGGATCGTCGTCGACTGGGGAAACGCGTAGACGCGCGCCGCCTTGGTGGACGGCTGGGCCTTGGTCCAGACGCCGGTGCCCCAGGTCTGGAAGACGTGCCCGGTCACCGGACCGGTGTTGACGCGGACCGCGCCGTAGTAGCTGCCGGTCAGCCGGACATCGCTGACCATGAGTTTGGTGCCGGACTGCTTGGCCTCCACCATCTTCCCCGCGCCGAGGTAGATGGCGATGTGGTGCAGCTTCTGGGAGGTGCCCCACACCAGCAGGTCGCCGGGGAGCAGCGGGGCGAGTTCCTGGCCGGCGGTGAAGCGTTCGGCGGCGCGATGCGTGTAGTACTGGGCGCTGGCAACGCCGTTGAGGATGTCCGACCCGGTGGCCTGGGCGTAGGCGTAGCGGATCAGCCCCGAGCAGTCGAAGCCGAGCCGCTCGGGATCGTGCTCGCTGGCCGGGTCGGTGGGGTCCACCTGCCCATACGTGGGACCGGGCTGCGGGCCGTGCCCGCCGCCCCACGTGTACCAGACGTCCGCTGCCACCTGTGCGCAGGCGGCGGCGATGGCACGCTCCGCCGCTTCAGAGGCTCCCGGCGCCAGGACGGCACACTCGCCGTCGGCAGCGGCCGTACGAACGGTGGTAGCTGCAGGCGCGGCCCCGGCGGACGCAGCCGTGGGCGCCCAGAGGAGGAAGGCCAGTAGACCAAGTAGCGTGCCGATGAGACCGGATCGGCGAAGCATGCGGGGATCCCCGTTTCCTGTAGGTGAAGCTCCGATGTGCGGTCGACAGCTCGATGAGCCGCACGCCGACCTGCCTTCCTGCCGACGACGCACCGGCCGCCCGAAGCAGTTCCGGACGCAGACAGCAGCCTGCGGACCGTGGCCCCGCTCGTCGAGCGTCCGGCGTCACCCCATCCGGACGGGCAACGGGAAACACCCGGGAAACCCCCTCCGAACAGGGCACTTCGCCGCCGGTGTCAAGGCCGGGCACAGACGCGGCCGAGGGAGACCGGGAGGCCGGGCATGAGCGTCTCCCGCCCCTTCGGGCCGATGCCCTCCCGCAGTCGGCAGATGTCCGCCAGCCGGGCGCCGATGTCCAGGTTCCACAGCCGCACGGTGCCGTCGTTGCTGCTACTGGCCACCGTCCGCCCGCCGGGCGAGAAGGCGATGCCCCACACCGCGTTCGTATGACCCGTCAGAGCGGCCCACAGCCGGCGCCCGGCCACGTCCCACAGCCGCACCGTACGGTCGTTGCCGCTGCTCGCCAGGGTGCGGCCGTCGGGCGAGAAGGCGATGCCGCGCGCTGAGCCGGTGTGGCCGGTCAGCGCCGCCACGAAACGGTGCCGTCGGGCGTCCCACAGGCGTACGGTCCCCTCGTTGCCACTGCTCGCGAGAGTCCGTCCGTCCGGGCTGAAGGCCACACCCCGTACCGCGCCCGTATGGCCGTTGAGCGTGGCCAGCGGGCGGCGCCGGGACACGTCCCACAGCCGTACGGTCAGATCGTCACCGGCGCTCGCCAGGGTGCGCCCGTCGGGGCTGAACACGACGGCGTTGGCGAAGTCCGTGTGGCCGGTGAGTGTGGCGAGTCGGCGGCGCGCGGAGACGTCCCACAGGCGGATCGTACGGTCGGCGCCGGCCGACGCCAGCGTCCGCCCGTCCGGGGCGAAGGCCACCGAGAACACGTCCCCGCTATGGCCGGTGAGTGTGGCGAGCGGGCGGCGCGCGGAGACGTCCCACAGGCGGATCGTGCCGTCGGAGCCGGCCGACGCCAGCGTCCGCCCGTCCGGGGCGAAGGCCACCGAGAACACGGTCTCGCGGTGACCCCTGAGCGTCGCCAGGACCCGGCGCCTCGCCACGTCCCACAACTGCACCGTGTGATCGGCGTCAGCGGTGGCCAGCAGTTTCCCGTCCGCGCTGTACGCGGCCTGCCAGACCTCGGTGAACGGACGGGACGTCAGAACCGGACCGCGGAGGTCCCAGAGCACCACGGACTGGTCGAACCCGGCGGTGGCCAGCACCGTGCCGGCGGAGTCCAGGGCCACCCCGAGCACGTAGTCGGTGTGTCCGGCGAGCGTCGCGGTCGGCCGGCCGCTGCGCACGTCCCACAGCCGGGTCGTGCCGTCGCCGCCCGCACTGACGACCGTCGTGCCGTCGGGCGTGTAGGCGACCGCGTTGATGTCGTCGCTGTGCCCGGTCAGCGTCTTGGTCGTCCGGCGTTTGGCCACGTCCCACAGCCGCACGGTCCGGTCGACGCCTCCGGTGGCGACCGTCCGCCCATCCGGGGCGAACGCCGCCCCCAGCACCGCGTCGGTATGCCCGGTGAGAACAGCGAGCGGACGGCGTGCTGAGACGTCCCACAGCCGTACGGTCCGGTCAGAACCGGCCGAGACCAGCGTCCGGCCGTCCGGGGCGTACGCCAGGGCGTTGACCTCCCCGGCGTGGCCGGTGAGGGACGCGACGGCCCGGTGGCCCCGGGCGGTGTTCCACAGGTGGATCGTCCCGTCGGCGGCCGCGGTGGCGAGCGTCCGTCCGCGGGGGGCGAACGCCACGGCCCGGGCGCCCGTCGTCTTCGCGGGAAGTACCGCCGTCGTACGGTGGTCGGCGGTGTCCCAGAGCCGTACGGGCCCGTCCGTGGAAGTCGCCGCGAGCGTCCGGCCGTCAGGGCTGAAGGCGACCGAGCGTACGCGCCCGGGGACGGTGAACGTCGCTGTCGTCCGGCGATCGGCTACCCGCCGCAACGTCACCGTCCCGTCCGAACTGGCCGTCGCCAGCGAACGGTTCCCCGGCGCGAAGGCCACCGCGTTGACCGGCCCGTCGTGCCCGCCGAGCCGGGCGGAGAAGGGCTGGGACTGGGTACTGAGGAGAGCACCGCGCGCCTCGGTCGTCGCCGCGGCGCGGTAGGCCTCCTCGGCGAGCAGCATCGACGCCTCCGGCTGACCGGCGGCCAGGGACGCGGACTGCACGGCGAGAGCCTGCGAACGGGCGATGCGTTCCTGGTCGAGCGCGCCCGCGCGCTGCTGGTACGCCAGACCTCCGGCGGTCAGGGCGAGGACCAGCAGGACGAGGAGCGTGGCCAGCATCCGCTGCTGCAGCCGGACTTGGCGCCTGGCCTGCTTCTCCCGGCGCTCCTCCTCGGCCTGGCTCGCCTGGAGGAAGGCCGCTTCCTGAGAGCTGAGGCGGCTCCTGCCGTCGAGCTCATCGGCCCATGAGCGGGCGGTGTCCAGCCGGGTCCCGCGGTAGAGGACGGACGGATCGCGACCCTCGCGCTCCCATTCGTCGGCGGCGTGGGCCAGTTGCTGGTGGATCAGCAGTCCGGCCCGGTCGGCGTGGATCCAGCCGTGCAGCCGTGGCCAGGCGTGGAGCAGGGCCTCGTGGGTGATCTCGACCGTGTCGCTGTCCATGGTGATCAGCCGGGCCTGTACGAAGGCGTCGAGCGCGGCCGCGGCGCCGTCCGCGTGGACCAGCTGCTCCATCAGGGTGGTCCGGCTCATCCGGCGCCGCGTCGCCCCGGTGCCCTCGGCGACGTGGACCAGCCGCACCAGGATGCGACGGATGGTCTTCTGCTCGGCCGGGTACAGGCGGGCGAAAACGTTCTCGGCCGTACGCGCGATCGCCCCCTGGATGCCACCGGTGCGCTCGTACCCGGCGACGGTCAGCGTGGCACCCTCGCGCTGCTGCCAGGTGGCCATCAGCGCGTGGGACACCAGCGGCAGCGCACCGGACGGCGTGTGGTCGGGCACGGTTCCCAGGTCCACCGTCCCCGGTTCGTCGCGCAATCCGGCGTCCCGAAGGAGCAGTTGGACCAGACCCGGTTCGAGTGTGACACCGGCGAGCTCCGCCGGGCGCGTGATCGACTCCCGCAGCTCCGCCACGGACATCGGGGGCAGCACGAACAGCCCGTCGGTGAAGACCCTGGCCAGCTCGGGAAGTTCCAGACAGCTCCCGGAGAAGTCGGCCCGCACGCCGAGCACCACGACGGCGGGGTCGTGCCCGGTGGGGTCGTGCCCGGTCACCGTTTCCGGTTGGGCCGTGGCCACCGCGGAGAGGACACGTACGAAGGCGCGTCGCTCGTCCTCGTCGGAGCAGAGGGTGAACAGCTCCTCGAACTGATCGATGAGCAACACCGGCCGGACGGGCGGAGGTTGCCGGTCGCCGGGCCCTGCCGGGGTGGCGTCCGACAGTCTGTGGGCGGCTTCGAGGAGCGTCTCCGGCCGGTCACGCAACTCCTGTGCGGTGATGCCGAGATCGCTTCCCAGGACTTTCGCGGTGCAGTCCAGCAGCTCATCCAGCGGATGCGCGGTGGGCGTGAACGTCACCACCGGCCACCCGTCGGCGCCCGGCATCGGGAAGCCGCCGCTGCGCCGGAGAGCCGGTACGAGGCCGGCGTTGAGGAGGGACGACTTGCCGGCACCCGAGGGGGCGACCAGCATCAGGGGTCCGTTCCCGATCCGCTCGAAGACCCGCTCGACCAGCGCGGCCGTCGCGCGCTCCCGGCCGAAGAACCATCCCGCGTCCTGCGGGGTGAACGCCGGCAGGCCACGGTAGGGACATTCGCCGTCCGACTGCCGTCCGGGCGCATCGCGACCGGATCCGGCCCCGCCGTCAGGCACTGCCGCCTCCCGGACCAGCCGCAGCAGCTCGCCCTGTGCCCCAAGGACCTGGTCACAGCGGCGCGCGACGTCAACGGTCACGCGCTTCGAGCCGGTTTCGATCTTGCTCAGATAGCCCTTGCTGTAGTGCGTCTGACGCGCCAGGTCGGCCAGCGACAGGCCGCGTTGCACACGGAGACGCCGCAACTGCGCGGAGAAGGACACCGCGGCGCCGTCGGGCAACTCGTGCTGCTGATCGGTCTGCTGATGGTTGGTCTGCTGTCGATCGGTCTGCTGACGATCGGTCTTCCGTCCGCGGTGCGGATCCCCCAAAGCGCCCCCCAAGGCACAGCGCGCCCTGGTCTTGGGGCGCAGATGCCCAGGCTACAGCGGGGGCCGGACGGTCGACCAAGCCTTTGCTCCGGTGTGGCGGGAACAGGACTTCCGGAGCCGCGGAATCGCGGCTCCGGAAGCTGCCCCGCATGACCGGGAGATTACGGCTGGAGGGTGATCGAGTTGATCGGCGTCATGTTCTTGTCGATGTACCAGCCGGCCCCCAGGTAACCCTGGCAGCCCGTGCCGTTGTACCCGGTGCAGGTCCGCGCGGTCGCCCCGCCGGTCTGGTTGTTGAAGAGGCGGTGCACCCCGTACACGTTGCTGAGATTGTGGGCCCCGTAGGTGTACCACTTGTGGGTCGGACGGTCGTTGTTCCAGCCCGCACCCGGGTACATACACACGTACCCGGACGGGCACCCGTGGCTGGCGGCCGTCGCCGCGGCCTGGGCCTGGGGCGCGGTGACCGTCGTGATCGCGCCGGCGGCGAGCGCGAGCGCCGCGGCGGTCCTCATCATCTTGATCTTGCGCACGATTCCCCCTTGCAGGTCTTGCTTCGTTCGGACGACTTCAGCCTGTCGCCGGCTACGCACCAGCGTCGACGGGTTTCCCGTTGCCCGTCGGGCGAGTAGCTGGGAAACCGCCTGTGACCAGGCAGTTCACAGCGCCGAGGGCGACAGCCGGGGCTGAGTGTCAGTCGGTGGTTGGTCGTCGCGGGTGTCCGCGCTGGACGCGAGGGCGTCTCCCAGTGACGTACGCCGGTACAGCACCGACCGCCCTGACCGGGCTCGGCTGAGCAGACCCGCGTTCCGCAGTACTGCCAGGTGGTCGCCGACCGCACCTGTCGCCAAGCCTAGCCGACGGGCCAGTTGACTGGTGCTGGCGGGAGCGTCCAGCGCGGCGAGTACCCGGGCGCGGGAGCGTCCGAGCAGCGCGCCGAGGGCGTCGGGGGCGGCGGCCTCCGGGGTCTCCCACAGTGCGGCGATGCCCCTGGCGGGGTAGATCAGAGTCTTCGGCCAGGGGGCCTCCAGGTGCGCCGCCATGGTCGGCCAGACGAAGACTGAGGGGATCAGCAGCAATCCCTCTCCGTCCAGCCGCACGGTGCCGCCACTGACGGAGTTGAGCTCGATTCCGCCGTCGCGGCAGTACACCCCGCTGTGCAGATCTTCGATCGCCGCCTGCCAGCCGTGCTCGCCGATCAGGCCGACACGGTGCACCACGTCCCGCTCGCAGAGTGCACGCAGTTGCGGCCAATCGGGGGCCAGCAGCTCGTTCCAAGCCTGGTCCAGTGCGGCGGCGACCCGCTCGACGACGTCCGGTGCGGCCAGCACCTCGCGTACTCGGGGGTCGCGGGCCGGCTGCACGGCCATGACCTGTGCGATCTCGGTGCGAGCCGGTGCCAGCGACGTGGCGCGGATCGCAGCGAGGTCGTCGGCCCAGGTCTGGGCCAGGCTCCTCGGTGGTGCGGCGACGAAGTCGGCGCCGAACCGCGGCGTGTGCAGGTTGAGTGCCGCCTCCAGATCGGTCTCGCGCCGCAGCCGGTCGAAGCCGGGCCGCAGCCGGGCCGCCCATGCGTCGGGCAGCCGCCCGCCACCGCTCGCCAAGGTCCGCAACAGGTTGGCCAGTTCGAAGGCAGGAGACAGCGCGAAGCGGCTGCACAGCAGATCCGCTGCGGCAACTTCGAAGCGCAGCATGGGAGCGAGCCTAGGACCTTACGCGCTGGGGCGAATCATTCGCGGGTGCGCGCACCGCCCCACGAGGCTGCTGCGCATGACCACGCACCCCACGGCGCCGCCGCGCCGTACCACCTATCAAGAGGTGCTGGCCGAACCCCGGTTCCGGCTGCTCTTCCTCACCCGCTCGGTGGCGATCACCGCCGACTCGCTGCGCATCACGACCTTCTCCGTGCTGGTCTTCGCGGCCACCGGCTCGCCCCTGTTGAGTGCGGTCTCCTTCGGGGCCGGGTTCCTGCCGCAGATGTTCGGCACCATGCTGCTCGGCTCGCTCGCCGACCGGATGCGACCAAGGGCACTGATCGCAGGCGGCTATCTCCTGGAGTGCACAGCAGCGCTGGCCCTGGCATTGCTACCGCTGCCCCTTGCGGTGAGCCTGGCGCTGGTGGCGCTCGTGGCCTTGGTCACCCCCGTGTTCAACGGCGCCTCGGCGCGGCTGGTGGCGCGGTGGCTGACCGGGGATGCGTACGTGCTGGGGCGATCGCTGAACAGCATGGCGTCCTCGGGAGCACAGTTGCTGGGTCTGGCCCTCGGCGGAGCGGCCGTCGCAGCCCTCGGAACCCGGCAGGCGCTGACGGTCGCCGCGATGCTCTATCTCGCGGTCGCGGTCGCGGTCCGCCTGGGCCTGCCGGACCTGCGGCCCGACGGGCAACCGTCCGGTTCCCTGGTGCAGGCCAGCCTCCAAGGAACAGGCACGCTGTTGCGCGCCCGTGACCCGAGGCGGCTGCTGCTGGCGCAATGGTTGCCGAGCGCGTTCGCGGCGGGCGCCGAGGGATTGATCATCCCCTACGCCGGGCAGCACCGCTTCGCATCCGGCACCTACGCCCTGTTGATGGCCTGTTTGCCCGTCGGCATGTTGGTCGGCGACCTGATCGTCGGCCGACTGTTGCGGCCGCATGTCCGGGAGCTGCTGGTGACGCCGCTGACCGCTGTGATGGGGCTGCCGCTGCTGGCATTCGCAGTCGGCCCCGGGGCTGGGACGAGCGCGGTTCTGCTGCTGCTTGCGGGCACCGGCTTCGCTTACGCCGTGGGGTTGCAGCAGGCCTTCCTGGACGCCCTGCCGGCCGAGACCCAGGGCCAGGCGTTCGGCCTGCTGGCCTCCGGCAATATGACGCTGCAAGGCGTCGGCCCCGCCTGCTTCGGCGCGATCGCGACGGCCGCAGGCACTGGAACCGCGATGGCTGCGGCCGGAGGGGCGACACTGCTGACCGCCTGCTGGATCGCCGGCTGGCACTCCGCCAGCCCCGCCACGACTCGAACCGCCTGACGGGCGGGACAGGCGAAGTCTCGCAGCAAGAAGACAGGCCGACGCCGGCGCACCAGGTTGACTCGGACATGGAGCCTCGCACGGACCACGGGTTCGGTGCCGTCCTACACTCAAGCGGCAGGCCAGAAGACAGGGGGAAACCATGGTGACGCGCAGTCAAGCCGACCGAGATGCGACCACGGTGGAGATCGGCTACGCCATCGTCTCTGCGGTGTTCCTCGCATGCGCGACGGGACTCGTTGTGGCGAGTCCCGTCTTCTTTCTCGACCTCCGTGGTCCCGCCATGAAAATCGTTGGTGGGGTCGCCCTCGCCTTCGCCATTGTCGTTCTGCTGTGGCGGTTGACCAGCGTCTTGTGGCGCTTTGACCATCAGCGACGCTACTGACGGCAGTCCGACGTGCAGCGCTAGAGCGCCTCCGGGCCGTCGACACCAACGAAACTTCCGGCGGGCTGCTGCTGGCCGAGGAAAACGGTGTCAAGCGTCAGGTGAAGTCAACCCTTAAAGCGTCTGCAGAGACCGGAACGCTAGGCGCCGGGCATCGACTTCATCTGGATGCCGTACCTCTTGCCGGTCTCCTGCATGCGCTCGATGAAATCCGCCTGGATTTCGGACTGGGGCGGAAGTTCGCGACGCTGGGCTGGCTCACCCACTTCGGCGAAGAACTTGTCGATGCCGCCCGGTGCGTACGTGATCAGGAGACGCACCGTGCTCAGCGGCTCGAAGCGCTCCCACGTCCCCTCGGGGATGTGGAAGAAGGACCCGGGGCCGCCGTCGACCGCCTCGTCGCCGATGTGGTAGCGCAGCTTCCCCTCCACGACGTACACCGTCTCGCTGCCAGAGTGGGTGTGCGGAGGCGGGCCCATCCCCTCCGGGATGGTCAGCTCCATGATGGTCATCGCGCCATTGGTCTCGTCGCTCGACGCCTTGACCTCGTAGAGGCCGTTCAAGATCCAGAATGCTTTCCCATCGCCGCTATGGCGCACGACGGTCTTGGTAGCCATCCGGTCGCTCCTTTCCTCGCTGGACCTCCCGACCTTTCCCGCTGAAGGCCTGGCGCAAGGCGGCCATCTGGGTAGTACGTCTGCTCGTCCGTCAGCGTCGTACCGCCACCTTCCGTCGCGGGACTGGCCAGCGTCCGTACCGGCGGCCGGTGAGCTCCCGGCGGCCCGGGAGCACGACCGTGACCAGGCCGTCGCGCCACGTCTCCACCATCGGGCGAGCAACGTGTTCAAGAAGGCGCAGAAGTCGACGGCGGGATCACGCGGGACGCCATCCGCGGCGCAAACGAGTACGCCCCTTCGACCGAAGGATCGCGACGGTCGGCGTGTGGGACCTCCCAGTCACCTCGGGCCGTTCAGTGGGTGAGCGGTTACGAGGACAGGGTCTCCGCCTAGCCCACGGTCCGGGTGATCCCGCAGGACGACCCGACCACAGCCTTCGCCGAGCAGGAGGCCTGGCAGGGCCAGGGAACGGTAGCCCGAGCTGATGGGCATGGGGGTGGGCGGCCTGCCTCCCTCCGCGACCAGGTCATGGCCTGGGTGCAGCGTAGTTCCAAACGAAACAGCCTCGGCGGGATCCCCCTACGGGACGCTACGGCCCTAACCAACCCGACATTAGGTCGACATTCACTACTAAAATGGAGAAAACGGCACTCGCTACGGGAGGCGGCATGACATTCGTGCAGATCATCGACTGCAAGACCGACCGGATCGACGAGATGAACCGGCTCATGGACACATGGGTCGAGCAGACGAAGGGCAAGAGGACCGCCACCCATGACCTCATCGGCAAGGACCGGTCCGAGCCGCGTCACTTCATAGAGATCGTCGAGTTCCCCTCGTACGAGGAGGCAATGAAGAACTCAAACCTCCCGGAGACCAACCGGATCTTCGACGAGATAGTCGCGCTCTGCGACGAGGCGCCCACCTTCACGGACCTGGACGTAGTGCGGGACGAACAGCTCAACAAAGCGACGGCCCGCCGCTTCTTCCTGGAGCTCGCCGGCAGGGACGAGCCCCGAGGCTTCAACGAGGTGTTCACGGCCGACTACCACGACCACGACATCGCCAATAAGGAGGCGGACACCCGTGGTGCCGACGGCATCCGTGAGGAGGCGCTCGGTTACCGCAAGGCCTTTCCGGACTTCGCGTTCACGGTCGAGGATCAGGTGGCGGAGGGTGACCGTGTAGTGACGCGTTGGAGCTGGACGGGTACCAATACCGGAGAGCTGCGGGGCATGCCGCCCACTGGCAAGAAGGTCGAGATGGTCGGCACCACGACCTTCCGGTTCGAGGACGGCAAGGTCAAGGAGGGCTGGTGGCACTGGGACTTCCTCGGCATGCTGAGCCAGCTCGGCGTGGTCGAACTGCCGACGTAGTCCTTCACAGGCAAGCAGGAGGCCCCTGCTCCCGTCCCGTCCCTCACGAGCGGGAACAGGGGCTTACGTACGCCTACACACCGCCCGCGTGCGTGAGTGCACGAGGAGTCCTCAGGCACCAAGGGCGCATGCCCACCCTGCCTACGAGATCCAAGATCGCGGCCCTTGGCATGTCTCGATCTGCCCGGCCCTCACTCGGCGCACGCAAGGGCCATGCCCGATGCCCCGCCCGCCTGTCCCGAGTGCGATCAGCCGTTGAAAGCTGGCGGCTTCGTCCTCGACGTCTTGAGGGCGTGCATGGGGAGGCCGGGGCCGGTGCTGGGAGAGGAACATGTGTTACTCGCCGTGCTGCTCTGCCTGCTGTCGGCCACCGCCTGCACGGCTCCGTGGCGCCCGCCCAGCAGGCCACCCGTGCCCTGCCGTGTCACCGTGCGGGTGGGGGCAGCTACTCGCCGAGGAGCTTGAGACGGTATCTGTCGGTCAGTTCGGCGACCCACTCGTCCGAGAACCCGAGACCGTACTGCTCACCCAGCTCGGCCCGCCGCTGGACGAACTCGGCAGGATCGGCCGCCGTCTCGGCGACCGCGCCCATCTCTTCGAAGAACCGCTCGAAGCCGGCGGGGGAGATGATCTCCAGGATCCTCGCCGGTTCCGGTCCGGCGTTCCAGAAGGTGTGCAGGATCCCTCGCGGCTTGAGGATGTACGAACCCGGGCCTGCCGTGGCCTCCTGGTCGCCCACCCGTGCACCGACCCGGCCCTGCAGGACGTATGAGAACTCGTCCTCGCGGCTGTGCACGTGCGGCGGTATGAGACGGCCCGGCTCGATCGGGTGCTCGACGATCGAGAACTGGCTGTCGGTCTCCTCACCCCAGATCTTGAAGTCGACCCCTATGCCTGCGAGCCAGATCGACTTGCCCTCGCCGGGTTCGATTACGAAGCGGAGAGCCCCCATAACGGCCTCCCAGGTGTCGCTTCACCATCTTCTGCCACCCTATGCCGGATACTCGGGAGGCGCCCGCCAGGTCCACCCCCGATCATCCCGCCGCCCGCATCGGGCAGAGCCGACCGTCAGCAGGTTCGGCGGGTTCGTGGTCGGCGGACAGCGCCTTCAGCTCGGCCCGCCATCGCAGACGGGGCTGTGAGGGCGAGCTGCACCAACGGCCCCGGCCATCCGCCGCGAGGGTGCGGACGAGCCGAGGCTGCCTCATGACCCGCCCCGATGTCCGGCACCACCACAGTCACAGTGGGGCAGGGGTCTGGCTGATGTGGCGGTGGGCTCACCTGTCAGCCTCCGTGTGGGTCCTGGGCATCGCTGCGCCCAGGGCCCACCAGAGCGTCAGAGGTGGTCAGTTCGAGGGCGCCTTCCAGGTGAAGGTCGCTACCGCGCCGGCGGGGAGGGTGTACGTGAGGGAGCGGCCGCCGTCGGTGAGGGAGAAGGTCTGGGCCGAGGACGCGGTGTTCACCACGTAGGCGGCCCGGGATCCGTCGGGGTTCTGGAAGGCGACGTTCTGGACCGAGCCGGGGCCCTCACTGGTGGAGCCGATGCGGGTGGCGCCGGTGTCGATGAACTTGGTGAGATGGCCGAGGACGTAGTACTCGGCGCCGAGGGTCGTCTTGTCGCCCGCGATCTCCACCACTCCGTTGCAGCGGTTGGAGCAGTGGCCCTGGTGCGGGCCGCCGTTCTCGTTGAGGGCGAGGTTCCAGGTGACGACGGTCTCGCCACCGCTTCGCATGTTGCGTACGACGAGGTTCTCGGCGTGCCACTGGAGGGTGTCGGCGAAGGTATTGGCGGAGTCGGTGCCGGAGCACTCGGTGAAGAAGACCCGCTTGCCCGCCTTGTAGATCTTTTCCTGGGCCTCGGGGGTGCCGCCGTAGCAGTGGAAGGCGGCGCCGATGATCCGGTCGATGCCGCCGGTGGCGGCGAAGACGTCGAGCGGGTAGTTGGGGTGGTCCCAGTTGTGGTCGTAGGCCAGGACGTTGGTGGGCAGACCGGCTGCGGTCAGGGTGCGGTCCAGGACCTTGAGGAAGTCGGCCTGCTCGGTGGCGGTCATGCTCATGGACGGGTAGCTGGTGGCGAACTCGGGCTCGTTCTGCACGGTGAGGTCGGTGAGGTCGATGCCCTGCTCGCCGTATGCCTTGATGGTCTTGACGAGGTAGTGGGCGTAATCCTGGTAGTGCTCGCGCTTGAGACTGCCCCCGTTGAGTGAGCCGCCGGACT
Source organism: Streptomyces sp. KR80 (assembly GCF_052245555.1). Lineage (NCBI taxonomy): Bacteria > Bacillati > Actinomycetota > Actinomycetes > Kitasatosporales > Streptomycetaceae > Streptomyces > Streptomyces sp. KR80. The sequence goes on from NZ_JBQQCD010000001.1 coordinate 313,135, forward strand.
TCATCCAGGCCGGCGGAGACCAAGGGGAGCCCATGAAGCGGATCTTCGGGTTGACCGCGGTGGCCTGCTTCAGGACCGGGAGGACCTCCTTCTTGTCGCGGTCGATGGTGAAGGTGCCGCGGGTGTCCTCGTACGTGGAGAAGGTGTTGTTGGCGTTGAAGTCGCTGCTGCCGAGCGGCTGGCGCAGGTAGTTCAGGCCGATGCCGTCGCCTTCCCTGGAGAACATGGCCTTGATGAGCGCGCCCCGCTTGTCCTGCGGGAGTTGCTGGATCAGGTGGGCCGATGCCTCGGTGACCGATGCGCCGGCGCCGGTGAACTTCTGCCCGGTGCTTGCCGGGTCGATTCTGATGTCGATGGGCTGCGGCTTCGCGGTGAAGGGCGCCTCGCCGTCGTGGTGGAGCTTGTTTGTGCCGTCACGGGTGGTGATCCACACCTGGGCGGCGGGGTCGGCAGCCTCATCGGCACCGGCGGGTCCGAAGGTCATGCCGATGCTGCCCAGGACCAGGGCGGCGAGACCCACGGTGATCCAGCCCGCTGCGGTGGAGCGGTGGGCGCGTGGTAGTGCGGTGCGTGTCATGTGTGCGGCTCCTTCTGTACGTACCTGTGGGGATGTGTTCGTACGGCTTGAGCAGGGAGTGCACCGGGGCGAGCCTGTGGACGCTGCGGGAGGAGCCGCGCGTGGGACTGCAGGTCCAGTCCACGGACGCGGCGCAGGAGTTCGGCCTCGACCACGGGTGTGGCGGAACCGGCCGACGGCTCGGGCGAGGTGTCCAGGACAGGAGGAGAAAGGGCGGTCATAGACGTCCTTCCGGGCCGCCGCGGCGGCGTGAAGCGGCAGGAACGGCAGCATGAAAGCATGCTTACTAAGTACTTAGTAAGTGATTGTGCGGAGCTTCTTTCTGGCCTTTAATCGGGCGGTGAACAATGATCTCGAGGGCCGTAGACTGCGGCCGGTGAGCGCGAAGAAGTCAGCGAACCAGACGCCGGGAAACCCGAAGGGACCCAGACGGTCGCAGCGCACTCCGCGCAGCGCGGAGGCCAGGGAGCGGCACCAGGAGATCCTGCGGATCGCCATGGAGACCTTCGCCGCCCGCGGCTACAACAAGGCGTCCCTGGCCGAGATCGCCGACCAGGCCGGCCTCACCCAGGCCGGTGTCCTGCACTATTTCTCCTCCAAGGCGAACCTGCTCACCAGCGTCCTGGAGCTGCGCGACGAGAGCGACATCGAACAGCTCGGCACCGAACGCCCGCGTGGCCTGGCCTTCCTGCACCACCTCGTGGGCACCGCACGCCGCAACGCCGAGCGCGAGGGGATCGTACGGCTGTACGCCGTGCTGTCGGCGGAGAGCGTCACCGCGGACCATCCCGCGCAGGACTACTTCCGCGACCGGTATGCGGGGCTGCGCGCGTTCGTCATCGAGGCACTGTCCGAAGCCTGCGAACTGGGCGAAGTCCGAGACGACGTGGGCGACTTGGACATCGAGAACACCGCCAACGCCATCATCGCCGTCATGGACGGCCTTCAGGTGCAGTGGCTGCTCGCGCCCGAGGCCGTGGACATGGCGGCGGCAACCGACCGCGTGATCTCGGCACTCCTTGCGGATATCGCTGCTCGGCGGGAGTGACCTCGGCCGCGCGAGCAGCGCAGGCTGGCTGGGCTGGACTGGGCTGTTTCAAGCCGGTGGGCACGTACGGGCGGGACGTTGGTGGAGTTGCCGGACGCCGACCCGTACAGGACGCTGACGTGACCGGCTTGCTTGGCGCGTGCCGATCTGTGCCCAGGGCGATGCGATGGCGATGGCGATGTCGCGGTAGCCGTCGCCGTTGAAGTCGTCCGCGTACTTGGCGGGTGCCGCGGAGGCAGAACCAGTAGGGAGGGTCAGAGGGCCAGGTCCGCGGCGAAGAGGGCGACGAGGGCCGAAGTCGTGCGGATGCGCATGGAGTTCTCCTCCGGGTCAGCCGGTGAGCGCGGAGCCGAACGTTTCGTCGTCCCAGGACCGGCCGACGTCGTCCGGGCTGATGGCGAGCGAACCTGTGGACGTCAGTCCGGTGGAGGCGCCGCGGATTCGCCAGACCGCGCCGGAGCGGACGGTCTCGTGGGGTGCGGCCTCGCCAATGGCGGACGCGGTGAGGTCGGCCTTGCCGTCCTTGTTGGTGTCCGACAGCCACACCGCGGAGCCGAACCGTCGCCCTTCTCGACGCTGCCGGGGATGCCGGAGGTGTCCTGGGTGAGGGACTTGGCGCCCGTGGTGGTGACGCGCGATCTTCGGCGGCCAACTCCGGGCTAAACGTCATGGAGAGAGGTCCCGCAAGCCTTCGCCGATGGGTTCCACGGAAGAGCCCAGTGCGAACCATTGGAGCTTGGCACTCGAGTCCACCACCTCCCAGCCGAAGTACAGCGGCTTCTCCGTTTTGAGGATCTCGTAGTAACGATCGAAGTCGGCATCCGTGGCATGACACGCCACGATCCGGCCGTCGTAGAACTCGCCGATGTCTGTCGGGCTCCACAGGTCGCGGAAGAAGTAGACAACCGCGGAGATCTGAGGGTCGTCCAGGGCGATCGTGATAAATCCATTCTGCCCGCCCACTGCCCTGAACTGAGTGCAGGAGACCGAATAGTGCTTGACTTTCAATGTCGGCATACGCCCTCGGGTCTTCCCTTGTTCGGCAGTAGAGGTCACCTAATCGTGACACTGACATGCCGGGTCGCGAGCAGCATCCCCTGCGCATCCGTTCCGGTGACCGACCAGAGTCGGGCCGGCAGCCAGTTGCCGCTGACCCGTTGACACGGCTTCGGACGCGAAACCGGGGTAATCGAGTGCGATGCAACGAAACTCGTGTCGCAGGGCGCGGATCACCTCGCGATACACAAACGACCAGGTGGGGTTGCCGTGCAGGAACAGCAGCGTGGGCCCCAACCCTTTCGTCCGTGCAGGCTCGGCCGAGGGCGCCCCTGCCGCGATGAGTTCCGGCCGGGTCGCGAGTCTGTTCTGGTGAGCGTCGTAGGACGTGGTACGACGCTGCCCGGCACGAGACACCACGGAGGACACCATGACGACCACGCCCGGCAACGCGAGCAGCAACCTCCCCGGCAAGCCGCCAGTCGTCGACCTGGCCACCTGGCAGGCGGCGCGCGAGGAGCTGCTGGTCCGCGAGAAGGCGCACACCCGTGAGGGCGACGCGATCGCCGCGGCCCGGCGGCGGCTGCCGATGGTCGAGCTCGACGGGACGGTCGAGGTCGTCGGACCCGACGGCCCGGTCCCGTTCCTCGACCTGTTCCAGGGCCGCGACGAGCTCGTGGTCTACAAGCACATGTGGTACGACGGCGCGCCGCACCAGGGGCAGTGCGAGGGCTGCACCACCACGGCCTGGCATGTGAAGGACGCCGTCTACCTCAACGCCCGCGGCGTCTCGTTCGCCATCCTGACCTCGGGCCCGTGGGACGAGGTGGCGCCCTACGTCGAGTTCATGGGTTACACCCAGCCCTGGTACTCGGTGCGGGGCGTGGAGGCGCCGGTCGGCGGAGAAATGGGGTACATCGTCTGTTTCCTGCGCGACGGCGACCGCGTGTTCCTCACCTACTCCACGACGGGCCGTGGCAACGAGCCGGTCAACGGGTCCCTCGGCCTGCTCGACATGACGCCCTACGGCCGCGGCGAGGCGTGGGAGGACAACCCCGAGGGCTGGCCCGTGATCGGCGATGTCCGCGAGGGGCACCCGTCCGAAGGCCGCCAGGCCTGCTGGTACTGGCGCTCGGACGCCGACGGCGTCGCCACCTGGGGCCCGACCAGCCGGCCCGTGCCGCAGTGGACCCGCCCCGGCGCGACCCCCGTGGAGACCCTCGGTCGGCAGGGCCACCACCACTGACGCGCCTTCGTCGACGGCGTCGGCAAAAGATGTTAGGTGCCGGGCGGAACCTCCGGACGATGCGAACGGCCCCCGCGCGCTCGATCGGTGGGCGGTTCGCCCGGAAGGTGAAGGACTCCTGGTAGGAGAGGGGCTGCGAGCCTCGAAGATCATGGCCCCACATCGGGCCGTTGCGGGCAGGCAGAGAAGCCAGCACGATCCGCAGATCAGCGTACGGGGTCATGATCTCTCGCCCCATGGCAGCTCCCGCCCAAAGTCTCTGCGCACCGCCCGCGTAGTCACGTGCCCGTGCATGCCCGATCGGTCAGAGCGCAGGGAGTCCACAGCAGACCCCCATCAGAGTCGGTGGAAATGATCGAGGTGTAGGTCAGGTGATGGCGGCCAGGGTTGCTGGGCGAGGTGGCGTTGCAGGTCAAGGTGTCGGAACTGGTACACCACACCGACCTGCCGCAGCACACCGCGATGCTCATGCGCATCTTGGAGGAACGTCATTAGATCCCACGGGACTTGGCGCCGCATCGCCAGATAGCCCCTGGCTATCACCCAGCCTCCCCATTTCGTCTCCTCAAGCCCGCCCGCGAGCCCGGGGCGCTCGATACCCGGGGTGGCCTCCCCAGCCGTGGACTATCTGCGGACAGGGACCGTTTCGACAGCCACCCACGAAGCCGTGACCTGCGGTGACGCGCAAGACCGAAGCGGCCTCCGGATCCGTGTCCCGGCCGCCGTGTTACGTGGGAGACGACTCCGAGGTCACCATCCAGACATGGCCGTCGGGGTCGGCAAACGCACCGGCATAGCCCCAAGGCTGCTGTCCGGGTAGCGTGACGATCTCGCCACCTGCCCGGTACGCACGCTTGATCAGCTCGTCAACATCGGCCTTGGTCTCCGCAGGCAGGCTGAACAGGCACTCGCTCTGGCCCCGCCCAGCTACCTCACGGTCGCCGATGACCCAACCGAAACCGCCGGTGGGAATCAGCATGAGGCGCACGCCGTCGTTGAGAACGAACTGCAGCGGCTCCGGCACTCCGTCATCAGCTACATCGCCGATGGCCTCGAAGCCGAGACCTTCACCGTAGAACGCGAATGACGTTCGGCGATCGGCGGTGGGCAGACTGACAATGACAGGGGAGAACGTCATGGGCGGGGCTCCTCTGGATGTGGTCCGATCGTGGCGCTTCGAGGACTATGACCGGGCAACGACAGGAAACTCATCGGTTGGCCGTCACCATGGCCGGTCCGTAGAGCCGGTTTAGCATCGCTGTAACGCCGCCGACCACACGGGACCGTGCCACTCTCGTGCCACGACAGGCGGGGACTCACGGGGAATCAGGGGACGCGACGGGCGCGCACCCGGACTCTGGCCAGGGCGACGAACGCGCAGATCACACCGGTGATCGCCCGACCTCGCTCCTAAAGCTGTTATCGACCACGCAAGTTGAGTGCGCTCCCGGGGCTTGTCTCTGGCCATGCGGGAGTGCTCAACGACACTGATTCATGGGGAGCTTGCGTAATCGCATGCGCGGTTCAGGTAGCCGAAACGAAGCGTGATCGAGGTGGGGGATGACCAGTCCAGCACGCCCTCAGAGATTCGAGGGGACCTGCGTTCAGTGCGGCCGAACAGTGACTGCCGAGGCCGGTGCGCTGCTTCGGAGCCGATCGGGGAACTGGGTCGTCTATCACCTGGAGCACGCGCCAGAGACCGGCCCGGACGGAGTCACTGCGGACGTCGCCGCGATGCGGACGAACCGGCGAGACGGCGAGTGCGAAGTGTGCGGGGCTCTCGTGCCAGCAGGCTCCGGGACGCTGGTGTCCACCCAGTACGGCGGCTGGGAGGTGTACCACCCAGAACATGTCCGCGAGCCCGCGCCGCCACCGCGCGGACAGCACATGGGCTGGCACTGCCGGCGCCTCATGGCCGTGGACATCGCCACCACCGGAAACCGGTACAGCGTCGACCGCATCGTCGGTGCAGCGGTGCGCACCGTCGACGGGACAAGCCGGGACTGGTTGATCGACCCCCAAAGCACTGCAGGGCGCCAGAGAGCGGCAGACTGCTGCATCGGTGGCCACCAACTGACCCATCACCGCCCGGAACCCACGTCATACGGCTCGACCCGCCGGCGGGCACGTCACCACGGCCGCCCTCACCCACTACCACGTCACCCCCGGCCCCAAGCCATCTCACGGCCATGGCCCGCCTCCTCCTCCACCCGCACATCCCCAACATCCAGACCAGCTGGGTGAAGCTCGGCACCGAGGGCGCCGCCGAGATGCTCCGCTCGGGCGCCAACAACCTCGGCGGCACGCTGATGGAGGAGACGATCTCGCGGATGGCGGGCTCGTCGTACGGCTCGTACAAGTCCATCAAGGACCTGATCGCGGTGGCGGACGCCGCGGGGCGTCCGGCGAAGCTGCGGACGACGCTGTACGGGGAGGTCCCGGAGGAGCGGCAGCGAGTGGCCGCCATGTCCGACGGCCACTTGCCGGAGCTGCTGCCGGTCCTCGACTCGCCCACCCCGTACGGGGTGGGCGAGTCCATCGGCTGACGAGGGCGCCCCTTCACTTGAGCGTGTTACTTCCCGGCGGTCGCCCGCCCGTCCGCCGGAAGATGGATGACCAGAAGAACGACCCCGCTCAGCGTAAAGACCCGCATCGCCGCTTCCAGCCCGTTCCAGTCCGCCGACTGCCACATGGCGAACCACTCGCCGCCGATCCCTATGAACCCGGCACCGAACAGCAGCATGAGCATCAGCAGCCCGAGAGTGGAGACGCGCCGGGCGCGGTGGTGGTCGCGGCGGATCCACAGGTACGTGGCGTAGAGGAGGACAAGGGCGGCGACCGTCTCCCACACGATGATGGCGACGTACACAGCGTCCTGCAACGCCCGCGACTCGATGGCCCGCCACATGAGGTCCTCGTCCTTGAACGTCGTGTCCATCGCGAGGACGTGCCGGACGAACTGCTGGTTGGTGCCGAAGTCGGTGATGTTACTGAAGGCGACGATGGCGATGTAAAGGGCGACTGTGGCGGTGAGGAGGGTGGACGCGAGGGGGAGGAGTGCGGGGCCGGATCCCTGCTGGGACTGAGGTGTCTGCTTAATGGTCATGGTTGGACTATGTCGCTGAGAGGCCTGTCAACTCCAAGCTTTTTTGGCGAGTTGGGTAAAGACTGACAACGGACCGGCGGAGGGGCAAATGACGCGGGTACGCCCGTCGATGCAGCGCTGATCCATCAGCGCAGACGACAGGGCTTCGTCGGCTTGGGCGCCGAACGGGCCGCGTTCCGCGAGAACCTCGACCCGGCCTCGGAGACCCACGGCACCGGCACGCGCGCAGTGCCTCGAAGCAGCGCCGCGTGTTCCCCGGCGCCTCCGCGCCCAGCTCGGCTCGAACATCCAGTTCGTCGCGTACCAGGCGGTGGGGGTGTCTCTGCTCGTCGACCTGTGCGAGCAGTCGAGTGCGGGCCTTCTCGGCGCCCTTGATGTCCTGGGCACGCTCATGGAGGTAGATGCGCTTCTTTGTGAGGGGGTCGAGTCCGGCGTAGACGCGGACCTCGAATGCGTCCCCGCGTTGCCGGATGCTGCCCCGCTGCCGGTGGTCTGTGGGCATGCCCGGGACCGTAATGATGGGTTTCTTGATGGGCACGCGGAACCAGCCAGACTGCCGTACCCGCGTTCTGGCTGTTCAGAGAGGTGGGCACAGGCGGATTCGAACCACCGACATCTGCTTTGTTAGTTCGATCGACTAATCGGCCTGTCCCAGGGCCGTCCCACCCACGGTGCTGCACCTGCTCCACAGGGAGCTGTCACGGTCCGCTCGCGTCCGCCGCCGTTGATGTCACGTGTGGATGTCAGGCGCACCCGCTGCACGGCGCGGCCTCTCAGCCCTGGCCGGTGCCGCAGCTTTCTTTGATCGCCGGCGCCGATGCCAACTGCGCGACAGCTCCCCACCGGCGACGGAGATGGTGGCCATGACTGCGGATGTGGGCAAACTCTTGGGGTCCCCGATGATCTTCCCCAAGAGCCAGAACGCCACCGTTGCCAGGCCCCAGGCTATGCCCCAGTCCCTGACCCATTGCCGCCAGTGCTTGTCCTTCATAGGCCGAAGATTGCCACGGTCTGCGCTGGCTCCCCAGGGCGGCGTGGAGAGGCTTTGGGCGGGAGCGATCATGGGCGAGAGATCGGGACCCGCAGGGCGACGCGCACACGGATCCGGAGGCCGCCTCGGTGTCGACCGTGGCGGCTGGTCACGGCGTTGCGGGACAACCTCTGATCGACGTCCTGTCCACGAATAGTCCGCAGACCGCACGGCGCGAAAGTCAGTAGCTCAAAGCTGATCCATGGTCTTACGATCCATGCGGGCCTGCGTCGGTCAGTAGCTGCCGCCTCCCCAGTTGCTGACCCGTTGTGGAGGGGACCAGCCCGTTCGAGCCGGGCCGGCGGGAGGATTTGGACTCTCAGCGCGCCTTTCGCCGCGCGAGCCCCATCGAGATTCGAATCTACGACATCCGCTTTAGGAGCGAGGTGGGGTCAGTTGAGCCCTGACCTGCGGCACGCCTGCTCCGGCGGTCGTTGGCCGCGCCCACTGCCAGCCGCCGCAGTTCCCCGTGAGTCCCCGCCCGATCTGGCGCGGTTGTGGCACGGGGTCACTGTGATCCGAGCCCAAGCTGGGTCGGTCAGCGACGGCCGTATCGGTCGCTACGAGATCTGGGTGGAACGGTAGCGGACGGGGGGTAGTTGTTGGGGTTGCGTCACGCTGAATCGGTCCCGCAGCGGGCACGTATAGGGCACCCTTGTGCCCGGTTGCTTGCTCCACTGAATTGGTGGGTCCTCTGGTGCGGACACAGGAGATTGTTCCGATCGCCGTCGCGTTGATCGCACTGCTCGGAGTGCTTGCTCAAGCTCGACGCAGGCGGCCCCGGCTCAGGGAAACCGTCAAGCTTGACGCGGAATTGCTTGCGCTCCTCCCTGAGGGGAGCAAGGGGAGAGAGATCCTCCAAGATCACATCGACAGCGCGATCCGGATGATCGTTGAGGGCGAGGACCATAAGTCTCGTAACATTCGGCGGAGCTGTGGCCGGTGCGTTCATGCTCGCGATCGGCGGCACGGGCCTGGTGCTCCTGTATCTACTGGCCCCGTTCGATGCTTGGTGGTGGTGGGTGCTCACCGTTCAGGCTGCGGGCACCGTTATTGGCGGCATCTCAGGAATTGTGGAGGACCTGACCCCGCGGCGCCGCGATGCAAGAGGGCAACCTCTGACTCGGTCAGGTTAGGGACGTCAACGTTAGTCACTGTTGAGCACTGCCTCACAGCCCAGAGACGGCTCAGATCCGGCACGTACGCGCGCGGGTGGTGTGGAGAGAGTTTGAGGTCTGGCCCTTGGGGTGAGAGATCTTGGGGCCTTACGCTGCTCCGCGAATCGGGCTGGCTCCCTTGCCTGCCCGCAATGGCCCGATCGGCCCCAAGATCTTAGAGGCTCGCCCCAAGGGACAGACCTTAAAGTCTCGGAGCGCCGCCAGCCCCCGCCCCCACTTACCTCCTCACCACCCTCATCCGCACCTTCCTCGCCGCCCCCGGGGCACCCCGCCTGGACTCGCCCCTGAGATACGGGGTGCCTGTGTGGCTGCTCAGTCTGCGCCCGTGGTGGGTGGCTGCGGCTGACCCCTGGGAGATGTCGGTGGTGGTGTCGGGCGGTGGGGTATCTGCTCGGTCCGGTGCTGCTTTGGGCGGGACAAAGCGTGCGGCGGATCATCTCGTGGCAACTGTGGTGGCGCGGGGCCGTGGGCGGGGGCGGAGCGGGCCGCAGGCAGGAGCGGCGCCCCCAGTCCACGAGCCCGCGCCGGCCCGCGTGGCGGGCCGGTGGGGTGTGATCCGTAGCGGCGGCTGTCGAAGCCGTTGGTCTGCGCGCCGGATGCCGAAGGCAAGAGCACCCACAAGGCCAGAGCCACAAGCCGAACGCCTTTCCGCGGGACCTACCCACGAGACGCCAGACCGATGAGGTGGAAGGCAGTTGCTAGCCTCAATCGGCTACCCACGGGCCTTGGCTGGGCGGACACCGTGCGACTGGCACCAGGAGAACCGGCAGGGGAACGGCAACACCCTGCGACAGCTTCCGGAGTGCTCCCCCACCTCCCCTTCCCCGCGCGAAGCGTGGGGCTTGAGAGGGACAGGGCACGTCTTCACGACTCGTACCGGCCGTCCCATCGAGCCGCGCAACCTGTACCGCTCCTTCACCCGGGTCGCGAAGAACGCCAACCTCCGGGTGATCCGGCTCCACGACCCGCGGCACGGCTGTGCCACCCTCCTCACCGCCGCCGGGGTCGCTCCTCGCGTGGTGATGGAGATCCTCGGGCACAGCCAGATCGCGGTGACCATGAACGTCTACACGCATGTCGTCCAGGACACGCAGCGCGAGGCAGTGAGCCACATGGACCGCCTGCTGAAGCGGCGCCCCGACACCGGCTGATCGCTGCGGTTGACAGTGGAGCCCCGGGCCGTGATCGGTTCCGGGGCTTCGTGGTGGTCAGGTGTTGGGTTCGGGTTCTCGGCGCTCAACCAGTTCGCGGGCGGCGAGAAGGGCATCTTCCTTGAGACGTTCCAGCGGAATGCTCCAGTTCTCGTCCCAGTCCGCCAGCTGGATGGCACACATGACGACTGGTTGCAGTTCGTCGGGATAACCGAGGTCCATTGCCGCCTCGACCCAGATGAGATCGGCGCCGATTGCGGGATCCAGGGACCCGTCAACGATCTGGGCGGCTAGCCAGTAGGCCAAGGCCCACTTGGCGGCAGTTGGATCCGCTGGTGCGGTGAAGCCGAGCCCCAGCTCTTCCGCCACGTGATCGAACAGCTCCTGCGCCTCATGTTCCTCGCGACGTCCGAGGCCAGCCAGGAGCGGGATCGACGGAGCCTCGACGCCAGCCAGGAGCGCGTCGAGGGCTGCTTGGATGAGACGGTCGGAGCCGACGTGCCGACCGCACGCGCGCGACTGCACGAGCGTCCTCAGCTGCTTGAGCGCCTCGTCCCCGGTCACGCCTGACGCATCCCGTCTACGTTGATGTCAGATCTGGATGTCAAAGACCCCCGGCCATGATCGGCTGGGGGTCTTTTGGCCGGTGGGCACAGGCGGATTCGAACCACCGACATCTGCTTTGTAAGAGCAGCGCTCTACCGCTGAGCTATGCGCCCTTGGACGAAGTGACAGACTACATGGCCCGCGACCGACGGTTCCAAACCAGTCAAGGCGGGTGGGAGATCGCCATGGCGGTCAGGCCCCTCGTTTCTTGCTCCTTGCCAGATCCGCATGGTCCCGGTGTCGGGATCTTCAGGGGCTCGCCGTTTGGTGCGGCCCCTGTGGTCGGGTCGGCGCGGCCGGCTGCGGTGCGCCGCAACTGTGCGGACGGCAGCATCGCACGCGGCGGCAACGGTCACGTCACGCTCTCAGCCGCGAACTAACCGGCCCGTGTGTTCGTCCTTTCCTGGTGGGAGAATGTCACCGGGTTTTCCGGGGGAGCACGGCACGGGAGAGGGATGTGACGGCGACAGACGCGCAGCCGTACGCGCAGCGAGGACGCCGTCGTCGTCGCATCAGTCGCACCGCAGGGAGGGCGGCCGTCGCGGGGCCGCTGCGGGACGCAGCCGTCCTGTTCGTCCTGCCGCTCGCGCTCCTCGCCGTCACCCTCCCCGCCGCCTTCGCAGGCGGCGGCACCCGACGCTGGTGGGGTCGCGGCGAGAGCCAGCGCGCCGAGGCGCAGGCGGCCAAAGACGCGGCGGCCGCGGCGTTCTACGAGCTCGACACCGCCCAGCGGGACCTCCGCATCTCCCTCGAGACGATCACGGCCGTGGACGACTCCCCCGCCGCGCGACGAGCGGCCGAGGACTTCCGTGCGCTGGGCGGGCGTATCGACCAGGTCAGTCACGACTACATCAGCGCTGTCGACGCTTATGACCTGGACCGCCCTGATCTCGAGGCCGCCACGGCCGCCAGGGCTCGTGCCGATCTGACGCGGGCCAAGGACGAGCTGGAGCGGGTCAAGAGGGAGCTCGATCGCTTCGCAGACAGTCTGGGGCCGCTGCTCCACAAGGCGGAGACCGAACTGGCTCGGCTCGCGCCCGCCGTCGAGCGCGCCCGGCAGGCCCTGCTCGCGGCGACCAACGCCCTCGACTCCGTGCGCGCCTCCGGCCTCCGGGCGGACGACCTCGCCGCCCGCCTCGCGGCGCTCTCACCGGAGCTGACCAGGCTCAATCAGGGCGCGGGGCAGCACGGCGTACAGCAGACGATCCACCGCGCGGACGACGTCCTGCGGGAAGCGGAGGCGGTCCGTGTCGAGGCCGAGCGGCTGCCGGAGCGGGCGGCCGAGATCGACCGCAGGCTCGTATCGCTGCGAACCCGCGCCCAGGCGCTGACCACCCGCACCGCCGGTGTCAAGCCGATCCTCAGCGAACTGCGCCGCCGCTACGCCGTCGCCTGCTGGCAGGACCTCCAGTCGGTCCCGGAGCAGGCGACACGGTCCGTCGCGCAGGCGGAGAACAAGCTCAAAGAGGCGCAGGCGGCGCGCGACGAGCAGCGCTGGCCGGACGCCACCTCGCTGCTGAGTACGGTCCGGGCGCTCCTCAACGCGACGGACGAGGCCGTATCCGCGGCCGGGACGCGGCTGCAGCGGCTGAACGAGGTGTCGTTCGATCCGTCGAAGGAGGTCGAGCGGACACGGTTCGCGATCCGCGACGCACAGCGGCTGGCCATGGCCGGGCGCACCACGCCGGACCCACGGCACGCCCGGCCGCTGGACGACGCGGTTGCACGGCTGGAGCGGGCGGTCGCAGGCCTGGAGGGCCGGCACCCGGACTATTGGCACTTCCTGACCGAGACGGAGGCGGTACGGCGCACCGTGGCGCGGGTGGTGAGCGAGATCCGCGAGCAGCGAGGGGCGACCGGGAGGGCCTGAGCGGCGTCCGGCCCGTGGCGGTATGGGCAGGCCTCGTGCGGACCCGGTACGGACCCAGTACCGACCCGTATGCGCTCAGTACGGCCCCGAGGGCTGCTCGATCCCGGCTCCGGGCCTGCCACCTGTTCCTTTGGCGAGCGTCTGGGCGGGGCGGATGCTGGAGGTAGGAGGTGGGTCTCGGTCGAAGGAGGCCCGGTGTGACAGTCCGTGCCCTCAGGAGCGGCGGAGCCAGGAAGCAGGAGGCCGGGAACCGGGCGACATGGGTCCGGGGAATCCCGGACCGGGGACCGGCCGACAGCCTCCCGGCGCGGCTCGCCAGGCACCCGCGGCTCGACGAGCATCTGCCGGTGGACCACCGGCTCAGCCGGGTCTACCGGATCGGTGCCGGGCTGATGGGCCTGGTGCTGCTCGTCTTCGGGATCCTCGGGCTGATCGGCACGGTGGGCTTCTTCGACACCGAGGGCGACACCGTGGCCGGTCTGAACACGAACGGTGCGCTGAGCGTCCTGTCGATCGTCGTGGGATGTGTGCTGTTCGCCGGCATGGTGGTGGGCGGCAATGTCGCCTCGACGCTCAACATGTGGCTCGGCGTGGCGTTCCTGCTGAGCGGCTTCGTCAATCTCGCGCTGCTGGAGACGGACTTCAACTTCCTGGCGTTCCGCCTCCAGAACGTCCTGTTCAGCTTTGTCGTCGGCCTGATGCTGATGACGTTCGGGATGTACGGGCGGGTCAGCGGCACGCTGCCGCACGACAACCCGTACTGGCGCCTCCGCCACCCCGACCAGGCGGCCCGTGAGGAGGCGGCGCACCGGGCGAGGGTGGGGCCGCCGGGTGGCGGCCACGCGCGGTACCGGCCGCAGCGGGGACTGCGGAGGCGGCCCGAGCAGCGGGCCCCGCAGCCGCCCGAGGCGCGCGGCGGGCGTTGACCCACGGCCGTTAACCTGTGCGCATGCCCCGTTACGAGTACCGCTGCCGGTCCTGCGGCACCACCTTCGAGCTGAACCGCCCGATGGCCGAGTCCTCCGCGCCCGCGTCGTGCCCGGACGGCCATGAGGACACCGTCAAGCTGCTGTCCACGGTCGCCGTGGGCGGCACGGCCGCCGCCCCGGCCGACCGGGGCGGCCCGGGTGGCGGCGGCGGTTGCTGCGGAGGCGGCTGCTGCGGCTGACGGCGCCCGCGCCGGCCTGATGCGGCGCGCGAGCGCCGGTGGTTCAGCGCTTACGGGCCAGCGTCAGCCCGTCGGCGACCGTGAGCAGCACCGTCTCGGTCCGGTCGTCCACCGTCACATGGTGGTTGAACGCCCTGATCGCCGCGGCGTTCCCGGTCGCCTGTGGGTTGGTGACCTCGCCGTGGAACAGCACGTTGTCCACGACGATCAGCCCGCCGGCGCGCACCCGGGGCACCAGCTCGTCCCAGTACGCGATGTAGCTCTGCTTGTCCGCGTCGAGGAAGACGAGGTCGATGTGCGGCTCGTACGGCATCGCCCGCAGCGTCTCCAGGGCGGGCCCGATCCGCAGCTCGATCCGGTCGGCCACCCCTGCCTTCGCCCAGGCCTCGCGCCCGTACGCCGTCCACTCCTCCGAGACGTCGCACGCGATCAGCTTGCCGTCGGCGCGCAGGGCCTGCGCCATGGAGAGCGTCGAGAGTCCGGTGAAGGTGCCGATCTCGACGATCAGCCGGGCTCCGACCAGCCGGGCCAGGAAGGCCAGTAGCGGTCCCTGCTCCTCCGCGATCTGCATCCCCGCCGCCGCCGGCAGTTTGGCGTGCGTGATGTCGATCAGCTCCCGCTGCACCGGATCCAGTGGCGGATTGTGCGCAAGGACGTACTCGTACAGCTCGGGTGTGAGGGGGCTGCCCTTGGGCTCGACCATGGTCTACCTCGTCCTACCTCTCCGTCCGCGGATACCGCTCCGGTTCATGGGCCAGCATGGCACCGAGGATGCGCTCGCCGGCAGCGACACCGCGCTCGCCGAGGGCCGTCACATGCGGCGCGGTCCAACCCGTGTCGGCGAGCTCACCGTGGCCCGGCCGCCAGCCGGTATGGGCCGCGAGGAGCAGATCGGCGTCCAGCAGCGAGTCCCCGGCCGCGAGGACGTCGGTGGCGCCCGTACGGCGGACCACCTCGGCCAGCGCAGCGCTCTTGGTGAGCGGCCGCGGCACCGCGTAGATCTTCCGGCCCTGCAGGGACACCGTCCATCCCCGGTCCTCGGCCCAATCGGCCAGGTCCTTCACCCACGTCTCGGGCAGCAGGGCCCGGTCGACGACGAGATAGGCGAAGAGGTCCTCGGCGATCCGCTCCTTGAGCAGCCACGCCGGGTCCGCGGACCGTACGAGGTGCTCGCGGACCTCGGCGAGCGGGGCGCAGCCCGCCTCCAGCCGCTCCGCGACGCCCGCCCGCCAGTCGGGGTCGGACTCGCCGTCGACGAGGAGGTGGCCGCCGTTCGCGCAGATGGCGAAGCGGGGGGCGGGTCCGGGGAGGCGGATGCGGCGGTACTGCTCGCGCGTGCGGGTCGTCGTGGGGACGAAGACGGTCTCGCGGGCCAGCCGGTCGAGGAGGGCGGCCGCCGTCTCCGTCATGTACGAGAGCGGCTTCCGGTCGTACACCTCGACGCACAGCAGGCGGGGCGCCTGCTCGTCGGGCATGTCCAGGGCGAGGGCGGCGGAGGAGTAGATGAGGGTGCGGTCGAGATCGCTGGCCACCACCCTGACGGCGGTCGAAACGCTCACGGCCCGGTCACCGCCTTGCCGTCGGCGCCGGTCGCGCCGCGCGTGTAGCGCGGGTGGATGAGCCCGACGCAGCTGTACGGCAAGCCGTCCACCTCCTCGACCGGGACACCCCGCTGACCGGCCAGCAGCCGTACGTGGTCCAGGTCCGCTCCCGCGCCGCGCCGCGCCAGGATCCGCCAGGGGACGCGGCGCAGCAGCACGCGGGTGGTCTCGCCGACACCCGGCTTGACGAGGTTGACGTCATGGATGCCGTACTCCTCGCTGATCCGCTCGACGGCGGCCCAGCCCTCCCATGTGGGCGCGCGGTCGGCGGCGAGCAGCTCCTTGACGTCGATGGCGACGTCGTCCGCGACCTCGTCGAAGCGGGCGGCGACGGTGTCGAGGAAGTGGCCGGAGACGTCCGCGCCGGCGAGTTCGCGGTAGAACTTCGCGCCGTGGAAGTCGTCCGGACCGACCAGGTCCGCGCGGAGCACGGTGCGCGAGACCAGGCCTGAGACGGTGGAGTTGAGGCAGGCGGAGGGGATGAGAAAGTCCTCGCGGGTGCCGTACGTGCGGACGCAGCCGCCCGGGTCGGCGAGCACGGCGATCTCCGGGTCGAAGCCGGGGAAGTCCTTCAGGGCCTCGGCCAGTTCGCGGGTGATCGCGCCCTTGCCCGTCCAGCCGTCGACGAAGACGACGTCAGCCGGGTCGTGGTGGTGGGCGAGCCAGCGCAGCGCGGCCGTGTCGATGCCGCGGCCACGGACGATGGAGACGGCGTAGTGCGGCAGATCGAGGCCGTGGGCGTGCTGCGCCCAGCGGCGCATCAGGATGCCGACAGGGGTACCGGCGCGGGCGAGCGAGACGAGGACGGGGCGGGCGCCCGGCCTCGTTGCGGCCCGCTCGGCGAGCACGGTCTCGGTGACGGTGCCGACGGCGCGGGCGATGCGGGCCGCGGAGGTGTCGAGGGCGGTGCGGAACAGCTCCTGGTAGCCCTCGCTCGGCTGGTACTCGACTGGCAGCGACTCGGCGTAGTGGGCGCCGCCGGACTGGATGGCCTCCTCGCGCTCCTCGGTCGGGGCCTCGAGCTCGACTCGGGAGAAGTCCTGGAGCAGCCAGCCGACTTCATCGGGGGCGTAGGAGGAGAAGGCGGGGCCGCGGAGCGGTTCGGGCATCCGTGCTCCGGTCGGCAGGCGGCCGGTCTTCAGAGGGGCGGTCTCCTGCACGCCGGTCTCCAGAGAGCCGATCTCCCGCACACCGTCTCCGGAGCGGGGACTCTTGGTCCGCGCGGCGTTCCGGCGTACGGGGACGTAGCTGGGGACGACGGCGAGCAGGACCCGGCCGGTGTGGCCGGCGAGCTGTACCAGCAGGCCGTCTACGGCATGGAGTTCGGGGGTGTCGGCGGCTGAGTCCACCACCACGACGACGGCGTCGAAGCCGGCCCCCGCGACGTTGTAGGCGTAGCGGTCGCCGGGGCCGTCCGCCGGGCCGTCGTGCGCGGGAAAGGACAGTCGGGTACGGATCGCGTAGCCGGGGTCGTCCACGGCCAGTACGGGTGACCGGGTGGTGGTCGAGAACCGCACCTCGGCGTCCGTCGTCCGGTCCAGCTCCTGGGCGAGCCTCAGCGGTGCGTACATGAGCTCCTCGAAACCGAGCACGAGGACGCGCGGTGGGGCTACCGGGCCCGTTTCGAGGTGGTCGTGGCGGGTGTCTCCCACCGCCGACGCACCCTGCCCGCCGAGCGGTGCCGCGGCAGGACGCGGGCCGTCGGCGGGAGCCGGAATGTCCTCGCCGTCGACAGCGACAGCGACGTCAACTCGAGCGCGGGCGCCGCGGGCTGCCCGCAGAGTGTCGGCGACGCGCCGTGCCATGCCCGGCAGCGCCGCATCGAGGACGGCGCGGTGTGTGGGCGTGAAGCCGTGCCGCCCGCCGTCCGGCAGTCCTTCGGGCCAGCCGAGTTCGACACGCAGGACCTGGGCCGACGGACCGTCGGCCACCGGCCGCGCGCCGTCCGAACCGGAGGGACCGCTGGAGCAGAAGGAGCCGGAGGAGGCGGAGACGACCGTTCCCGCCCCGGCACGAGGGGGCTCCTGCCCGTCATTGCCCCGCTGGTCGTGGGCCGGAGCCTCAGCGGAAAGCCGCGCCGTATCCGCCGCCGGGCCAACCGGGGCGAGTCGAGCAGCGGCTTCGTACCGCTCGACAAGGATCTGGCCCCGGGCCAGGACATCGGCGGGAAGCCGCACCGTGCCCGCCGCCGAGGCGACGAGGTCGACGCGGGCGCCCAGGTCCGCGGCGAACGCCTCCAGAGCCACCCGGTCCTCCCCGGATCGCATGTCGACGAGCGCCACGATCACGTAGCGGTCCCGCGGATACCGGGCGTGCAGGTCCTTGATCGTGTTACGGATGGTGCTGCCGGTCGAGAACTCGTCGTCGACCAGCACCAGCGGCCCGTCCCCGCGGAGCAACGCCGCGTCCTCCGGCAGAAGCAGGTGCGACGTCGCGTGGCTGTGGGACTCCTCGAAGCCGCCTGCCGGGTCGATGCCCGCCACCGGACGCCGTGTCGAGTGCAGGTACGGGGCCAGCGCCAGGCCGTCGGCGACGCTGTGGCCGAGCCCGGTCGCCGTCTCCGCGTAGCCGAGGACGACGGCGCGCGCCGCCTCCTCGTCACCGAGCAGCTCCCGCACCCGCTCGCCCAGCCGCAGCCCCGCGCCGTATACGACGTCCGGGCGCTGCGGCACATGCTTGCCCAGCACGTTCGACACCAGCAGATGGGCGCGTTTGGGGTTGCGGCGCAGGGCCAGACCCAGCAATTCGGCCAGCTTCGCGTCACCGGAGAGCCGGACGTCCAGCCGGTCCGCGACCCATTGCCCCGACCACACCATGCAGTACTTCTCTCTTGTCTCTGTCGTCTCGATCACTCGGTGACCGCATTCATGCCGCATTCGCGGGTGCCCGCACGCACCTCGAGCCCGGCCGCGAGCAGCTCGACGAAGCTCACGTCTTCCCGGGCCACGCCGAAGACCTCCGCCCGCAGCAACGTGCGCTCGGCCCACGCCCGGTGCGGCTTCACCTCGTTCATCTTGTTGGTATACGCGGAACGCAACACTCCGCCGCCGCAGCGCTCCGGCTTGAGGATGTCCACCGCATCCGTGAACTCCTCATGGCTGACCACCGACAACGCGTGAACGGGCATGACATGCGAGGGATGGATGCAGGTCTTGCCCAGCAGCCCGTTGGCCCGGTCGAGTTCGATCTCGCGCAGCAGACCGTCGATGTCGTGCTCGATGAGCGCGGTGCGCAGCTGCTCCGCGCGGCCGGTGAAGGGGCTGCGCCGCAGCTGCGGTTTGAACATCCGCTCCTGGACGCGGAAGTACTCCCACACCGGTCCGGTCACCGTGAACCCGGTGCCGTCCGCACGCCCGAGTGTGTTCACCACATCGGCGATCACGGAGGCGACGATCTGCACGTCGTAGGCGGTCATGTCGGGCGCCCGGCGCAGGCCGTACGACGAACAGAAGTCGGTGACGCCGAGGCGCAGCGCCAGAACGCGGTCGCGGTACTTGTCGACGGTCCGCCTGATGCCGCCGAGCGTCTCGTACCGGCTCTCCAGATGCATCAGCTCGGGCGACTCCAGTACGGGCATCGCGTAGAGCCGGCGTCCGCAGGCGGCTTCCGCAGCGACGAGCGCCTCCAGGAAGGGCACTCCGCTCTCCTCGGTGAACTTCGGCAGCACGAAACCGGACAGCAGCCGCACGGCCGGGCCGATCCGGCTCACCAGATCGGTGATCTGCTCGGGCTCGCGGACCCGTACGAAGAGCAGGGGAAGGTCGCCGCCACGCCGGTCGAGATCGGTGAACTGCCGGACCACGTTGTCCTCGGCACCGGTGACATCGGCGTCGTCGATGGAGTCCTCCAAGCAGAGGACCATGGACACCACGCCGCGCGTCGCCTGCTTGCGTACGTCGTGGGCCAGCCGAGGCCGGGTGGCGGGGCTGTAGAGCGTGGCACCCAGGGCGACGGCAAGCGTGCGGGCCGGGGAATCCGCGGTGAACGCGACCGGTTGCCGGTGGAACAGGCCCTCTCGGACCTCGGGCGGGACATGCCCGAAATGTCGCATAAGTCTCCCCGTGGAACGCTGCTGAGTCATGACTCGATCTGGCCGGTAATCGTACGTGTGGGCAGTGGTCGAGAGTTCCCCGTGCACGTGAAAATCACGTAACCCGCCGACGTCGGTGTAGTTGCCCGGCCCGCCGACGCGGATACCCACGCCGCATCCCGCGGCCCCGCGTTGTCGCCTCGGCTGCCGGGAGGGCAGGATTGCCGCCATGACGCACGCGATGCTGAAGGGGTCGAACATCCCGCTGGAGGCCGCCGCCGTCCGAGCCGTGCTGCGCTGGACTCGCGGCCCGGACGTGCCCGACGTGGACGCGTCGGCCCTGCTGCTGGGCTCCGACGGCCGGGTGCGCTCCGACGAGGACTTCGTCTTCTACAACCAGCCGCGCCACCCCTCGGGCATGGTCCGGCACCTGTCGAAGAAACAGCTGGCCGAGGGTCTGACGGACACGGTGGAAGCGGACCTCGCGAAGCTGGAGCCGTCGGTCGAGCGCGTGGTGCTCGCGGCATCGGCGGACGGCGGGGCGTTCGGACGCGTACCCGACCTGCGCGTGCTGCTGTATGACGCGGGACCGGGTGCGGCGGCCGGTGACGGCGAGCCCTTCGCCACGTTCGACGTTCGTCCGGAGACGGGCGAGGAGTCGGCGATGATCTGCGGCGAGTTGTACCGGCGCGGTGCGGGCTGGAAGTTCCGGGCTCTGGGCCAGGGTTACGAGACCGGGCTCGTCGGCCTGGCCACGGAGTTCGGCATTTCCGTGGAGGAGGACGAGGGTGAGGACGGGGCGGCTGACTCGGGCCCCGAACCGGAGGCCACGGCGGCCACGACGGCTCAGGACGCGGCGCAGCAGGCCCAGCCCCGATCGGAGCCGCAGCGGCAGGACGACGGCGGGTCCCCACCGCAGACTCAACCGCAGCCCCGACAGCAGTCCCAGACCGAGGACCCGGCCGGGTCAGGGCAGCCGGACGGGAACACGGTACGGCCGACGCAGCCGGGCTACGGCTACCCGCCGCCCCCGGACTCGCCGCCGACGAGCTCCCCGTCGGGGGCCGCGCAGCCCGCCTACGGATATCCCCAGCACCCCTCGCACACCCATGCGCACCAGCCGGAGCCGGCCGCCTTCACACTGCCGCCGCAGGGGCCGCAGTTCCAGCGGAACCGGTGACGTGGATCGCGTGACGGAACGGCTGACCGGGCTGGGTGACGGCCCCGAGCACCATCTCGGCGTCAGGCCCCAGCCCGGTTCACCTCGCAGCCGGATGTCTCACACCTTCGTCTTGTAGCCGCGTCCCCACTGCAGCCCCCACCCGTAGAGCCGGTCGAGCTCCGCCTGGAAGCCGTAGACGTACTTGACCTCGCGTCGGACCGTCAGCTCGCCCTTGTTGTTCTCGATCAGCACCACGGCACAGGAACGGGCCTGGGGGGCACGCTCGTCGAGTCCGATCTCCACCCGCGGGCCGTTGCTCGGGTAGAGCGTGACCACGGCGTGGGTCCGGTCGAAGGCCGGAGTCCCGTCGTAGATGTAGACGAAGATGAGCAGCCGTTTGAACTCGTCCCGGTGGTCCATGTTGATGTAGATGGTCTCGCCGGACCCCGAGCCGAACCGGTCGTCGCCGCTGAGCTTCACATACGGCGGTGAGTTGATGTCGCCGAAGAAGCTGCCGAGCGGCTGGACGACGCCCTTGGTGCCGTCCTGCAGCTCGTAGAGACAGGCCAGATCCAGGTCGATCTGCACCACCGCGGGCCCCTGGGCCTGCACGATCTCGGGCTTGAAGAGTTTGAACGGATGGCGCAGCAGGCTACTGCTCTGCCCGGTGCGGCCGCCGATGTCGGAGGTCCGCATCCGCCAGGACAGGTTCACCCGGAGATTTCCGGTGACGGCGCCCTGCTTGGTCAGCGACACCGTCGGACGACGCTTCGTCAGCTCGATCGCGTTCGACGAAGCGCTGCCAAAGTCGAAACCCTGCTGGCCGCCCCGCCACAGGTTGCTCAAGAACGACATGTTCCACCCCCACTCGTCGGGCACAACTCATGCGGGGCGGCCCGAGGCCGGGAAACCCTGAGCCTCGTAACCGCCCCGCATCAGAGAGCGTTCCTCCATCGCGTCGTGGTCACACACCGGGGACCCTACGGTGAGCGATGCGTCCCGATGGCCGTTATACCTGGGACATGGTGGTCGACCGCTCCTCGGAGGCGTCGCCGCCCTCGTCCGCGAGGGCACGGTTGCGGCGCAGCGAGGACCAGAAGGACCAGGCGATCAGGGAGACGCCGATGAGACCGGTGACGATCTCGTTGACCTGGAACTGGATGGTGACGAGCAGCAGCACCGCGAGGGCGCCGATCGCGTAGTGCGCGCCGTGCTCCAGGTAGACGTAGTCGTCCAGGGTGCCCTGACGGACCAGGTAAACGGTGAGGGACCGGACGTACATCGCGCCGATCCCGAGGCCGAGCGCCATCCAGAAGATGTGGTTGGTGATGGCGAAGGCGCCGATGACTCCGTCGAAGGAGAAGGACGCGTCCAGCACCTCGAGGTAGAGGAACATGAAGAACGCGGCTTTGCCCGCGAGGCCGACCATAGTCGGCTGCTTGCCGGCCTTCTTGGCCTCCTCCTCCGCCTCGTGCTCACGCTCCTCTTCCTCCTCGAGCTTGTGCTCGAAGTGTCCGGAGAGGCCGCCGACGATGAGGTAGGTGATCAGGCCCGCGACGCCGGAAAGCAGAACCGTGGCCGACTTGTCGGCGGTGCCGGTGCTGACATGGGCATGGGTGGCGAAGGTCATCGCCGAGAGCAGCAGGACGATCAGGGCGATGCAGACCGACAGCATGTCGACCTTGCCGAGCTTGGCGAGCGGGCGCTCGATCCAGTGGAGCCACTTGATGTCCCGGTCCTCGAAGATGAAGTCGAGGAAGATCATCAGCAGGAACATGCCACCGAAGGCGGCGATCGCCGGGTGGGCGTCGGTGACCAGGGCCTCGTAACGCTCCGGATCGGCGATCGCGAGATCGACGGCCTCGATCGGCCCCACCTTGGCGCTGATCGCCACGATCACGACCGGGAAGACCAGGCGCATTCCGAAGACCGCGATGAGAATGCCGATCGTGAGGAAGATCTTCTGCCAGAAGGCATTGAGCTTCTTCAGCACACCGGCGTTGACGACGGCGTTGTCGAAGGAGAGGGAGATCTCGAGGACGGAGAGGATCAGGACGATCCCGAACGCCTCCCACCCCCAGCCCCACGCGGCGGCGGCGAGACCGAGCGCCGTGACGGCGAACGACCAGCCAAAGGTTCTCAGAAGCACTGGCTACCCAATCCTGTTAGCGGGGTCCCCCGCGCTCAGTGCGCGGCTTTACGAAACGTTGACCCCGAAGTCTAGAGCGATGCCGCGCAGGCCCGACGCGTACCCCTGGCCCACCGCCCGGAACTTCCACTCGCCGCCGTACCGGTAGACCTCGCCGAAGATCATCGCGGTCTCGGTCGAGGCGTCCTCACTCAGGTCGTAGCGCGCCAGCTCGTTGTCGTCCGCCTGGTTCACCACGCGGATGAAGGCATTGCTGACCTGGCCGAAGGTCTGGCCTCGGCTGTCGGCCTCGTGGATCGACACCGGGAAGATGATCTTGTCAACCTGGGCAGGCACCTTGGAGAGGTCGACCAGGATCGACTCGTCGTCGCCTTCGCCCTCACCGGTGAGGTTGTCGCCGGTGTGCTCGACCGAGCCGTCCGGGCTCGTGAGGTTGTTGTAGAAGACGAACCACTCGTCGCCGAGCACCCGGCCCGACCGGCACAGCAGCGCGCTGGCGTCGAGGTCGAACGGCGCGCCCGTGGTGGAGCGTGCGTCCCAGCCCAGACCGATCATCACCTGAGTGAGGTTCGGCGCGGCCTTGGAGAGAGAGACATTGCCTCCCTTGGCGAGCGTGACGCCCATGATTCTGCATCCTCCCCGAAGTGCTTGACGCCCGGTGCCGCACGCCCGGCCGTGCGGCGAGGCGTGCGGCACCGGGCCGATACGAGCCGTCAGACGTTGACGCCGAAGTCCTGCGCGATGCCGCGCAGGCCCGAGGCGTACCCCTGGCCGATGGCCCGGAACTTCCACTCCGCGCCGTTGCGGTACAGCTCGCCGAAGACCATGGCCGTCTCGGTCGAGGCGTCCTCACTCAGGTCGTAGCGCGCCAGCTCGTTGTTGTCCGCCTGGTTCACCACGCGAATGAACGCGTTGCGCACCTGACCGAAGCTCTGCTGGCGGGTCTCCGCTTCGTAGATGGAGACCGGGAACACGATCTTGTGAACATCGGCCGGCACGGTGGCCAGGTTCACCTTGATCTGCTCGTCGTCGCCTTCGCCCTCGCCGGTGAGGTTGTCACCGGTGTGCTCGACGGAGCCCTCGGGGCTCTTGAGGTTGTTGAAGAAGACGAAGTTCTGGTCGTTGGTGACCTTGCCCTCGGCGTTGGCCAGCAGGGCGCTGGCGTCGAGGTCGAAATCGGTACCGGTGGTGGTGCGGGCGTCCCAGCCCAGACCGACGACGACCGCGGTCAGGCCGGGGGCCTCCTTGGTCAGCGAGACGTTTCCGCCCTTGCTGAGGCTGACTCCCACGAGTCCTCCCATTGATGAGTTCGGGGGACCGGAGAAACCTGTGCCCCCATCGTGCTGTGGCATCGGATCAACGAATCGATCCTAGTGAGCGGTTCCCCGGGGCCACAGGGTTTCGGGGGCCCTGTCCCATTCGTTCGGGGCACGGACGTCCGGCCGGCCCCGTAACCCGGGAGAACAGCTCGTTCCGCTACAGGGATTGCAGCGCCGTGGCGTACTCGTTCAGGTCACGGGCATCGGGCAGCCCGTTGACGACGGTCCAGCGGACCACACCCTCCTTGTCGATGATGAAGGTGCCGCGCACCGCGCAGCCCTTCTCCTCGTCGAAGACGCCGTAGGCGTCGGCGGTCTCGCCGTGCGGCCAGAAGTCCGACAGCAGGGGATAGTCCAGGCCCTCCTTCTCGGCGAAGACACGGAGAGTGAACGGGGAGTCGCAGGAGACGGCCAGCAGCTGCACGTCGTCGTTGACGAACCTCGGCAGCTCGTCGCGCAGCGCGCACAGCTCGCCGGTGCAGACGCCGGTGAAGGCGAAGGGGTAGAAGAGCAGCACGACGTGCTTCTCGCCGCGGAAGTCCGAGAGCCGCACGGTCTCGCCGTGCTGGTTCTTCAGCGCGAAGTCCGGAGCCTTCGTACCGACCTCGATCGCCATGAGTGCGTATCCCTTCCGAGAGCTCGACAGATGGCGACCACCCTATGCGCAGGCCCCCCGCCGACGGAGTCCGCGGGGGGCCTTGAGCCTTGAGATACGGGGGGATACGAGGATCAGCGCTTGCCCGAGCGGGCGGCCTTGGGTGTGACCAGGCGGCTGCCGGTCCAGTCCTTGCCCGCGTTGATGCTCCGGGTCTGGGACAGACCCGCGGTCTGCGCGGCTTCGTTGATGTCGCTCGGCTCGATGTACCCGTCCCGGCCGGTCTTGGGCGTCATCAACCAGACCGGAGCGCCTTCGTCGATCATGCCGATGGCGTCCACCAGCGCGTCCGTCAGGTCGCCGTCGTCCTCGCGGAACCACAGGACAACGGCGTCGGCCACGTCGTCGTAGTCCTCGTCGACGAGCTCCTGGCCGATCACGGCCTCGATGCTCTCGCGGAGCTCCTGCTCGACGTCGTCGTCGTAGCCGATCTCCTGGACCACCTGTCCGGGCTCGAAACCCAGCCGTGCGGCGGGGTTGGTCCGCTCCTCCGCGTGGTCCGCGGTCGCGCTCACGGATTGCCTCCTGTCGTGTTTCGTGAAGATGTCTGCCGCCTCGCGCGTGCGCGAGGTACTTGGCCGTAGTCCACACGTGCCGGGCGGTTCGCGCAAGTACCCGGCCGCCGATCCCGCCCAAACGTATGGGGGCATCTCCATAGGGAGATATGCGCAGCATACGGAGTTATGGGGAGGTCTCGCCGCAACTCCAGGCACGAAGGAATGCCCGGGGTGATTCCCACCACTGCGCTATGCCCGGGTTTGTGCGCCCGAGCCTCTGTGGCATTCGGGCCCGGGAGGGCCTCGCACCGACGACGAATGACCGCACGTCTGGCAGTGCCCGGGTGGGCGTAAGGTTGCGATTTGGGCGACTAACAGACAGTGGCCGCAGCATGGCTGTCTCACACAGTGGTGGTTACCACTCAGTAGAGATGACGTTTCCGCCCCCGAGGTACACGATGGGAGGCGGCGCGACACCAGCAGAGTCTCCATCTCACCGCGTGCAGAGCACGACCCGAACAGCGAAGGAACAGCGTGGCTTCCGGATCCGATCGCAACCCGATCATCATTGGCGGCCTTCCAAGCCAGGTCCCGGACTTTGATCCCGAAGAGACCCAGGAATGGCTCGCCTCGCTCGACGCCGCCGTCGACGAGCGAGGCCGTGAGCGTGCCCGCTACCTCATGCTCCGCCTGATCGAGCGAGCCCGCGAGAAGCGCGTGGCCGTGCCCGAGATGCGCAGCACGGACTACGTCAACACCATCGCGACCAAGGACGAGCCGTTCTTCCCCGGCAACGAGGAGATCGAGCGCAAGATCCTCAACGCGACCCGCTGGAACGCGGCGGTCATGGTCTCCCGCGCGCAGCGCCCGGGCATCGGAGTCGGCGGCCACATCGCCACCTTCGCGTCCTCAGCGTCGCTCTACGACGTGGGCTTCAACCACTTCTTCCGCGGCAAGGACCAGGGCGACGGCGGCGACCAGATCTTCTTCCAGGGCCACGCCTCCCCCGGCATCTACGCCCGCGCGTATCTGCTGGACCGGTTGAACGAGCAGCAGCTCGACGGCTTCCGCCAGGAGAAGTCGAAGGCGCCCTACGGCCTGTCCAGCTACCCGCACCCGCGGTCCATGCCGGAGTTCTGGGAGTTCCCGACCGTCTCCATGGGCCTCGGCCCGCTGGGCGCGATCTACCAGGCCCGGATGAACCGCTACATGGAGGCCCGCGGTATCGCCGACACCTCCAAGTCGCATGTGTGGGCCTACCTCGGCGATGGCGAGATGGACGAGCCGGAGTCGCTCGGCCAGCTGACCCTGGCCGCTCGCGAGGGCCTGGACAACCTCACCTTCGTGGTCAACTGCAACCTGCAGCGTCTCGACGGTCCGGTGCGCGGCAACGGCAAGATCATCCAGGAGCTGGAGTCGGTCTTCCGCGGCGCCGGCTGGAACGTGATCAAGCTGGTCTGGGACCGCAGCTGGGACCCGCTGCTCGCGCAGGACCGCGACGGCGTGCTGGTCAACAGGCTGAACACGACCCCGGACGGCCAGTTCCAGACGTATGCCACCGAGACCGGTGCGTACATCCGTGACCACTTCTTCGGTGACGACCACCGGCTGCGCAAGATGGTCGAGGGCATGACCGACGACCAGATCCTGCACCTGGGCCGCGGCGGTCACGACCACAAGAAGATCTACGCGGCCTATGCGGCGGCCAAGGCGCACAAGGGCCAGCCGACGGTGATCCTGGCGCAGACCGTCAAGGGCTGGACACTCGGCCCGAACTTCGAGGGGCGCAACGCGACCCACCAGATGAAGAAGCTGACGGTCGAGGACCTCAAGCGGTTCCGTGACCGGCTGCACCTGCCGATCGCGGACCAGGAGCTGGAGTCCGGCCTGCCGCCGTACTACCACCCGGGCCGCGACTCGGACGAGATTCAGTACATGCACGACCGCCGCAAGCAGCTGGGCGGCTATGTGCCGACCCGTGTGGTGCGCTCGAAGCCGCTGAACCTCCCGGGCGACAAGGCGTACGCCGCGCTCAAGAAGGGGTCCGGCAACCAGCAGATCGCCACCACCATGGCCTTCGTGCGGCTGCTGAAGGACCTGATGCGGGACAAGGAGATCGGTAAGCGGTTCGTGCCGATCGCGCCCGACGAGTACCGCACCTTCGGTATGGACTCGCTCTTCCCGACGGCCAAGATCTACAACCCGCTGGGCCAGAGCTACGAGTCCGTGGACCGTGAGTTGCTGCTCGCCTACAAGGAGTCGCCGACCGGCCAGATGCTGCACGACGGCATTTCCGAGGCGGGCTGTACAGCCTCGCTGATCGCCGCCGGCTCCGCCTATGCCACGCACGGCGAGCACCTGATCCCCGTGTACGTCTTCTACTCGATGTTCGGGTTCCAGCGCACCGGTGACCAGTTCTGGCAGATGGCCGACCAGCTCGCGCGCGGATTCGTGCTGGGTGCGACCGCGGGCCGTACGACCCTGACCGGTGAAGGTCTGCAGCACGCGGACGGCCACTCGCAGCTGCTGGCCTCGACCAATCCGGCGGTCGTCTCCTACGACCCGGCGTTCGGCTTCGAGATCGGGCACATCGTCAGGGACGGTCTGCGCCGGATGTACGGCTCCTCCGACGAGCACCCGCACGGCGAGGATGTCTTCTACTACCTCACCGTCTACAACGAGCCGATCAAGCACCCGGCCGAGCCGGACGACGTGGACGTCGAGGGCATCCTCAAGGGCCTCCACCGCTACAAGGCGGCGGAGAGCGGTTCGATCCCGGCGCAGATCCTCGCTTCGGGTGTCGCGGTGCCGTGGGCCGTCGAGGCGCAGCGGATCCTCGCCGACGAGTGGAACGTCCAGGCGGACGTCTGGTCGGCGACCTCCTGGAACGAGCTGCGGCGCGAGGCAATCGCGGTCGAGGAGCACAACCTGCTGCACCCGGAGGAGGAGCAGCGCGTCCCGTACGTGACCCGGAAGCTCGCCGAGGCCGAGGGTCCGAAGGTGGCCGTCTCCGACTGGATGCGGGCCGTCCCGGACCAGATCGCCCGCTGGGTGCCGGGCACCTACCAGTCGCTGGGCGCCGACGGCTTCGGCTTCGCCGACACCCGCGGCGGCGCCCGTCGCTTCTTCCACATCGACGCCCAGTCGATCGTCCTCGCGGTGCTCACCGAGCTGGCCAACGAGGGCAAGATCGACCGCTCGGTGCTGAAGCAGGCGATCGACCGCTATCAGCTGCTCGATGTGGCGGCGGCCGACCCGGGCCCCGCGGGCGGAGACGCATAGCCGCATCTGCGCATACCCGCGGCCCCGACCGGAACCATCCGGTCGGGGCCGCGTGGTGCGGAGCAGGAGAGAATGCGCGGCATGAAGGAACAGCCCGCACAGACACGGTGGGAACGACGCACGCAGGGGCCACTGTTGGGGCTGGCGGTGCTCTTCGCGGTGGCGTACGCCGTACCGATCGTGGCGCCGGACGCCGATCAGCGCATACGACAGCTGTGCGTGGTCGTGGAGTGGCTGGTGTGGGGCTCGTTCGTTGCGGACTACGCCGTACGGCTGCTGCAGGCTCCGGAGCGCCTCGTTTTCGTGCGGAGTCATCCTCTGTCCCTCCTTGCTGTGGTGCTGCCGCTGGTTCAGCCGCTGCGGCTGCTGAGGCTGGTGGCCACCCTGCTGCTGGTCGGGCAGCGGGCCCGGATGGCCTCGCAGGTGCGGCTCACGACGTATGTCGCGGGGGCTGTGGTGGGGCTGCTGGTGTTCGGCTCGCTGGCCGTACTGGAAGTCGAACGGGGGTCGCCGAAGGGGAACATCAAGAACCTCGGCGACGCGGTGTGGTGGTCCTTCACGACCATGACGACGGTCGGCTACGGCGATCACGCTCCGACAACGGCACTGGGACGGATGCTCGCGGTCGGTCTGATGCTGTCGGGCATCGCCCTCCTCGGTGTGGTGACGGCGAACATCGCGGCCTGGTTCATCGCCCGGTTCGAGCACGACGATGCGGAGGAGCGGCGGCAGACCGAGGCCATCGCGGCGCTGACGGTCGAGGTCAGGCAGCTGCGGGCGGAGATCGCGCGGCTTGCCCCCACCGGATCACCACCAGCCGGATCACGACCAGCCGGCTCGCCACCACCCGGTTCACCACCACCGGCGGATCCCTCGGTCGGCTCTTCCGGTCTCACCTCTCCCAGACCTTGAAGGCCCGTACCTGGTAGGGGGATTGGGGACTCCAGGTGCCTGAGCCGGGGTAGGTCTCGAACTCCCCGGTCTCACCGCATTCCGCGCTCTGGTACGTGGTCACCGGGCGACCGGTACGGTTCGCCAGCGAGGCCGCGGTGACGCCGTGCGGAAGCGGGACGCAGCTCTCGATGTCGATGTCCGAGAGTTCGTAGGTGTGCCGCACCCCGCGGAATTCGGGCTTCTCCCAGAGACACAGCTGCCCGGGGGCGCAGCCGCCCAGCCGCAGGGCGGCGGCAGGCGCGCCTTTGGCGGCCGCCGGAAGCGGCAGGGCGACGGCAGCGGCGACGATGACAGCCACGGCGGCCAGGACGGCCGCGGTGGCGGTAACGGTGATGGTGGCGGTGGTGCTGACGGTGTGACGCATCTGGATCACTCCCCCGTGTCGGACGGTCTGCTGTTGTTACACCGCAGACTGACGACGGGTTCCCGTTGCCACCAGGGGAGTTGATCGTTCCCACCCTGATAGGGGCAGATGCGCCGAGGGGGCCGAGCGTGTCGCTCGGCCCCCTCGGCGTTGACGTCCCTGAAACTCGGCTTCTGTTGATCGTGGGTCTGGGACACCACTGAGCGCTTGACGCCGGAGCCTTGACGCCGGGCCACATATGCCCGCAGCGCCGGCCAGGGCGTAGGACACGCCCGAGGGACGGCAAGAACTAGATGTGCCCCGCCCCGGCACCCGCGTCCGCATTCTCACCGCGTTTGGTCAACATCGCGACCAGGGCGGCGGCCACCGCGATGACTCCGGCGACCGTGAACGACAGCCCCATGCCGGACACGAAGGTCTCATGCGCGACGTCCGTGATCCTTCCGACGAGAGGCGGCGGGGTCTCCCTCCCGACCGGCGCGATGCCGACGGAGACCGCGTCCGAGGCCTGCGCCAGCTGCTCCGGAGCGAGCGGCGGCAGCTTCGCCTCGGCCCACTTCTCGGGCAGGGCGGTGTCGACCCTGGCCGCCATCACGGCGCCCAGAACCGCCGTGCCGAGGCTCCCGCCGACCTGCATGGCGGCCTGCTGGAGACCGCCCGCCACACCCGCGTGCTCGAGCGGTGCGTTGCCGACGATGACCTCGGTGGCGCCGACCATGACCGGGGCGAGGCCCATGCCGAGCAGCGCAAACCAGACGGACATCACGGCCGTCCCCGTACCGACCTCCAGGGCGGACATGCCGAGCATCGCCACCGCGGTGACGACCATGCCACCGACCAGAATGATGCGCGGCCCGAACCTGGTGATCAGAGCACCCGCGACCGGCGAGGCGACGATCATCATGCCGGTGAGCGGCAGCAGCCGGAGGCCGCTGTCGACCGGGCTCATCCCGTGCACGTTCTGCAGATAGAACGTGACGAAGAACAGCCCGCCCAGGAAGGCGAAGGCCATCAGCACCATCAGCACCGTGCCCGCCGACAGCGGGACGGAGCGGAACAGGCCGAGCGGGATCAGCGGCTCACGGACCCTGGACTCCCACAGGGCGAAGGCGAGGAAGCCGGCCACCGCGAGGGCGAGGAAGAGCAGTGTCCTGCCGTTTCCCCAGCCCCATGTCGGAGCCTTGATGAGCGCCCAGATGAGCGAGAACATCGCGCCCGACAGAAGGGCGATGCCGAGGATGTCGAAGGACTTTGCCGCGTTCTCGGCCCGATGGTCCTTGAGGATGACCAGACCCAGCACGAGGGCGACGATGCCGACCGGCACGTTGATGAAGAAGACAGACTGCCAGTTGACGTGCTCGACGAGCAGACCGCCGACGATCGGACCGGCAGCGGTGGAGGCACCGATGACCGAACCCCAGATGCCGATGGCCATGTTGAGCTTCTCGGCCGGGAACGTGGCGCGCAGCAGCCCCAGCGCCGCGGGCATGAGTAGCGCGCCGAACAAGCCCTGGAGCACGCGGAAGGCGACGACGGTCGACACGCTGTCGGACAGTCCGATGGCGCCGGAGGCCGCGGCGAAACCGGCGATGCCGACGAGGAAGGTCTGGCGGTGGCCGAAGCGGTCACCGAGCTTGCCGGCCGTGATCAGCGCGACGGCGAGGGCGAGGAGATAGCCGTTGGTTATCCACTGGACGTCGGCCAGGGAGGCCTGGAGGTCCTGCTGTATGGCGGGATTGGCGATGGCGACGATCGTGCCGTCGAGCGCGACCATCATCACACCGATCGCGACGGCGATGAGGGTCAGCCAAGGGTGGCCCCGGAGCCCTGTGCGGGGCTCCGGGGCGGGAAGGTCCGGCGCCACGGGGGCGACGGTGGTCTGTGACGTCATGATTCGGAGCGTAATGACAGTCGCTGACAATTGACAAACGGATTCACGAGTCGGTAACTGTCATATTGCTCACAGCTATTCTGACCAGCGAAAATGTGGCGAGAAGAGGCCCGAGAGGCAATGACCCAGCGAGCTGCGGAACCCATCGGACTCCGGGAGCTGAAGAAGCAGCGCACGCGCAATGCCCTGGTGCGCGCGGCGCTCGAGCTGTTCACGACCCAGGGCTACGAGCAGACGACCGTGGATGAGATCACGGACGCCGTCGATGTCTCCCAGCGCACCTTCTTCCGCTATTTCGCGGGCAAGGAGGAGGTCGCCTTCGCGGTCCAGGAGACCGTGGAGTCCCACTTCTACGCCGCTTTCTGCGAACGCCCGGCCGACGAGGCGCCGATGACCGCGCTGCGCCACGCAGTGCTCTTCGCGTGGGACACCATCGGGCAGGCCATCGAGGAGGCCGTACCGCCCGAACTGCACATGCGCATGTACCAGGTGATCGAGTCGACTCCCGCCCTGCTCGCGGTCCACCTGCGCCGCTCGACCGAGCTCGAGGAGCGGATCGCCCGCGAGATCGCCCGCCGCGAGGGGCTGGACGTGGATACCGACCCCCGGCCGCGCGTGCTGGTGGCGGCGTTCAGCGGCGTGATGAGGGTGACGGGACGGGTCTGGGGAGCCGGTGAGGACATCAGCGTGGAGGCGCTGCGCACCAGCACCGAGACGTATCTCGATCACCTCGGTCCGGCGCTCGCCGAGGACTGGCACGGCAGGGGGACCTGAGGCCCCGCGCGGCGACGGAGCGTGCGCTCTCCGCGCGCCCCCGGCGCACGCCCGTCCGATCTGGTGGCAATTGCACCGGCGTGAAACGTGAGTTGTGTCACGCCCCGCACAGGCTCCCCTACGCTTCTCCTAGGCTGTCTCGCAGTGTCTTCCTTCCCTGAGCTCGGCTCTTCCCCCACATCATGGCTCGGCGACTCCCCGGTCTGGCGCGCGGTGCTCGCTCTGGCCGTCGTCTTCGTCCTGCTGGCGACCACCGGCTGGACCGCGATCCGGGACCACTCGCTCACCCCCGGTCCGCGCGAGGCGGCGCTTCTGGCCTGGCAGCACGGCTCTCTCGGCAGACGCGACCTTCCCGACCCGGACGCCTCCCCCGCCGTACTCGCGGGCTTCTTCCGCTCGCTCAGCCCGGCTCAGCGGACCCGCCTCGCCGAGCGGTATCCGCTGGTTGTCGGCAACCTGGGCGGCGCACCGCTCGAGCTGCGCTACCGAGCGAACCGGATCGCCCTCCAGGACGCCCACCGTGCGGCGCAGCAGCGCATGAACGACGAGCGCCTCACCGAACTGGGCCGCCAGCAGGCCGGCCGCCTCGTGGAACGCCTCGAGTCCCTGCTGACCGGCAAACGGCAGATCCTCGCCTTCGACCCCACCGGAACCGGCCGTGCCGCCGAGGTCGTCGGCGACCTCACGCGGGCGAGCCGGGTGTCGGTGGTCGTCCCCGGCGTGGACACCAACCTGGTGAACTTCGAGCGCACCGACCCCGACCGCGTGTACAGCGCGCCGGCGGGCATGGCGCGCTCCCTGTACGACGCCGAGCGCGCGGCCCGGCCCGATGCCCGTACGGCGGTCGTCGCCTGGGCCGACTACACCGCTCCGGCGGGGCTGGGCATGGACGCCGCCACCGGACGACTCGCCGAGGACGGGGCCGCACGGCTGCGCTCCTTCGTCGACGCGCTGCCGGGCGCCCCGCGCGTCTCCCTCTTCTGCCACAGCTACGGCTCCGTGGTGTGCGGCGTCGCCGCGCGCCGGCTGTCGTCAAGGGTCACCGACATCGCCGTATCCGGCAGTCCCGGCATGCGCGTGGAGAACACGGCCGGACTCGGTACCAAGGCCCGGGTCTGGGCCACCCGGGACGCCGACGACTGGATCCAGGACGTGCCGTACCTGGAGTTCGGGGAGCTGGGTCACGGCGCCGACCCGGTCTCCGACGGCTTCGGTGCCCGCGTGCTCTCCGCCGCCGGTGCCGTCGGCCACACCGGGTACTTCGAGCCCGGGACCGAGAGTCTGGAG
Source organism: Streptomyces sp. KR80 (assembly GCF_052245555.1). Taxonomy (NCBI): domain Bacteria; kingdom Bacillati; phylum Actinomycetota; class Actinomycetes; order Kitasatosporales; family Streptomycetaceae; genus Streptomyces; species Streptomyces sp. KR80. The sequence continues at coordinate 347,076 of NZ_JBQQCD010000001.1, forward strand.
AGCTTCGCCGAGATCGGAGTGGGCGCACTCGACTCGGTGGTCTGCGCACCGGGGCACGGTGCGGGCTGCCGGCCCGTGACCGGCGGGCGCGCCGACGTTTGACGCGCGTAGCGTCCAGATGGAGGACGGAAGGGCGGCTGCCGCCTACGATGAGCCGCATGGGTGATGTGCTGGCCGGTTTTCACACCGTCTGGGAGTTCGACACGGACTCCGTACTCATCCGCTTCGAACGGGGGATTCGCACGCCGAAGTTGCTGCAGGTGCTCGGCGAGCGGCGCATCCCGTACGAGGCGCTGACAGCGGTGGAGCTCGCCCCGGGCAGACGGGGGACCGTCGTGCTGCGGGCCGTGCCCCGGCCCGGCGCCGATCCGCTGATGGACGCCGCGGACGGGCAGCTGAAGGAGGTCAGCGATCCGTACCGGCTGGTCCTGCCGGCCGAGCGGGATGTCCTGGCCGAGTACTACGCGGACGAGATGCGGGCGGCGCTCGCCGCATCCGCGAACCAGCCGTCCGACCGCTACCTCGTGGCGGCGCCCGCACCTCCACTGAACTTCAAGGCGTACGACGGAAAGGCCTCCTTCGACGGCGAGTTGGTCGCCTTCCGGTGGTTCTGGACGGGCGCGTCGTCCGCCAAGTGGAAGGCGGGCGACCAGAAGTTCCCGGTCGGCGAACTCGCGGGGGTCGAATGGCGCTCGCCGGAGGTCTTCAACGGCCATCTGCGGCTGGTTCGGCGCGACGAGACAGACGCGTCGGGGGGTGCGGCACACGCTGGGCGCGCAGATCGGCCGGGCGACGCGGAGCAGGATCCCGCGGCGGTCGTCTTCGGGCTCGGCTACGGCCTGGTGCACGAGTCGCTGCCGTTCGCAGCGGCGGTGCTGGAGGCGGTCCGGGCCGCCGAGCCCCGGGAGGGCGGGCCGCCGACGGCCCGTGATCCCGCGGCGCTGACCGGCAAGACCCGCGCCCACCCGGCGGACATCGCCGAACGCATCCGGCATCTCGGTGCGCTGCACGAGGCGGGGCTCCTGACGGACGACGAGTTCAGCTCGAAGAAGGCCGAGCTACTGGCCGAGCTCTAGCCTCGCCGACGGGCCGCTCCGCGATGAAGGCCGCGACTCCGCGCTGAGCACGCGGCTTGGCGACCGGGCCCACTCGGCGCCACCGCCCGCCGTGCGGCGGCAACCGGAACGGCGAGCGGTCGGCCCGTGGGTACGGACCCGACGACGACGCGGGCCCGTACCCACGGGCCGACTCCCCCTGTTGGAGTCGGAACCGATCGGCTACTCGCGCCCCGCCGACGTGTGGGTCATGTCGGCGTAGCGTCCTCCGGCGACCTTGTCCGCGATGGGCTCCAGCAGTGCCAGCTCCGCCTTGTCCAGTACGAGCCTGGTCGCCGCGCTGTTCTCCTCGACCCGCGTGCGCCTGCGCGTGCCCGGGATCGGCACGACCGGGAGTCCGTGCACCTGGGCCCGCTGCTGCACCCAGGCCAGAGCGACGTGCCCAAGAGTGGCTCCCCGCGCCTCGGCGATGGTGCGCACAGGTTCCAGGAGGGCTGCGTTGGCCGCCGCGTTGTCGCCGGTGAAGCGGGGTATCGTCCTGCGGAAGTCATCCGCCGACAGCTCGGTCTCGGCGGACACGAACGAGCCGGTGAGGAAGCCTCGCCCCAGCGGCGAGTACGGCACGAAGGCCACCCCCAACTCGGCCGCCGCCGGCACCGCGGTCCGCTCTACGTCACGGCTGAAAATCGACCACTCCGACTGGAGTGCGGCAATCGGATGCACCGCATGCGCGGCCCGCAGCTCGTTGCCGGTGACCTCGCTGAGACCCAGGTGCTTGACCTTGCCCTCCCGCACCAACTCGGCCATCGCGCCGACTGTCTCCTCGATCGGCACCTCCGGGTCCCGCCGGTGCAGGTAGTAGAGGTCGATCTCGTCCACACCCAGTCGCCGCAGACTGCCCTCGACGCACTGGCGGAGATACGGCCGGTCGTTCCGGATGCCCCGGTAGGTGGGGTCCTCCGGATCCAGGACGACGGCGAACTTCGTGGCCAGGACGATCTCTTCGCGGTGTGCCTGCACAAAGGGCGCGATGAACCTCTCGTTCTCCCCCAGCCCGTACATGTCCGCGGTGTCGTACAGGGTGACGCCCAGCTCCAGTGATCGCTCCAGCGTCGCCCGCGCCTCGGTCTCGTCCGTCGGCCCGTACGCGAAGCTCATGCCCATGCAGCCGAGCCCCTGCACACCGACCTCGGGTCCTCCCTTTCCCAGAGCCACTCGCTCGATCTTCACGTTGGTCATCGCGTCAAGCCCTCTCCGACGCCCGGCGGGCGTCCGCATAGAAGTCGATCTTGTAGTCGAGAACTGCGAGGGTCTCGTGCAGCTCCGCGATCCTCCGCCGCACGTCTTCGCGTGTCGTCCGCAGCAGCTCCTGCCGCTCGGCAAAGGTGTGCTCCCCCTCGCGAACCAGCTCGGCGTAGCGGACCATGTCCGCGACCGGCATTCCGGTCAGCCGGAGCTTGCCGACGAAGGCGAGCCAGTCGAGATCGCGGCTGCTGTACCGACGCTGGCCGGTGTGGGACCGGTCGACATGCGGCATCAGCCCGATCCGCTCGTACCAGCGCAGGGTGTGCGCAGTGAGCCCGGTGACGGCCACGACCTCGCTGATCGTGTAGCGGTCCTGTCCGGTCGGCCGCGGGTGCGGGGATGTCGCCCCGGCACTGGGGGCACCCCCAGCGTTAGCCGGGGGAGGCACCCGACCGGGCGCGCTCTCCATCACGGTCATGTCGTCACCCTCCTTCGCAGGTCGGACGAGGGCCGACCACCCCCTGACACGGGCCGACCACCCCCTCACGACGGCTCAACGCTAAAGAGTTGGAGCGCACTCCAAGCAAGCGGATCCGCCGACGATTTCTGGCCACCCACCGCACCGTGCCGGGCCAACGTGCCTGCAAGGGAAATGGGTTGGTCGGCCGCCCTGCCGGGCAACTACGCTCCGCCGAGTGATCGACGTTCGCCGTGCCGCCCCCGACGATGCCCACGAACTGGTCCGGCTACGCGAAGTCATGCACGCCTCGATGAGCGGCGACGGCACGGCTTCCACCGAGTGGCAGCACGCCGCGAGGACGACACTGCGCGAGCGTCTGGCAGACTCCCGCTCCACGCTCACCGCCTTCGTCGTGGACCGGCCGGACGGCACCGGGCTGGCGTCCTGCGTGGTCGGGACGATCGAGTACCGGCTCGGCGGGCCGGGCAACCCGTCCGGTGCGACGGGCTATGTCTTCAACGTCGCCACCGACCCCGACATGCGTCGTCGGGGCTTCTCCCGCGCCTGCATGGAGGCCCTGCTGGGGTGGTACCGGGAGCGCGGTGTCGTCACGATCGACCTTCGGGCATCCGCCGAGGGCGAGCCCCTCTACGCCGCCCTCGGCTTCGTGCGCACCCGGGACCCGGCCATGCGGCTGACCTTCCAGGACGTTTAGGCTCGGCTGCATGCACAGCCTGAGCATGATCGAGAACTGGCCGGTCCCGACCGCGGCGGCCGCCGTCATACGGGCCGACGGCACCGTCGCCGGGACGCACGGCCCGCAGGACCACCGCTTCCCGCTCGCCTCGGTCACCAAGCCGCTCGCCGCCTACGCCGTACTCGTCGCGTACGAGGAAGGTGCCGTGGAGCTCGACGAGCCCGCCGGGCCGGAGGGATCCACGGTGCGGCACCTGCTCGCACACACCTCAGGCCTCGCCTTCGACGAGCACCGCACGATGGCCGAGCCCGGCACCCGCAGGCTCTACTCGAACGCGGGCTTCGAGGTTCTCGGCGACCACATCGCCAAGGCCACCGACATCCCCTTCGCCGAGTACCTCCGCCAAGCCGTCCTCGAGCCGCTGGGCATGACCGCCACCGACCTGCCCGGCTCGCCCGCCAAGGACGGTGTCTCCACCGCCGCCGACCTCGCCCGCTTCGCCGCGGAGCTCCAGGCACCGCGGCTGCTGCACCCGCGGACCGTCGCCGAGGCGACGGCCGTCGTCCACCCCGGACTGTCGGGCGTGCTGCCCGGCTACGGCCATCAGAAGCCCAACGACTGGGGCCTCGGCTTCGAGATCCGGGACGCCAAGTCCCCTCACTGGACCGGGCCTTCGTCCGCACCGCGCACCTACGGGCACTTCGGCCAGTCGGGCACGTTCCTGTGGGTCGACCCGGACGCGGGAGCGGCCTGCGTCGCGCTCACCGACCGTGCCTTCGGACCGTGGGCGGTCGAGGCCTGGCCACCCTTCACCGACGCGGTCCTCGCCGAGCTGGGCGCCGCCTGAGAGCCCGGCCAACACGGCCAAACCCGCCAACCCGGCCAAACCCGGTCGAACCTGGTCAGTCCGGCAGATCCCAGAGCAGCAGCTCCGCGGCCGAGTCGGCCACCACCTCGAGGCCCTCGCCGCCGGTGATCCGCGCCGAGTCCCCGGCGACCAGTTCCTCGCCTCCGATGGTCACAGCGCCGCGCACCAGGTGGGCGTAGACCCGGGTCGCGTCGGGCACGGCGCTGCGCTCCCCCTCCGAGAGCCGCCGCACGTACAGCACGGCACCGGCCCGCTCGACCGCATAGGGCGTGCCGTCGGCGATGCCACGCACCAGTTCGTACTCTGGTTCCCCGCCCGGCCGGCGCGGCTCCAGCCAGGTCTGCACGAAGCGCAACAGCCCGTCCCCGTCGTTGCGCTCCACGTGCCGCACACCGCTGCCCGCGCTCATCCGCTGCACGTCGCCGGGGCGTACCACCGAGGAGCGCCCCGCCGAATCGCGGTGAGTGAGCTCGCCCTCGATCACCCAGGTCACGATCTCGGTATGGCTGTGCGGATGCTCGTCGAACCCCGCGCCGGGCGCCAACCGCTCCTCGTTGCACGCGAGCACCGACCCGAACCGCAGCTGGTCCGGGTCGTAGAAGTGTCCGAAGGAGAAGGCGTGCCAGGACTCGATCCCGGCCTCCGCGTCCCCTCCCCGGAAGCGCTCGGAGCTCCGCCGTACCTCAATCATTCCGTCACGGTATCCCGCCAGGACCGGGGGGCGACGCGCAGCGGTCACGGCATGAGGCAGTCTTGTTGCGTGCCTGATTCCGGATCCGCTGACGCCCACCCGCACGCCGCGACCCTGCGCCGACTGGAGAAATCCTCCGGCCGCCTCGCCGCCAACGCGATCGCCCGCATGGACGAGACGCTGCCGTGGTACCGCGCCATGCCGCCGGAGAACCGCTCCTGGATCGGCCTCGTCGCCCAGGCCGGTATCGCGGCGTTCACCGAGTGGTTCCGGCATCCCGAGACGCCCCAGGCCATCAGTACGGATGTGTTCGGCACCGCACCGCGCGAGCTGACCCGGGCCATCACCCTGCGCCAGACCGTCGAGATGGTCCGTACCACGATCGAGGTCATGGAGTCCGCCATCGACGAGGTGGCGGCCCCCGGCGACGAGTCCGCGCTCCGCGAGGCCCTGCTGGTGTACGCCCGGGAGATCGCCTTCGCCACGGCCCAGGTCTATGCGCAGGCCGCCGAGGCCCGGGGAGCCTGGGACGCACGCCTGGAGTCCCTGGTCGTCAACGCCGTGCTCTCGGGCGAGGCGGACGAGGGCGCCCTGTCCCGCGCCGCCGCCCTCGGCTGGAACTCCCCCGAGCACGTGGTCGTCGTCCTCGGCACGGCCCCGGACGGGGACAGCGAGTTGACGGTCGAGGCGATCCGGCGCGCCTCGCGGCACGCCAAACTCCAGGTCCTCACCGGGGTGCTGGGCGACCGGCTGGTCGTGATCGCGGGCGGCAGCGACGATCCGATCCGGGTGGCGAAGGCGCTGATCGGGCCGTTCGCCGCCGGACCGGTGGTCGCCGGGCCCGTGGTCGGCGACCTGCTCTCCGCGACCCGCTCCGCGCACGCCGCCGCGGCGGGCCTGCGGGCCTGCTCGGCCTGGCCGGACGCCCCGCGGCCGGTCCTGGCGGACGATCTGCTGCCGGAGCGCGCGATGGCGTCGGACACCTCTGCTCGCGAGCAGCTGGTGGAGGAGATCTACAGACCACTGGAGGAGGCCGGCTCGGCGCTCCTGGAGACCTTGAGCGTCTATCTGGAGCAGGCGAGCAGCCTGGAAGGGGCGGCCCGGATGTTGTTCGTGCACCCGAATACCGTGCGCTACCGGCTCCGACGTGTGACAGATGTCACCGGATGGTCGCCTTCAGATGTACGGTCGGCGTTCACACTCCGTATCGCTCTGATTCTGGGGCGCCTGGCCGATGCCGAGAAGCAGCTGTAATCGTTTGTCGGACACCAACAATTCCCCTGACGGTTCTTGGTCCCTGTCCCCACCGGCGGCGGGGACCGCCCACAAGAGAGAGTGTGAGAGTGCTCGTACTCGTCGCTCCCGGCCAGGGTGCCCAGACCCCTGGCTTCCTGACTCCTTGGCTGGACCTCCCCGGCGTCACCGAACGCCTCGCGGAGTGGTCTGACGTCACGGGCCTCGACCTGGTCCACTACGGAACCAAGGCCGACGCGGACGAGATCCGCGACACCGCCGTGGCCCAGCCGCTGCTGGTGGCCGCGGGACTGGTCTCGGCCCAGCAGCTCTTCGCGACCCCGGCTGATGTCGCCGGTCTCGTCGGCGCCGCCGCCGGCCACAGCGTGGGGGAGATCACCGCGGCAGCGGTCACCGGAGTGCTGGACCCGGAGTCCGCGATGGCCGTGGTACGGCGACGCGGCCTGGCGATGGCCGAGGCCGCAGCCGTCACCGAGACGGGCATGGCCGCGGTCCTCGGCGGCGACCCCGACTCCGTCGTCGCGCACCTGGAGCGCCTCGGCCTGACGGCCGCGAACATCAACGGGGCCGGCCAAATCGTCGCGGCAGGCACCGCCGAGCAGCTCGCCGCGCTCGCCGGGAACAAGCCGGAGAAGGCCCGGGTCATCCCGCTGAAGGTGGCCGGCGCGTTCCATACGCATCACATGGCCCCGGCGGTAGCGACGCTGGAGAGCGCCGTCACCGGGCTGTCGGTCGAGAACCCGAGCACCCGCTACGTCTCCAACCATGACGGTCAGGTCGTCGCCGACGGCCGGGAGATCGTCCGCCGGCTGGTCAATCAGGTGTCCAACCCGGTCCGCTGGGACCTGTGCATGGACACCTTCAAGGAGCTCGGCGTCACTGCGATCATCGAGGTGTCCCCCGCGGGCACGCTGGCCGGTCTGGCCAAGCGGGCCCTCCCCGGCGTGCAGAACCTCGCCCTCAAGACGCCGGACGACCTCGACGCGGCCCGTACGCTCATCGCCGAGCACGCTGTGCCCTCCACGCCCGCCGCCGAGTCTTCGGCCGAATAGGAGCCCTGAGAGCATGACCGCGAAGATCAAGCCCAGCAAGGGTTCCCCGCACGCTCGCATCCTGGGCGTCGGCGGGTACCGCCCGACCCGCGTGGTGCCCAACGAGGAGATCCTCAAGCACATCGACTCGTCCGACGAGTGGATCCGCTCCCGTTCCGGCATCTCGACCCGGCACTGGGCGGGGCCGGACGAGACGGTCGCCGAGATGTCGCTCGAAGCGGCGGGCAAGGCCATCGCGGACGCCGGGATCACCGCCGAGCAGATCGGCGGCGTGATCGTCTCGACCGTCTCGCACTTCAAGCAGACACCGGCCGTGGCGACCGATATCGCGCACCGGATCGGCGCGAACAAACCGGCCGCGTTCGACATCTCCGCCGGCTGCGCGGGCTTCACCTACGGGCTGACCCTGGCCAAGGGCATGATCACCGATGGGAGCGCGGAGTACGTGCTCGTCATCGGCGTCGAGCGGCTCTCCGACCTCACCGACCTGGAGGACCGGGCGACGGCCTTCCTCTTCGGAGACGGCGCGGGAGCAGTCGTCGTCGGCCCCGGCACCGAGCCCGCGATGGGCCCGACCGTGTGGGGCTCGGAAGGCGACAAGTCCGAGACCATCAAGCAGACCGTAGCCTGGGACGCGTACCGCGACCGGACGGACGTCCGCTTCCCCGCCATCACGCAGGAGGGCCAGACGGTCTTCCGCTGGGCGGTGTTCGAGATGGCGAAGGTCGCCCAGCAGGCGCTGGACGCGGCCGGGATCACCGCGGACGACCTGGACGTCTTCATCCCGCACCAGGCCAATTTGCGGATCATCGACTCGATGGTGAAGACCCTCAAGCTGCCGGAGCACGTCACGGTCGCCCGTGACATCGAAACCACCGGCAACACCTCGGCCGCCTCGATTCCGCTCGCGCTGGAGCGGCTTCTGGCGACCGGGCAGGCGAAGAGCGGGGACACCGCGCTCGTCATCGGCTTCGGGGCGGGTCTCGTCTACGCCGCCACGGTCGTTACCCTCCCCTAGGCAAGACCCAAGACCCACCACGCATTTTCCGCGAAACACACAGAAGGAGCGCCACAGATGGCCGCCACTCAGGAAGAGATCGTCGCCGGTCTCGCCGACATCGTGAACGAGATCGCCGGGATCCCGGTCGAGGACGTCCAGCTGGACAAGTCCTTCACCGACGACCTGGACGTCGACTCGCTGTCCATGGTCGAGGTCGTCGTCGCCGCCGAGGAGCGCTTCGACGTGAAGATCCCGGACGACGACGTCAAGAACCTCAAGACCGTCGGCGACGCGACCGACTACATCCTCAAGCACCAGGGCTGATCCAGCCGAGCGTCTGTCGCCACCCCGCGGTGGCGCCGTCGATTCGGACCCCTCGACTCGTGGAGAAAGAATTCCTGTGAATGCGACCAATCGCACCGTGGTCGTCACCGGTATCGGCGCAACCACACCGCTGGGTGGCGACACCGCATCGACCTGGGAGGGCCTGCTCGCCGGGCGTTCCGGCGTCAGCCTGCTCGAACAGGAGTGGGCCGCGGAGCTCCCCGTGCGCATCGCCGCGCAGATCGCGGTCGAGCCCGGGGAGGTCATCCCTCGGCCGCAGGCCCGCAAGCTGGACCGCTCGGCGCAGTTCGCGCTGATCGCGGCCCGCGAGGCGTGGGCCGACGCGGGCTTCACGGCCAAGGCGGGCGAGGGCGGTTCGGTCGACCCGGACCGGCTCGGTGCCGTCATCGCCTCCGGCATCGGCGGCGTGACGACGCTGCTGGACCAGTACGACGTGCTGAAGGAGAAGGGCGTTCGCCGGGTCTCCCCGCACACGGTGCCGATGCTGATGCCGAACAGCCCCGCGGCCAACGTGGGACTCGAGGTGGGCGCCCGCGCCGGGGTGCACACCCCGGTCAGCGCCTGCGCATCGGGCGCCGAGGCCATCGGCTACGCGATCGAGATGATCCGCACCGGCCGTGCCGACGTAGTCGTCGCGGGCGGCACCGAGGCGGCCGTCCACCCGCTGCCGATCGTCGCGTTCGGCAACATGATGGCGATGTCGAAGAACAACGACGACCCGCAGGGCGCCTCGCGGCCGTACGACGCGAGCCGTGACGGCTTCGTGCTCGGCGAGGGTGCCGGGGTGGTCGTACTGGAGTCGGCCGAGCATGCCGCGGCGCGCGGCGCACGGGTCTACGCCGAGGCCCTCGGGCAGGGCATCTCCGCCGACAGCCACCACATCACGCAGCCCGAGCCGTCCGGCAACGGCATCGCGCACGCGCTGCAGAACCTGCTGGCCAGCACGGACCTCAAGCCGGCCGAGATCGCGCACATCAACGCGCACGCCACCTCCACCCCGCTGGGCGACGTGGCCGAGATCAAGGCGCTGCGCAAGGTCTTCGGCGACGATGTGGACCACATGGCGCTGTCGGCGACGAAGTCGATGACCGGTCACCTGCTGGGTGGCGCGGGCGGGATCGAGACCGTGGCCTGTGTCCTCGCGCTGTACCACCGCATCGCGCCGCCGACGATCAACGTCGAGAACCTCGACCCCGAGGCGGACGCGGACGTTGTGCGCGGCGAGGCCCGGGCGCTCCCCGAGGGCAGGATCACGGCGCTCAACGACTCTTTCGGCTTCGGCGGCCACAACGTCGTCCTGGCTTTCAGGACTGTTTCTTGCGCCTAAACCGGCGCCGCTTTCGCGGAGCTGGTTGCTCGCCATGGGGGTTGCTCAATTAATGGTTGCGCTGTTGGTCGTTTGAAGCACCGCAGCCCGTACGCAGGAAGGGCCCCACCCGATCACCGGGTGGGGCCCTTCGTGTCGGCACAGTCAGACGACTTGATGCAGCCAGCGGACTGGGGCGCCCTCGCCGGCGTACCGGAACGGCTCCAGCTCGTCGTCCCACGGCTTGCCGAGCAGCTTGGCGATCTCCGCCTCGAGGTTGGTCTCGCCGCCGCCGGCCCGGACGAGCGCGGCGCGGAGCCGGTCCTCGGGAATCAGGATGTCGCCGTGGATGCCGGTGACGGCATGGAAGATGCCCAGGTCGGGGGTGGAGCTGTAGCGCTCACCCTCGGCGGTGGGGCAGGGCTCGGCGGTGACCTCGAAGCGGATCAGGTTCCAACCGCGCAGAGCGGACGCCAGCTTGGAGGCGGTACCCGGTTCGCCCTGCCAGGAGAACTCGGCGCGCCACGTCCCCGGTGAGGCGGGCTGCCTGATCCAGTCGAGGTTGACGCGCACGCCGAGCACGCCCGCAACGGCCCATTCGACGTGCGGGCACAGCGCACGCGGTGCGGAGTGCACGTACAGAACTCCACGTGTCGTCACCAGGACCTCCAGTTCGGGACGAGGTTCGCCTTCCCCAGCGGCCTCGTGCCCGTGCCGGTCGCGTCCGGGACAGCACTTGCACATTCTGCCCCTCTGATCACTTCAGCACCAGCTCCCGAGGTCACCTGCAGTAAACACCATCGGGGGCAATTCTTGGCAAAAGGGACGGTATGTGACGTGTTGTAATTTGCGGTTACCGGGAACGCACTTGCTCCTCTGGGTCGACAGGCCGTCAGGTCGCTGATCCCCCACGGCCCAACGGCCCGACTGCCACGGGGAAAAACTACCGTGCGGCAGAGGCGCGAGGGTGACGTACCGTCGGTCCCGAGCAGATATCACCGAACCTTTCACCCTCGGGGACGCCGTGTGACCTCCGATCGGGGAACGCCCGAGCGGCCCAATACGTCCCCCTGGGGAGAAAGCGGGAGGAAAACGGCCCACCCGTGGGAGGGAAGGCAGGATGTGGGATCTCCACCGGTCCGGACACCGGCGCCGCGTCGGCCGGGTCCGATCCGCGGCTCGAGACGCTCCCCCAGACTTCGTCCGGGTGCGGGTACCCCCAGCGGTAGCTGGGGGAGTGCCCTCAGCCGGCGCGGCGGTCGCCGCGCTCACGGCCGCTGCCGTCGTCACCGGGCTCGTCGGTGTCACCGGCTGCGGCGACGGGCACGGCGGTGGCGACGAGCCCTCTCCCCGCCGGTCGGCCGTGCAGCGCCCGCACCCCTCGCCCGTTGCGGAGTGGGACACCAGCCCGCGCTCGATCGCGGCCCTCGGCGACTCCATCACCCGTGGCTTCGACGCCTGCCGGGTCCTCGCTGAGTGTCCCGAGGTGTCGTGGGCCACCGGCACCGACCCCCGGGTGCGCAGCCTCGCGCAGCGGCTGCTGAAGAGCCCGGCGGGAAACAGCTGGAACCACGCGCGATCCGGGGCGAGGATGGCCGACCTCCCCGGCCAGGTCGCCGCGGCCGTCGGGCACCGGCCGGAGCTGGTGACCGTGCTGGTGGGCGCGAACGACGCGTGCCGCGGCAGCACCGCCCTGATGACTCCGGTGGACGCCTTCCGCACCGACTTCGAGACTGCGATGCGGCGCCTGCGGCACAGCCTGCCCAAGGCTCAGGTGTACGTGGCGAGCATCCCGGATCTCAAGCGGCTGTGGTCCCAGGGCCGACAGAACCCGCTCGTCAAACAGGTGTGGGAGACGGGGATCTGTGCCTCGATGCTCAGCGAACCGGATGCCCGGGACCAGGCGTCGGCGGACCGGCGGCAGCAGGTTTACGACCGGGTGGTGGCCTACAACACCGCGCTGAAGGAGGTCTGCGGCAAGGACCCGCTGTGCCGGTACGACGAGGCGGTGTTCGGCTACCGCTTCACCGGCGAGCAGCTGAGCAAGTGGGACTGGTTCCACCCCAGCAGGAACGGCCAGGAGCGGCTGGCGGAGCTGGCGTACCGCATGATCACGGCCCGGGGGCCGGTGGTCTAGCCGCCCCCGGCGCCAGTGGTCCAGCCGCCCTCTCAGGCCCCCGGCCGGAGGCCGGGGTTCATCCCTTCACCTCGAGGGTGGCCCTCAACCTGAGGTCGCCGACCGAGCGCCCCGCCTCGACCGCGTACGTGCCGGGGGCGAGGCGCCAGGTGTCCGCCGCTTCGTCCCAGATCTCGAAGGCGCGGCGCGGCAGCGCGATCTCCACGGTCACCGTCTCGCCCTGGCCGGCGTCGACGGAGGCGAAGCCCGCCAGCCGACGGGCGGGACGGTCGGGGTCGGGGGCCGAAGGGGCCAGATAAATCTGGACGACCTCACGGCCGGGACGGGGACCGGTGTTGCGGACGCGCACCATGACCGTGGCCGTGTCCGGAGCTGTCGCCGTAGTCGCCGAGCGGGAGAGTGCGATGCTCTTGTACTCCCAGGTGGTGTAGCCGAGGCCGTGGCCGAAGGAGTACGCGGGAGCGGCCCCCGCCTTCTCCCAGGCGGAGTAGCCGATGAACAGACCCTCGTCGTAGCCGAGTTCGCCATCGGTCGGGACGACCTGGGTCACGGGGGCGTCCTCGAGGCGGGCCGGCCAGGTGGTGGGCAGCCGGCCCCCGGGCTCCTCCGTGCCGAGCAGGACGTCCGCCAGAGCCGCGCCGGCCTCCTGACCGGGGAACCAGCCGAGCAGCACCGCCGCCACGTCCTCGCGCCAGGGAAGCTCCACGGGGGAGCCCGAGTTGACGACGACGACCGTGCGCGGATTGACGGCGGCCACCCGGCGTACGAGCTCGTCCTGGCGCCCGGGGAGCCTCAGGTCCGTACGGTCGAAGCCCTCGCTCTCCACGCGCTCGGTCGTCGCGACCACCACGACCGCGGTGTCGGCCGCGGCCGCGACGGCGACCGCCTCCTCCAGCAGTTCCTCCGGGTCCCTCAACGGCGTGCCGTGGACCAGGGCACAACTGACCGCGTCCACCGGGGCGTCGGCCAACTTTGTCACGGTGTGGACGAGGCGGACCTCGACCGGCTCGCCCGCCGTCAGCTCGACCTCGCCGCGCCGGACCGGCGAGCCGAAGAAGGCCTCGAAGGGGTCGTCCGCGTCGGGGATCTGCACGCCGTCGAAGAGGACCTGCCCGTCGACGGTGAGGACGAAGGCGCCGACTCCCTTGGTGCCGAAGGAGTGGGCTCCGCTCTCGCTCGGGGTGAAGGTGCCATTGATCTCGACGGTGTGGAGCGCGTCGTAGGAGACGCCTTCCGGAAGGTCGCCCAGCCACATCACCTGGCCGTTCGGCAGCGGTTCGCCGCCGAGCTCGCGGCCGGCCACGTCCCGGCAGACGGCGTGCACCGAGAACCCCCGGCCGGCCACGGCCAGTTCATCGCTCGGGTCGGCGCCGACGGCGTACGTGAGCCGCACGCCCTCGGGGAGCGCCGCTCGCAGACCGTCGAGCGGCGAGACGACATGGGCGGGGAAGACCTCGGCGGAGCCGCCTCCGAGGATCCGGGCGTCGCGGGCGGCGGCGCCGAGGAGGGCGATGGTGCGGACCTCGGCCGGGTCGACCGGCAGTGCCCGGCCACCGTCGGCCCCGGGCTCGTTGCGGACGAGGACGAAGCTGCGGCGGGCGATCTCACGGGCGAGCGCGTCACCGTCCACGGAGGCGGGAAGGTCTTCCTGGGCCACGAGGGCGGGGACGCCGTCGAGGATGCCGACGCGAGCGGCGAGGCGGAGGACGTTCCGTACGGCGGCGTCGATGGCCGACTCCGGCACCTCGCCCGCGCGGACGGCGGCGGCCAGGGCGGGGCCGTAAACGGTCCTGGGGCCGGGCATGGCGATGTCCAGCCCGGCGAGGATGGTTCCGGCGGTGGACCGGGCGGCCATCCAGTCGGAGACGACGACCCCGTCGAAGCCCCACTCGCCGCGCAGCACGTCCTTCTGGAGCCGGCGGTGCTCGGTCATGGTCGTGCCGTTCACCGCGTTGTAGGCGGACAGGACGGCCCAGGGGCGGGCGGTCCGGACGATGGCCTCGAAGGGGAAGAGGTAGAGCTCGCGCAGCGGGCGGGGGCCCACCACGTTGTTCACGGTGAAGCGTTCGGTCTCGGCGTCGTTGGCGACGAAGTGCTTGACCGTGGCGCCGACCCCGCCCTCCTGGACGCCGCGCACATACCCGGTGCCGATCTCGCCGGTGAGATACGGGTCCTCCGAGTAGCACTCGAAGTGGCGCCCGCCGAGCGGCGAGCGGTGGAGGTTGACGGTGGGGGCGAGGAGGACGTGGACCCCCTTGCGGCGGGCCTCCTGGGCGAGCAGCCGACCGGCGCGGCGCACGAGCGAGGGGTCCCAGGTCGCGGCGAGTGCGGTGGAGCTGGGCAGCGCGACGGATGGGTCGGCGGCGGACCAGCGGACTCCCCGTACGCCGATCGGGCCGTCGGACATGACCAGTGATCGCAGCCCGATGTCCGGCAGGGCGGGCAGCGACCAGGTGTCCTGTCCGGCGAGGAGGCGGGTCTTGGCGTCGAGGTCGAGCGCGTCGAGCGCCCGCTCGACTGCCGCCTCGCGTACGGCGTCCTGCTCGTCCTGGGCGTCCTGAGTGTCCATGTACGGCTCCCTGGGGGTGGCGGCCGGTCGGTGCGGATGCCGGCATCCTGACGGAAGACCGTGCGACCGGTAGGCGTTGTCATCATTCGGTTATCTTTCCAAGCAAGTTGACGCTCATGCGCGAAACGACGCGGGGGGAGGGCCTAGGTCCTGCCCGGTCGGTCAGGCCGGATCAGCGAGCGGCGTCTGGTGCAGGGGGCACCTCCCAGCGATAGCTGGGGGAGCATCGCAAGGCGGAGGAGGGAGTCCACGCGGTGGGGGCACCTCCCAGCGGTAGCTGGGGGCCATCGGCGACCGACGACAACGCGGCAACGTGCGGTGCCAGGCGTCGCGAGCCCGGCATGATCGGCCGGGTAGGGCCTAGAGTCGGCGCGTGGCGGAGGAACGGCGGGCCGGGCGGCGAAGCGGCGGGCGTGCGGCCCGGAGCGAGGAGCGGCGTGAGGCGATTCTGCGAGCGGCCCTGGCCGTCATCGCCGAACGCGGCTATCGAGGTGCGTCGCTCAGTGCGGTCGCCGAGCGCGCCGGGCTCACCCAGCAGGGGCTGTTGCACTACTTCCCCACCAAGGAAGCGCTGCTCGTCGCGGTGCTCGAGGCACGCGACGAGTGGGACACCGGCGGTGCCACGCGGCGTGGCCAGGAGGGCGCCTGGCCGCTGGATCTGTATGCGGCGCTGATCGATTACAACGCGATGCGGCCGGGCGTCGTGCAGACCTTCTCGGCGCTGCTCGGGGAGAGCGTGACCGAGGATCACCGAGCCCAGGAGTTCTTCCGGCACCGCTACGAGCTGGTGCGCGAGACCGCCGCCGCCTCCCTGCGCGGCGAGTTCGGCGAGCGGCTTCCCGGGGGCACCCCCACCACCCCGGGCGACGGCTCCGGGAACGGCCTCACACCGGAGCAGGTGGCTCCGCTGCTGATCGCGGTGATGGACGGCCTGCAGTTCCAGTGGCTGCTGGACCCGGGGGCGGTGGACATGCCCGCCGCCTTCCGCGCCTTCCTCTCCCTGTTGCGCGGACAGCCGTCGGCGGATCGGCCCTGAAGGCAACGGTCGGTCCGCAACAGACCGGCCTTCGCACGGTTTTCACCAGCAGCCCACCTGCCGGCCGGTAGCCGTCGCACGCGTTGGTCTGATGGGATCGGCCTGCCACCCGATGAAAGGATTCCGCATGAGACGGATACGCTCCCGGTTCGGCGTACTCGGAGCCGCTGTGCTCCTGTGCACTCCCCCGGTCGTGGCCGCATCTCCCGCCGCCGCGGCGCTCCACGTCCCGGAGTACACCGTGGAGGAGCTGCGGCTGGCCCATCCGGTCCCGCAGGAAGTCCTGCGGCGCAGCGGATTCGACGCGGTGGCACCTGAGTTCGCCCATGCGCTGCAGGGCGTGCGGAGCTACGAACAGGCCGCGCGGCTGGTGTCCCGCTCCGGGGAACGGCTCTGGGACCGCGCCGTCGACCGCGCGCAGGGGCGGGGCCCGGAGGGCGGCGATCTGAGCCGGGACGACGACCGGCCGCTGTACTGGGCCCGGCTCGGCATGAGCAAGGCGCTGCGGGAGTGGACCCCGTCGTTCCCGCTGTCCGAGGACCGGCGCGCCGCGCTCATCGCCCGCCTGGAGCGCAGCTCGCGCGGTCAGGACTCCATCGAGCTGCCCGCGGACCGGCACATCACACGGATCGTGGTCACCGGCTTCGACCCGTTCCAGCTGGACGCGGACATCCGGCGCAGCAACCCCTCGGGGGCGGCGGCACTCGCCCTCGACGGCACCACCATCCGTACGTCCTCCGGTCCGGCCCGGATCGAGACGGCCGTCTTCCCCGTCCGCTGGGGGGACTTCACCGAGGGGACGGTCGAGCGGACTCTGCTGCCGCACTTCCGGCCCGGACCTCGGCGGGTCGACATGTTCACCACCGTCAGCCAGGGCCGGGTCGGGCGGTTCGACGTGGAGCGCTTCAACGGGGCCTGGCGCGGCGGTTCTCCGGACAACGTGAACGTGTCGCGGAAGGAGACCGTGCCGATCCCGCCCGGTGTGCCGACCGTCGAACCGCAGCCGCAGTGGACGGTGACCAGCCTGCCGTACAAGGACATCGTGGCGGCCGAGACCGGTGACTTCCCGGTCTACGACAACACGACCGTGACCGAGATCCCGGCAGGCTCCTCGGAGCCGGTGACCCGCCCGGACGGTCCGACCCCCGGCTCCACGGCCCGCGCGGGCGGCGGCGGAAGCTACCTCTCCAACGAGATCGCGTACCGGGCGACGCTGCTCCGCGACGCGATGCGGCTCGACGTCCCCGGCGGCCATCTCCACACCCCGGTCCTCCAGTTCGGCGCGGGCAACACCAACCCGGCCACCGGGACGATCACGGATCCGGAGTTCGTCCGCAACCGCCTGGCCATCACGGCGCAGGTGCGGGAGGTCGTGAAGGTCACGGCGGGAACCCTGGACTGACACCGGCAGCGCACGGCCGCCCCGGCAGCGCGGCCGGTCCTCACCCGTGGGCCACCGCCCAAGCGAGCGCATAGCCCGCGCTGTTGAGGGCGCAGTGCAGTGCGACGGGCGGGATCAGGCTGCCGGAGCGGCGGCGCAGTTCGCAGAAGAGGACCCCGACGAGGGCGGTGCCGACGACCGCCGCCGCCACGGACACGGCGACTCCGGTAGGGCCGGTGCCGAAGATCGCCTCGGCGGCCGCGTTCGCCCGCGTGAGCCCGCGCGCCGGCTGTACGTGCCAGAGCCCGAAGAGAACCGAGGAGACGGCGGTGGCCCAGGTCGAGCCCCGCCGTCGCTCGACCATGGCCCACAGCACGCCACGGAACGCGACCTCCTCGAGCAGCACCGTGCCCAGCGGCACCCGCACCAGGACGCGGAACGTCAGCTCCCCCGCGGTCAGTCCGGCCGCACGCTCGTCCAGGAACGCCTCCCGGGTGAACGGCAGGGCCAGGCCCACCAGATAGACCGCCAGGACGGCTCCGGCCAGGACCAGCCCCCAGCGCAGACCCCGGCGGGCCGAGGCGGCGCCGAGCCCCAGATCGGCCCGGGACAGGCCGTCCCAGCGGGCAATCAGCAGGAGGACGGCGGCCGTCGCGGCACAGAGCGGCACGTACCACGTGTCCCCGAGCCGGTCGCCCCACACCTGTACGGCAGCGAGGATCGCGATGGCCGCGATGAGGTGGATCATCCGCATCGTGGTACCAGCATCGCCGAGAGCCGGTGCCGGTGCGCCGCGCAACGCGCCGGGCAGCCGGGGTGGGGTCCCCCTGGGGGCACCTCCCAGCGGTAGCTGGGGGAGGCACCGCGCAGGCCCGGTCAGCCGGCCTTGGTCAGGGCGTCCGGAACGCCGTCCGCTCCGCCGCCGTCCCCGGCCTCCCCCACCAGGTCCCGCGCCATCAGGGTCGCGCCGGCCACCGCGCCCGGCATCAGGAAGACCGCCGCGAGCGGCACCAGGAAGAACAGCACCAGCGGCACACCGAAGCCGAGGGCGAGCATCCGGCGGCCGCGGAGGAGTCCGAGCCGCTGCTTCAGCCAGACTCGGCGGCGCTGCAGGGCAACCGCCGTGAGCTCCTCGGCCAGGAAGAACCCGGAGATGCAGCAGCCGATCACCGGGATCACGGTCTGGCCGACCACGGGAAGGAAACCGAGCGCGAACAGCAGCACGCCGTACAGAGCGACTCGGGCGAGTACGGACAGGCTCTCGCGTGCGGAGATCAGCAGCTCGCGCCAGAGCGGCAGGCCGGACTCGGGCGCGCTGCCGCCCTCCGCGATGTCGACCTGCTCGGAGAGCGACTCGTAGAAGGGCTGGCCGACCAGCAGCGTGACCGCGGTGAAGGTGATCACGGCGAGCAGCAGGCCGAGGGCGAACAGCAGGACGGTCAGGAAACCGCGGAACAGGCCGAGCCATGGGGAGGACCAGTCGTCGGCGAACGCAGTGGCCCAGGCCACCAGATCGTCCGCTCCGAAGCCGAGGCCGACGAGGGCCGCGCCGTAGAGGACGAGGGTGAGGAGCCCGGGCAGCAGGCCGAAGGCCCACCAGCGACCGCGCCGGGCCACCCAGCGCTGACCCTTGACCAAGTAGCCGAAGCCCGCCCCGAGATCACGCATGGAGGACAGCCTAGGCCTGTCCGGGCGATCGCGGGCAGACGGGGGCTGGTGTCAGCGGCGGTCCGCGTCGAAGCGGGCGGTGGCAAGGACGGAGCCGTCAGCGGCGACGAGGCGGGCTGCGGAGAGGGTTCCCGGGTCCACGTCGGCCGGGGCACCCCAGTAGCCGTAGCCGTCCCGCAACGTGAAAGAGCCGACGGTGACCGTGCTGCCATCCGTGCGCTCCAGCAGGCAGGAGATCTTCTCGCCACCCGTGTACAGGTCGACCGACATATAGACCCAGCCCGGCGAGCCCGGGTGGGCGAAGATCTGCCCGACCCGGTGGTCTCCGGCCACGAAGTCAGCCGCGGACAGGGCGGTTCGCGAGGCGGTGGTGGTCGGTACCGGCTCGTCCAGGGCGTTGCCCACCGCCCAGCCTCCGAAGCCACCGGCGATCGCCAGGGCCGCGGCCGCCGCCACGAGCCGCGGCCTCAGCCGTCCTCGGCCCCTGCGCCCCGTCTGCCGGTCCTGCGGCGCGGACAGGTTCAACCGGTTCATGACCCGCTTCTCGAAGCCGACGGGCGGTTCGCTGCCGGGCAGGAGGCCGAGCAGTCCGTCGCCGACCCGCGCGAGCCCGCCGATGTGCTCCCGGCACGCCGGGCACCGATCCAGGTGGGCGATCGCGCGGGCCCGCTCCCGCGCGGGAAGGACTCCCAGGGCCAGTTCGGCGCCCATGTCCCTCAACTCCGCGCAGGCCGGGCCGTTCCCGCGAGGGCGGTCGGGCTCGCGGTCGCGGTCGGATCCGCGGTCGGGCTGCTCAGTCATGGTCGGCTCGATTCGGCAGGTCCGGCAGGTCCGTCTCCAGGGCGGTGCGCAGCTTCCCCATGGCCGTCCTGATCCGGGTCTTGGCCGTGCCCAGCGGAATCCGTTCGGCATCCGCGACCTGCTGGGCGGTCATGCCGTAGAGCCCGGCCATCGCCAGGGCGCGCGCCTGGTCACGGGGCAACGCCGACAGGGCCGTACGGATCCGGGCGGCGGACTCGTCGGCGAGTGCCCGCTGCTCCGGCGTCTCGGTCACGATGTCGAGCAGGGCTTCGAGGTCCTCCGGAGCGACGGGGGTGGGTCTGCGCGCCCGCACCGCATCGATGGCGAGATGGTGCGCGATGGCCGCCAGCCAGGTCTTCACCGAACCGCGGCGGGGGTCGTACATCTGCGCGTGTCGCCAGGCGCGCTCGAAGGTCTGCTGGGCGATGTCCTCGGCGAGCTGGGGGTCGCCCACGACGGCGATGGCGACACCGTAGACCGTGCGCTGAAACCGGCGGACGAACGCGACCGCGATCTCGGGGTCGCCCGTCGTGAGGCCGGCCAGCAGGGTCTCGTCGGCCGCCCGTCCCAGGGGAAGGCCCATCCTCATGTCCCTGGGTACGGCCGGGCCCACCGAAGAGATTGCCCGGTGACCGTGCACACGTCCCATTCTTCTGCGTCGGCAATCCCCTCGCACGGCTCGCTCGTATCCACAGCAGGACCGGATCTCTCACGGAGGGCAGTCATGGCCGGCAGCACAGTGGCCGCCAGGAGAAGCGCAGGGCTGGGGATCGCCGCCGGGGTGCTGGCGGGCGTACTCGCGGCCTGCGGAGGCGGCGGGAACGGGAACGGAGACGGGGACGGGGCCGCCCCGCCCCGGCAAGAGGACACCGGGGCGACCACGGTGACCGTCGACATGACGGACTTCCGCCTCGATCTGTCCACCCAGTCCTTCACGGCGGGCGACCACACCTTCGTCGCGAAGAACAGCGGCAGCCACGAGCACGCCCTGGAGATCGAAGGCCCCGGCGGCGAGCAGAAGACCCGCAACCTCCAGCCGGGAGAGTCCGCGAACCTCGACGTGACGCTGAAGGACGGCACGTACAAGGTCTACTGCCCGGTCGACGGGCACGCCGACCTGGGCATGGAGACGGAGATCACCGTGGGCGGCGGCAGCTCAGGGAACGACGGGCCAACCGGCCCTGACGGCTACTGAGCGTGAGGAAGGCCATGCTCACGATCCTGATCCTGCGTCTCGCCGGCTCCGGCCTGACCGCGGCGATGGCGGCGATTCATCTGCACCTGTGGAACGACGGCTACCGGAACCTCGACACGATCGGCGAGCTGTTCCTGCTGAACGGGGTCGTGGGCGGGCTGCTGGCCCTCGTGCTGCTGATCGCCCCCGGCCGCTCTCTCGGAGTCACCGCCGCACTCGGTGCCCTGTTCACGGCCGGGACCCTGGGCGCACTGCTGCTCGCCCTCACATCCGGCATCTTCGGTTGGCGGGAGACCGTCGACGCCCCCTGGGTGACGACGACGATCGGTGTCGAGTCGGCGGGGACGGTGGTGCTGACGACGCTGGCGCTGCTGAGCGTCCTGGGGCCGAGCCGAGGGCCGCACCCCGGTGAGCGTCGGGTGCGGCCCTCGGTCCATCTGCGTACGCCTCCGCGCTGAGGCCCGGACGGCGCCGGGCTCCGGCGACGTCCGGCTCCGACGGCGCCGGGCTCCGGCGACGTCCGGCTCCGACGGCGCCGGGACTCAGACGACGCTCAGGGCGACGTCGATGTTGCCGCGGGTCGCGTT
The DNA here is from genome assembly GCF_052245555.1 of Streptomyces sp. KR80. Taxonomy (NCBI): domain Bacteria; kingdom Bacillati; phylum Actinomycetota; class Actinomycetes; order Kitasatosporales; family Streptomycetaceae; genus Streptomyces; species Streptomyces sp. KR80. Next base: position 368,423 of record NZ_JBQQCD010000001.1, read on the forward strand.
GGAGTACGGGCACACCTCGTGGGCCGCCTCGACGAGCTGCTCGGCGGTGGCGCGGTCCACGCCCGGAATCGAGACCTCGAGCGCGACCTGGATGCCGAAGCCGCCGGCCTCCGTCTTGCCGAGGCCGACCCGCGCGGTCACCCGGGAGCCGGAGACGTCGGCGTTCTGGCGGCGGGCGACCACGCCGAGGGCGCCCTGGAAGCAGGCGCCGTAGCCGGCGGCGAAGAGCTGCTCGGGGTTGGTTCCCGCGCCGTTGCCGCCCAGCTCCTTCGGCGGGTTGACGACCACATCGAGCTTGCCGTCGTCCGAGGCGACCCGGCCGTCGCGGCCGTTCTCGGCGGTGGCGACCGCGGTGTACAGGACGTCTATGGTCTGGATGGACATATAGGGAATCCTCCTGATGTGCACACAGTGGTGCGTCGTCGCGACTCGCGCCCACGATCGCGACGGTCAAGAGGTGAGCCTAACGGTCCCCCGGGCCGGGCCTGCCGGGGTGGGGGACGTCAGTGGGCGCGAGCAGGGTGGGTGTGGCAGGGGATCCCTCAGCCGCCGAAGGCGACGATCATCTTGCCGGTGTTCTCGCCGCGCAGCATGCCGAGGAAGGCCTCGGCGGCGTTCTCGATGCCCTCGACGACGGTCTCGCCGTACTTCAGCTCACCGGACCGGATCCAGCCGGAGACCTCCTGGACGAACTGCGGCTGGAGGGACGCATGGTCGCCGACGAGCATGCCCTGCAGGCGCAGCCGCTTGCCGATGACGGCGACGAGATTGCGCGGGGCGGGGGTCGGCTCGGTCTCGTTGTACTGCGCGATCATGCCGCAGAGGGTGGCGCGGCCGTGCACGTTGAGGGAGCTGATCGCCGCCTCGAGATGCTCGCCGCCGACGTTGTCGAAGTAGACGTCGATGCCGTCCGGAGCGGCCTTCTTCAGCTGCTCCGCCACCGGGCCGTCCTTGTAGTTGAAGGCGGCGTCGAAGCCGTACTCCTCGACCAGGAGCTTGACCTTCTCGTCCGAGCCCGCGCTGCCGATGACCCGCGAGGCACCCTTGAGCCTGGCGATCTGGCCGACCTGGCTGCCGACCGCTCCCGCGGCACCAGAGACGAAGACCGCGTCCCCCTCCTTGAAGGAGGCGACCTCCAGCAGGCCGGCGTACGCGGTGAGACCGGGCATGCCGAGCACCCCTAGGTATGCGCTGAGCGGGGCCAGCTCCGGGTCGACCGCGGTCGCGTGCTTGGCGTCGAGGACCGCGTACTCGCGCCAGCCGAGGCCGTGCAGGACGTGGTCGCCGACCGCGATGCCCTCGGCGTTCGAGGCGATGACCCGGCCGACCGCGCCGCCGTCCATCGGCCGGTCCAGCCGGAAGGGCGGTACGTACGATTTCACGTCGTTCATCCGGCCGCGCATGTACGGGTCCACCGACATGTGGGTGTTGCGGACCAGGATCCGGCCGGGGCCCGGCTCGGCGATCTCGGCCTCTCGCAGGGCGAAGTCCTCCGGCTTCGGCCAACCGTGCGGGCGGGCGACCAGGTGCCATTCACGGCCGGTCTTCGGCAGCTCGGACATGGAGCGGACGCCTCCTTCCGCCGCAGCTTGTTTCAGCGCGGCAATGTTTCAGAATCTGAAACAATAATGCGCCTGGATGTTTCATGTTGTCAAGCAAATCGGTAGCCTGGGTGCCATGGTCACCCGTTCTGATCCCCTGACACTCGAGGTCGTCGAGCTGATCGGCGCTGTCGTGGCGCGCTACCACGAGGAGTACGAGGGGGCAGCGGCCCAGCACAGCCTCACCGGTGCGCAGGCCCGGGTGCTGGGACTGCTCGCACTCGAACCGACGCCGATGCGCAGGATCGCCCAGAAGCTCAAGTGCGAGCCGTCGAACGTCACCGGCATCATCGACCGGCTGGAGGCCCGCGGCCTGGTCGAGCGGCGTCCGGATCCGGCCGACCGCCGGGTCAAGCTCGCCGCACCGACCGACGCGGGCCGGGCGACCGCCGCCCGGCTGCGCGACTCCCTGCACTTCGCCCGGGAGCCGCTCGCCGGTCTGTCGGACCAGGAGCGGACGACGCTGCGCGATCTGCTGCGTCGGATGCTCGGCGAGGGCACGGCGGAGGAGTAGGCCACGCGGCGCCAGGCCGGGCGATGCGGATGCGCTGTACCGGCGCGGACCTCAGGTGCACCACCACAGGAGGCGGGTGCAGGTGGGTTCCGGGTCCGGCGGCGGTGGCGGCGGCGGTGGCGGTGGCGGCTTCGACGAGGACGGACGGGGCTCGGGCTCGCCGGTGGGCTGCGGAGGTGGCTGGGAGACCGTACCCGAGGCGGGTGCGGTGGTTCTCCGCTTCGAAGGCTCGCTGCTCGGCGACCCGCTGGCCTTGTCCTTCTTGCTCTTGCGGTTCTCGGACGCCTCGTCACTCGGCTCCCCGGTCTCGGACGCCTCCGGACCGTCCGAAGCGCCCGGGCTCTCTTCGCCGCGCGGCTTGTTCGTGATGGCGGCCGAGGACTCGTCCTCCGCGAAGGGCGTGGTGAGGGACCCGTCGGTGGCGACCTCGGCCAGGGTCAGCGCGACCAGCGTGACGCCGAGCACCGCGGCGACTCCGATGACGCGGCCGCGGCGTCTGGGCCGGCCCCGCCGGCCGCGGGCCGAACGCCTGCGCGCGGCATGGTGCCCGTGGCCGGCGCGATGCCCGGCTCCTCGCCTTGCGACGGGAACCGGGCCGATGCCGCCCGGCTCGCGGTGCCCCTCGGCCGCGGCAGCCTCAGGGAGCGGCGCGAGTTCCTCGAAGAACGCACCGCACCCGGGGCAGGACAGGGCGCCGTTGAGGTGCCGTCGGCAGAATGAGCAGTAGTTCATTGCGTCCGCAGGCTACGAGGCCTGGGGTAACGATTGGAGCGGCATCCTGTGAGGATTCGGTGTCGGCAGCGCGCGCCTGACGGACAGATGCGGGCAGATGCACACAGGGCCACCGGCCGGACATCGCCGCAGGCCACAGCCCAGTCGCCCAGCCGTCACCCGCACCCGCCGTGCGGGCCCCCGGCCGTACCGGGAGCGCTACGTCCCCGGGGCCGCCAGCTCGCCGCGCAGTCGCCGCGCCCGCAGCACCAGCTCCAGTTCGAAGCGGCGGTCCGGATCGTCCATGTCGTCGCCCCACAACTCCCTGATCTGCCGTAGCCGGTAGCGGACGGTCTGCGGATGCACCGCCAGCCTGGCCGCCACCTCCGGTGCACCGCCCCGCGTCTCCAGCCAGGCCAGCAGCGTCTCCGCGAGCCGCCGTCCGTGCGCCGGGCCGCACTTCTCGAGCGGTGCGAGCCTGCGCCGCGTCAGGTCATCGACCAGCTCCTCCGGCGGCAGCAGGACGAGCGCCTCGGTGTGCTCGGTGCACTGCAGCACATGCCCCGAGGGCAGCAGACCGCGATCCATCAGCCGTACCGCCGTTCCCGCCCAGCGCAGGGACTTCGCCGCCTCGGTCAGCGGCACCGGCGGGCCGATCGCTCCCGACCAGCCCGCGGTCGCGCGCCGCAGCAGTTCGGCCCGGCCGGCCGCGTCCGGCTCCGGCACCACCATGCGCGGCTGCTCACTCTCCATGTCCAGCAGGACGTCCGGGCCGACGGCGGGGGCGACCGCCTCACGGGCAGGGCGCAGCAGCACCGCCACCGCGACCCGCGAGGGCAGTTGCCAGCCGATCCTGGCGGCGCGCTCGGCCAGGGCCTCACCGGGATCCGACCGGTGCTCGGTGAACAGCAGCTCCATCAGTCGGCGCTGGAGGCGCAGCCGCTCGCCCGCCTGGCGGGCGAAGGCTTCGGCGTGGCCGCGCACGGACTGGGCCACGAGGCCGTCGAGATACTCGAAGCCGGACTCGACCAGTTCGTACATCGCGGGCGGCGGGATCTGCACTTTCTGGCCGATCTCCGCGAGCCGGCGCCAGGCCAGCCGGACGCCGAGCCGGTAGACGGCCTGGAGGGAGTCGAGGCTGCGGCCCTGGAGGACCGCGGCGCGCCCGAAGTCCTGGAAGACCTCCGGGGGGACCCGACGGCCCCCGGCGTCGTTGGTCAGATTCTCGACGAAGTGCTTCAGCGCCCGCCGGATGCCGACGAGGGCCATCGGCTCGCCGGACTCGTCGAGGACCAGCGGGAGCCCGGGGTACTCGCGGAGGATCTCCCGCAGGATGTCCTCGGCCAGTTCGGGCACCTCGTCCATGGCGAGCGAGGCGAACCTCCGCACCTGCAGCCGCGGTACGTCCCGCCAGGCCGAGCGCGCCACCACGGCTCAGGGCCCCGGCCGCGGCGAGCCCGCCGTCGCCTCGGGAAGCGGGCCCGTGGTCCCCTCGGGGAAGGAGACCAGCGGCACATTGGGCTGCTGCGGAGTGACGTTCAGGGCAGCCACGATCCCGACGGCGGCCGCGCCGGCAAGTGCGGCGGCGGCCACGCAGGTCAATGCGGCGGCGATGAGTCTGTGCATGGGCGGCGTACCTCTCTGCCGGTCGACTGCGGAGGTGGTCGGCCTCCGGACGGGGGTGGTCGGCCCCCGGATTTGACGCAGCACCCAAGCGCACCGGCCCCGGTTACCGGTGGTCGCCCAGTGTGGGAGCATCATTGACACCCAGTCAAGAGCGGCTTACGGTTCCCGGCCCATAGCGCGATAACTCGCCGGTAGTCGAACGAACGCGCACGACCCCGACACCCCGCGCCCACCAGGAGTGCGTAATGCGCCGTTCTCCCCACCCGTCGTCCGACCAGCACTCTGCCGTGGCTCCCCCTGGCGTCCCCGGGGGCACGCCCGTCGGCACCGGGGACCCCGGAGCGTCGCCGCGGACGGGTGCGCCCCCGTCGGCCCTGTCGCTGATCCTGCTGGGGCTCGGCGTCTTTCTGCTGGTCCTCGCCCCGTTGCTGGCCTGGTACGTCGAGCCGCGGGCCAAGCGCACGCCCATCGATGTGAATGTGACCACCGTCTTCACCGGGCGGGGCAGTTACTTCGACACCGATGCGCTCGAGGTCAAGGACGGCCAGATCACCGTGACTCGCCGGGTGCTGGGCGACGTCGCGGACAGCAAGCGGAGCGGTGCGGCGGTGTGGGATGTGTCCACGACGGTCGACACCCCGAAGACGCTGCGGTTGAAGGATCCCCGCAGGTCGCTGCAGTGGACCACGGAGCGCTGGGTGACCGATCGCCGGACGAACCGTCCCGTTCACTGCTGCGACGAGACGCCCACGTTCGACGGCGAGGCCTACCTCAAGTTCCCCTTCGATGTCCGCAAGCGAAGCTACCGCTGGTGGGACAACACGTTGGGAGCCACGGTCCAGCTCCGCTTCACGGGCACGAAGAAGATCCAGGGCTACCAGGGCCATCGCTTCACCGGGACCGTGAAATCCACGAAGACCGGCACCCGGCAGGTGCCCGGCCTGCTCGTCGGCCTGCCGAAGCGGGGGCAGGTGCTCGCCGAGGAGTGGTACGCCAACGCCGGCATCGAACTGGTCGCCGACCAGCGCACCGGCCGGATCATCTACGCGAGCATCGCACCGCGGAAGACGCTGCGCGCGCCGGGCGGGAAGCGCGATGCGGTGACTCTGCTCCGCAGCGACCGGCTGGAGTTCACGGATGCCACACAGCGCGCGCAGGTGGCACTGGCGTCGGAGGACAGCGGCCGGCTGGAGCTGGTGGGCCGGACGGCACCGGTGATCGGGGCGGCGGCCGGGGCCGTGCTCACCGTGGTGGGGACGGTACTGCTGGTGCGTGGCCGGCGCCGTCCTGCGTGACGCAGCTGGGCGAGCCGCAGGGATCATCATCGGCCGCCGGTCGCGGAGTGCGCCGGTGACCGAAGGGACCTCGTTTCCCAGGGAACACTCCACAAAGTGATGGTTCATCAGTTCCTGGCAGGGCCGAAATTGTCACACCTGTGAGTAGCCCGAACCGAACGGATCGGCGAAAACTGTCCATCCGCTGCGCAACCAGCCGCCGTTCGTGATCCCCCCAGCACGCCCTGCTCTCGGACGGCGCACCCCCCACCCGTAGGTTCCGCACCCTGAGACGAGTTGGAGCTCGCATGCCCCAGCACGTGCCTCCACCGCTGACGCGGTCCACCCTGGCCGCACCCCCCACACCCGTCATCGCCCAGGCACCCGCTCCGTCCCCCACCGCGTCGTACGACTCGTCCCCGCCCGTGCCCCCGCTCCCCCGGCGGATCGTCTTCCTCGCCCGCCGTGATGTCGGCAATCCCGACGCCGGAGGATCCGAACTGCTGGTGGACCGGCTCGCCGGGGGCCTCACCACCGATGGCCACCAGGTGACGCTGGTGTGCGGCGGACCCGCCGCGAACCGCGACTACCGCGTCGTGTCCGCCGGCGGCGACGCGAGCCACTTCCTGCGCGCCAAGCGGGCGTTCGCCCGCCAGATCGGCGACTGCGACCTGCTCGTCGAGGTCTGCAACGGCATGCCCTACCTCGCCCCGTTGTGGCACCGCGGCCCCACGCTGTGCCTGGTCAACCACGTCCACACGGACTTGTGGCGGATGCGCTTCCCGGGCCCGGCGGCCCGCCTGGGCCGCAGGCTGGAGCACTGGGCCCTGGCCGGCGCCCACCGCAACAACCTGGTGGTCGCCGTGTCCGGCTCCACCGCGTCCGCACTGCGCGCCATCGGCGTCGACGGCGACCGGATCAGAGTCGTCCACAACGGCGTCGAGGAGCCGGGACCGCTGCTGCCGAAGGCTCCCGAGCCGCTGTTCCTGGCCATGGGACGGCTGGTCGAGTACAAGCGGATCGACCTGCTGCTGCGGCTGTGGGAGCGGGTCCGCCCGGTCACCGGCGGACGGCTGATCGTCGTCGGCGACGGTCCCGAGCGGCACCGGCTCGAAGCGATGGCCGGACCCGATGTCGTCTTCACCGGCCGGGTCTCCGAGGCCGACAAGCACCGGCTGCTGTGCGAGGCGTGGGTCCTGCTGCACCCGTCGCTCGTCGAGGGCTGGGGCCTGGTCGTCACCGAGGCCGCCGCCCGCGCCACACCCGCCGTCGGCTTCGACATCCCGGGCCTGCGGGACTCGGTGGTGGACGGCGTCACCGGCGTACTGGCGCGCGGCGAGAGCTCGTTCGCCGCCGCCTGGTGCACGCTCGCGCTCAGCGCGGAGCGGCGGGAGACGCTCGGCCGGGCGGCACTGGGCCGGGCGGAGCGCTTCCGGTGGAGCAGTACGGTCCACCGGTTCCGGGCTGTTGTCACCGAGGCGTATCTGGCGGGCGGCGGCGCCGCCGGCAGCCCGACCCCGGACCGGGGCGGTGCGGCCACCGAAGCCGTGGCGGCCGCGGGTACGGGAGCAACGCAGTCCGGGAGGTGACCGATCGTGCGGAACCTCGCCCAGGCACCGCTCAAGGACCCGTCGATCGCGCGGTCCGTCGCACTCTTCCGGGCCTTTCTGCGCGAGCAGACCGACCCGGAGCACTGCTACGGCCTGCTCGCGCGCGACGCGGCCGAGCAGCTCGAGCGGTACCTGACCCTGCACGACCGGGTGGTCGTCGACATCGGCGGCGGCAGCGGACACTTCACCGAAGAGTTCCGCCGCCGCGGCGCGCACAGCTACCTCTTCGAACCGGACGCGGCCGAACTCGCCGCGCGCGGACAGCTCCCCGAGGGCGCCGTGGTCGCCGACGGCTATCTGCTCCCGCTCGCCGACGGGGTGGCGGACGTCTGCTTCTCCTCCAATGTGCTGGAACACGTGGCCGATCCGCAGACCTTTCTCAGCGAGATGGTGCGCGTGACCCGCCCCGGCGGGCTGATCTACGTGTCCTTCACCAACTGGCTCTCTCCGTGGGGCGGCCACGAGACCGCGCCCTGGCACTATCTGGGCGCCGACCGGGCCCGGGCCCGCTACCGGCGGCGCACCGGACGCGACGCCAAGCACACCCTCGGCGAGAACCTCTTCCCCATCCACATCGGCCCCACCCTCCGGCATGTGCGCGGCCGCGACGACGTGAGCGTGGTCGCGGCGCGCTCGCGGTACTGGCCGTTCCTCGCACATGCCGTCACCCGGGTGCCCGGGCTTCGGGAGATCGCCACCTGGAATCTCCTCCTCATCCTCCGGAGGTCTCCATGAGCACTGTCGTCCAGGCGCCTCCGCGCACGCCCGCCCCCATACCGGCGCCGCCCCCCGCTCCCGACCGGCCGTGGGGGCGCCGCTGGCTGCTGGGGTTCTGGGCGGCCGTCCTGGTGGCCTTCCTCGCCGTGTCGCCCGGGAAGATGACCTTCGAGACGAAGCTGGGCGTGGCGCTGGATCCGCTGAAGTTCCTCGGCGACCTGGGCGAACTCTGGCACGACCGGGCGGGCTTCGGCGGGATCTTCGACCAGTACATCGGCTACGCCTTCCCCATCCTGCCGTACTACGCGCTCATGGACCTGGCCCATGTGCCGGTGTGGATCGCCGAGCGGCTGTGGCTGTCGATCATCATCACCACCGCCTTCTGGGGCGCGCTGCGGCTGGCCGAGCGGCTACGGGTGGGCACTCCCGCGACCCGGCTCCTCGCCGCGCTCGGATACGCGCTGTGGCCGACGTTCACCGTGGTCATCGGCTCCACCTCGGCGGCCGTGCTGCCCGGTGCGCTGCTGCCCTGGGTGGTGCTGCCGCTGACGTCCGCCGGGACCAGCGCGCGCGTCGCGGCCACCCGGTCCGCACTGCTGATCCCCTTCATGGGCGGCGTGAACGCGGCGTCGACGCTCGCCTCGCTGCTGCCCGTCGGGCTCTACCTGCTCAGCCGTCCCGGCGGGGGAACACAGGGGCGGCGCAAACGGGCGCTGCTCGCCTGGTGGATTCCCGGGGTCGTCCTCGCCACCGCCTGGTGGGTGGTGCCGCTGCTGCTGCTCGGCACCTACGGCGAGAACTTCATGCCGTACGTCGAGCAGGCGAAGACCACGACCGGCACGATGTCCGCCACCGAGCTGCTGCGCGGGGCGGGCAACTGGGTCGCGTACCTCAACTTCGGCGAGGCGTGGTTGCCGGCCGGCTGGACCGTGGCGACCGCCGTCGTCACCGTGCTCTGCTCCGGCTTCGCCGCGGCGCTGGGCCTCGGCGGGCTGGCCCGCCGCGATCTGCCCGAGCGGCGCTGGCTGTTGCTGACGGTGCTTGCGGTGGCCCTCATCACCCTGGTCGGGTATGGCGGTTCCCTCGGCGGTCCCTTCCACGGGACGGTGCAGGGCTGGCTGGACGGCTGGCTGAAGCCGTTCCGGAACATCTACAAGTTCCAGCCCGGGCTCGCCCTCGCGCTCGCCTTCGGCCTGGCCCATCTGCTGGGCGTCGCCGGCCGGCCCGCAGCCTCGTCGGTGGCACTGCGCATCCGGACCGGGTGGGGGAGGTTCGCCCCGGCGATCGCCGCCGTGCTCGTCCTCCCGGGCCTGGCCTGGCCGTACGTCAACGGCAGCATCCTCCAGCCGGGGGCGTTCGAGAAACTGCCCGGGCACTGGAGCAGCGCGGCGGACTGGCTGGAGAAGTACGCCCCGGACAACCGCGCGCTCGTCGTCCCCGCCACCGCGCACGGGATCTACACCTGGGGTTCGCCGATCGACCAGCCGCTGGACGTGCTCGCCGAGTCGCGCTGGGCACAGCGCGACTACGTGCCCTTCGGCACTCCGGGTTCGCGCCGCGCCATGGATGCGGTCGAGCAGGCGCTGATGTCGGGCGGCGAAGTCCCGGGCCTGCGCGAGTTCCTGGCGCGCGCCGGGCTGCACACCGTGGTCGTCCGCAACGACCTCGACCCCGACCAGATCGGCTACGTGCCGCCGCAGACGGTCAAGCGGACGCTCCAGGCGTCGGGTTACCGGAAGGTGGCCGCGTTCGGGCCGCTGCTGACCGGCGGCCGCATCCCCGACGACACCCCGATCCAGGTGCAGGGTCTCTTCCCGCGCCAGCGGGCGGTGGAGATCTACGAGCCGGACGGCGCCGGTGCCCCCGAGCGGCCGAAGCAGCTGGCGCTGCGGCCCGTGGCGGGTACGGCCGTCGTCAGCGGCGGGCCCGAGGCGCTGCTCCAGCTGTCCGCCGATCCGTCGCTGCGGGACCGGCCGGCCGTGCTCTCCGGGGACAACCACCCCGGCGTCGGCACCCCGCCGATCCAGGCGGTGGCGGACGGACTGCGCCGTGCCGACACCCGCTTCGGTCTGGTCAACTCCAACACCTCGTACACCTACACGCCGTCCGAACGGAACCATCCGGACAGCGTCGAGGACCCGGGCAAGCCGCCGAAACAGCTCCTTCCGGAGGGCACGCGCCTCGGCCACCAGACGACGGCCGTCCTGCGCGGGGCGAGGTCGGTGACCGCCTCCAGCAGCGGCAACTGGCTCTTCCACCTTCCGCAGTACGAGCCGGCGAACGCCTTCGACGGCAATCCGGACACCGCGTGGGCCGAGGGCAGCCCGGGGAAGCCGGCCGGCCAGTGGCTGCGTATCGGCTTCTCCGAGCGGGTCGACGTGCCGTCCTCGATCCGGGTCACGCCGCTGCCCGCCGACGGGATGCGGGCCGCGCCCACCGTGGTCCGGGTGGAGACCGACCGGGGGCGGGCCGAGAGCCCGCTCCAGCCCAACGGCGCGCCGCAGTCGGTCAAGGCGCCCGAAGGCCGGGCGAGTTGGCTGCGGATCCGGATCCTCGACGCGCAGGAGGCGGGGCCGGGCCTGTCCGGTGCCGGATTCTCGGAGGTGTCGATACCGGATGTCCAGGTCACGCGGCTGCTGACGCTGCCGCGGGACGCGGAGGGGGCCGATGCCCCGGCCGCCGTGTACTCGCTGCACCGCGGCAGCGACCCCGGCGGTCTGTCCCCGGCGTCCGCGGAGGTGGGGCTGCACCGGCGGTTCACCACGCCGGCCGAGGCCGACTACCGGGTGACGGCGCGGGCTCTGGCCGTCCCCGGGGACGCACTGGACCAGCTGCTGGACCAGGTGGCTCCGGGCAAACGCAAGCGGATCACCGCCACAGCCGACTCCACGAGCCGCACCGGGATCTCGCTGAGCCCGCGCAATCTCGTGGACGGCGATCTGACGACGGCGTGGATCGCCGGTGCCCGGCCCGTCGTTCATCTGCGCTGGCCGGGCAAGAAGAAGATCGACGAGATCGTCTTCGCACCGGCGGGCGGGGTGTCCACCCGCCCGGAGGAAGTGCTGATCAGCTCCCCGGACGGGGCCGCGACGGTCGGCGTGGACAAGAACGGTCTGGCCCGATTCGACCCGATCACGACCGACCGGCTCGACATCGCCATCAGCCGGGCCGCGCCCATGACGGTCCACAACCCCGTCGCGGACAGCCAGTTGCAGCTGCCGGTGGGGCTGAGCGAGGTCTACGTGCCCGCGCTCGACGACCTGCGGGTGCCCAGGCCCGCTCCGGACGACAAGTTCACCGTGCCGTGCGGTGCGGGACCGGCGCTCGCGGTCGACGGCACGCTGCACACCACGGAGGTCTCCGGTTTCGTCCGCGACCTGACGGAGCGTCGGCCGGTCGACGTGCGGCTGTGCGCGGGTGAGGCGAAGGACGGCACCCTCGGGTTGGATCCGGGCCGCCACGTCGTGGAGGCCGGGGACGCGGGCCCGCTCGCCCTCACGGACGTCACGCTGTCCCGCGGAGAACCGGCCCCGGTCTCGTCGGGCACGCGGTTCGCGAAGGCCGTGGACTGGCGCGGCGACCGCCGCACGGTGTCGGTCGGCGCGGGCGAGGCCTCGTACCTCCAGACGTACGAGAACGCCAACGACGGCTGGAAGGCGACCCTGAACGGCAGGGAGCTCACCCCGCTGCGGCTCGACGGCTGGCAGCAGGCCTGGCTGATCCCGGCGGGCGAGGCCGGCACGGTGCGGCTGGAGTACGAGCCTGCCGCGCTCTACGAGGGCAGCCTGATCGGTGGTGCGATCGGCGTGGCGGTGCTCGTCGCTCTGGCCTTCATCCGCCGCAGGTCCGCCTCCGGCGGAGACAGGCGAGCGTCCGCCGAAGACTCCGGCGGTCCGCAGGCTCCCCCGCAGACTTCGGCGCGGGTCGAACCCCCGGCGTGGACCCCGCCTGCCCCTGGGTGGGTGCTCGGCACGGTCGCCCTGACCGTCGTCGTCGCGCTCGTCGCGGGCCCGCTGGCGCTGGTCGTCCCCGCATTGGCAGTGGTCGCCCGGCTGCGGCCCGGTCTGCTGGTCCCGATCGCCCTGACGGCCATGGCGGGCGCAGCCGTCGCCGCGGCGACGGGGGCGGGTGAACCGGTCGCCGTCGACGAGGGCGCGTTCAGCACTCCTGCGCAGGTGCTGGCGATCGTGGGCCTGGCCGCGGCACTGGTGACGGCGGACCGCCCGGCCCGGGCGGAGGACTCCCACGAGCCGGACGGCCCGGAGCAGCCGAGTGGCTCCCGGTCCGCCGAAGATTCTCCCCCAGCTGCTGCTGGGTGGGGGTCCCTCCCCGGCACGACGGCCCCGCTGCCGTCCGTACCCGGTGACCCGCAGGACGCCAGGTACCGTCCCGGCTCTTCGGACACGCTCCGCTTGGGTCCCGGTGGCCCCGGTGGCGCCGCGCCGCCGCGCCTGTCGGACGGGCCGACGACCGCGCCGGGCACGCCGCCGGCTCAGTCGCGCGGCCCCGGAATCGCCCGAGCGACCACCGCCGGTCTCGAAGGGCCCGGGAACCGGGCACGGGCCGGAATGCAACCGGAGGCCGGGCCCCCGCACCCCCCGGTGGGCCCGGTCGTCACGGCCCGTACGGCAGGCGTCCCTCCGCTGCCAGCCCAGCCGTACCGCCCACGCCTCGGGGCGGGCGGCCTTCGGTCCCGCAACCTGCGTTCCGGCTCTGCGAGTTCTGTCGGCCCGGAGGAACGAGCTCCGCTCCCCCGGCGCCTGCCCGGCACCACCTGGCCCGCCGGGCGGGAGCCCGGAGAGCCCCGCCCCGGGGACGCCTCCTCCGACGCACCCCGGTCCCGGAAGGACGGCCGATGACCGCCCTGCATCCCGCCCGTCGGCACGACCGGCCCGCAGGGCAGCCGGTGCAGCGGATTCCGTTCGCCACGGTGGACGAGATCTCGCGGCACTGCCTGCAGGACGAGGAGCCGGAGACCGTGCACATCGAAGTGCACCTGCCCGGCCTGCCCGAACCCGAGCGGCTTCGGGCGGCGTTCGCCGAAGCGCTGCGCCGGCATCCGCGGATCGTGATGCGTGAGGCGCCGGGCCGCTGGTACCGGCGGCGGTACGAGTGGGAGCTCACCGCCGAGCCCGATGTGGACCCGGTGAGCTTCCCTCCGCCCGGACCCGACGCCCTCGTCCGGGCCCGCGCCCGTGCGCTCTCCGACTGCCCGCCGCTGTCGAGCTCACCGCCCGTCAGGCTCGAAGTGATCAGGCCGGGCGCCGACGACCGCGACGGCTGCGTCCTGATGCTCACCATCAACCACACCGCCCTTGACGGCCCGGCGTGCCTGCGCGTCCTCGCCACCGTCGCCGAACTCTACGGAGGTGCCGACAACTCTCCCGCGGCCCCGCCCATACGGCCGTCGGGAACCGCCGGGGCGGGCGGGCCCGCGGCCGGCGGGGGGCGGCCGCGCACCGGCGACCTCCCGTGGACCAGACCGGCGCGCATCGCCCCCGACGCCAAGGCCCGGGCCACGGGAAACGGCATGGTCATCGTCGACCTTCCGGTGCCACGCCGCCCACCCCGCGGCCCCGACGGCGCGGCCCCGTACACCGTCAACGACCAACTCCTGGTCGCCACCTGCCTGACGGTGGCCCGCTGGAACCGCCTTCACGACCGGGCGGCCGGCCCAGTGCGGATCACCATGCCGATGGACGACCGGCCGCGCGGCGTGGAGATGCCGATCGGCAACGGCACGCGGCTGGTCGAAGTCCTCGTCTCACCGGAGGACCGCACCGACGAGGAGTTGCTCACGGCCGCCCGGCCGGATCCGGAGGCCGTCGCGCGGCTGCTGCGCCGGACCGCCGAGCGCACTCGCGCCCTGAAGGGTACGCAGGGCCCACCGCTGGGGTGGGGCGCCGCACTGCTCACGGCGCCCGTGCTGCCGGTCGGGCTGCGGGCGGCGACGGCCCGCGGTCTGCGGCGGGCCATCGCGCCGTGGACGTCGACGACGCTGCTCAGCAACATCGGACGTGTCCCGTATCCGCTGGACTTCGGCGACGCGGGACGCGCCCGCGCCGTCTGGTTCTCCGCTCCCGCCCGGATGCCCCGCGGCCTGACGGTGACCACCGCCAGTACCGCCGGCCGCCTGCATCTCGCCCTGCGCTGGTCGCGCGCCCTGCTGAACGACGCCGCGGCGGCGGCTCTCGCCCGGCTCTTCGAGCAGTCGCTCGCGGCGACGGCTGCGCCGGACGCGCCGCCCGACACCGCGGCAGGGCCCCCCGCCGGGCTCGCGTCCGGCACGGCGAACGGCCCGGCCGCCCCGGAGGACTCGACCACCGCGCCGCGCGGCTCGGACATCACGGGCGACCGTTCCGGCTCGCCGGCCGAAACACCCGGAGGCCCGTCGTGACCGATCTCCGACCCGGCTCAACCGCTGCATCCGCCTCCGGATCAACCGACTCCCGCCCGCAGGCTCGGGCGCTCGATCCCGGCCCCGCCCCGTGCCGGGGCCCTGCGACGGCCGGATCGCCGGTGGCCTCGGCGCAGGACGACGTCGGCCAAGGCGGGGTCCAGCGAGGGGAGTCCGCCCCACCCGGCGGGAGGGCCCCCGTGCCCGGACTCCGCGACTTCTACGAGGACCCGGCCGTCCCCGTCGCCTCCGGCGAGGAGCGCAGCATTCGCCAAGCGCACATGCTCGCCCGCGCCCTCGGGCCCGCACGGCCGGACGAGGCACCGGCCACCGTCCTGGACATCGGGTGCGGCGACGGATCGGCCGCCGCCGCGGCGGCCCGCGTCCTGGCCGGCCACCGGATCGTCGGCGTCGACTGGTCGCAGGACGCGCTGCGCCGGGCGGCGCCGCGCATCCCGTACGTCGTCCGCGGTGAACTCACCGACGGCGGGCTGCCGTTCGGCACCGCGACCGCCGACGCCGTACTGTTCAGCGAGGTGATCGAGCACCTCGTCGACCCGGACGCCGCCCTCGATGAGCTGCACCGCGTGCTGCGTCCCCGCGGCCATCTCATGCTCTCCACCCCCAACCTGGCCGCCTGGTACAACCGCGGGCTGATCCTCGCCGGAGTGCAGCCCGTCTTCTCGGAGGTGAGCCTCCGCCGGATCCACGGCCGCCCCGGCAGCGAGGTCGTCGGTCATCTGCGGCTGTACACGGCCCGGGCGCTCAGGGAGTTCGTCGCCGCCTCGGGCTTCGACGTCGTGTCTGTCGCGGGCGCCCCCTTCCACGGCGTGCCGCGCGCCCTGCGCCCCCTGGACCGGGCCGCCTGCCACCTTCCCTCCCTCGCCTCGATCCTGCTGCTGCACGCAAGGCGGGTGTAACGCGTGATGTGGTGGGGGGTGGCCTCGGCACTGCTGGCCAATGTCCTCTACTCCACGGGCTTCGTGCTGGAGAAGCGCGCTCTGGCGGGACTCCCGCCGCTCAGGGCCGGCCGGCCCGCCCGGGTGGTACGGCTGCTCATCGGCAGCCCGCTGTGGATGGGCGGCGCCCTGGCCCTCGCGCTGGGCTTCGCGGCCCAGTTGGCGGTCTACCGCACACTGCCCATCGCCGCCGCCCAGGGCATCTTCGTCTCGGGGCTGGTCCTGCTGCTCCTGCTGTCCTCGCTCGTCCTCGGCGAGCAGCCCACCGGCAAGGAGCGGCGCGGCGTCGCCGTCATCACGCTCGCGCTGCTCATGGTGGTGGGCTCCCTGAGGGGAAGCGACGAGGCGATCGGCCGTGGCGCGCCCGTCGGCACCCTGCTCGTGCTGTGCCTGCCGTCGCTCGCGGCCGGCCTGTGGCTGTACGGGGCGGCCGAGCGCCGGTCCCGGCGCCGGCACCGGTTGCCGACCACGGGCATCGAGTACGGGGTGGCGGTCGGCCTGCTGTACGGGGTGAGCTCGCTCGCCATCAAGGGGGTCTCGGGGCTGCTCACCACTGAGGACATCGGCGGGGTGGCGGTCGCGTTGTTCGCCTCCCCGTACCCGTACCTCCTCATCTTCACCGGGGCCACCGGCCTGGTGCTGTCGCAGACCGCGCTGCAGCGCTGTCGTGCGTCGCTCATCCTGCCCGTCTGCACCACGGTGACGTGCGTCTTTACGGTGGCGAGCGGCAGTTTCGCGTTCGGCGAACCGCTGCCGGACGATCCGCTGCGGCTGGTGTTGCGGCTGGGCGGCACCGCGCTGGCCGTGTCCGTCCTGCTAGTGCTGCCGCGGCACGACGCACCGGCCGAGGCCCCGGCCGACGCACCGGCCGCAGAGGCCGGTCCCACGCACACCCCGGCACCGGATGTCCCGGCACCCGGCCTCCCGCAGCTCGTCTCCAGCCCGACCCTCTCCATCCGGCCCGAGAACCCGCCCGGCCGTATGCACCCCCGGAAGGACAGCCCCCATGAAGTCTGACGATCCGCTGCTCAAGATCCTCGCGTGTCCACTCGACAAGGGTCCGCTGACCTTGCTCGAGGCGGAGGACGTCCTCTACAACCCCCGGATGCGGCGCCGTTATCCGATCGTCGACGGCATCCCGCAGCTGCTCCCCTCCTCGGGCGAGCCCGTCACGGACGAGGAACACGAGCGGCTGGTCGCGGTCGCCGACCGGGCGTAGCGGCCCGGGACGTCACACGTGCCCTCCGGCGCTGTGGATCTCGCCTCAGTGGATCGGCTCGGCCGCCACCCTGCGGGGTGACCGCCGTCCGGACGTCCTGCTGCGGGAGGATGTCCGCCATGACCGCTACGCCAGGCAGCGAGCCCGACCAGCCCGGACTGCCCGGCCCGCTCCAGTTCCAACTGGTCCTGCTGCGGCGGATGGCCGACCACCAGCCCGGTCTGGTCGAGGACGCCCTGCGTGAACTGGGCGTGGAACGGGCCGAGATGCGCGAGGCCAACCGCCGTTGGCAGGCAAGGGCCCGGTCTCCCCGGGCGCGCGGGGGCCCCGGGCTCTACCGGTCGGTACTGGGCCCGCCCGAGGACGTCGTGCGCCGCCGCGTCGGCGACCTGGACTGCGAGGCCCTGCGCTGGCCGGTTCCGCTCTGGCCCGACCTGTTGTTCGAAGTGCTCACCGGCGCGGGTGGTCAGGTCTGGAACGCATGGCTGGTGCGCGCTCCGGGCGCGGCGGGTCCAGAGCTCCGTACGCTCGACGACCTGCGCCCCTGGTGCTGCACGGTCGACGAGGTGGCACGGGCCTTCGCACCGGCCACGCCGATGGAGGGCACGGCTCCCACGCGCTGGCGGCTGGCCTTCACCGCCCCGGATGCGACCGGTGAACGCGACCGCCATGTCGCCGAGTTCACCTGGGGCCTGCTGCAGCGCCTGGACCCGTGACTCGGCACCGTCCCCGCGCGTACGCCACGGCGCGGCGCGCACGACGGGCGCCATGGCCGCACCGGATACGTACAGACGGCCGGACCGGATTGTCGCATCCACCCTTTCCCGCCCCTTGTGACGGATGATCGAGCTGGCTGCCCTACGGCGGGGCGGCGTGCACGGTGCACGAGTGTGGGAGGTCGCGGTGGCGGAGCATTCAGTGATCGGTTACGTCGTCTGGGCGGTTCTGTTCGGCGCCCTCTTCGCCTGGGAGGGCATCGGCCTCGTCCGATCCGGTGATGTCTTCCCCACCCTCAGCGATGCCGTGGACGCCGTCATGCGCTATCCGGTGGGGCGGTGGGCGCTCTTCGCCCTGTGGTTGTGGTGGGGCTGGCACACGTTCGTCCGCGGGTGGCACTTCCTGCTCCGGGACCCGTCCTGACGGCTCGCCGACGCGCCGGAGGCCCCCGACCGTGCTCCCCGTCTCACTGAACATCGCCATCATGTCGGCGGGCTATCTGCTGATCATGGGCTATCTCGCCCTCGGGCTGCGCATCCTCCGCCGACAGCCGACCAGAGCCGAGCTTGAGCGGGCGAGGCGGCAGCTGCGCGGCCAACGGGTGGGAGGGCTCACCCCGGCCACCGCGAGACGGGGGTGGCCCACCCTGATCCGCCGGGTGGTCGGCACCGCGGTCGGCGGGTACGTCCTGCTGATGGCCGTGGTGATCGGCTATTACCACGGTGTGGCGCGTCTGGGCGGCCGGTTTCTGACGAGCGCATTCACCGGTTGCGCGCAGCTGTTGGGCATCGCCCTGCCGCTGTACTTCATCGCGTCATGGGTGGCCGTTCGCCGCCGCCGGTGACGCGGCATCCGGCCCGCGCGCGCCGGGTCGCACGAGGTCATGTCCCGTAAGGTCACAGGGCCGTTGTCGCCGTAGACGAGGAGGCCGGAGCGTGGCTGAGCTCCATCCGCCGATAGCGCCGTACGACACGGGGAAACTCAATGTGGGCGACGGCAACCACGTGTACTGGGAGACCTGCGGCAACCCGGACGGCAAGCCCGCTCTCGTCGTCCACGGCGGGCCGGGGTCCGGCTGCACGGCCCGCGTCCGCCGGTACTTCGACCCGGAGCGGTACCGGGTCGTCCTCTTCGACCAGCGCGGCTGCGGCCGGAGCACTCCACACGCCGCCGACCCCGCGACCGACCTGCAGCACAACACCACAGAGCAGCTGATCGCCGACATGGAGCAGTTGCGCGAGCACCTCGGTGTCGAGCGGTGGCTGCTGTACGGCGGTTCGTGGGGCTCCACGCTGATCCTGGCCTACGCCGAGCGGCATCCGCACCGGGTGTCGGAGATCGTCATCTCCGGTGTCACCACGACCCGGCGCTCGGAGATCGACTGGCTCTACCGGGGCGTGGGTCGGTTCTTCCCCGAGCAGTGGGAGCGGTTCCGCGCCGGAGTCCCCGGGGTCGGCCGCGACGGCGACATCGTCGGCGCCTATGCGCGCCTGATGGAACACCCCGACCCGCAGGTGCGGGCGAAGGCCGCCGCGGACTGGTGCGCCTGGGAGGACACGGTGGTCTCCCTGGAGCCGAACGGCACGCCCAGCCCCTACGGCGGCCGGCCCCCGGCCGCCCGCCTGGCACTCGTCCGGATCGCCTCGCACTACTTCTCGCACGGCGCATGGCTGGAGGAGGGCGCACTGCTGCGCGACGCCGGCCGCCTGGCCGGGATCCCCGGCGTCCTGGTCCACGGCCGCCTCGACCTGAGCAGCCCGCTCGACACCGCCTGGGAACTCGCCCGCGGCTGGCCCGGCGCGCAGCTGGTCGTCGTGGGTGACGCGGGGCATCTGGGCAGCGATGCGACGCGCGACAGGGTGCTCGACGCGCTCGACCGGTTCGCCTGACGGTGATCGCTCCCTGATACCCGTACGGCGAACCGGTCGTTCACCCCGAGCAACCGACACACCGTCAGACCGCCTGGGCGGGGCGAGCGTTGTGCGCTGGGAAAGCGAAACTCTGCCGACGTGCGACGAGACTCCGGCGAACGGCCGCGTGCGGGTACGCGCGGATCCGGGTGCGCGTAAGGCCCGATGACGATCGGCAGCCGATGCCAACGGGCGCTTTCCCAGGAGCTCAACCAAACAGTCACAGCTCAGACCAATAGATCGGAGCTCTCCATCGAAGAATATCGCGTACCGCGCCTTGACGCCGCCAACCGGCACCACCAATCCTACCAATCGGCCGCATGAGTCGTCTGCCCACAGGAGTCGGCATGTCCGAACCGTCCCCGTCCCGGCGCAGATTCCTCGGATGTCTGGCCCTCGGCAGTACCGCTGCCGCCTTGGCTCCCGCCGCCCCCGCCGCGGCCTCGGCCCCCACTGCGGTCTTCGCCCCCGAACAGTCGGATGTGCCGCCCATCCGCGACACTATGAAGACCCCCCGCCAATGGTCACGGTTCCTGAGGGGACCACGACCTGGTGTGGCAGCGCTTCCCCCGCCGTTGGTACGAGGGCCCGTTCATCGGCAACGGCTTCCTCGCCTCCACGATCTCCATGCCGCAGTTCCGCAACGAGGTCCGCTTCGACGTCCAGCACAGCGAGGTGCAGGACCACCGGGTGAACCTCGACGCCAAGTACGGCCTCTGCCGACTGCCCATCGGCTATCTGACGCTGACCCCCAAGGGCACCATCACCGGCGTCGACTGGCGGCTGAGCCTCTGGGACGCCGAGCTCACCGGGAAGATCACCACCACGCTCGGGACCATCGAGTTCAGTGCGTACGTGCACAGCGAGCGCCCGGTGATGGTGGTCCGGCTGGATCCCAGCAAGGGAGAGCGAGAGGCGGCCTGGACGTTCACGCCCGAGAAGTCGGTCAGCCCGCGGCAGGTCACCAACCCCGACCCCACCTACGTCCCGAACCCCGACCCCACCGTCAAGACGGACGGCGACACCCAACTCGTCGTCCAGCCGCTGCTGGTGGGCGGCCAGTACGTCACCGCCCACACCGAGGTCGCCCGTGACGACGGCCGTCATCTCTACGTCACCGTCGCCCACTCGCACCCCGACGAGACGGCGGAGGGCCAGGCCCTGCAGACCCTCAGCAGCGCGCGCAGCCGCCCGCCGAGCCTGTTGCGCGCCGCGCACCGCCGCTGGTGGCACAGCTACTACCCCAAGAGCTTCGTCTCCGTACCCGACTACCGGCTGCAGAGCTTCTACTGGATCCAGCTCTACAAGATCGCCTCCGCGACCCGGGAGAGCGCGCCGGTCATGGCGACCACCGGTCCCTGGCTGCAGCCGACCGGCTGGCCCAACGCCTGGTGGAACCTCAACGTCCAGCTCGAGTACTGGATGATCAACGGCTCCAACCACCTGGAGCTCGACGCCCTCACCCGCACCGTGGACGAGAACCGTCAAGTCCTCATCGACCACGTGCCCGAGCAGTACCGACACGACTCGGCCGGCGTCTCCCGCAGCACCGACATCTTCGCCCGGGGCGCCCAACTCGGCATCCCCGGCCAGAGGGAGCCCGAGATCGGCAACCTCACCTGGGCGCTGCACAACGTCTGGCTGTCCTACCGCCACACCATGGACGACGACGTGCTGCGCGAGGTGCTCTTTCCGCTGCTGCGCCGCTCGGTCAACTACTACCTGCACTTCCTCACCGCGGGCGACGACGGCAGGCTGCATCTGCCGCGGACCTTCTCCCCCGAGTACGGCGGGGCGCCCGACTGCACGTACGACCTCGCGCTGATCCGCTGGGGCTGCACGACCCTGCTCGCCTCCGCCGAGCGGCTCGGCATCCAGGACCCGCTTCAGCCGCGCTGGCGGGAGGTGTTGGAGAAGCTCGCCGACTACGCCGTCGACGGAAACGGCTACATGATCGGCGCCGGGGTTCCGTTCGCCAAGTCCCACCGGCACTACTCCCACCTGCTGCAGATCTACCCGTTGTACGAGATCACCTGGGAGCAGCCGGACAAGCGTGAGCTGATCTCGACGTCACTCAAGCACTGGATCGGCTTCACCGGTGCCCTGCAGGGCTACAGCTTCACCGGGGCGGCCTCGATCGCGGCCACGATGGGCAAGGGCGACGACAGCCTGCACTACCTCAACGAGCTGATGAACCAGGGCTTCATCAAGCCCAACACCATGTACAAGGAGGGCGGCGGCCCGGTCATCGAGACGCCGCTGTCCGCGGCGCAGTCGCTGCACGACATGCTCGTCCAGAGCTGGGGCGGACTGATCCGGATCTTCCCGGCGGTCCCCGGGTCCTGGGCCGATACAGTCGTCCACAACTTCCGTACCGAGGGCGCCTTCCTTGTCAGCGCGGTACGGGAGGAGGGCGCGACCCGGTGGGTACGGGTCAAGAGCCTGGCGGGCGAGCCCTGCCGAGTACGGCACGGCATCGCAGGCCCGATCGAGGTCTCCGGTGCCGACTGGCGCGATGCGGGCGACGGCGTCATCGAACTCGACCTCGAGGAGGACGAGGAGGCGCTGATCCGCGGGCGCGGCACCAAGCATCTCGTGATCGCCCCGGTGGAGATCGGCGTTCCCGGTGACCCGTGGGGGCTGCAGGCACTCCCGCCGCCGGGCGAGACCATCCCTGTCGATCTGTCGGCACACGTCGACAACGACGGCATCTCCACCGAAGCCGCCATGGCCGACGGCGACTTCGACGGCTCCGGCCACACCTACCCGGCCGAGGAGATGCCGCCCGCGGGCCGGCTGAACTACGAGGGCCTGTTCTTCACCTTCCCCGCGTACGGCGACGGGGCGAAGAACAACGTGACCGGGCGAGGCCAGACGATCAGCGTGCCCCTCGGTACGTACGCGAAGGTCCGGCTCATCGGGGCGGCCAGCGGCGGTGACCTCAGCGCGAAGCTGGTCGCCGGGTACGCCGACGGCTCCACGGCGGAGGTGCCGTTCACGCTTCCCGACTGGGCCCGCCAGCCGGGCCCCGGTGTCACCGAAATGCTGCGCTCCACCCACCGGCACGGGGCGTCCGGCCCCAATACCGCCAAGGTCGCGCTGTTCGAGACCGCCGCCGCGCTCGATCCCGCCAAGGAGCTGCACACCCTCACCCTCCCGGTCGCCACCGGGCCCCAACTTCACTTGTTCGCCCTGTCGATGGAGAGGCCGACGTAAGCGACGCACGCGCGGCCGCCGGGTCGCAGACAACCACGAGGCCCGCACCTCTGCGCCGCGCGGGCGGAGAAGCGAACAGAAAGGCCGAGCCATGAACCCCATATCCCGACGGGCCTTCGTCGCGTCCACCGCGGGCGCCGCCCTGATCACTGCGGGCTGCCCCGCCGCCTGGGCGGCTCCCGCACAGCACCGGGATGTGCACGGCGACGTCCTGCGGGACGCGGCGATGGTGTGGCGGCGCCTGCCGAGCAGCTGGCAGACGGCCCCCTTCTTCGGCAACGGCTTCCTCGCCGCCCATATCTACAACAAGTCCGGCGAGGGCAACGTCCTGCGGATCATGATCAACCACTCGCTGGTGCAGGACCAGCGCGGGCAGTGGGAAGCCGCCATCGGCTACTCCCGGCTGGGCGTCGGCTATCTGACCCTGACCTTCGCCGGCTCCATCACCGGGGTCGACTGGAAGCTCGACCTCGACAACGCGGAGCTGTCCGGCACGGTCACCACCTCGCAGGGAAGTGTCGCCTTCCATGCCCTGATCCTGAACCACCGCAGCGTCCTGCTGGTCTCGCTGGAGCCGACCGCCGGGGAGCGGTCGGCAGCCTGGGGCTTCACGCCGCTCCCCTCGTACACGACCAGGACGATCCGGCGCCCGCCGGACTACACCGGAAACCCGGATCCGACCGTGGGGCCCGGCTTCGTCGAGCAGCCCCTGCACGCCGGCGGCGGATACACGACCGCGTGGCGCGAGGTGCACTCCGGCTCCAAGCGGCTGCTGGCCGCCACCATCGTCTACGGCTACCCCGACTCGACCGGCCGCGAAGCGGCGATACGCGCCGTCAACGCGGCACTCGACGGATCACCGGAGCAGGACATCGCCCTGCACCGGGCGTGGTGGCACGCCTTCTACCGGCGCAGCCTGGTCTCCGTACCTGACAAGAAGCTCCAGCGCTTCTACTGGATCCAGCTGTACAAGCTGGCCTGCGCGACCCGGGGGAACTCCCCGGTGACCCCGGTCTTCGGACCCTGGTTCCCCGAGTCGGGCAACGGCTGGACCAACATCTGGTGGAACACCAACGTCCAGGTCACCTATCCGGTGGCCAACGGCTCCAACCACCCGGAGCTGGACGCCATCACTCCGACGTTCCGGAAGTACCACACCCATCTCGAGAGCAACATCCGGCCGGAGCTCCGCGACGGCAAGACCTACGCCCTGTGCCACCCGGGCGACTGGCAGCTGCGCTCAGGCCCCCGATACGTCGGCGTCCCCGGCGTCAGCCCGAACGACCATACGGGCAACCTCACTTGGGCCCTGCACAACGCATGGGTGAGCTACCGGCACCACATGGACGACGAGGCGCTGCGCGAGGTGATCCACCCGGTCCTCACCAAGGCGGTCAACTACTACGCCCGCCACCTCACCGAAGGGACCGACGGCAAACTGCATCTGCCGGTGACCCGCTCTCCCGAGTACGCCAACGCCGCCGACTGCACCTACGATCTGTCGCTGCTCCGCTGGGGCTGCGCCACGCTCCTGCAGTCCGCGCAGCGGCTACGGCTCGACGACCCGTCGGCCCGCCAGTGGCGGGACATCCTCGCCCGGCTGGTGCCGTACCACGAGAACGAGCAGGGCGTCATGATCGGCGCAGGGGTGCCGCTCGCCGAGTCGCACCGCCACTTCTCGCATCTGCTGTGGCTGTATCCGCTGCAGGAGAAGCTCGACCGGCGAACGTTCGACCACTGGACGAGCATGCAGGTGCGGTGGCACGGCTACAGCTACGCCGCCGCCTCGTCCATGGAGACGCTCTTCGGCAAGCCCGAGGAGGCGCTGCACTACCTGCGGTTCTACGTCGACGGCAACGTCGTCGACGACTGCGCCATGACCCCCAACACCATGTACCGCGAGGGCGGGGGCTTCGCCCTGGAGAGCCCCATCAGCGCTGCCCAGTCGCTGCTGGACATGCTGACTCAGAGCCACGGCGGGGTGGTCAAGGTCTTCCCCGCCGTCTCCCGCACCTGGGAGGACGCCTCGGTCTTCCGGCTGCGCACCCAGGGTGCGTTCCTCGTGGACGCCTCGCGCAGCTCCGGCCGGACCGACTGGATCAGGGTCAGCAGCGAGGCGGGCGAACCGCTCAAGCTGCGGCATGGCATCGAGGGCGAGATCGAGGTCAGGAACGAGTCCGGCAAGCCGATCCCGTACCAGGGCGAGGGCACGATCAGCATCCCGCTGCGCCGCGGCCAGACCGCGGTGATCAGCAGAAAGGGAACCCGCCCGACCCTGCGTCCGCGTGACGTCCCGGCCAACGGGCCCGCTCCTTCGTGGGGCCTGCCTGAGTAGAGCGGGACCGGCCTCACCGCAATCGACTCATGGCCCGGTGTTCCGGTGGCGCACGTCGGGCACCGGCCATGGGGACGCGGGTCAGGCCCGGCCGTGGGCCTCCTGCGAGCGGCGCGAGAGCGAGTCGATGACCACGGCGGCGAGCAGCACCCCTCCGGTGATCATGAACTGGACGGCTGCCTGGATGCCCAGGAGCGCCATGCCCGAGGCGATCGACTGGATGACCAGCATGCCGAGCGACGCGGACCAGGTCCTGCCGCGGCCGCCGAACAGGCTCGCGCCGCCGATGACGGCCGCGGCGATGGCGTTCAGCAGCAGGATGCCGGAGCCCGAGGTCTGGCTCACCGAGGTGATCCGCGAGGCCAGGAACAGGCCGCCGACCGCGGCCATGGTTCCGGACGCCGCGAAGACCGAGATCCGCACCCACACCACGCTGATGCCGGCGCGGCGGGCCGCCTCGACACCGCCGCCGAGCGCGTAGACCTTCCGTCCGTACGGCGTGCGGCGAAGGAGGAGGTCCAGGCCGGCGACGACGACGAGGAAGATCAGAAGGGCGAGCGGCAGGCCCTGGAACCGGTTGAGCACATAGGCGATCGCGAACGCGATCACCGCGAGCACGCCGGTGCGCACCGCAATCTCGTGGAGCGGCCGGAACGGCGTTCCGGCGGCCATGCGGCGCCGCCTGTCGTGGTAGGAGGCGAGGAAGAACGCGGCTGCGGCGAGTGCCGCCAGACCGTACGCGGCAGCGACGTCGCTGAAGTAGTGGCTGGTCAGCGTGGCGACCAGGCCCTCGTCGTCGAGGTTGACGGTGCCGCTCGTGCCCAGGATGTAGAGCATGAGGCCGTTCCAGCCGAGCAGTCCCGCGAGGGTGACGACGAACGCGGGCACTCCGATCCTGGCGAAGAAGAACCCGTGGATGCCTCCGGCCGCCGCGCCGGCGAGCACCGCGACGATCACGGCGAGCCATTCCGGCACGCCGTGCTGCACGTTCAGAACGGCGAACATCACCGCCGCGAGGCCGCTGACCGAGCCGACCGACAGGTCGATCTCGCCGATCAGCAGCACGAAGACGATGCCGGCCGCGATGAGGCCCGTGCCGACGATGTCCACGCTGAGGTTGGACAGGTTGCGCGGGGAGAGGAAGTTCTCGTTGAGGATCTGGAAGATGATCCAGATGATGCCGAGGCCGAGCACGACCGGGATCGAGCCGAGTTCGCCGCTGCTCAGCCTGCGCTGGAACTCGGCGAGGTAGCCCTTGAAGCCCTGGCCCCGTACGAGCTGCCGCGCGTTGGCGGCGTGCACGTGGTCTTTGGGGCCACCGTTCGCCTGGGTGGAATCAGGCTTTCCGGATGTCCATCTCCTCCTCACAGCTCCGCCTCCCCCGCACCCGGGGTGCGGCGGGTCACGGCGTTGTCCGTGGCACCGGTGATGGAGGAGATGATCTGTTCCTGGGACGTGGTGTTCACATCGAAGAAGCCGTTGTTGCGGCCGAGGCGGAGCACCGCGACCCGGTCCGCGACGGCCTTGATGTCGCCCATGTTGTGGCTGATGAGGAGCACCCCGAGCCCACGGTCGCGGAGCCGCTCGACGAAGTCGAGCACCCGGCTGGTCTGCTGGACCCCCAGGGAGGCGGTGGGCTCGTCGAGGAGGAGGACCTTGGGTTCGCCGATGAGCGAGCGGGAGATCGCGACGGTCTGCCGCTGGCCTCCGGACAGGGAGGCGACGGGGACGCGCACATCCGGGATGCGGATGGACAGGGTCTTCAGCAGGTCGCGTGTGCAGCGTTCCATTTCCACCTCGTCGAGGATGCCGACCTTGCGGATCTCACGGCCGAGGTAGAGATTGCCAACGACGTCGAGGTTCTCGCACAGCGCGAGATCCTGATACACGGTTGCGATCCCCAGGCTCTGAGCGTCGTGGGGGCGCTTGACCTGGACAAACCGGCCCTGCCATTCGATGACGCCATGGTCGGCGGGGCTGACTCCGGCGATCACCTTCACGAGGGTGGACTTGCCTGCACCGTTGTCACCCATCAGGGCGACGACCTCACCGGCGTGGATCTCCAGATCGACGTCCGTCAGCGCTTGGACGGCGCCGAAACGCTTGGAGATGCCGCGCAAGGCCAACAGAGGTGGAGCTGGCACGGCAACCATCTCCTTCTTCGGGACCGGCCCCGGTGGAGACCGGCCTTACGGAATGAGTCCTGCCCTCTCGCAAGCGGACCTGAACTTCTGGGTACAGACCTGGTCGATTGTGTACATGCCGTCCTTGATGACGGTGTCCCTGATGTTCTCGACGGTCAGGGAGATCGGGGTGAGCAGGACGGCGGGGACCTCCTTGGTGGTGGGGCTACTGACCCTGTCCTCGGTCTGGAGCTGCTCGCCACGGGCCAAGGTGACGGCCATCTCGGCCGCGGCGTCCGCCTCGGGCTTGAAGGGCTTGTACACGCTCATGTACTGGTCACCGCTGACGATCCGCTGCACGCCCGCGAGTTCGGCATCCTGGCCGGTGACGGGAGGCAGCGGGCTGATGTTGTTGGCCTTGAGGGCGGAGATGATGCCGGAGGCCAGGCCGTCATTGGCGGAGTAGACGCCGTCGATGTTGAGGGCACCGAGGGCGGCGATCGCGCCGGACATGTTGGTGTTGGCGACGTCCGGCTTCCATCCGGCGGTGTCGTACATCTTGCCGATCGTCACTAGGTCCTGGAGGACGGACAGCGCACCCTTCTTGAAGGAGGCCGCATTGGGGTCGGTCGCATCGCCGTTCATCATGACGATCCGGTAGCCCTCCGCCCTGTCGCGCAGGGCCTTGAGGAGTGCCTCGCCCTGGAGCCTGCCGATCTCCACGCCGTCGAAGGACACATAGGCCGAAATCGGTCCCTCGACGAGCCGATCGTAAGCGACGACCGGAATGTTCGCATCGTCCGCCTTCTTGACCGAGGCGCGGAGCGACTTGGCGTCGACGGGGCTCAGGACCAGGACCCTGATCCCCCTGGTGATCATGGAGTCGACCTGCTGCTGCTGGGCGCCCACCTCTCCCTGGGCATTGGCGCGCTCCACCGTGCAGTCGCCGCACAGCTCCTCGATCTTCTTCTGGATCAAGGGCCCGTCGAACGTCTCCCAGCGGGCGGTGGTGCTGTCCGGCATCAGCACGCCGATCTTCAGGCCGTCCTCCGCCGGGGCCGGGCCTTCGGACTGGCCGGCCTCTCCACAGGCCGCAAGGGCGACGGCCAGCGACAACGCGGCCACCACGACGCCGGCACTGCGCGGATGTGTCCTCATTCCGAAAACCTCCCTCACCCGTCCACCGGGCGCAGGTCGGGCTCCGTACGACCGGGCTCGCGCGGTCGCAGGGCGATCTCGCCCCACACCTGCTTGCCGCCGCTGAGCGGCACCGAACCCCAGGACGCCGACACCGCCTCGACCAGCAGGATGCCCCGGCCGCCGGTCGCCTCCCAGTTGACGCTCGACGGCTTGACGGGCGTACGCGGATACGCGTCGCTCACCGCGACCCGCAGGCGGTCCCCGGCGAGGGTGAGGTCGAGGTGCACCTGGCCCTGGGTGTGCACCAGGGCGTTGGTGACCAGTTCGGAGACCACCAGCAGGACCGCGTCCTGCTCCGCCACGCGCCACGAGCGCAGCGTGCGCGCGGTGAAACGGCGTGCGTGGGCCACGGCGTCGGGCAGCCGCCAGACCGCCCAGCCCGCCCGGAGCGGCCGGACCTTCATCCCGTCGTAGCGCAGGAGCAGCAGCGCCACGTCGTCGTCGCGTCGGTTGGCGCTGCCCAGCAGTTCGTCGGCCAGCCGCCCCGCGTCTGACGGATCGGCCGCGGAGAGCGCCTCGCGCATCCGGCGCATGCCGTCTTCCAGGGGCAGGATCGACGACTCGACCAGGCCGTCCGTCATCAGCGTGAGGACCGTGCCGGGAGCCAGCCCGACCGAGGTGATGGGGAACTCGGCGTCCGCGAGCACCCCCAGCGGAGGCCCGCCCTCGACGTCCACCACGTGGGAGCTGCCGTCCGGGTGGCGCAGCAACGGCGGGAGGTGCCCGGCCCGGACGAACAAGGCCTCTCCCTCCTCCATGTCCAGCGCGACGTAGGCGCAGGTGGCGAACAGGTCGGTCTCCATGCCGACGAGCAGGCGATTGGCGTGTGAGACGACCACGTCGGGCGGATGCCCCTCGACGGCGTAGGCCCTGATCGCCGTGCGCATCTGCCCCATGATCGTCGCCGCCGCGGCGCTGTGCCCCTGCACGTCCCCGATGACCAGCGCGACATGGCGGTCGGAGAGCGGTATCACGTCGTACCAGTCGCCCCCCACCTCGAGCCCCACCGTCGCGGGCAGATAGCGGGCGACGGCCACCCCTCCGGGCAGCAGCGGAAGCGTGCGGGGCAGCAGGCTGCGCTGGAGCATCGTGGCGAGCTCGTGCTCGGCGTCGAACGCATGGGCGCGTACGAAGGCCTGTCCCACGAGACTCGCGGTGGCGGTCAGCAGGGACCGTTCCTCGGGGCCGAAATCCTGCGGCTCGTCCCAGCCGACCAGACACGCGCCGACCACCCGGCCTTCGGCCGGGAGCGGAAGGATCGCGAGGCCGCCGGGGCCTATGCCTTCGAGGCCGGGTTCGAGGGGGGTGCCCGCGGCCCACAGGCTCACTTGGCGCTCGCGCAGCGCGGCCTTGAGGGTGGGCAGGGCGCGGACCGGTGCATCGGGCCACTCGGACCGCCATTCGGACCGCCAGACCTCCGGCCACGCATCGTGCTCCGGCGGGTCGAGGAGCGTGACCAACAGCCGGTCGCCCTCGAGCTCGGCGAGCGCCACCCGGTCGGGTCCCAGTTGGTCGCGCAGCGCCGCAACGACCACCCGGCTGACGTCCCGGACGGTCATCGCACCCGCCAGGGCGGCGGACAGCCGCTGTACCCGGGAGACCTCGTCGGCACCGGGCCGCATACGCGAGGCGTCGGCGACCACGCCCAGCACCCGCTCCGGCCTGCCGGTGGGGTCGACCAGCACGCGGTAGCGCAGCCGCAGCCAGCGCAGTTCGCCGCTGGGCCGGCGGACCCGGAACTCCAGTTCCCGGCCACTGGCGGTCATGTGGTCGGGCTCGACGATCGACATGAGCGCGGGCACATCGTCCGGCACGGTGCGCACGAGCAGGGACTCCACGCGTCCGTCGAAGTCGTCCCGGGCGATGTCGACGAGATCGAGCATCTGGGCGTCCGCGTCGATCCGCCCCGTGCTCAATTCGAGGGTGAATGAGCCGACGTTGATGCGGTTCAGGGCGGGCCCGACCACTGGCTGTGACTCGGGCCCGCCGAGCGCTCGCACGCCGCTCGGATCCCTGCGCAGGTTCCCGATCGGTGCGCCGCTCAGTGCGCCGGTCGGTCCGTCGCTCGTTTCGCCGCTCGCTTCGAGCCGTGCGGCGATGTGGTCCGCGTACAGCTCCATGAAGCTTCGCCGCTCGGCGTCGAAGCCGGCCCCGATGTCGTCCACGACGACCAGGCAGCCCAGCGGTCGTTCATCCACTCCGAGGGGCAGCGCGCCCAGCGAGACATGGGCCGACAGGGCCTCCGGACCGCTCTCGGGGTAGCCGGCGAGCTCCGAGGCGCTCAACCACAAGGGCCGGCCGGTGCGGAATGCATCGGCGACCGGGGAGCGAAGGCCGGACAGGGGGTAACGGGACGACAACCCGTACAGGTCGCAGGGGTTCCCGGCCGTCTCGGCCAGTCGCAGCTCGTCGGCCTCTTTGCCCAGCACGTAGACAGCGGCCAGCGCCGCCCCGCCGAACACCACGACCTGCTCTCTCACCGCCGGCAGCACCTCTGTATCCGGGAGCCGATGGCTTCAGCCCCGGCCGCCGCGTCCGTCCGCGGCCGCCGGGCCGCCGTCGCTCGACGTTTCCTCATCCCCATCGCCTCCGACCCGTCTTCGCCCGCCGCATCCACCCCGCGAGGCGGCCACCCCACCTCGCCGGCGCGCCCGGGGGAACGGGCACCTCCAGCGTAAGGATCGAGGCGGCAAGGTGGAGGGTCCTGCGCAGCTGATCCCTCATCGGACATCCCACCCACGCCCCTGCGGGTCCCCCCGCGCAGCCATATGACGCCGGAAGCGATGGCGCACTTACGATCACGAAGCGTGCCCAACCGATGAGGCTCTGCCCGGAGCGGGGCAGAGCCTCATGACAGAGGTGTCGCAGGCCGGACGTCGGATCCGACCATGAGTCGGCGGCGGTCCGGCCACCCGCGTCGGCAACCGGAAAAGGGGCGAGTCCGGCCGCCTGTGAAGCTGCTACGACCCCGCGTAGGCCTTCTCGAGCGCGGCGACGTCGAACTTGGTCATCGAGAGCATCGCCTCCGTGGCCCGCTTCGCCTTCTCCGGATCCGGGTCGCAGATCATGTCGGTGAGCCCGGCGGGGATGACCTGCCAGCACACGCCGTACTTGTCCCTCAGCCAGCCACAGGCGATTTCCTCGCCGCCCTCGGTGAGCTTGCTCCAGTAGTAGTCCAGCTCGTCCTGGTCGTCACAGAAGATCTGGAACGAGATGGCCTCGTTGAACGTGAACTCCGGGCCGCCGTTCAAGGCGACGAACTTCTGGCCGTTGAGCTCGAACTCGACGGTCAGAACCGAGCCGGCCGGACGCGGACCGGCCTCGGTGTAGTGGGTGACCCTCTCGATCTTGGAGTTCTTGAAGATCGAGGTGTAGTAGTTCGCCGCCTCTTCGGCCTGCTCGTCGAACCACAGGCACGTGGTGAATCCGTCGGTGGTCATGGGTACCTCCTCGCGCGTGAGCGTGTTTACCCGTACCGACCGCTCTGGCGCCGCAAACTCATCGGTCTCGGGCCGGTTGGTGCGGAGACTTATGTCCGTCAGTCCTCACCGGTCAGCGCGTGCCGCTGAGCGAGCCGGGAGATGTCCCGGGCGGTGATGATCCCCACCAGGTGCCGGCCGTCCGCCACCAGGATCCGCATGCCGCTGCCCGGCCGGACCTTGTCGAGCACGTCCTCCAGAAGATCGTCCGGGGCGCACACCGTGCACTGTGACAGCGGGGTCGCCACGTCGCGCACGCGCAGCGTCTCGCGGCGCTGAGCGGGTACGGTCGCGAGCTGCGGCAGCCGCACCATGCCGCTGGGCCGCCCTTCGAAGTCGAGCAGCGGCAGCACCGAGTGCCGGGCGTTCGCCGCCACCTCGGCGATGAAGCGGTCCACCGTCAGCCAGTCCGGGCCAGTGTCCACTGGACTCGACATGGCATCGGCCGCCCGTACGTCACGCAGGGCCGGCGCGAGTGAGGCACGCTGCCGCTCCGCGTTGGCGACGATCATGATGAAGATGCCGATGAGGGCCAGCCACAGACCGCCCAGCGCACCGCGCAGGAACGAGATCCAGCCGACAGCGATCATCAGGATGCCGAGCACCTGCCCGCTGCGCGCCGCCGCCCGTTCCGCCCGGTCCCGGTCTCCGGTACGCCACCACAGCACCGCCTGCACCACCCGTCCTCCGTCGAGCGGTGCGGCGGGCAACAGGTTGAACACACCGAGCAGGAGGTTCGCCCAGCCGAGCCACAGCAGGACGGCTGCGGGCACCTCCCAGCCGACCAGCTCGTCCAGGCCTATCCCCGCTCCGAGCGCGGCCCCTCCCAGGACGAGGCTGGCGAGCGGACCGCTGACGGCCACCATGAGGGCCGCACCGGCCGCGGGGGACCTGCCCATCTCCGTCATCCCACCCAGTGCCCAGAGGGTCACGTTCCGGACGGGGATCCCCTTTCTGACAGCGGTGACGGCGTGCGCCGCCTCGTGGGCCAGCAGGCTCCCGAGGAGCAGCAGCGCCCCGGCCAGGCTGGCGACCGTATAGACAGCAGTGGACCGTCCCGGAATCCACGCGGGAAGGGTCTCGCGGCCCAGACCGTATCCGAGCAGGATCACCAGGAGTGGCACGCTCCAGTGGATGCGCAGCGGCACTCCGAGTATGCGTCCGATCCGCACCGAGGTGTTCATCGCCGTCTCCTGCGGGGTTGGGGCAGGCGATCATCCGCACCGGCGGACACGTCATCGTGGGAGCGGGCCGGCATCGGACCAGCGCGGCGACCCCCGTCCACAGTGTCCCTCCGAATCCCCGTCGCCGTCGGACAGGAGCCCTCGGCACGGTCTGCGCCACCGCGCTCGGCAACCCCTCGATACGCCCCGAGCGACCACGGCCGTGCCACGATCGGGCCACTCGATCCCTGCCTGGGGAGAAACCAGGGCCGCCACGGTGTCCGTGGCGGCCCTTTCCATTGCGCTTTCCGCAGTTCAGAACGTTTTGACGGGTGAGCAGTGGTGGGGCGGGTGGGACTCGAACCCACGGCCGACGGATTATGAGTCCACGCAAGATCATCCGCACACTTCCCGATCTTGCTCGGTCTTGCCCGTTCCTGCAGGTCAGAGGGCGATTGCCGATCGCCCCTTGCTCCGCCCTACCGGGCCTTTCCTGGTCCTTCCGTCCCCCCTGCGCCCCCCGCAAGTCCACCGGGAGCCCTCTCCCAGGCGCCACCCAGGGGCATGTCGGGGTCCACCACTCCAGGTGGGCGGAGCGCCTCAGGAGAGGCGAGCAGCGGATTCCCCTACCGACGAAACGGGCTTGACCCTCGTCGCCCGAGTGTGGAGCCGCAGGGCCTTTTCCCAGGTCAGCCGCCTGCTCTCAGGTTATCGCGCACCGCATACGCCCGAGAATCTCCCTCACAAAGGTCGTCGCGGAGTCGGCTCAGCCTGGCCAGTGCTGACGGCCTTCCGGGCGGCGTCGCTCGTACCGCCTCCCCGTCCACCTCGGGATGGCCGCGTCAACGAGCGCCCTGCGATACAGCGGAGCGTCGACCGCCCCGGCCTTCCAGGTGCCGAATTGCATTCGCCCCACTGTGTCGGCAGCGCCCAACGGGCCGGACGATGTGATTCCAGTCCAAGCGGCTCCGGCTGGCTGCTGGCGAGTTCGACGAGGATGCCCTGGGCGCGGCGTGGGGCATGGTCAAGCGACACGTCGCCGAGCGTCGGCGAGCTCGGCCAGGCGTTGCGACGGCTCGGGCGCGGCCCTCGTGGGCTGCTGCCATGCGCGGTGAGCAGGCGCCAGCCGAGGTCCGCACCGGCTTATGCGCTGTCGAGATCGCCAACGGGGCGCTCCCTGCACGGGGGAAGGGGAGCGCCCCGTTGAGTACGTCAAGAGGAGCGCGCACGCGGACACGACCGGACCACGTATGCGGCGGCAAGGCGTATAGCTCACGCCGAAACCGCCGCTGCGTGCGACGACGGCAGATCCGGTACACGATCCCCGAGCGCCGCGACCAACGGGCCAACCGCCAATGCCGGGGCGGCGCGGGCGGCCGGCCCCCTTGTTTCGACAGCACGACGTACAGGCGCCGCAACGAAGCCGAGCGAACCATCAACCCGCTCAGGGGTTTCCGGGCCGTGGCCGCACGCTTTGACAAGCGAGCGTATGTCTTTCAGGGCACCGTGACCGTTGCTGCCATGCGCCTGTGGCTCCGATCCTGATTCGCCGGACAGTGCCTGGCGGACGGGGCTGTGGCCCGCTGCAGAAGGGACGTCGGCGGGCGCCGGCCGTGACTCGCTGGATGTTCGAGCATGACGCCTCCGGCAGGCCTCACTCCCACAGGGGCCGGGGGCGCCGCTGTCAGAAACCGTCCTTGAACCTCAAGATCAGCAACAGTGGTTGAGTGACGTCCCTCCCGGCTCGAAGGACAAGATTGAAGCTGCCACGTCCCTTCCGTCTCTGGTGTGCGGCACGAGCTTTACGGAGAGCTTGTTTGCGCTCCAGACCTCCCGGCCGTACGCCTTTCCGCCGGGATTCGGCGGGCGGATTCTGCGGTTGACGGGCAGGTCAGAGTTCTCCCACGGCCCAAGGAACCGCGCTCCGGCCTGACGTAGGGGTGCGGTGCGACGCCCGACACCGAGCAGGCGAGCAGGCGAGCAGGCGAGCAAGGTCAGTCTGCGGCGCTACGGCTGCCGAGCTCCGCCACCAGTTCCAGGACGCGGTCCAGGTGTTGGCCAGCATCCCTGACGGAACCTCGTCGTCACTCCTGGAAAGGAGGGATGGACATGCGCGCCACAGCCATACTCGCCCACCTCACCCACCAGACCACGCATCGCGGTCGTAAGCGGCAGCGCGCCGCCGTCCTCGTCTCGGTCATCACGTTGACCGCTGGGCTGACCGCTGCGCCGGCCTCCGCCGCGCCCGGTGATCTGACCTGCACGGCAAACTTCCAGCACAACTTCACACCACCGCTAACGGCCACCAACACCACCGCCAAGGACGATGCCACATCCGGGCTGGTCGGCTGCACCTCGCCCAACGGCAACTACCCCACCCTCAAGTCCGGCCTCTCGCCGGGCACCGGCACGGCCACCGCCCTCGGTGGTTCACCGTGCAGTCTGCTGTTGAGGATCGAGCTGAAGAGCACCATCGAGTGGTCACCCCCCGGTAACCCGAAGAGCCATCTCGACGTGGTGATCGACACCAACCCGGTAGACGGGACGGTCGCGTTCACCGCCACCGTCACCGCGGGGCCATTGAAGGGAGACACCGCCACCGCTGTCGCCGAGGCGCACCCCAACCCCGATTGCGCGGTCAACGGGCTGAGCAGCCTCACCAGCGAAGCCGCGCAGGTGGTCTTCAACTGAGCGGCTTGCCAGAGGAGCAACCGTCCACGATCGGCAGCCGCCTGCTCCTCCGTCCCCCATACACGTCACCACGGCGTGTCCGGTGAGTCACCCGTGACCCACCGGACACGCCCTAGATGTGTTGATGGTTGTGGGTGGTTGTGCGTGGTGGGGCTGGGCGGCGGCGGTTCACTCGGGGAACCGGCGGCACCCGCTGCGCTCGGCTGGGCTCCGGGGCCGGCCTCACGGCCGTCTCCCCCGCGGCACGCTCCTTCGCGCGGCCACCGATGCGCTGGCGCCCCCCGTGTGGGGGATGGGCTTCGAGCTTGAGCGACGAGACGCTGCCCACGCGTCCGCGCGGGTGCGGCGGCCGCTGGCGGCGGCTCGCTCGAACGGGCCATGCCAGGCAGCCGACGGCAGGCAGAAGGAGGGCCCTCTTATGGCAAGAATAGCTCGCCTCGTGCTCTGCGCCGTTGCGTTGTCGCTTGTCCTCGCGCCCGTCGGCGTGGGGCACGCGGGGCCGGCGGGCGACCACCGTATCGACCTCGATGCGGCGCCGAACACAACGGAGAACGACGCGGTCACGTTCAATGCAGCGACGTGGGTGGATCTGCAGCGCGTGACGGGGGCGGACCCTCTCGTCGACGTGGACTTGCGTGGCAATGGCCGCGTCTTCGTCGATTTCCCCTGGGGAAGGCTCACCACGCCCACGCTCCCCAACATCGTGGCGCGCTCGCTCGATCGCGGTGACACGTTCCGGACCCTCTTCGACGAGAGCTGCCCGACCAGCAACTCACAGCCGCACTGTGGCGATCCGGGCTTCGGCAACAGCGACCTCGCGCTCTCCCCCGACAACGACAACGTCTACCTGTCCGGCATCGCGCCCGGATTCGGCTCCCTGACGGCGTCCGCGTCGTCCAATTCCGGCGACACCTGGCCGACGTTCAACCTGGTGACCCTGCCGGGCGGCACGGATCGGCCCTGGCTGCTCGCCCCGGGCGGCCAGACGGCGCACCTCGCGTGGGCCAACCTGGCGCTGTCCCAGCCCGGGGGGCAGCCGAACGTGCAGTACGCGACCACGCGGGACGGCGGGGGCTCGTGGAACGTCGATCCGATCCCCAAGTACGCCGCGGGCCCTGCGACACGATTGGTGATGGATCGGTCCGCCCAGAGCCCTGCGCGCGGCACCGTCTACCAGGCCTTCGGTGGGACCAAGCTCGGGCTCTTCGTTCCGGAGGTCCACGTCGCCGTTTCCAGGGACGACACCGCGACCTTCGAGACGTACAAGGTCGGGGACGACCTGGCGGTCATCAACCCGGGTGACACATACCGTGGATTCTCGCTGCCGTGGGTGACCACCGACACGGCCGGAAACGCCTATGCCGTGTGGGGGACGGGCAGCGGTGGCGACGTTGTCATGAGTACGTCGGACATTTCCGACCCGGCCAATGATCCAAGGAGTGGTGGCAAGCCCGGCAGCAAGTGGAGCCCACAAGTCCGCATCTCGACGGGGGCCGCGGAAACCGCGGTCGTCGGCAACGTGGCGGCGGGCTCGCCGGGGAACGTCGCCATCGTCTATTACGGGACCGCGGGTTCCGAGGGTTCCGGGATCCCCGACCATCAGACAAACGGCGAGTGGCGGGCGTTCGTCGCGCACACGGCCGACGCCCTCAGCTCAAGCCCGGCGTTCACGCAGTCGGTCATCAGCCACCGTGTGGTTCACCAGGGCGGGTACTGCACCGATCCATCGGGGGGGGTGTCCTGAGGGCGGTACCCGAGGTCTGCGCAACTGGATGAACGTGGGCTTCGATCCCGACGGCCGACTCTACGCCGCGTGGAGCGATGACAACAACGACGGCAACCGGACGGGAATTCGCTTCGCGAAACAGCTCACCGGTCCGAGTCTGATGGCCGGGAACCCCCGTTCACCGACCCAGTGCCGTCGAGTCCGATGGCCGATCCCTCCGGCGACGCCACGTGGCCCAATCGCATCACCGGCGGCACCAACCTGCCCGGGGCTGACCTCACTGGCGTCGAATTGGACAGGACCGGTGCGAACATCCGTTTCAAGCTGTCGGTCGGCGATGCGAAGCGATTCGAGGAGGCGGTCAACGCGGTCCCTTCGGCCGACCGACTGCTCTTCGTCGTGCGGTTCGAAACGGCGGAGCATGACTATTTCGCGGCGTACGAGTACTCGAGGGGGGAGCGGTCCGCGCCCATACGGGGCAGATTGGCGATGACGATGCTCCCGAGCTCGGCACATTCAAGAACGCGATTGGTTTCCACTCCGACAATACGGCTATGGCGACGGTCGCCGGGAACACGATCACGATCAGGCAGAAGCTATCGGCCTTCGATAGCCCCCCGAGGTTCCTCAGTGTCGTCGGGGCCTCCCTGATCGGCCCGTCCGAGAGCAACGAGACCCGGTTCAAATTGCTCAACACCATCGATGCGACACGGGCCTTCGACCATGAGCTTGGGTAATCCTCGCTGAGGACGGTACGGCGCATGGTGGCTCATCGAGCTCGCGATATCGGCATCGAGGTGCCAAGAGTCGGGGACCGACCCTGGACCCTCTTGTTCATGGGCTGGCCCGGCGCGGCTGCTGGACGTCGCGCAGGGGCGCGCCGCGCCGTGCTCGCCAAGTGGCTCAACGGCCGCGACCCCGACTGGCGAGCCTGGATCGGCACTGCGTAGCTGCACCCGTTCCGGGGTAGCCCCGCGTTGGCCGCCCACCTACCCAGCGCGGTCCGCGTGCTGGATGGTCGCCACGATGTCCACCGGCGGCCTCCCATCTCCGAAGTGCATCGAACGCACCGACGGTGAACCTACCTCTCCAAGCCAGACCGGACCCCAAGCTCACCACTCAGAGTGACCCAACAGGGCTCTATCGGCTGGCGGCTGCGTCAGGGCAAGTCGGCCGACTCCCGCGGCGCCGAGCGGTTCGTCACCGAGGCCCTGGCCACCGCGATCCAGGCCGGCTGCACGGGAGTGCGTGTCCTGCGTGCGAACTCGCAGTTCTACAACGCCGGTGTGGTGGCCGCCTGCCGCCGGGCCAGAGCCCACTTCTCGATCAGTACGGGGATGAACCCCACGATCAAGCGGGCCATCGCCGCCACCCCTGATACCGCCTGGAAGCCGATCCGCCATCCCCGGGCGGTCGTCGATCCCGACACCGGAGAGCTGATCTCGGACGCGGAAGTCGCCGAGATCCCGGTCTACACCGCCTTCACCGGCCGGAAGAAGGACCAGCAGGTCACTGCCCGCCTGATCGTGCGCCGGGTCCGCGACCTGGCCAAACCGGCCACCGTCGGCGACAGGGGGAGCTGTTCCCGGTCTGGCGGTACCACCCGTTCTTCACCGACAGCCCCTTCGAGATGCTCCAGACCGAGCGCCAGCACCGCCACCACGCCGTGATCGAGCAGGTCATCGCCGACGGCAAGGCCGGGCCCCTGGCCCACCTGCCCTCGGGAAAGTTCAACGCCAACGCGGGCTGGCTGATCCTGTGGGCCATCTCCTACAACCTGCTGCGGGCCGCAGGCGCCCTCCGGCGTCTTCCACGCCAAGGCCACCACCGCCACCCTGCTCGCCCACCTGGTCCACGTCCCCGCACGGGTCGCCCGCTCGGCCCGCCGCCTGATGCTGCACCTGCCCCAGCGATGGACCTGGCAGCACGCGTGGACTCAGCTGTTCGAGGCCGTCCACGCACCGCCCGACGCTGCCTGTCAAGGGATGCGCCCCGCGCGGCCAGCGCCTGCCGGGCTGATCCGTTCGGCGTGTCCTGCGCCCCCATGGCGAGTATGTCCGGTGCTGAGGAGGAGCGGTCGAATCCGTGGGCCGCCACCCGGTAGGCCAGTATCTGTTCCCGGCTCACTTCGTTCCGGTGTGTGCTGCTCACGACCGCACCAGGCGGGCCGTGGGACCGCCAGCCCTCCCTGCCAGGCCGAAGGTCACTGGTCGCCGGAGCGGCGCGGTGCTGTCATGGGTGGGGGACGGTGTGGACGAGCCGGCAGGGCCGTGGAGGCCGGCGCGCCGCGCGTCGTCGGCCCGGGCGGTCCGACCGCGGCCGCCCTGTCGCACAGCGGAGGAGGCGAATGCCATGCTGCACCGCCGCACGGTCGGTGACGTGATGACCGAGGAGGTCGTCACCCTCCGTCCCGACACACCGTTCCAGGAGGTCGCCGCCCTGCTGGACGCGAACGACATCGCCTCGGCCCCGGTCGTCGACGACGACGGCGCCCCCGTCGGCGTCGTGTCCGCCTCCGACGTGCTGCGGCACGAGACCGGCATGCCCGATCCGCAGGGGCAGGGCGGGAACGACGAGCGCGCCTGGGGCAAGGCCCGGGCCCGGACCGCGGACGCGCTCATGAGCACCCCCGTCTTCACCGCCCGCGCCGACTGGACGATCCCCCGGGCCGCGCGGGAACTCCGCAGGCGGCACGTCAAGCAGCTGCCGGTGGTCGGCGACGACGGGCTCCTCACCGGCATCGTCAGCCGCAGCGACCTGCTCGACGCATTCATCCGCTCCGACGTCGAAATCCGCGGCGAGATCGAGCAGGACGTCCTGGGGCGCATCCTCGGCCTGGAGGAGGGCACCGTCGCAGTCGAGGTCCGGGACGGGGCCGTCACCCTGCGGGGTCACGTCCCGGAACCGCATCGCGTCCCGGTGGTCGTGGGCCTCTGCCAGGGCGTTGATGGTGTCGTCGCCGTGGACGCCCACCTCGCCGCCGCCCGGGCGGGCTAGGCCCACGGGCCCGGCCTTGGGGAACATCTGTCCGCATCCATCAGGTCCTGGAAGAACTCCGCTACCGGCTCGACACGGACCCCGTTCATGTCCACCAGCTGATAGGGCTCTCAGGGGTCCCCTGTCTCCCGAAACTCGCCGACCTCGGGCAGGGCAAAGCTCTTGAGATCCCTTACGGGACGTCGTTCATCGGGCAGGGCGGGAAGCTCGCAGGAACAGCCTGTGACCTGCACAAACACTCAAACTAGTTCGGTCAACACACCCTCGCAGTCCGCTGCCCTGCAGAAGCGACGGTGTGCACCGTGCTGCCGTCGACGATGTGGATCTGCCACAGCCGGCTCCGGTGCTCCTCCGTGGGCTCTGCACAGCTTGACGGCAAGGCCACAAGCGCGAACTGGATCATGCCGGACCAGGCGGCCTTCACGACCACACCTCGCTGCCACCGCCGCGCCACTCGACCAGCGAGGGGTCCTCGATGTCCGGGTCCTCCAGGCCCGCACGGCGCAAGAACTCGATCACATCGGCCAGACGACGTGCGCGGCCGACGTCCTGGCCACGGATCTCCACGCGCCGGCCACCGCTCAACGGCGGATACACCACCACGGGCGGGTGTCCAGCCATGAGACCAGCGTGCAGTGCCGCTGGATATGCCGCATCCGGGCCAATCGGGCACATCGGCGCGCCAAGCCAATGGCTGCCGATCTCGCGGGCCAGCGCAAAGCCCCCTGATCATGCACGACCCCAGACCAGGCAAGACACCGGCCAAACCCGCAGAGCCGCCCTCGCGAGATTGCCGGAATGCGGCATTGAAGCGGACAAATCTCGATGGGAATCTCTTGGATGACTGGGGAACGGGAGGGCTCATGACGACCTTGGTGCTGCTCATCAGCGGTCTGGCACTGATCATTCTGTGGACGATAGCCGTGGCCATTCGGAGGGACCGTCGCCAGAAGGAAACGAGCAGGGAGGGATCGCTCATCGAAGCAGCCGCGGTCAACGCTGCTCGTGAGGCACGTGGGCAAGCGCGTGTGGCGCGCCGGATGCACTGGCGATAGGACCCGGCATTTCGTGCCCCTCGCGTGCCCGACACAACTGCTGCTGGTCGCCGGTCACGAGACCACGGTCAGCCTGATCTCCAACGGCGTGCTTGCGCTGCTCACTCACCCCGACCAACTGGCTGCTCTGCGCGCGGACTTCTCCCTCCTGGACAACGCCATCGAGGAGATGCTGCGCTACGACGGCCGCTGGAGACCTCGACGTATCGCTTCACCACAGAGCCGGTGGAGATCGGCGGCACGGTCATCCCGGGGGGCGGAGAGCTCGTCCTCATCGCTCTGGCCGACGCCGATCGCGACCCGGCCCGCTTCCCGGAACCGAATCGCTTCGACATCCACCGGGATCCCCGTGGGCATGTTGCCTTCGGCCACGGCATTCACTACTGCCTGGGCGCCCCGCTCGCCCGCATGGAGGCCGCTATCGCGATCCGTACGCTCCTGGAACGCTGCCCAGAACTGACCCTCGACACCCACCCAGCGGCCCTCACATGGCGCCACGGCATGCTGATCCGTTCTGTCCGCCCCCTCCCCGTGTGCTGGTGCCCGTGGCGACGGTCCACCGTCGGCGAACAGGGTCCGGTGCCTCCCACAGCCGCGGTGCTCGCCGGCGCGACGGCTGGACCGGGTCAACGGATGGGAACCGATAGGTGCCGACGGGCTGGAGCGGCCACGTTCTCTCCGCGCGGGAACGCGGATCCGCCGGGCTTCATCATGTCAGGGCAATGCATGCGTTCCAGCTTTCGGTGTCCACGCTCGTCGCCGAAGGACTGATCCCGATCAGGCGGTGAGTCTTGCCCCGGCGAAGGCGATGTGGACCAGAACCGGGCCGCGGCGAGGACGGTTGTCCGGTCGGCGGGGGAACACCACACGGCGGGTTGGGATGACCAGGCCGCCAAAGTCGCGGTGGTCGTGGCAGTAGTGGGCCGCCTTGGCCCAGTTGCCGAACAGTTCGGCAATGTAGTCGTGGCGGCGGATCAGCCCGCGCTCGTCGAGGTACAGGATCTGCTCCCAGCAGTGGGTGTGGATTTCGTCCGGGAAGCGCACGCGGAGCCGGCGCCACGTCTCGCCGTGCTCGCTCCAAGGCTCGAGCTCCTCGACGTCGTACGCGTCGTCGGCCAGGACGAAGGGCAGCGACACGTACGTCCACAGGGCGCTTCCGGCGAAGTACAGCAGGTCCAGGCGGTCCCACCACAGCTGGTGCCGGACACCGGAGAAGGCCGCCCGGGCATGCGCCCGCCGCGCAAGCACGGTGCCCTGGGCGTCCTCGACCCAGACGTCGCCCCGGTGAAAGATGCCGCGATGGCCGGGCTCCGCGTACGGGTCGAGCACGACTCGTTGATTGCTCGTCACGATCCGGGCACGCAGATTGCGCAGCGGCCGGGACTGGAACTTGGACGCGAAGGCGAGCCCGCCCGCGCAGCCGTCGATCGCCACTTCTCGAGCGGACTGCCAGCGCTCGAGGCCGCCGTGAGCTTCGACGGCGAGGTTGACGAGTTCACTCACCCGAGGCCCCCGGCAAGGGTGCGCCGATCAGCTCGGCGATGGCTGCGGCCATCTGGGCGGGGCGCTCCTCGGGCAGGAAGTGGCCCGCCCCCTCGTACACGACGAAGCGGGCACCCGGGATGTCATCGGCAGTCCGCTCGCCCTGTGCGACCGGGAAGAACGGGTCGCCGTCGCCCCAGATCACGAGCGTGGGCACCGTGATCCTGCTCAGGGCTCTCG
Organism: Streptomyces sp. KR80; assembly: GCF_052245555.1. Classification (NCBI taxonomy): domain Bacteria; kingdom Bacillati; phylum Actinomycetota; class Actinomycetes; order Kitasatosporales; family Streptomycetaceae; genus Streptomyces; species Streptomyces sp. KR80. Next base: position 411,385 of record NZ_JBQQCD010000001.1, read on the forward strand.
CGCAGGGTGCGTACCGATCGGCGAGCTCCCGGAGTCCGGTTGCGAAGATCAACCGAGTCGACCGCAGCTGCTCGGGGTCACCCAGATACGTGGCAGGGCTGAGCGCGGTGCGAGGGCGACCGGCCCCTTGCCAGAGCATCAGCCTCAGAGCCGGGCGGGAGAACAGGGCGCGCGCGGTCAGCGGGCCGAGTGCCGGCCAGGTGACGGCCGACAGCGGGAACGGGATCGGCGTGTCCGGGAAGGCGTTAGTCGCGGCGAGCACCAGGTGGGTGACCCGGTCCGGGAACTCGGTGGCGTAAGCGAGCGCGGTGGGACCACCGAAGTCGTGGCCCACAATGGCCGCCCTGTCGATACCCAAGGCGGTGAGGACCTGGGCGAGCGCGCGCGCCTGACCGGTGGCCCAGAGCGTCTCCACATCGACCGGCTTCGCGCTGGCCCCGAAGCCGAGCAGGTCCGGCACGACGACCCGGCACTGCTGGCCGAGGCGTTCGGCAACCCGGTCCCACACGCGACCGGACCCCGGGATGCCGTGCAACAGGACGACCGGCTGCCCAGTGCCGCGGATGGTGACGGCCATCTCCAGGTCAGGGCCTGCGGAGATCTTCGTGGCGATGGCTGTCACAGTGCCACGCTCCTTGGATTCGCCTTAGCGTGAGACTAGAAAATAAAGCACTGGGACAAGAAACTCAAGTACCATGCGGGGGTGACTCGTGGATACCAGCAGTACTGCGCGTTGGCCCGGGCACTCGATCACGTCGGGGACCGGTGGACGCTCCTCATCGTGCGAGAGCTGCTACTTGGGCCCAGGCGCTACTCCGACATACGGCAGGCCCTGCCCGGCATCGCCACCAACCTCCTCGCCGACCGGCTGCGCGGCCTCGAAGCCAAAGGCCTCGTCCGACGGCGCGAGCTGCCACCGCCGGCCGCTTCAGTCGTGTACGAACTCAGCCACCAGGGCCAGGGCCTGGAGGAGGCGGTCATGGCTCTCATCCGGTGGGGCGGGCAGTTCATGGGCTCTCCCCAGCCGGGCGAGACGTTCCGCGCCGAGTGGCTGGTCCTGGCACTGCGCGCGGTTCTCTCGACCGTGGCACCCACCGGGATGACCGGCACTTGCGAGTTCCGTACGGACGGGATGACAGTGACCGTCACCGTATGGTCCGGCCGCACGGAGGTGGCAGCAGGTGGGGTTGCCGAACCCGATGCCGTACTCACCTGCGCCCCCGAACACGCTCTCGGTGTCGCCTCCGGCCGGTACCCGTTGGAGCAGGCCCTACGCGAACAGCAGGTGACCGCCACCGGCAATACGCAGACTCTTGCCGCCTTCGCCCGACTCTTCTGCGCCCGGGGCGCGATCGGGGTCGCGTAAGCGACGTGCCCCGAAGGGGGCCTACCGGACATCGACCACAGCGCAGAGGTTCTCTTGATGCAGATAGCGCACCCGGTGCTCGAGCGGCTGATCTACTTGGTACCGAGTTTGATTCACCAGATCGTTATGCGCGATCTTTGGGGTATTGCAGCCACAAAGCGCGAGATAGAGCACAAACGGCGCTTGACGGTCCCTACGGGCTTCAGGAGGCTGAGCCGCCCCCCACGGCCACCCTTCCCGCACTTGCGCCCGAGGTGTTCCGTATGCCCATCCGCTCACGCTTCACAGTCCGCTGGGGGGCTGCCGTGCTCCCCGCCGCGGCTTCGCTCCTCCTCTTCGCAGGGGCCGCCCCCGCCCTCGCCGACGACCACACCTACACCGTGGAACTGCGCCAGCAGCTTCCGCGCACCGCCACCACTGACGATGGGGGCGCGCCGCAGAAGGCGGCGAATCAGTGCCCTGGAATCCCTGAGGGGCAGGACGGGTGGCACTTCGTACTGCCCGGCAACTCCTCGGACTTCGTCAAGCTGACGGTGACCTTCGAACCGGGCGGCGAGCAGGTAGTCACCGACTTCGGCCCGCCGTCCGACAAGCACGCTTATGTGGCGTCGCTGCCGGGAGCGAAGCTCACCTCCGCTGTCGCCGAGGTGGAAGGCGGCGACCTGGAGCTGTTCAACCTGTCGCACACCTGCCCCTCGTCGGTCACCGCCCCCACCGGGGCGCCGGCCGAGGAGCCGACGGACGAGCCCAGCGAGGGCCCGGCAGCCGAGGAGCCCGGCAACCCCGCCGAGGAGCCTTCGGCCGAGACCTCGGCCTCCGAGCCGGCTCCGGCGACCTCGCCGAACGGCAGTGGCGGCGGTGACCTCGCGGCGACCGGCGCCGGTCCGGCGATCGGCCTCTCCGTCGGGGCGGCGCTGCTGCTCGGCGCCGGCGGCTACCTGGTGATGCGTCGCCGCAAGGCGGCCGCTGAGCAGGACTGACGTCACGTCACCATAGGCCAGCGGCGCCGGACGCATGGGGTCCGGCGCCGCTGTCGTTTGCATACAGGCCAGTCAGCCCGGTGTTGCGGCGCGTGGCCGCGATGCCATCCACAGTGCATCGCGGGGTGCGGGCAGAACGATGGCTGCCAGCCACCGGTCGCCGAGGATGCCGCCAAGCCCTGGAGTTGGGTCACGCTGGGCGGTGTTCCGGATGGTGCACGTCGTGCCGGTTCAGTACATCTGTGGCCGCCGCCTACCCGGCCCCTTCGACGTTCAGGAGCTCCGCCAGCGTGCGCAGCCCCCAGTGCGCAGCCGTACGCACCGCGCCCGGCCGCTTGCCGAGCACCTCCGCCGCACTCTTGGCGTCCAGCCCCACGACCACGCGCAGCACCACAGCCTCGGCCTGGTCCTGCGGCAGCTGAGCGATCAGCCGCAATGTCCGGCCGGTGCCGAGCGCCTCCAGCGCCTCGCGCGCCGTGTCCATGTCGGCTGGCTTGTCCGCCAGCTCCCTCTCGTCACCGCCGATGGCGGGGCGGCGATCCCGCATCCGTAAGTGGTCGAGCGCCCGGTTACGGGCTGTGCGCGCTGCCCAGCCGCGGAAGCGGATTGCGTTCCCACTAAAACGCTCCAGGTCGCGGGCTATCTGGAGCCACGCCTCGGACGTCACGTCCTGCGCGTCGGGCTCGCCGACCAGCGTTCGTACATAGCAAAGCAGCCGTGGTTGCACAGCCCGGTAGACAGTCCGGAAGGCGCACTCGTCACCTTCCTGTGCCGCGTGCACAGCAGCGATCAGCTCCGCGTCTTCCTCCCGCACGCCCTCGTCTTGTCCCACTCTCCCCCGGCTTTCCGACAGGGGGAGTCTCAGCTGTACGGCCCGCCGGTCGCGGCGGGGAACCGGCACTGGCAGACGGGGCGGACGAGGCCGGAGAAGCCGGTTACCCAGCACCACGGTCGACACGAGTGAGGCACCCGCGGCCAGACGAGTCCGTTCCACCCGGTGCCCTCCCCCCTTGATGCGAGGGCGCGTGGTGATCGCACCCTTCCACCTGCTCTACGCGGGGAAGCCGCTCATCCGTCGTGGGAAGTCGGGAAGTTGGGGGCAGATGGTCGCAGGGAGCGGATCAGGCGATCACGCGCTCGGACGTTCTCGTGGCGGGCTCAGCACAAAGGTGCACCTGGCCTGTGACGGACAGGCACGGCCTCGGCTGCCACGGCGGCGATCTCGGCCCTTGCGCCTGACACTCCTGCTGCGACGGGCCGCCACGGCAGGAACGCAACCTCTGCCGCCTCGCAGGCCGCGAGCACGGGCTCGTGCTCGCGGTCGAGCAGGGATCCTCCACCTCGCGGTGGTCGGCGGTGAGCTCCGCGATGATATCTCCGCGTCCCATGCTTACTGCTCCCTGCCTTAAGCCCTTAACACAGGCTGCCCTGGAGGGCGGCGCGACGTTTCCCGTTCCCCTGCGGTGCCGCGCCCGTAACGCAGTGCGGGCCCCGGCAATCCGAACAGTCGAGAGCCGTTCGATGACCATCAGGCCCGGTGGAGCGCCGCCTGACAGTGACGGCCTGGGCGCCGATGGGCTCCTCAAGACGGGGTGACGTTGCCGGCTCCAGTGACGGTGAGGACGCGTCGGGCAGCCATCCGTTTTGCGCGCGACGCCGGAGGGCAGTCCGAGCACGAACCCGCGGACGGTGGTTCGGCTTCTACCTGGCGGCCCGCGATCCGGGCGTTGGCCTGATCAACATCGCCCGCCAGCAGGCAGGGGCTACGCTATGGCCCGCTGTCACGGCACGATCTTCAGGAGCCGGAGACCAGCTGGTGACAGCGAATCCTCGCCAGTTCCCGCAACAAGCTGTTCCCGTTCACCCGTCGGCAACCATGTGTCGACATCCTGCTCCGCGACACAGTTGATCAACGAAGACGTGCTCTTCGTCTACTGGGGGAACAGATGCGAAGACGTCGAATACGCCACGGGGGAATTGCGGTGGCGCTCGGCAACCCGCTCGCGGTGCTCGTTGCACCGAGCGGCGTCGGTGGAGGCCCAAGGTCTGCACGGTGCCGCCTGCACCCCGCAGCTAGGAGTCACGATGCAACAACAAGCGGGACTGCAAAAACTACGCATCGAAGCCCCTGGCCATCAGGACGGAACCCGGCCCGGGGTCGACGCGTCACAGGGGCGGTACGGCCTACACCCTCAGCACACAGCCTCCACCCGTCACCGTAAGTAACTGGGGGACCCATGCGTACGAACATCGCACGCACCGTCAATCTGCTCGTCACGCTCTCCCTGACCATCGCCGGAGCCGGTGCCGTCGCCGGCTGCGGCAGCGAGAAGGCCGGCGGCCGCGGTGCGGAGGTCCGTGACACCGACCGGGCGCCGGAGCCGAAGGCCCGCGCCCGCCAGGTCGTCAGCGCCTGGGACGGCTCCAAGGCCGCCGAAGTGTGGCGCAAGGGCTACTACCCGATGGGGGAGGCGGTCCAACTGCCCGAGAACGCCTTCCGCGACAACGCCGACAAGCGCGCCTACATAACCCAGAACTTCGTCCTGCGCGGCGAACTTCCCGCCACCCCGCACAAGGACGGGCAGGTGAAGTGGGAGAGGGGCGGCTCGGTCACGCTGCCGCTGATCGGGGCGCGGAAGGCGTACGAGACCGTGGCCCGCGGCAGCAACGATGGACCGCACCTGACCGTGACCGGAGCGAAGTTGGGCGAGATGACCCTGGCCACCAGCCGTGGCCCGGCGACCGTCCCGGCCTGGCTGTTCACCCTGGAGGGCTACGAAACCCCACTCAAGCGGGTCGCCCTCAGCCCGTCGAAGCTCCCCGAGCCGCCGATCAAGCCAGCTGGGAAGGTGCCCACCGACGAGCTGGCACCGCTCGGACAGCTGGTCGAGGTGGCCGGGGACGGCCGGTCCGTCACTGTGGTGGCCACCCACGGATCCTGCGACGACGGCCCCGCCGTGGACGTGCTGGAGACGGGCGGCAGCGTGGTGCTGTCCGCATCAGTCGTCGGGACAAAGGACGGTCCCTGCACCGCCGAGCTGAACGGCGAGAAGGTGACGGTAAAGCTGGATCGGCCGGTCGGCGACCGTGTCCTCCTAGACGCGTTCACGGGCCGACCGGTCCCGTACGGAGAGCCGAACGGGCCCTCGCCGAGCTGGAGTTGAAATCGTCAGAGCGAGGCATTCCTGAGAGTAGAGGAAAGGGCGGTCACGGCATCGGTGGGTCGCCCCAGCCACATGCTGGAACGCGACCCGCAAAGACGCTGGTCGGAGGTAGACGGCCGGGCGGCGCTACTGCGCCACCCGTGCGCTCACCCATCGGCACAACGCCGCCCAGTCCAGCCCGAGTTCCGTCACCTGGGCGAGCTGATTCCAAGCCGGAACTGCACGTCCTGCCCGTTGTACCGGCTGGTCTCGGCATGGGAACGGGTGAATCTGCTGAGGGTGCCCTCCCGCCTCCTTGTACTGACGTAGTACCCCACGCCGCCTTCGACAGCGCCAGAGACGCCCTGCGGGCCTTGGCCGGAGCCGGCGGCACAGAGGACAGGGGCTGGATGCCGAGCTGCTCCAGGTGTTCCCGCTGTTCGGGCATCAGCCCTGCCCTACGGTGTATTCGCCGCCGGGCGATCCATTTCCGACATCCATGCCTGCACGGTGATCCCGGGCAGCAGCTCGATCCGCTCGCGTGGCTGCTTCGCGCAGCATGCGCACGGCGGCGTAGTGCCCTGTCACTCGATGGGCCGTTTCGGGTCCCAGTCCGGGTCGATGGACAGCCAGGGCATCCACCTCAGTCGGGGCATCACCTCCTCGACCGCGAGAACGGGATACGGACGCTGTCCGTCCCGCCATATGGACCTGCACCGAGCGGCCTCGGTGCAGGTCCATTCCCACCCAGTGCGGACGTCATACGGTGAATTCAACTTCCCCGAGCTTGGGACTTCGTCCTGCGCCCGGCAGAAGCGCAAGGCGCCGCTCCTTTCACCGCATCAGGTCCGCGTCCTTCTCCGCATCGGGCCCTCTACAGAGCGATTACCGCGCGGTGGATCCAGGTTCAGTAGACGCTGAGGTTGTGATCGCTGAGCACCGGATCCACGCGCTCATAGTAGGTAACACGGTCTTTTTGACCATCGGTATCGCCGCAGGGCTCCTCGACATAGTTGCCGCCGGATGTGATGCCCAGGGCAAACGTCCCCGTGAACAGGGGTCCTCCGCTGTCGCCGCTCATGTTGCAGAGGCTAGTCTCGATCATGTTGTAGTAGACGCTTCCGTCGTCGTAGGTGACGGTCGTGCTGGGTTGGAGCACAATGCCGACGAGGTCCTGGCTTACGGCTCCCACGCGCTTCACGGATTCGCCGTCGTAAGCGAAGCGTGAGTCCTCGATCTGCCCCGCTGTGCCGTCCTTGTACTGGATCATCCCGTACGCGACGACGTTGGAGTTGCGGTAGTCGATGATGGCGTAGTCCCTGCCCCCGTCGTCGAAGGTGGTCTTCGTGCCGAGGTAGATGTCGCCATTCCGCCGGTACCAGTCGTAGTAGCCACCTCTCATGCAGTGCCCGGCGGTGAGCAGGAACCTTTCCCCGGAGGAGTTAGTGGCGTTGAACGCGGCACTGCAAAGCCGTCCGCCAGAGGCTGTGCGAGAGACGATGCCGACGCCGCCGCGCATCTCGTAGGCGGACTTCTCTAGCTTGCCCGAGAGCTTCTCGATGCGCACCGCGTCGTGGTGGGCCGCAGCGACCCTGTCAATCCGGGCCCGATCGGCGGCGGACACCCCGTCGTAGATCTTGACGGACACCTGGTTACTGCTCGGGTCGACGCCCCACGCGGTGTTGGGAATACCCGCCAGCCGGTCCAGTTCGGCGTGGGTGGAGGCGAGTTCGGCCGCACTATGGGGAGCAATCTTCGCCCTGCCGCCCGCGTTGCGAACCGATTCTGCGGCGGCCTGGTTGGTGACCGCGATCGTGGGGCGCCCGTCGTCGTAGTAAACGCCACCGGTGCGGTCGTCGCCGAGCTTGGCGGCCAGTGCTGCCGCCTGGCCGGGATCGGTGAGCGGCGCCGGGGCCGCGCCCGCCTGGTGGGCGGGCGCGACAAGCACCGCGAGCAGGCCGCCGAGCGCCACCGCTAATCCCGCGCGGTGTATTCGACGTCTTCGCATCTGTTCCTCCCTCAGCAGACGAAGAGCACGTCTTCGTTGATCAACTGCGTCCGAGTGTGTCGACACCCGGTTGTCGACGGGTGAACCGATGCCGACTGCCAGGTTGCGGTTGCCGTTCGCCAGTCTCCATATCGGTCACGGTCACAGATCGGTGCGGGAGTTGGCGGGATTCGTTGTCGTCCGGCTGGTCTTCGGCATGATGGCCACTCACCGGCCCTGTAATCCCCTGGTGTCAGGTTCCCTGCTCATCAGACTTCGTGGGCGCCGTCACATCGCCGGCAGAAGCGAAAAGGGGGGCGGGAGCGGTGGCGTTCCTGACCGACGAGCAGCGCAGCAGTTACGGCACGTTGACCGCGGTGCCCGTGTCGGAGCACACGACCTGGTCATCGCCTTCCGCGCCCTCGGAGACCTCCCAGAGCTGCCGGACACCGTTCCCACCGTCTCACCCCACGCCAGCGTCCCCGGGCGAGCCTTCATGACCGGCGCCTATCCAGGGATCGACACGCTACCCGTGGGCGGAGTAGACGCCGAAGGCTGAAGCAGCCGGTCGTTCTGATGCCCGTCAGCCAACGGTCGGCACGAGACCCCCTAGCCCAGGCCCAAGTCGAACTGCGCAGCATCGCAATCACATGCGTTGCTCCCACCAGCCCGGCGAGTCCGGCTCGCCACCGTAGGTCGCGGCGAGTACGCGGGAGTCGATCGCTTCCACCACAGCTCTCAGCTCGCGTCGACCACGGGGGGAGAGAGAGCGAAGGACCTCATCGAGTCCCCAGCGACCGCGGGGTGGGTCGTAGTCGCAGCACTCGCACGCGTAGTACCCGTAGTAGTAGGGCCCGGAGGTCAGACCGTGCCAGCGTCGACTGCACATCGCGGCTGCCTGGCGTTTCCACCAGGCAAGGTCCCGCGCGACCTCGCCAGGCCTTCCTCGGGCCCGTTCCCAGCGTCGAATCTCGCCCAAGGTCCCTGCGGAGATGCCATGGATGACGGAATAGGACATGATTCTGCGCGGGTGAAACGGGAGGGCGGCACGCACCGCCGACGCCGACTTACGCGGCATCGCTCCCAAGCACGTTGGTCATGCTCGCAGACTCCCATACTTCGAGCGTGTCCTGCCGTAGCCTTTGTGACAGCCGCGGCCTTGGTGCGGGAAACGGCTTCAAGGTGATCAACGACAACTGTGGCCACGACGTCGGCGACCAGGTCGCGGCCAGGCCGTCCGTCAGTGGTGCACAGCCCGCTGCGGACTGGTCGCACGTCTGGGCGGAGACAAGTTCGGCGCCATTGCGCGCTGAGCAGGCGGTGAGACATCACAGCTAAGTCAGGGGGATGACGTTCTCCGCCTGGGGTCCCTTGGGTCCCTGGGTGACGTCGTACTGGACCTTGTCCCCCTCGTACAGTTCCTTGAAGCCGCTGGTCTGGATGGCGGAGAAGTGGACGAACACGTCCGCGCCGCCGTCGTCCTGTTCGATGAAGCCGAAGCCCTTCTCCGGGTTGAACCACTTGACCTTGCCTGTCGCCATCAGTCGCATTCCTTCATCCGGTGCCACGGCGCTGCCCCGGTACGCCGGCCGCAGCCCACTGCGAGGCTATGGCACCTGAGCATTCCCTCCCGGCAATAGCGAATCGCTGATCGCCGCCCTTCACCTGTGTGGAGGAGTTACGGCGTTCCGCCGGTCCGACCCCTGGAGCCAGAAACGCACGAGCCGACAGCAACTCGCCATCAACGTCAGATGTCGTCTGGGGCCCTGGTGGCAGTCGGCCGTGACACGTGCCGAGGGAAGCAGTCCTTGACCTCAAGTTCGGTTCAGCTTCTACGGTCTTCTTCGTCAAACGATCTTGCCCGAGAAGCGGAGGGAACCAACCGTGGAGTACTCGCACAGCGACGCCGAACTGATCCACCAGCCCATCGGCTACTGGATCTGGGCTGCGCATAAGGCGGTCGTCACCCGCACCCGGGGCGCACTCGCCGAGATAGGCATCACCCAGCCGCAGTGGTGGGTCCTCGCGCAGGTCGCACGGGCCAAGGACATCAAGACTCGTGACGAGGTGTCCGAGATCCTCCGGAACTACCTCGACGTGGGTGAGGACGCCCTGGGGGCGGAGATCGACGCGACTATCGCCCAGGGTTGGATCACCGAGGGTGCCGAGAGGCGACTTGGGATCACGGCGGAGGGGAAGGAGTACTTCGACAAGGCAGCAGGCCTGCAGGAGGAGCTGTGGTCCGAGCGACACGCCGGCGTCTCTGACCAGGAGTATCTGACGACGCTCAAGGTGCTGCAGCGGTTCATCCACAACACGGGCGGGCAGGCCTGGCACCACTAGGGCCTTTGGCAACTTTCGGTGTTGGGCGAGGCCCGGGCTGCCCAGACCGCGAACGGTTTCGTTAGCTCCGTGGACGGATGCTGCCTACAGAGGCGTCGTGCCCTCGGCGTTGGTCGTCTCCGCGTGGGCTCCAGCCCGCAGGAGCGGGGCAGTATCGCCGAACGCTGCAGCCTCGACGAGACGCTTCGACAGTTTCTTCTGCTGTCGCCTGTTCACGGTTACTGAGATTAGCCAGAAGATGGGCTCGACTCGTTGCACCAGCTCAACTCGGTCACGATGACAGGGCCGCATCCGCATCTCCTGGGCACGAAGGCCCGGAAGTCGCCGCCTCTCCGGAGTCTTCGTGCCGGGAACCGCACAGCAACCATCCCACCCAAAGACCGGCAAGCACGACAGCAACCCCCTTACGGGTGACGCTTACTCGGATCGCCTTACGCTTCCCGCCGACTGGTTCAGCCGCCTCGTCGAGGTCTACGACATGCCGCCCATCCGCCTCCACGACCTCCGGCACGGCTCAGCCACTCTGTCGCTGCTAGCAGGCAACGACATCAAGGTCGTCCAGGAGCGGCTCGGACAATCGTCGCGCCAGATCACCTCCGACACCTACACGAGCGTGCTCCCGGAGCTGATGCGCAGCGAGGCGGAACTGTCAGTAGTGCCCCGCGAAACCCGACCCGAGCCCGAAGAAGGACAGGAGGCGGCCCAGCCGAGAGACGCCAGGAGCTCCCCCACGGAGGGCGGAGATGCGGCCACCCCGGACGACGGCTCGTCCCCCGGCAAGGCCTATGAGAGGGCAGCGTGGCAGTGTGTCCCCCGGCTCCGGCCTTGGGGAACATCGGTACAGCGGTTATCGGTGAGATTGATCTTGAACGGGAAGAGGGCCCCGGTGTCGTCACCGGGGCCCTCTTCGCGCTTGGGAGGTCAGTGGCAGCAGTCGCATCCGGGGCGGCAGCCGCACCTGTCCGTCTCGGTTCCGGCGGCCGTGATGGCCACGGCGGAGGTGGAGGGGGCGCAGCATCCCTTGGCCTGCCAGGCGTCGCGGCCTTCCTTGACGGCGATGGCGGCGATGACCAGGGCGGCGATGGGGTCGGCCCAGGACCAGCCGAGGGTGGCGTTGAGGACCAGGCCGACCAGGAGCACGGCGGATAGGTAGGTGCACAGCAGGGTCTGCTTGGAGTCCGCCACTGCGGAGGCGGAGCCGAGTTCGCGGCCGACGCGGCGCTGGGCGGCGGACAGGAATGGCATCACCGCGAGCGAGAGGGCGGCGAGGACGATGCCGGGGATCGACCGCTCGGCCTCGCCGATGCCGACGAGCGCGCGGACGGCGTCGACGGTGACGTATGTGGCGAGTGCGAAGAAGGAGACGGCGATGATCTGCAGGGTGCGCTGCTCGCGCGCCTCGCGTACGGCGTGGTCGGGGGCGGAGAACTGCCAGGCGACCGCGGCGGCGGAGGAGACCTCGATGACGGAGTCGAGGCCGAAGCCGATCAGCGCGGTGGAGGAGGCGAGCGTCCCGGCGGTGATGGCGACGATCGCCTCGATCACGTTGTAGGTGATCGTGGCGGCGACCAGCAGCCGTATCTGGCGCGCGAGGACGTCGCGGCGGGCCGGGGACGGCCCGAGGGATATTGCGGTCATCTCAGCAGCAGCCGTTCTCGTCCGCGTCCGGGCACGTGCGGTCGGCCTCGATCGCCACGACGGCGGTGCGCAGGTCGTCCAGCGCGTGGCCGAGGCGTTCGTCGGCGAGCTCGTATCGGGTGCGTCGGCCGACCGGCACCGCGACGACCAGGCCGCAGTCGCGCAGGCAGGCGAGGTGGTTGGACAGCCGGGTGCGGGAGATGTCCAGCCGGTCGGCGAGATCGGACGGATGGGCCGGGGCCTCGCGCAGGGCGAGGAGCAGTCGGCAGCGGATCGGGTCGGCGAGGGCGCGGCCGAAGCGCGCGAGCACCTCGACCTCGGAAGCAACGGTCAGCACACCACTGACGATACAGAAATTCCTGAATTCAGGACATCATGTCGAATGGAGCGTGGCCGCGCACGGAGGGCGTCATGCGTCTCCGGGGGCGATGGCGGATTCGATGATCGGGCAGATCACGCCTGGCTCGCCGCGCCCGGCGGCCTGATCTGCGACGTCGCGGGCGCCTTGGAGAGTCTTCTTCAAAGCCTGGAGGTCGGCGATGCGCTGCTCGACCTGAGCAAGGTGTTCGTCGAGCAGGTCGATGACGAGGTCGCACGGCTGCTGGCCATGACGTTGCAGGTCGAGGATGCGCTTGATCTCCTTCAGGCTCAAGCCGAGGGCCTGGGCCTGGCGGATGAAGCGCAGAGCTGGCAGTGCCGTATCGGCATAAGTGCGATAGCCCGCGGCGGTGCGCTCTGGCGGGTCGATGAGGCCATTGGACTCGTAGAGGCGGACGGCCTTGGGGCTGAGTCCGACTTGGGCGGCGATACGGCCGACGGTGAGCATGGCGGATCTCCTTCCCCACAGGGTGCGTCTCCAGTGTCGGCTTGACCTTGCCCCAAGGGCAAGGTTCTACGGTGCGCGCATGAGGACAGACGAAGAGGACGGCTGTCCGGCGATGATGGTGGAGCCGTTAAGCGCCGACTGTGCGGCCGTGGTGGAGCGGGGTGAACATGCCTGCTTCGGAATCAGCCCGTTCAACAGCTACTTCTCCACGACCCGGATACGAGACCTAGCGGCGTGGGGGCTGCGGCGTTTCCAGCGAGTGCACTTCTTCGTGCCGGACGCGCCGAGTGCCTTCACATTCGAGGCCCTGGGGTACGCGCCACAGAAAGCCGCGTGGAAGGCGCGCAGGCAGGGCCAATACACCCGTAACAAGATCTCCTCAGCACTGAGGTCGCTCGGGCTGACCAATCCCGAGGCGCGATTACTGGGCTGGGCCGAGCTGGAGACCAACGCGGCCTTCGGTCGGCTCCACGAGCACGGCCTGAAGCGGTACGCCGTGGACCCGGGCTTCCGGGACGCCTGCCGCGAGGCATCTCGATGGGTGCTGGCCGGGAAGCTGCCCCACGGGCAGCAGCCGGACCAGGAGCAGATCGAGCGGGCGGTGCGCTACTTCCTGGCCGAGCTGCCGCTGTTCCTGGACACCCCATCCATCGTCGGCGCCAGGAGATCGGTCTTCTGCTACCACCAGCCGCCCGACGTGCTGCGCCGCCTGTACGCCGGCGAGCTGAGCTGGCGGCCTGCTGCCGGACAGGGCTTCGCCGTGGTCACACCGGCAAGCCAGAGATGAATCGGAAGGAACCTCCACGATGTCCACGACGACCGACACCGGCACTGGCGCCGGCACCGGCCACCCCATAGAGCTGGCGATCACCGGGATGACCTGCGCCTCGTGCGTGGCGCGGGTTGAGCGGAAGCTTGGCAAGCTGCCGGGCGTAAGGGCGACAGTGAACCTGGCGACCGCGACCGCGCACGTCACGCGCGAGGACCCGGCGGTCGAGGTGGCGGAGCTGATCGCCGCCGTGGAGGCCATCGGCTACGGCGCCGAGATCGCCGGAGCAGCCCCGCCGGAGGTGGAGGAAGGCGAGGCCGTCGATGCCGAGCAGGCGCACGTTGCCGGGCTGCGGCGCCGCCTGATCGTCTCGGCGCTGCTCGGACTGCCCGTGGTGGTCATATCGATGATCTCCGCTCTGCACTTCGCCGGGTGGGAGTGGGTCGCCCTCGCCCTGGCCACGCCGGTGGTGGCGTGGGGCGCGTGGCCTTTCCACCGAGCGGCAGCGGTGAATCTGAGGCACGGCTCGGCGACCATGGACACCCTGGTCTCTCTCGGTGTACTGGCCGCGTACCTGTGGAGCACGGGCGCCTTGGCCGTCGGCGGGGAGCACCTGTATCTGGAGGTCGCCGTCGTGCTGACGGCGTTCCTGCTGGCCGGCCGGTTCTTCGAGGCCCGCGCCAAGCGGCGGGCCGGGGAAGCGATCCGGGCGCTGATGGACCTCGGGGCCAAGGACGTCGCCGTGCTGCGCGACGGGGCGGAAGTGCGTATCCCCGTTGAGGAGTTGGCGGTCGGGGACCTGTTCGTAGTGCGGCCCGGGGAGAAGATCGCCACCGACGGGGAGGTGGCCGAGGGCGCCTCGGCGGTCGATGAGTCTCTGCTGACCGGGGAGAGCGTGCCGGTGGAGGTCGAGCCCGGCTCGCCGGTCACCGGCGCCACCGTCAACAGCCACGGACGGCTCCTCGTCCGCGCGACCCGGATCGGCTCGGACACCAAGCTGGCGCAGATCGCCGCACTGGTGGAGCGGGCGCAGACCGGCAAGGCCGAGGTACAGCGGTTGGCGGACCGGATCTCGGCGGTCTTTGTCCCGGTCGTGATCGCCCTCGCCGTGGGCACGTTCGGCGTGTGGATGCTGACCGGAGCCGCGGCGGCGACCGCGCTCACCGCGGCCATCGCCGTGGTGATCATCGCCTGCCCGTGCGCGCTCGGGCTGGCCACACCGACCGCGCTGATGGTCGGCACCGGGCGTGGCGCCCAACTCGGGCTCCTGATCCGCGGACCGGAGGTGCTGGAGTCGACCCGGCGGATCGACACCGTCGTTCTGGACAAGACCGGCACGGTCACCGAGGGCAAGATGCGCCTGGTCGACGTCATACCCGCCGACGGCCAGGACGCGGCCGAGGTCCTGCGTTCGGCCGGCGGTCTGGAGGACGCCAGCGAGCACCCCATCGCCACCGCCATCGCGGACGCCGCGCGAGAGCGGCTGGGTGCATTGCCCGCGGTGACCGGCTTTGCCAATACGCAAGGGCGGGGGGTGACCGGGCAGGTCGAGGGCCGCACCGTCCGGGCGGGCCGGGCCCGTTGGCTGGCGGAGCAGGAAGATATGTCCCTGCCCGAAGAACTCCGGCGCGCGCAGAAGGAGGCCGAGGCGCAGGGCCGTACGGTCGTCTTCGCCGCCTGGGACGGGAAGGTGTCCGGCGCGCTGGTGGTCGCCGACACCGTCAAGGCGACCAGCGCCGAGGCGGTGGCCGACCTCAAGCGGCTCGGGCTCACCCCCGTGTTGCTGACCGGCGACAACACGGCTGCGGCCCGCGCGGTGGCGGCCGAGGTCGGCATCGACCAGGTGATCGCAGAGGTCCATCCCGAGGACAAGGTCGCCGAGGTCGAACGCCTCCAGCGGCAGCGCCGGGTGGTGGCCATGGTCGGCGACGGCGTCAACGACGCGGCCGCCCTCGCCCAGGCCGACCTGGGCCTGGCCATGGGTACCGGCACGGATGCGGCGATCGCAGCATCCGATCTGACCCTGGTACGAGGAGACTTGCGGGCGGCGGCCGACGCGATCCGACTCGCCCGGCGCACCCTCCGTACGATCAAGGCCAACCTGTTCTGGGCCTTCGCCTACAACGTCGCCGCGCTGCCCCTGGCCGCGCTCGGCCTGCTCAACCCGATGATCGCCGGCGGCGCGATGGCCTTCTCCTCGGTCTTCGTGGTCTCCAACAGCCTCCGGCTGCGCCGCTTCCAGCCCCTCCGCTGAACCATACGGCGAGGGAGCGCCGGAGCCGGGTGGCGCTTCGGTGCCCCCTTTCGGCGTACTCAGACGGGAAGCCCCGTCTCTGGCAGCGCGCTTCACCTGTCGGCGGATCGTGGGGCGGGTTTGCGGGCGGCGAGGCGCTCGACGATGCCGAGCTTCAACCGGTCCCGCTGCTCAACCTCCAGGCCGGTGGCCTGGACGTGCCGAAGCGGTCGGCGCAGGAGGTGCTCGCCACCGAGGGGAACGGTGACGAGTTCGGTGAGTCGCTGGATCGCGCGGACGGGCCAGGCGGTGCTGGGGATGTGGTCCAGGAGGAGGAGTCGGCCGCCGGGCTTGAGTACGCGGTTCATTTCGGCGAGGGCGCGCTGGTCGTCCGGGATGGCGCACAGCGACAGGGTGCACACCACGGTGTCGAACGAGGCGTCCGGGAACGGCAGGGCTTGGGCATCGGCCTCCCGCAGGTCTGCCGTACGGCCGAGCATTTCGGCGCGGCGGCGGGCGATGGCCAGCATCTTCGGGCTCCACTCGATGCCGGTCAGTCGGACGCCAGGAGGGTAGAGGGGGAGGTTCAGTCCGGTGCCGATGGCGACCTCCAGCACGTCGCCGCTCGCCTGGGAGCAGATCCAGCTGCGGCTCTCGCCGAACAGGGTGCGGTCGAAGAACCGCATCTGCCGATCGTAGGAGCGGGCGTGCTTGTCCCAGTAGCGGCGCAACCGCTCGCTGTTCTTCGGCTCGGGCACAGCTTCATGCTCCCGGCTACCCGCGTCTCCCGCACCCGCGCCCGCGCCCGCGGCGAATGGCCCGGCCGGGGGGGCTGCCCGGCCGGACAACTGTGCGATCTCAGCTCAGTCGGCCGGTCGGGCCGTGTACTCGCCGACCTGTTCCACCGCCGCGACGAGCACGGAGACATCGACGTCAGCACCCTCCTCCAAGCGGACGGTGGTGCGTCCGGTCTTCATGTCAGTGGTGGATGAGCGGACGCCAGGGATGTCCTCCAGCTCGTCGTCGATGAGCAAGCCGCAGCTGGAGCAATGCATGCCCTCCACGAGGAGCACCACCTGCCCGCCGGCCTCGGAGTCGGCCGCCTTCTTGCGGTGGAAGAGCTTCATGCCTTGTCTCCCTGGAAGGTGATGGTGCCGGTCTGCATGCCCATGGCGCAGGAGAAACGGAGGGCGCCGGGCTTACGGGTGCCCAGGTCGACCGTGGTGTCGCCGTTGCGCTTGACGATCTCGGAGACGCCGAGCTCGGGGATGGTGAAGGCGCGGGCACAGCCGCCGGAGTCCTGGCCGTGCAGCACCAGCGTGGTCGGGACGCCCGCCTTGGCGGTGAACTGGGTGGGGACGTAGAAGTCCGTCACGGTCAGCGTGACGACCTGCTTGCCGGAGGCATCGATGCGCACCGGCGCGGCGGGCGCTGACGTCTCTCCGCCCCCCGAACCCCCGCTGTGAGAACCGCCCTCGACGGTGAACGGTTCACTCGCCGCGGCCGGCTTGCCCGGAGAGCTGAAGGAGACCCACCCTCCGGCTTGCAGCGCGGAGCCCATGGTCCAGGCGGCGATGGCCAGCACCACCACACCGGTGAGCGCGGCCAGCCGGCCGGACAGCGCCCGGCTCGTACGGCGGAAAAGGTAGCCGAGCGCGGCGAACAGCGGCGCAGTGCCGAGCACGAACCCGGCCATCACCGCGGCTCCGGCCACCGCCGATCCGGAGGTGATCGCGACAAGCTCCATGGAGAGGGTCACCCCGCAGGGCACCAGTACGGTGGCGAATCCGATCAGGGCCGGGGTGGCGACCGAGTCGGTCTTGGCGCTGCGCCGCAGCAGTCGGCCGAACGAGGCCGGCGGCCGGGGTACCAGTCGGGCCACTGCCTTGACGCCGAACAGGTCGAGCGCGAACAGCACCATCAGCAGCCCGGCAGCCAGTAGCAACACCGCTTGCGTACGAGGGCTGGGCTGCAGGGCATCGCCGAAGACCCCGAGCAGGGCGCCCAGAAGGGTGTGGGAGAGCAGCTTGCCGGCAAGGAACGCGCCAACCGGGGCCAGGTTCTTGGCGGTGAGTTCCAAGGACGCCGCGGGAGCGCCGCGCCGGGCAGCCGCGCCCGAACTGTGCGCGGAGGGCGGTCCCTTCGCTGAGGACTTGGACGACTTAGAGGACTTGGCAACGGCGGGACCGGGGGCCGGGGAAGGGGCGCGGCGGGTGACCGCGCCGGCCAGCAGGCCCCCTTGAACAGCGGCGCACGAGGCGCCACCGGTGAGCAGACCTGTGCTGACACCGGTGATGAGCAACGTGATGGACGACGGCATGCGTCCGACTCCTATTCGGGTACGACGGCACGCGCACGGAGAAGCTCGGGTTACGGGCGTGCCGAGGTGGACATTGAGGATTACGGCTCCCGCGAGGCAGAGCCTCACGGGCGGCGAACCATCACGTCCGGGACACGCACAACCGGTGAAGATCAGGAGGCGGCAGCGCCGGAGGCGGCGCATCGGGCTGCGCCACCACAGCAGCTGGCGAGCAGGCCATCGCGGCCGGTAGACCGGTCAGAGCCGGGCCTGGCTGCGCGTCGTGAACGAGGGTGGCCTTCGGTGCCGCGCACTGCTTCTCGACCAACGGGCAATGGACCCCGTGCTCGACCCCCTCCGTCGCCATCGGCATCGCTGCATGCCCCGCTGCTGCCGCATGCACCGGTCCGGAGGAGTGGCCCCTGACCGCGGACGGAGCGGCCATCTCCATCGAGCCCATGGGGGCCATCGAGGAGGGCATGGCCATCGCGGGCCAGGCCAGCCCGGCCAGGCAAAACACGAGCGCGCATACGACAACCGCCCCGGACCACGCCCGGAGCGGCAACAGCACGCGTCGCGACATGCGCGCCATGCTAAGGCACGCGTCCCAGCCGATGCCCGCGATCACGGTCGGCCATCGCCACACCGCAGCTCAGGGCCGGGTCGGAGGCGACGGCAATGGCCGCCAACCAAGGCTTGACCTTGCCCATGGGGCAAGGTTCTAGCCTCGCGAACGTAGGAACGTATCGCGGAGGAGGCCAGTCATGGCATTCGTTACCGGCGAGGTGTATCGCTGCCCGGACCCCGAATGTGGCTGCGAGATCACCGTGACCAAAGGCGCGGCTCCCGGGCACGGAGGAGACCGCAACCCCACCTGCTGCTGCGGGCTCTCCATGGAGAAGGTCCGCTGACCGGCCTGCGACACATCTGAGGATCTGTGATGGACAACCTGGTCTACCTGCTCCCCGCGCTGGCCTGTCCCGTCGGCATGGGGCTCATGATGTGGCTGATGATGCGGGGCAAGCGGCCCGCTACCGGCCAGCCGCCGCACACGGCCCCGGGGACCGCGCAGGAGCAGGAGCTCGCCCGCCTGCGCCAAGAGGTCGAAGCCCTCCGCGGGGAGCGGACCCCCGAGGCGAACGCCGACCTCCACAAGCGATCATCGCCATGACCGGCATCTGGCTTCCCCTGATCGCGACCGCTCTCGCCGCAGCCGCCACCTACCTGCTGTGCATCCGCCCGATGCGCAGAGAGGATGGCTGTGGCCTACCGTCTCCCCAGCGCACAGCGCAGAGCGTCGAGGAGGAGATTCGCCGCACCCGCGAGGAACTGCGCCTGCTACGCGAGCAGACCCGACCCGGCCCGCAGACCCCACGGCGCCGCCCGCGCGGCGACCGGAGACGACCAGACCGTGACCCGCTCCCCGGCCTCATGCGGCGGCCGTGTTCAGCCGCTCTGACCAGCAGCATCCGTCACCAAGGACTCAGATGACAATCCGTCCCCGTTCCGCCGCAGCTGCCGCCGCCGTTCTGCTTGCGGCTGTTCTGACCGCCTGTACAGGCGGCTCCGGTGACACCGGTACCGCGGACCCCTCCGAGGAGTCAGGTCCCGAGGCGGCGGCTGTCAGCCATGTCCATGGGCTCGGCGTCGACCCCGCGGACGGGCGGCTGTACATCGCCACCCACGAGGGCATCATCACCGTCGACAAGGACGGCTCCCCCCGCCGGGTCGGCGACACCGCCGACTACATGGGCTTCACCGTCGCCAAGGCGAACACCTTCCTTGGCAGCGGCCATCCCGCCGAAGGCAGCGCCGACCACGCGAACCGCGGACTGATCGAAAGCACCGACTCCGGCAAGACCTGGAAGACCCGCTCCCTGGCAGGCGAAGCCGACTTCCACGCCCTGGACTACGCCCACAACACCATCTACGGCTACGACAGCACAGCCGGCATGCTCCGCGTCAGCAACGACGGCAAGACGTGGGACAACCGAGCCGAGCTCGCCGCCCTCGACATCGCCGTCAGCCCCGCCAACCCCGACCTGGTACTGGCCACCACCGAAGACGGCGTGGCCAAGAGCACCAACGGCGGGAAGAACTTCACCCCCGGCGCCGAACCGGTGATGGCCTACCTCTCCTGGACCAAGCCCGCCGGCCTGTACGGCATCGACCCCACCGGCGCGCTGCACCGCAGCCCCGACAACGGCGTCACCTGGAAGAAGACCGCCACCGTCCCCGGCGGTCAGCCCCAGGCCCTGACCGCCGTCGATGCCGACCGAGTCCTCGCCGCCACCCAGAACGGCGTCTACGAATCCCGCGATGGCGGCAAGACCTTCACCCAACGCCTGCCGATCACTCACACCGCCGACTGACCACTGCTCGACGAGGATCTGCCAAGTACGGACAGCACCTTTGGCCGCAGAAGCCCAGCCTTCCGCTCCCGTAGCCCCGGACGCCACAGGCTGACGTCATCAAGCTCTACCGCGCAGGCACAGTGCCTGCATGCTGAAGACGCGCCCCGCGCCCGCGGCCGGGTCGGCGGCCGTCCCACGGTCGCCACCGAGGAAGTCATCCGCGCGGCCCGTGACCTGCTGCCCGACCTCGGCCGCTCCATCACCTCGATCGCCAAGCTGCTGGGCGTCTCCCCGGGCACGCTCTACAACCACATCCCGGACCTGAACGAACTGCTGGCGGGCACCGCTTGGCCTGCCGGTCGGCTTCGGTTTCCGGCCGTATCGCGGCGACGAACCATGGCGCCATGGCCGCTGTGCGGCTGGGTTGTGCAGAGCGGGACCGAGTCGATGCCCACTCAATTGTGGAAGGGCTCCCGACAGCGGCCGAGATCGCCGAAGTCTCTGCCACGTTGGATGAGCCGTCCGAGAACCAGATCGTGGTGGTGTACGACGGGGGCGTCGTCGGCTACTCGACGATCCGGTGGTGGCAGGAGCGGGACGGTACGTGGCTGTACCTGCACCGTGGCTACCTCCTGCCCGAGCATCGCGGTCAGGGCATCGGCTCAGCCATGCTCAGCTGGGCCGAACAGCGGATCCGCCAGCTGGTCAGCCAGCATGGAACGGCGCGAACGGCAGTGATCGGCGCGAACGCCACGGCCTCCGAGCAGGAGGCCACGGCGCTCCTGCTCCGAGCCGGTTACCGACGTGTCTTCAGCCTGGTCGACCTGGAGCTGGGCCAACTGCGGCAGCTGCCCGAGCAGGGCAGCGAGCTGCCGGTCGGGATAAGAACGGGGCCAGTTCGGACAAGCCACTACCGTGCGGCCTGGAAGACGGTTGTCGATGCGTATGCGGGTACCGCCTTCACGGAGAAGGGCACCTTCCAGGACTTCGTTGACACCGCCGACGCGGCATGCTGGAAGGCTGCGTGGGACGGGGAGCAGATGGTTGGCGTCGCCCTCTGTTCCATCCGCCGCCACGATCCGACCGTGGGCGAAGTCGAAGAGCTGAGCGTCCGGGCTGATCGGAGACGTCTCGGAATCGGCCGGGCCCTGTTGCTGGACGGACTGCGCAGCCTGCGCGAGCAGGGTGCAGTGACCGCCCGGCTGTACACGGGCACGGCGCATCCGCACCGGTCCCAGCGACAGAACGAGTACGCCCGCTACCGCAAGCCGCTTGCTTGATCAACCGGATAGAACCTAGTCGCTGTACTCGAGGTCAGGCTTGGTACCGGACAACGAGGAGAAGTGACCGGCCTGGTTCACATCCGGGTCGGGCGGCGGCCGCGACAACCGGCCACCTAGTGCTGCATCAAGCAACGTTTGCCCTGTAACCGTCTGACCGTGTCAGCTGGTAGTGCGTGGTGCAGGGTGCCCATCGTCGAGTTGGTGGTGTGCCCAGATGTAGCTCTCCGGCAGCAGGCCGGAGACGGGGACAGTTCGAAGGCGGTCGCCGGCGGAGACGCCTTCCACGCGGAGCAGGATGCGCAGGCCCTCGTGGCTGATGTCGTCGACCACCACCTCGGCGACCAGGAAGTCCGCCAGTTTGGTCAGGCTCCAGGTCGAGAACGGCAAGCCGTGTTCGGCGGGCCGGGACTTGGCGATCTTCTTGATCTCGCGCCGCTTGGGCAGTGTGAAGGTCTTCGGCCGGCCGCCCTTGCACTTGGGGTAGAGGGAATCGAAGCCGTCGGTGTTGAAGTTGTGGATCACGTCCCGGACCCGGTCCGGGCTGGTGAAGGTCACCTCGGCGATCTTCGCCACGGCCATGCCCTGCGCGGACAGCAGCAGCATCTGGGCCCGTCTCCAGGTCACCACCGACCCCGTGCCGCGGCGGATGACCCGCAGCAGCCGCCTGCCCTCGTCGTCATCGATCTCACGGACGGCTACTCGTTCTGCCACCCGCACAGCCTGACGGCCACAAAGCCCAGGACAAAACCCGGACGGCTCGTCACATCAGAACAGGGCGAACGTTGCTTGATGCGGCACTAGCTCGCTGAACGCTGCGGCTCCGCCTCCCTGGAAGCGGAGCCTGGAGTGCTGACGGGACAGGTTGAGGAGGTCTCCCCTGTTGGAGTTGGGGGCCGAAACGGTCCGTGGTCTTCCGGATCCTGCCTCATACTCCCGTTTCCGCAGGTCAGAGCCGCTTTCCTGTACGGGGTGACCCTGTCCTGTCCTGATCCCTCCCGGTCCTTCCGCCCCCTCGCGAGCGTCCGGGCTGAGCGGAGCCCATCCGAACGGCGGACGAAATCATCATGGGTTGCCGGCCGTCCCAGCCGGGCTGCGGATCCACCGTGGTGTGGAGCCGGTAGTCGACCATGCTGCGCTCGGTCCCGGGCCTGGCCGAGAGGAGGTGGTCGTCAGCCGACACCCCTCACGTTGCCATATGCCAGTCGCACGTGCCCCACATGGCGCAACGGCCCGACCCTCCGGATGCGCTGCGGCACCACGTCATGTCAGCTAGTGACCGGTCGCATCGAATTGAGGAGTGACATGGGCGCCCTACGTTTGAAGAACGGCAACACGACCATCGACCCGCGACTCGACCGCATCCCGGAGTTTGACGAGCGCAGCAAGGACTATCCAATTCGGATGCTGGTGACCGAGCGAGCACCGTTGCGCTCGGCCGGATGGGCCTGTCCGAGCTGGCTCAACCAGGGTCACGAGGGCGCATGCGTGGGCTTCGCCTGGTCCCACGAGCTTATCGCCACTCCGGTGCAAGTGCCCGGCGTGAACGACAGCTTCGCCCGCGAGGTGTACAAGGATGCACGGCGGCTCGATGAGTGGCCCGGGGAGAACTACAGCGGTACGTCCGTGCTGGCAGGCGCGAAGGCGGTCGTCGCCCGCGGGTACATGGAGGAGTACCGCTGGGCGTTCGGTGTCGACGACGTGCTGCGGACGCTGGGGTACTTCGGACCCGTCGTGATCGGCGTCAAGTGGTACGACTCGATGTTCGAGCCAGCTCCCAACGGACTGCTCGAGGTCCTTCCGGGCGAGTTCGGAGGCCACGCGATCCTCGTTCGCGGCGTCTCGCTCAAGGCGCGTCTCGACGGACAAGGGGGCACCATGCCCGTCGTACGGCTGCGTAACTCGTGGGGGCGTGACTGGGGCGTCGACGGTGACTGCTATCTCCGAGTCGAGGACCTGGAGAAGCTCTTGAAGGACGAAGGAGAGGCATGCGTGCCGGTCACGCGTAAGTCCGGCCCGCTAAGCGCGCCGGAGGCGGATCTCGACCTCCTCCGTGACACCGGTGAGGTCGCGTGAACTTCTCTGCCGGTCGGCGAGGCCGCTGCCGACTTGCTGCCCTGGTTGTGAGCCGTCAGTCGGCCGGGCCTCAGGGGCGAGAGTTCAAAAAACAGCCTCTGTCCCCCCTCAAACACCTCCCGAGACGGGGAACGCTGTCCGCCAGATCCCTTCTACATCCTGGGTGATGTCGAACGTGCCCTGCTCACCGGAGATCAGCGGACAGCAGCCGCCGTCATGGACAGCTGACAGTCCTATCAGGACGTCAAGCCGCTGTTCGCGGTCCCCAGCTCCGCACCGGCCGACGGCGCCAGTACGCCAAGTCCCCAGGCCAGCCTTGGCCTGACACCGCCTCCGTGAAAGGGATCTATTGACCAACTCGTCTTCCAGGCCCAGGCGTTGAACATGCACCCAGGCAAGCTGAGGGAAACGATCTCCAGAAGCTCAACGCCAGCAACAACGACGACCGTTCGGTCACCCGCCGCGACCACCGCAAGTGCTCCAGAGCCGATCGATTTACAGTCCCGCAGTAACGTTTCGCTGGGTTGGATCGGCACGACAGGGCGACATCATCGAGCCTGCTGACCCTAGGCTGGCCCGCGACTTCGGACAGGTGTCACGGCGGAGGGGGCTTGGGTGACGCTGCGAAAGGGCGACCCTACCTATTTGGGCGGCTATCGCCTGGAGAGTCGGCTGGGGTCGGGCGGCATGGGCGTGGTGTACAGAGCGCATTCCGACTCCGGACGTACGGTCGCCCTGAAGGTGATAGGGCGTCAATGGGCCGAGGACCCTGAGTTCCGGGCACGCTTCGAGCTGGAAGTCGCTGCCGCTCGGATGGTCCACAGCGAGTTCACCGCTCCCATCATCGACGCTGATCCCTACGCTCCGAACCCATGGATGGCCAGCCAGTACATACCAGGAGAATCGCTCGCCGTTCGGGTGGGAGAGAGCGGCCCGCTGGACGGGCAAGAGCTGTGCTTGTTGGCGAAGGCCCTGGCCGGCGCACTGCGGGATATCCACCGGGCTGGGGTGGTACATCGCGATCTCAAGCCCGGCAACGTCCTGCTGAGCGAGCGCGGCCCGCTCATCATCGACTTCGGTGTCTCCCGAGCCCTGGACGGCAACCCGCTGACGGCCACGGGACAGATCGTCGGTACGCACGCCTTCATGGCGCCGGAACAGTTCACCGCTCCATCGGATGCGGGGCCTGCAGCTGACGTGTTCTCCTTGGGCTGCACGCTAGTCTTCGCTGCCACCGGGCACAGCCCCTTCGAAGCGGGCAGCCCTTACGCAGCAGCCTACCGAAGCATTCACGAAGAGCCGGACCTCAGCGCCCTGTCCGATCCTTTACGCAATCTGGTCTCTGCCTGTCTGAGAAAGCGCCCAACTGAACGCCCCACCCCTGCAGAAGTTCTCGCTGAGCTCTCCACCCCTGAACAGCAGCAGAAAAAGACCCACTTCAGAGTGGTGCACACGCTCCGCGCCGTCACAGCCCGCCGGCTCACCCGGCGAGTACCCGCCTGGCTGGCTGGCCTCACGGCCCTGGCGCCTGCGGCAGCCGCGGGCGGGCCGTGACCGTCTGGTCACCCCCGGCCGACACGACGGGCCGAAACACGTGGGAGACGTCGCTCACTGCGCATGGTGGCATTCGCAGATGTGCTCTCCTTGGTGCCATCTATTGCGCGACCGGCAATGACTCGATCGTGCGCGTCAATACAGACGACGGTGAAGTGGCGTGGGCCGGCGGCCGCCATGATGAGGAATTCGGCGTTTCGAAGCCACCGTTCAGCGGCGTGGTCGTGCTCGGTGTTTCCCACGGCATGGTGTTCACCGTCCAACAGCGTGCCCGCCGCGACGGCAAATCATGGGAGCCCCTACGTTCCAGGGTCTCCGCGCTGGACGCCGAAACCGGCAGGACGCTGTGGACTGAACTGATCCCGGATCACGAGTTCTTCAACGACACGCCAGGATTCCAGGCGGCGCAGTTGGTGGGATCTACTCTCTACATAACGGACCTGTCGAAGCCCAAACCTCAGATCCTAGCGACTGACGTGGTCACCCGGCACATTCGCTGGAAGCGAACTCTTCGGCCCCATGAGTTGCTTATCGCTACACCCATTGGGCCGTACACGATCCGAACGCAGCCACCTGAGAGCGAACAACCCCAGCGCACCGTGATCACCGCCCTGGAACCCAGGACCGGGCACGCGGCTTGGACCGCCACCAAGACAGGGACGCTGAACTTCGGGGCATCCGTGCCGGGCGCCCTATACCTGGTCGAACGGGGCGACAAGGTGGTCAAGACTAGCGGAGGCTACAGCGGTACCTCCAGGAATGTCGCAGTGGTGCACCTCGACATCCGCACCCGCAATGACGTGCGTGTCCCCATCCCAGGAGGCTTCGGGGTACGCCACTCAGCGGAAGGCTTTAACTGGGCGGCCGCCGGGCTTTACGGGATCGCTGACGGCGACACGTTCTACCTCCAGGACGACTCTGGTAAGACCATCGCTGCGGACATCAAGAGCGGAAGGATACGGTGGAAGGCGAATCCCCCTATGCGGAACAGCATGCCGACCCTCTTCGGCCAGAAGCTTTATTACTCCGCAACTGACGGAAGCACCATCGTTCTTGACTCACACACGGGAAAGCAAGACCGAGGCATACTCCCACAGCACCCCGCACAACGCTTCAAGCGAGAGCCCCTAAGCCCCATTATGGGCGCCAACGGTCGGCTATACGCCGTCTCAACTCGCAATAGTGTGTACATGGTCGAAACGAGGGCCGTCCCATGATGACGGCCAGTCACGCTGAGCCGGCGGGACCATCCGCCCGATTCCATCACTGGCTCCGACTGGGGCCGCCAGCACCATGTCATCTGCCTCCCGGGCTCACCGAGTGGACTGCGGTGAAGATCCGCTGACGTTTGTCTGTGGCCCCGGATGAGGCTGGCACCCTGCGACGACTCATGGCCTCCTGCCCCGACGACCGCGTCACGGTCGTCCAAGCTCGCTGAACGCCGCGATGACCGAGTGTGTGTCCACTCGATCTTGGTCTGAGGAGGATACAAGGGCCGCCACGGGGCCGGCCGGTGCCGCGCCCTGCACGCTGGTCATCTCCCTGCTAACGATCACCGCGGCGGCGCTGGGCGGAGGCCCCTTCGAGGGCCACAGCCTGCTCGCGCAGATGGTCACCCTCCGGGCATTCAACGGTCCGTGGCGCTGACCGCCCTGCTCCTGTCGGCGCTGGTCACCGAGCGGGAGAACACGCGCTGGCGGCTCGAGGGCCTCAGCGCGTCCTTCACCGAGGTGGTGACCCGCCTGGCTCCGGGCAGGGGCATGGGGCCATGACCGGGCCACCGCCAGGCGAGCGGCCATCATATGGCCGACGGTGTCTCGAGCCGTTCGATGACGAACGGGGTGCAGATGGCGTGGTGGCCCAGGTGCACCTTGCGGCTGGTATTGACGAACGTCGCGTGCCCGCCGAGCAGTTCGCAGTCCGTCCCCGGCCGCTGCTGCCGCGCGTAGATCGGGGTGAGACGGAGCCGTGCCCGGGGCATGACGCACAGCTGCCGGCTCTCTGGGTGGAGGAACGCCACGTCGAACCGGTCGCTGTCGACGAGATCACTGATGAGATATCGGGTGGATCCGGCCTCGGGATGGCCGGGAACGTGTCCGGCGGCGGCCGCGCGAACGGTCCTGTGCCAGCGGGCGGCCGAGTGATCGCCGAAGAAGACGCCGCGGCTGCCCCAGGTGAACTCCGACACCTCGGAATCGATCACCTTGAGCACCTTGTTCCGGCCGTCCGCCATGAGCCTGCCCAGGAACTCCTCATCGGGGCTCTCCGGCATCACGTACGACTGAGGCACGGCGGCCTGGAGGAGGGCCATGGTGTCCTGACCGAGCCGCAGGGCGATCCGCTCCTCCAAGGCCCGGTCCCACGGCAGGGAGAGCAGCGCCTTCGTGCCGTAGCCGTGGAACAGCGGATTGATCAGGCGCTCCGCCGCCCTCACGATGTCCCGGCGGAGCCGCTCGTCGTACTGCCGTAGCTCCTTGACGTAGCAGAACCGCCAGCCTGTGCGTCCGTCGTCGCGGAAGGCCGAGAAGAACTCCACATCCACGCGGCGCCCGAAGTCCTCCAGCAGGCGCCGGGCGACCAGCTCGTTCTCGGATTGGTAGGTCGGGTACCGGTCGTCCATCCAGATCCGCTCGATGCCCCGTCGGTGAAACGCCTCAAAGAGCGGGGCGGCGGACACGCCGTAGGCCTCCTCCAGGGCGTGCATCTTCCCGACGTTGCCGAATGCCTCCTCCATCTCGGTCACCTTCGGTGTCCCGCGGCTGACCACGACGTCGAGCCGGAACAGCTCGATGTAGCGCCGCAGGTCGAGGCCGCGCAGATCCTCGGGCACGCCGATGTCCAGAGCAGCGCGGAGCCGGGGATCGCCTTCGGCGTACAGGTCCTGGACGGCGTCGCAGAGCGCGAAGACCGCAGCGCCCAGCCGCTCCAGCTGCCGCGTCAGCCCGGGCCCGAGCTCGAAGGGCTGCGCGGCCACCAGCCAGGGCGGACGGGAGGGGTCGGATCTGCCGTAGCGGACCGACTGCCGGACGAGCGACGCCTCCGCCCGCAGGGCGCTCTCGAGGCGCTCCGGATCCTGAATCGTCGGCACGTACACGACATCCGCAAGATCGTGCCGCCGCTCCTGCCGGGCGATGACCTTCACAGATCAACCGTACGACGCACGCGAAGCGTCGGGCATCTCGCCGGACAGAGTGCATCGATCGCCCCCCGGGGGGAGGAGCCGGACCGACCGGTGGGCGGGTCCTCCCGGCGGGGCGGCGCATGGGAAGAGCCGGGGAAACCGACCGGTAACAGCGGCCAGTTGACATCCATAGGGATATCAAACTCGCGTCCGCTATGAAGCGACCGTGCTGGTCGCGGCCATCAACGAGTGGCTGTGCCGCTCGGCAGTCTCAGCGCCCGTGCAGGACCAGGGCCCAGCACAGGCAGCCGAGCGCGGCCGTGGTCGACACGGCGCGGACGACGGGCCGTACGCGCGTCGCCGACCTGCTCGAATCCGCGGCAGCCAGCAAGGAAGAGACCCCGATCTGATCGGGGCGGCCCCGGGTGAGATGCCGGAGCTGCCGGGTCGCTCAGTTCGTGCGGGTGTCCATGCGCCGACCGCGCCAGCTGTTCGGCTCGGGTGTCGCGGGCGATGGTGAGGAGAGTGCTTGCGGGTCGTCGCGGGTACGCGGGGCGGCGGACCCCACGCCATGCGCCCGGGACGGGCGCGGATCGGAGAGCACACCATGAACTGGCGTCAGGACGCCGCTTGCCGCAACGCGGACCCGGAACTCTTCTTCCCCATCGGCAACTCGGGCCCCGCCGCCGTCCAGGTCCAGCAGGCCAAGGCCCTCTGCCGACGCTGTCCGGTCACCGACCAGTGCCTGGACTGGGCGCTGGAGAACAACCAGGAGTCCGGCATCTGGGGCGGCCTCGAGGAGGAAGAGCGACGTGCCCTGCGCCACCGTACGCTGCGTGCGCGCAGCCGCGCGCAGCGTCGTTGATAGCGCAGTGGAGCAGGCCGGCGAGTTCGTAGTGGGGGGCGGTGGTCAATGCCTGCTTGAGCGCGAGGCGGGCGGTGATGACGTCGTTCTGGCGCCAGCTGACCCAGGCCAGGAGGGTGAGGGGCGGGGGGGCTGCGGCGGGCGAGGAATGCCCGTAGCGTGGGAGACCGCGGTGGCTGTCCGTGACGAGTCGGCGAGTGGGCACAGGTGTACGTACCGCCGCGGGACATGCTTTCCTCAGCTGGCACGTGCTGGTCGGCTCCATCGCCGGCCGGTTCGGCGGATGGGCCACGGCTTCGCCGGCGGTCGCAGGTGGAGGATCCGGCCCGCCATTCCGCGGGCGGGCATGCGGCGTACACGGGCGAGAACGAGCACGGTGTCATCAGTGGGTTCGCCCGGCAGCAGGCGGGCGATGATGCGGTCGGCTGTAGCCTCCAACGGGCCGGGCGACCCATGCAGTTCTGCGCGGAGTGCGGCCAGTCCCTCCTGGATATCGTGTGTGCGCGCCTCGATCAAACCGTCGGTGTACAGGACCAGGACGGCGTCCTCAGGTAGGTCGATATCGGTCGATCGGAAGCGGCAGCCGCCGATGCCCAGGGGAACTCCCAGGACATCGCCGATGGTCTCGACCCGGCCGTCGGGGTGGAGCACCAGAGGCGGGGGGTGGCCGGCGCTGGCGATGCGGGTGCGCCCGGCGGTGGGGTCGTAGACAACGTAGAGGCAGGTCGCCAGCTCGATGCCGGACTCCCGGGCGAACTGGTCGAGTTCAGTGAGCAGGTCGGCCGGTTCCGGGTCCAGTCGGGCAAGTGCGCTGGCGGTGATGCGCAGCCGTCCCATGGCCGCAGCGGCCGGTACGCCGTGCCCCATGACGTCGCCGACGACCAGGGCGACCCGATGGGCGGGCAGGTCAATCACGTCATACCAGTCACCGCCGACCTCGGTGATGCGGCTGCCGGGCAGATAGCGGTGAACGATGCCCACGTAGGGCCTGCTCGCCAGCGAGCTGGGCAGCAGAGCACGTTGGAGCATGAGCGCGATGTCCCGTTCTCGGCTGTACAAGCGAGCGTTGTCCAGGCAAAGGGCGGCTCGGGAGGCCAGCTCTCCGGCAAGACTGAGATCCTGCTCGGTGAACACCGGCCGAGCTGCGGACCGCCCGAATATGGCGATTCCCTGGACGGTTCCCCGGGCGATGAGGGGTGCGAGAAGGAGGCTGACCAGGCCGCTGTCGATCAGCAGCCGGGCTCGCTCCTCGGTCAGGACGGTCCGCGTCACGAAGTCCTCGTCCACCAGAGCCGAGGTAGGACGCCCGGCTTGCAGCACCTGGTGGATGGTGGAGCCTGGCGGGTACGTCACCACCTCCAGGCCGCTGACCAGCTCCGTCGCAGGCGGAGGCAGAATGGTGCCAGCGGCGATCCGGCGGGTGACCAGGGGCAGAGCCGGGTCAAACGGCTCTTTCTCATCCGTCCACTCCATGAGTTCCACGACGGCGCCATCGCAGAAGTCCGGAACCGCGGCGTCGACTACCTCCCGGGCGGTGACCTTCACGTCCAAGGTGGTGCCGATTCGGGCGGCGGCACGGTCGAGCAGCGCCAATCGCTGACGGGCGGCTGATGCCTCCACGATGGCCTGCTCCCGGGCCGTCACGTCCACCATCACCCCGCCCACCCCGAAGAAGCGGATCCCCCGTGGCCGCTCGAGGGGGAAGAGGCTCACCGACCACACCTGATCCTGATCCGGGCGCCCTCTCGTGCGCACGCCCACCAGCATCCCTACGATCGGCCGGCCCACCTCGGCGACGGCACGCAGCACGGATTCGTATTCACCGCCGTCGGAGGCGATCACGACCTCGCTGACATGCCGACCGAGGTGTTCCTCTATGGGCAACCCGTCCATGTCGGCAAGCGTCTGGTTGACGTGGGCGAAGCGCAGATCCTCGTCGAACATGACCAGGCCGATGGGACAGCTCTCGAAGAGGACATCGAGGAAAGCGAGATTGTTCTTGACCCGATCCAGCTCGTCACCCCGGCTCGCCAGGGCCATGACCACCCCACGCCCCCCGACCCCGGCCACCGGAAAGACCCGGAATCCGGCATCGAAGACCGTGCCGTCCCGATGCCGCGCATGCAGCCGCCCGCGCCAGTACCCCTCCATCCGGCCCCGCTCGAACAAGCGAGTCCATGGGCCTGGGCCACCACCCGAAGGCCGAGGAAAGAGGATGCCACCAGGCTTCGACAGCGCCTCGTCGGAACGGTAGCCGAAAAGGCTCTGCGCCCCGGGGCCCCAGTAGCAGATCCGGCCGCCCTCATCCACGCCGAACACCGCCACCGCAACGCGTTCCAACAGCGTCCCCGGCTCGGACCACAGCGGCCCGCGCCCCGCCTCGTCGCCCGGCCGATCTGACGGCACAAGCTCACCCTTTCCACCCGAGGCACGCAGTGCCATGGTCCGCCTCCCAACGGCGGACGGTCTTCTCTCAGTCTGCGCTTTTCGCCCATTTCAGGGAAACGGTCATCAGGCGCAGCGGACACTGTCGTGGACGCTCGTTCCGCCGATGACCCGGGCTGGGGTATGCGCTCACGGTCGAGCCCCGTTCACATTCCGCAAGCGCCCCATCAGTGGTCCACGACCTTCAGGTCCTCAGCAGAGCGAGAATCCTCCGCGACTCGTCCGTGATCTTCCCGGACCTTGCCTTGCACTTCCCGTTTCCGCAGGTCAAAGTCATGCTTCCATCCGGCGGGGCCTGGCTTTCCCCGATCCTTCCCGGTCGTTTGGGCCCATCGCGGGCCCCTGGGCCCCTTCCGCGTCCCTGGGAGGACCTGAGCCGCGCCCCTGAGGTCGTAGTGAGATGCTGTGGGGCTTTCCCGGACATGAGGACGCTGGTCACCGCTCTGAGTGGGGGCACACCGAACTAGAGAGCAGCGGAGTGCCCTCCCGTACGCAGATCTGCGTACGGGAGGTGTCGCGCTCACGTTGACGACGCGACGAAGGCCCCCGACGCACCATCTCCGGTGTCAATTCGGATCACGAAGCACTGGAGGCAGATCATGCAGAGCAAGCTGCAGACCAAGAGGATCCTTCCGTTCGCCGGCAAGCTGAACGCCGCCGCGCTGGCCGCGGCGGCCGCCGGGATCGCCGTGCAGAAGCTGTCCGGAGTCGGGGAGTTCCCGCTGATTCCGCCGGGGGCAGTGCTGCTGCTCGGCTCGGCAGCTGTGGTGGCGCTGGGTGCCCGTTGGCGGTGGACGTCCGTCATCGGCCTCGTGATGCCGGCGTATCTGCTGATCGCGGCGTTCGTGGTGTCGTCGGGGGTGTGGGACCGGCTGGCCGCGCCTGGTGAGTTCGGCCCGTTCGCGGGCAGCGCGCTGCAGATGGTCTCGATGGTGGCGGCCGTGCTCGCCGGGGCGGCCGCGGAGTGGACGACGTACGCCGGCCGCCGCCGGGTCGGGGGCCACCAGCGGGCTTGAGCCTCGGCAGGACCTGCCCCACATCGCCCTTCGATCCGGCAAATCGCTCAAGTCCCTGGAAGTTTCCGAGAATGTCCGCCCTGTCATCCCCACCTGTCGTACGCGCCGATCAGCGATCCCCGTCAGCAGCCGCCGCCGGATATGGCGGCGTGGTGGCCATCGCGGTGTTCTTCGGCTCCTTCATACTCGGCCTGATGTTCCACAGCGCCTTGGCCACCAGCACCTACCCCGCGGCCGACGATGCCGCCGAGCTGATCGTGCTGTGGCGGATGGAGGACCCCGGGGTATCCCGGATCTCGGGCGCCGCGCTGTGCGTCTCCGCCCTGGTCTTCGCCTGGTTCAGCGCCTGGTTCAGCGCGGTGGTCCACCGCACCGGCCGGGTCCAGGCGGCGCTGGTGACGTTCGCCGGAGGGCTCGCCTCCGCGCTCGGGCTGCTGCTGTCCGGGGTGCTGCAGTGGGTCGCGCAGCGGCCGGAGAACATCGCCGAGGAACCGGTGCTGCTCGTGGTGCACCAGATCACCTTCGTACTCGGCGGGCCGATGGTAGTCATCAGCCTCGCACCGATCGTCGCGGTCGGCGGCCTCGCCCTGATGCGCGCCAAGCTGCTGCCCGCGTGGCTGGGGTGGACCGGCGTCGTCCTGGGGGCGCTCGCCCTCGGCTCGGTCGTGATGCTGCTGCCCGAGGACGGCAGTCTCACCTACCTCGTTCCCCTCGGCAGGTTCCTGTCGCTGCTGTGGCTGACGGTCGTGGCCATGCTGCTGGCCCGGCGCCGCGGCCGGGAGCCCGCCGGCGCCTGAACGACCGGCCCGGCGGCTTCTATAACGGCGGCTCGGACAGCGCGCCTCGTCTCAGGGGTCGCCGGGCAGTGTCAGGCCGGCGCGTACGGCGAAGACGACGAGTTGGGCGCGGTCGCGGGCGCCGAGCTTCATGGTGGCGCGGCCGACATGGGTGCGTACGGTGGCGGGGCTGAGGTAGAGCTCCTTGGCGATCTCGTCGTTGGAGCGGCCGGTCGCCACCCAGGCGACGATCTCCCTTTCCCGTTCGGTCAGTTCGTCCAGGGCCGAGGACGAGGTGGTGCCGCCCGCGATGTGCTGGGCGAAGCGCGAGACCACGCGGCGGGTGACGGCCGGGGACAGCAGGGCATCGCCGGCCGCGGCCACGCGGATGGCGTGCACGACCTCCAGCGGGTCGGTGTCCTTCAGGACGAAGCCGCTGGCGCCCGCCTGCAGGGCGGCGAAGACGTACTCCTCGATCTCGAAGGTCGTCACGATGACGACCCGGGTTCCCGCGAGCGCGGGGTCGGCGGCGATGGTGCGCAGCGCCTCCAGCCCGTCCATCCCCGGCATCTTGACGTCCATCAGCAGCACGTCGGGGGCGGTCTGCTGGACCAGCTTGATCGCCGCCGCGCCGTCCTCGGCCTCGCCGACGAGCTCGAGGTCGTCCTCGCGCTCGATGAGCACGCGCAGGCCCATCCGCATCAGCGCCTGATCATCGGCGAGCGCCACCCGGATCATCGGTCTGCTCCTTCCGGTACGGATACGGGAACGGGGATCTGGGCGCGAACCCGGAAGCCGCCCGCCTCGCCCGGCCCCGCGGTGAGGGTGCCGCCCAGAGCCTCGATACGCGAGCGCATCCCGGTCAGTCCGCGCCCGTCGGAATGCGCTGGCGACCCGGTGCCGTCGTCGGCGACCTCGACGAGCAATGCGCCGTTCTCGCGGGCGATATTGACCTGGGCGCGGGCCTGGCCCGCGTGCCGGAGCACGTTGGTCAGCGACTCCTGCACGACGCGGTAGGCGGCGGCGTCGAGGTCGCCGGGCAGGTCCTCCGGCAGCGGCTCCATGCGCAGATCGACCGGCAGGCCGGCGCCCTGGACGCGTTCGGCCAGCCGGGGCAGGCCGTCGAGTCCGGGGGTCTCGGCCGCCTGCATCATGCTGAGCGCGGACCGCAGGTCGGCCAGCGTCTCGGTGCTGGTGGTGCGGATGGCCTGCAGCGACTCGCGGGCCTGGGCCGGGTCGTCGTCCAGCACCAGCAGCGCCACGCCGGCCTGCATGGCGATCACCGACAGGCCGTGCCCGGCGGCGTCGTGCACCTCCCGGGCGACCCGGGCCCGCTCCTCCAGCGCACCGCGCTCCAGCAGCTCCGCCCGCAGCCGCCGGGCGGCCACGGTCCGCACCTGCACCAGGGTGCCCAGCGACCACGGCAGCAGCAGCCAGTTCAGCGAGGCGATCCCGATGATCACGGCGAGGCTGCTCTCGTCCACGACCCGGATCAGCAGCGCCGCGACGACGACCGCGGCCGCGGCCCCGCATGCGGGCAGCGAGACGCGCATCGGTCGGACCCGGGCGATCTGGAACGTCGCGGCGACAGGACACAGCAGGACCGGGCCGAGCGCACTGCCGCCGAGGATGTAGACGCCGGTGCCCGCGGCGACCGCGGTCAGCATCACCATCGGCGCGGCCCGCCACCAGGCCAGCCCACCAGCGGCGACCGCCGCCGACAACCAGGCCCAGGCATCCGGCTGCTGCCCGTCCTGCGCCGCGGCCGCGAAGTGGGAGCCGACGCCCATGAGGACGGCCAGAACGCCCGCGGCCAGGAAGTCGCGGGGCAAAGGCAGCGCCGGGAAGCCACCACCCGCTGCCCACCTCCCCACCATGGTCGGCAGCATAAGGGCACCCGATCTTGCCCCGCAGCCGAATACGGAGCCGGACGCGCGGGCCATCGGGCGGCGGCGTACGTAGCCTCGCGTACGCGCGGATCAACGCTGGTGACGACGACCGGCAGCAGCCGAGTCGCCGAATATGGCCGCACCCACCGCACGGCGACGGACGGAGCAGCCATGAGCGGCTCCGCGACAGGAACGGGCAAGGCGGTTGACAGCGGTAGGGCCGGACAGGGCGCGAGCGGGCGTCGGGCGGCCGGACGGCGCGGGACGGCTGCCACCCGCCTTTCGCGGCTGTCCCCGCGAACGCGCAAGGCCCTGCTCACCTGCCATGTCATCGCCGCGGTCGGCTGGTTGGGAGTGGAGCTCGCCCAGGTGATCCTCGCCGTCGCCGGCTTCCTCACCGAGAGCCCCGAGCTGCTGCGAGCGACCCGGCTGGTGATGGAGCTGCTCGGGGTCGAGCTGATCGCGCTGCTCGCCTGGACCTCACTGCTGACCGGCCTGGTCCTGGCACTGGCCACCCCCTGGGGACTGCTGCGCCACTACTGGATCGCGGCGAAACTCGTGGTGAACGTGGCGCTGATGCTGGCGGGGCACTTCCTGTTCCGGCACTGGCTGCAGCAGCAGGTCGCGGCGCCGAGCGAGGGCGTCGGGGTGCAACTCGCGGCCGGGGCCGGCGCCGGGCTGGCGCTGCTGGCGGCGGCCACCGCGATCTCCGTCCACAAGCCGTGGGGGAGAACGCGCTTCGTCTTGCCGTGGGCGCGGTCCGTGAGACGGGTGAAAAATACGACACATAGTGTCGGGTTTTAGGTCGAAACTTGCCTTCACCGGTCGGCGTCGATGACGGACGTGGACCGGGGCCGTACGGATAGACAAGGGACTCAAGGGGATTCATGCCTGACACAGCGAAACCGGAGCTCCACGGAAAGATCGCCCTGGTTGCAGGGGCCTCGCGGGGCGCCGGGCGCGGCATCGCCGTCCAGCTCGGCGCGGCGGGTGCGACCGTCTACGTCACCGGCCGCACGACTCGGCAACGGCGCTCCGAGTACGACCGGCCCGAGACGATCGAGGAGACCGCGGAGCTTGTCACCGCCGCGGGCGGAACCGGCATCGCGGTGCCGACCGACCACCTGGTGCCCGAGCAGGTCCGTGCGCTGACCGAGCGCATCGACGCCGAGCAGGGGCGGCTCGACGTGCTGGTCAACGATCTCTGGGGCGGCGAGCGGCTGTTCGCGTTCGACACGCCGGTGTGGGAGCACGACCTCGACAACGGACTGCGGCTGCTCCGACTGGGCGTGGAGACCCACGCGATCACCAGCCACTTCGTGTTGCCGCTGCTGGTGCGGCGACCGGGCGGGCTCGTGGTCGAGATGACCGACGGGACGTCCGTATACAACGGAGCGAATTACCGCAACTCGTACTTCTACGACCTGGCCAAGAACAGCGTGCTGCGCATGGCGTTCGTGCTCGCACACGAGCTGAAGCCACATGGCGGGACGGCGGTGGCGCTCACCCCCGGCTGGCTGCGCTCGGAGATGATGCTCGACAACTTCGGCGTCACCGAGGACAACTGGCGCGACGCACTTGCCAAGGTGCCGCACTTCTGCATCTCGGAAAGCCCGTCGTACGTCGGACGCGCGGTCGCGGCGCTGGCCGGCGACGCCGACGTCGCGCGCTGGAACGGCCAGTCGCTGTCCAGCGGGCAACTCGCTCAGGAGTACGGCTTCACCGACCTCGACGGCTCGCGCCCGGACTGCTGGCGCTACATGGTCGAGGTCGACGACGCCGGCAAGCCGGCGGACGCGACCGGGTATCGGTGACAGGTACCGCTCACGGTCCGCGGCGTTGTACGGCTGACCGCCGTACAACGCCGCGACCTGGCGCGACGGGCGGCTGCATATCGCGGCGGGCGTGCAGCCGTACGTCCGCGCGGGCCGGCGAGCGTGCCGTGGACCCAGGAGCCCGCAGATCGAGCGAGGGGTGATCCTGGCCCGTGAACGCGCGCTGGGTGGCCGATTCCTCGCGGGCGAGCCATCGCCAAGCCCTGATGAGAACGGCGGCGAGATGGAGTGCAGCCTGAGAGGCGACGGCGAGCTTGTCCGTTCGCATGGCCAGACCGCGCCACTGCTTGACTCCGGTTGATGCATCCTTCGACCGCGCTGCGCTTGCGGGCCAGGGGCCGCGCATGGCTGTCGCTGACGAGATGGACCTTCGTGCTCAGGCCACCGCGGTTGCGTCCGAGCGCATGATTGTCGGGTTCGGACCGGCCGGGCACCCCCTATTCCTGGCCCCGGCGGCATGCTGGTGGGCCCGGCACACGGTGGAGTCCACCGACACAGTCCAGCCGAAGTCGTCACCGGCGTCGACCGCTGCCGGCACCGCGGCGAGGATCCGTTCCCATGTGCCGTCCACGGCCCACCTGATCAGCCGTTGTGAGCGGTCTTGAACGAGCCGAATCCGTCCGGCAGGTCCTGCCATGGCGAGCAGGTGCGGTACTTCCACGGAATGGCCTCAAGAGTGCTGCCGTTGTCGGCCCACCGCCGCCCGCGACAGGATCCGCCGGCATCAGTAGCTCGATCCGGTCCCACATCTCGTCAGTGATCACAAACCGGACAGCACTTCCGCTCAACTGACCAGCGGTGGACGGCTTGTTCACGGGCGTTCCGTGGCGGTGGCCGTGCAGCAGCCTCCTAGTGCCGCCACCGCCTCGCGGACCGCCCCACCCATCGCCGTGTCCAGGTCCGGGCGGCGGGTGTCGGGGGTGGCGGTCCGGATGAGGACGGCGGCGGCGTAGCGGGGGCCGGTGGGCAGGGTGACGACGCCGATCTCGTTGCGTACCCCGGGGAAGGTGCCGCTCTTGGCCGCCACGGCCACGTCGGCGGGGAAGGCCGCCGCCAGGCGGTGCCAGCTGACCTGCTCGCTCATCCAGCCGCGGACGGTGGCGCAGGCTCGCGCCGGGCCTGCGCGATCGGTCCAGATCAGGCTCAGCAGCCGTGTCATGTCGCGTGCCGTGCCGCTGTTCGTACGCTCCGGGTCGAGTGCACGCAGGTCCGGGATCCGGTCGGGCGGGAGCGCCGCGAAGGTGCGGGCGAACGCCTGCGGGTCGGTGGAGCCGAGGTCCTTCGCCACGGTTGCCAGGATGTGGCCGGGGCCGCCGGTGATACGGGTACCGGTCAGGTCCAGCTCTTTCACGAGGAGTTGGACCGTGTCGGCGCCGAGGCGGCGGAAGAGGACGTCCGCCGCGGCGTTGTCGCTGACGGTCATGGCCATGCGGGCGAGGTCTCGCAGGCTCATCTCGACGTCGTCGCTGCACCCGGAGGTGCCGGTGCCGCCGAGGCGGTCGCCGGCGCCGACGACGGCGCGCTCGGCGAGGTCGAGCTGGCCTGCCGCGGCCTGCCGGGCGAGCTCCAGGACGAGCGGCACCTTGACCACGGAGGCCAGCACCGCCGGGGTATCGGCGTCGACACCGGCCCCCCGGCCACAGTCGACGCAGCACACGTGGAGGCGCGGCACGACGCCCAGACCGGTGAAGAGGGAGCTCACCCGGTTCTGCAGATCGTTCACCCGATCTCGCAGACCGGTCACCTGGCTTGGAAAACGACGTTCCACGGGCGCGGCTCACCTCCTTCCCCAGGAGTGTCCCCGGACGTGGCGCCGAGGGCCGGCGGCGGGTCCGCGGCACCGCCACGGAGCAAGACCTCCGTCGCCGTGTCGAGCAGCGACGCGACGGCCGGATGCGGGCCGGTCGCGGGGGCGGCGCAGCAAAGCCGCTGGCACGGTGCGTCGGGGGTCAACTGCCGCCAGACCACCCTCGGTTCCTTCTGGGCGATCGCGGGGTGGCTGAAGGCAATGCCGTAGCCGGCGATGACCAGGCCCAGCATGACCTCGGGGTTGCGAGCCTCGCTGATCTGCCCGGGGTGGACGCCGTGGCCGAGGCAGTACGCGAGTACCGCGTCGTGCAGCGCGGGCGCGGCGGCGTGCGGGGCAAGGACGAGATCCTTCCCGGTGAGTTCGGCGACGTCGATGCGCGCTCGGCCGGCGAGCGGCGAGGCACGGGGGAGCACGACGCCGAGCGGCAGCTCGATCGGAGGGCCGCAGCGCAGCTCGTCCGACGCGGGCTGCGAGTGGTCCAGGACCCCGGCGTCGAGCATCCGGTCGCCAAGCCCGTTCAGCTGCTCGGCGGTGGTGAGCTCGTGCAGCTCCAGCCGTACGCCCGGGGCGACGGCCGCGAACTCGGTGAGCAGCGCCGCCAGCAGCCGGCCCGGAAGCTCCGGCACCACGCCGAGGTGGACCGTGCCGTGGGTGCCGCGGTCGGCGCGCACGACCAGCTCGCGCGCGCGGGCGACCCGGGCCAGGATCTGGTGGGCCTCGGGTATGAGCGCCGCGCCCGCGGCCGTCAGCCGGATCTGCCGCCGGGAGCGGTCGAAGAGCCGTACCCCTAGGTGATTCTCCAGGCCGCGGATCCGCTGGCTCAGCGGTGGCTGGGCGATACCGAGGCGCTCCGCGGCCCGTCCGAAGTGCATTTCCTCGGCCACGACGGTGAAGTAGTGCAGCTGCCTCAACAGGTCCACGCTGGAACGATATCGGCTGCGATATGAGTTGGTGCCGGAGAACGGTCTTGGACGTCACGCCCGCCGCCGTGCTCCGATCTCCTCATCCGGAACGCGGAACCTCACGGAAGGCAGGCACATGCGGAACAACGGCATCTCGCGGCGCGGCTTGGTGGGCGCCACCCTGGGCGCGGGCCTGACAGCGACGGCCGGAGGGGCAGCGGCGGGAGCGGCCGGCCCGCGGGCGGCCGCGGCGGGCAGGGCGGGCGGCGGCGCCTCCGTGCCGGTGTGGCTGCGCTGGCTGGGCAACAACGGGTGGGAGATCCGCGTGGGTTCGGGCGACCAGGCGGCCACGGTGCTGATCGACCCCTGGCTGACCCGCTTCCGCACCGGCACCTACACCGCGAAGGGCGCCGATCCCGCGACCCCGATCCGCGTGGACCGCGAGCTGATAGACGGGCACGGGCTGCGGGCCGACCAGATCCTCGTCACCCACGGCCACTACGACCACATCACCGACGTGCCCCACCTCGCCGCCACCACCGGGGCCACCGTCTTCGGCACCGAAAGCCACGTGAACCTGATGCTGGCGATGGACGCCCCGGCCAAGCAGCTCTCCATGGTGCAAGGCGGCGAGTATCTGCAGTTCGA
This sequence comes from Streptomyces sp. KR80, assembly GCF_052245555.1. Classification (NCBI taxonomy): domain Bacteria; kingdom Bacillati; phylum Actinomycetota; class Actinomycetes; order Kitasatosporales; family Streptomycetaceae; genus Streptomyces; species Streptomyces sp. KR80. The sequence continues at coordinate 451,540 of NZ_JBQQCD010000001.1, forward strand.
CGGCTACACAATCGAGGTGCTCAGGTCCGTGCACTCCATGGTCGGCAACCATCCACAGGTCCCCTTCCCCGGCACCCGCCCAGCCGCGCCGCCGCCACGGCCGCGCACCATCGCGGACTTGGTCGAGGGCGGCAGCCTCGCCTACCGCATCACCGCCGGGGACCTCACCATCGTCAACCTCGGCGGCGCCAACTACAGCGAGGCCGACCTCGCGGGACGGCATGCCGACGTGGTGATGGTCCAGCCCGGCGGCAACTCCGTGCACGCCTACGTGCCGCGCCTGCTGCGGATCCTCGGCCACCCCGCCTACGTCCTGCCGACGCACTGGGACGACTTCGACCACCCCCTGGGCGAGCCCGCCCGCGACTGGGGCGGACTCGCCTCGCTCAAGCGCGCGGTGCACGAGGCGAGCCCAAAGAGCCGCTTCGTACGGCTGGAACACCTGGAGACATTCACACCCTGAGGGCCCTCGCCACGGCGACAGCGCGCTCTCGCAGTTCAGCTCTTCGCGGTCCTGCAAGTGGGCCGCTGGCCTCCGGTCCCGGTATGACGGCGCCACTTCATCCGACCCTTCATGAAGCAGTGCGCCAAACCCCACCGAAGTCGCCCCGCTTGACCAGCCGCCAACCCAGCACCCTTCGCCCTAAGCCACGCCCACAAATCTGCGGATCCACTCGTGGCACGACCACCATGGCGCCGAGGACGCCACCGCTGCCCACCGGCATCCCCCGGTCCCCGGCTGCGGCGGCACTCCTCTCGGAGGGCTCCGCCCGTCGACGACTCACCAGGTGCACGAGACCGGGTGCGTGTTTACGCGGCCTTGTCCCCTGGGGGTTCGCAGGCGTTCGGCCCAAGTGGCGGCTGCCTCCAGGCGTGCCTGGAGCAGGCACTTATGGGGGGGTCCGGCTGGACGAGGGGACTGTAATAGAACGGCTGTGGGTGAGGCATGGAGGTGTCGGGAGATGCCCTCGGAGGCATCCTTGTCAGTTGAGTTGAACCACACGATCGTCCACGCCCGGGACAACCGGGAGTCCGCAGAGTTCTTCGCGGACCTGCTTGGCCTTGAGATCACCGCCGAGTGGGGCCCGTTCGTCGCGGTCGACCTGAGCAACGGCGTCACGCTGGACTTCGCCACGATCCCCCCAGACAGGATCACCCCGCAGCACTACGCCTTCTTGGTCTCCGAGGAGGAGTTCGACGCGGCGTACACGCAAATCAGGCAGCGCGGCATCGAGCACTACGCCGACCCGCACCAGCAACAGCCCGGTGCGATCAACCACAACGATGGCGGCCGCGGCGTGTACTTCATGGACCCGGTGGGCCACGCCATTGAGCTCATCACCGTGCCGTACGGCGGCTGGCCGTCGTAAGCACATGCGCCGAGGGCCGCACCCGGTGCGGAGTGCGGCCCTCGGCGCTGCTTGCGCCCGGCGTGATCACGACCAGCCGACCAGGCGGCGAAGTCAGCGAACTCCGGGCGACCGATCTCAGGCGGATCATTAGCCGGCAAGTGCAATCGCGCCTGGCGCCGCCTTTCCTTTCCCTGTTTGGGACTCAGTCAATAGGGGTGCTGTGGTGCGCTACGGGGCCGCCTGCGGGCGTCCAGGTGACGTGCCCGCCCTCAAACCTGTTGTTGCGATTGTCCGGTGGCCCCATCTCATCCGTGACGGGATAGCGGAGGAACGAGCGTTCCCATCCCATGCTCGACCACAGGTCGCGGATGGCGCCATGGACTTCATGGGCACCGCGCTCCGGCGTCCAGTAGATCGAACCGCCCTCGAAGTGGTTGAAGCGGCCACGGCCATCTGGGCAGCCCAACTCGTCCGTCGTCGGGTAGCCCAGGAACCTGCCGGACCCGCCGAGCCGCGCATAGTGGTTGCGGATGTCACCGTGGACTTCATGGGCACCGGTAGCCGGCGTCCAGTAGATCGATCCGTGTTCGAAGTCACGTGACCGGCCGCGCCCGTCGGGGTTCGGACCTTCCTCGCTACCGGCGCCGGCGTCCACCGGCGCGCCGATCCAAGGAATCTGACTCCGCTTCTCGTCGATGGCTGTCACGGAAACCTCCAAGATCCAAGATCGTCAGACGTCAAGTAAATCGTCACTCTGCGCATGGACCACGGCAACTGGATCACTGGACTGGCAGTCGCACAGCGCGGGCCGGAGCGTCGCTGGCCCGGCTGGCGTTGGTATCCGTGCTGCAGTACGTGGACAACCTCACCGCCGGCAGGCTGCCGAGGTAGCTCGGTGTCGCTTGGGCTGGAAGTACTGCCTGGGCCTGGAACTGGATGATCCGAGCTTCGACTTCTCGGTGCTCAGTGAGTTCCGCGACCGATTCGCCGAGGGGATCGGGCAGAACGCCTGCTGGCGGTGATGGTCGACCATCCCGCGGCGACGGGCCTAATCAAGCGGCGCGGACGGATCCGGACGGACTCCACGCATGTGCTCGCCGCGGTCCGTCGCCTGAACCGCGGTGAGCTGGTCGCCGAGACTCTGCGTGTCGCGCTGGAGGAACTCGCGGCGCATGGCGAGGACTGGTTGGCCCGGTTGTTCATCACCCGGGACTGGGCGGATCGCTATGGCCGGCCAGTGCGTTATGACCGGCTGCCGCGGGGTGGGGACCAGTACTGCTGAAACCAGACCTGCCGCAACACCTGCACTGCGGGCAGCTTCCGCAGCCAGGGCGGGGCGTCGGGACGGCAGCAACGGAGCTATCCGCTCCCACAGGTCATCCGGCACAGAGCGGCTCCGCCGGGTCGACCGGGCTGCGGATGGTGCGGGCCAGTGTGGTGCGCGGCTTGGCTGCTCTGAACAAGGTTGAGGCGTTGCCTTGGGACAGCTGGGGCATCGCCGAGACGGCCGAGGAGGACCTTGGCGACGCCGAACGCGAACTGCTCGACACCATCGCCCAGCCGGAGTCCCGCGGAGATCCTCACGCAGAGCTGCGCCGCCTCTACCTGGAGCATCCAGACTTGCGATCACCCGCAACGATCCTGTCGCGCACTGCCGACAAGGGCGGCCAGAGGGGCGGACCCCGCTCGTGAACGGATGCCGAGCCACCGGGGGCTGGGGTCACTCACCTGCGATACCGCGTGACGGCCGATGCCACCGCCGACCTCGACCACTTCGCCCGCGTCATGAAGCGCAAGCTGAAGAAGATCCAGTACCGCCCGCACCTGCTCGACGACTGCCTCGCCGAGAACGGCCTGACCTTCGATGCGCCATGACCAAGCCAGCCGCTATCGCGAGTTCAACCTCAGTACCAGGTGCTGCAAGTCCGGCAGGTGCTCACGCTTCAACCCGTAGTTGTTGGAGACGACCCATGGGTTGGGCTCAAGTTGCACCTCTCACATGCTGGGCTCCTAATTGGAGTTGGGGGAATGTTTCGAAGGAAGTCTCATGTCGACTCGCACCTCGCACCCGTTCGATGATGATCAGGATGTAGCCGGGCCGAGGAGATCACCTTGGTGCCAGCGCGCTGCCGCGCATATCGCCGAACTCCAGTCCCAGCTCAACAGAATTCGAAAAATGGAGCCGCCCTTGGACTCCCGTGATGAGGAGATCGCGAATAAGACGGCCACCCACCTACGTGCTGCGCGAAGCGCGATTGGAGACAAGAGTAGTACCTGGTCAAAGCTTACCGGTTCGACGGTTGACCGAGCGTTCTCCAACATCCATAAGGTCGAAGTAAAACTTCTACACCTGACGAGAGAAGACGATCTGACTTGGCGCGGAGCCGTCGTGCTCGCGCAGGCTCGGCAGCACCTGGGACGTGCAGATCCACGGCTGCAGCTCCTGGAAGAACGGTTGAAGAGTACCGAGAACGAGCTTAAGCCATCGTTGAGAGATCTGGCGGCCAGCACGTTGCTGGCAGCGCACGACGCCGAAGAAACGGAAAGGGCCAGGCTCCGGAGCTTCCGTAATATCCTGCTCGCCTCGGTTATCGTCACTGGCATCATTGCTGGGCTGTTTGTCGTGTGGGGTTACGTCAGCCCTTCAGCGATACCGCGTAATCTATGCTTTGCAGGAGGAGCTTGCCCAGTGGGCGCAAGGCCCGGCGGCACTGACGTTTTGCTTGTGGAAGCCGCTGGGCTGGGCGCAGCGGCCTTGGCGGGTGCAGTGTCAATTCGATCCATCCAGGGAACGAGCACGCCGTACTCGGTGCCCATGATGTTGATGCTCCTGAGGCTTCCGGTCGGGGCTTTGTCAGCACTCCTGGGCATCCTGCTCATCCACGGTGAATTCATCCCGGGGCTGTCAAACTTGAACAGTGGCCCCCAAATTATCGCTTGGGCGATCGCCTTCGGCATCCTGCAGGAGTCGGTGACCCGTATGGTTGACCGGCAAGGGAAGGCCGTCCTGAGTAATGTGCGGGGCTCCGAGCGTGGATTCGAAAAACCTGGTGGAAGCCCTGAGCCCAGCGAATAGGACATGACGCTAGGATCGCGGGACGGTTGGAACCACGGGCCACCGCCCGCGCGTTCGTTGCTGTCCGCCGTCGAGTGCAAGAACTGCTGGCGGCTGGCTGAGCAGGCCGGTCACGCCCGCGACGTAGTGTGCGCGGACCGCCTGTCGGGCGAGGCGGCAGCCGCCCGGTCACCACTTACGCCCCCGTCGTTGTACTCATGTGCACGTGTCGCCCGCCGCCGGCATCACCGATGATGACGACCAAAAGGCCGGCCGGGTCCGGGTTTTCTGCACGTCGCTGTCCATCGGATCCTCCGGGCTCTCCATCGATCCTCCACTCTGTCGGCCGAGCAGGATGCAGCGACAACCTTCCTCAGACAACCGCCAATCGCATGAACTCACCGAGCCGCAAGGTCGTGAACATGCAGGCAATGGTGGATACGCCTAACATACAAGCATGAACACAGAAGGCGCATATTACACTGTCAAGACGGGCGACACGCTCTACAAGCTGGCCCAAAGATACAGGACCACGGTCGAACAGCTTCAGGCGTGGAACAACATCCCGACCCGAACAAGATCTTGGTTGGGCAACGACTGATCGTCACGAGCTCCCGGAATGGCTTCGAAGCACTAGACCGAGCACTTGAGCAAAGTATGTAGAGGAGGCTCTCTATGGTTAGTCAAGTCTGCAACCATACCAAGTCCCGTCCATCGGTCAAGCGTGGCTCGTCAGGAGTAGCGGTAAGACAGGCACAGTGCTATCTGAACAATTCGCTAACGGGCAAAGACCTCGTCGAGGATGGAGACTTCGGGCCGGTCACCGAGGCTGCGACACGGAGATTCCAGGGATGCGCCGATATCACGGTCGACGGCATCATCGGAGCCCAGACATGGTCACATCTAACTTTCTGGGCCAACAGCTCGGATTTTGTCTGCTGAGCGTATCCGCCGCCTGTGCCGGATGGCCTCACCGCCGTCTCTGTGTCACCCACGGCGTGGCACGGGCAAGGACCGGCAGAGTCGGCCACCTGAACAGCACCGCCGTCCGCCTCCTCCAATGGCTACTCGTGCCTGACCGCACGCGGGCACGAACTACTCGAGCTCACCGACGCGTTGCTGTGTGCAGACGGGTCTGTACGGACTCCGGTCGACGCTGCTGGCTGACCATCGCCGTGGTCACGGGCCCCTCTACGGCGGGCTCAACCGGGGCGGTGTCGATGCGTACCAGGGTGCGGAAGGTGCTGTCCGCGCTGCCGTTGCCGCGTTTGCCTGTTGGGCGGATCGTGCTGGCCGTGGACGTTTCCCCGTAGCTCCGCTCGACACTCGGCTTGCAGCCTGCTCGGGCCGCGCGGACACTGGTGATAGAGCACGCGCGCGTGTGGACCCGCACCTGTCCCCCCTTCGGGGAGAATTCCATGTCCACAGACTGCGACTGGCCACCTTCAATGTCGAGAATCTCTTCGCTCGGTGGCGTTTCAAGGACGGTGCCGACCCCTCCGAAGCCAATACCCGGGGATGGGTGGTGGATGAGACCCGCTTCCAGGAATTGGGCGTCGATAGCAGAGCCATCACAGGGGGCGACCGTCCGAGACCTCGAACGTGGTTGGGGCAGCTGCCGGAGGCTCCGGTTCTCGGCGAATGTGCAGCTCATCATCGATGCGGAACCAGGCTCGTGGTGGCTGCGGGCCGCCCGGTGCCGGGCACTACCGCGAACGCGCAGGCCTGGTGGGCTTCCGGCCTGGCCGAGCAGAGCCAGGGCGCGACGGTGCTCGGCGACGGTGCCTACATCAACACCGCCGGGGGGCTTGGGGTCTCCGTTGCCGGAGTTTCTGGCGCGGTAGGGGTTCCTGTGCTCATGACGGGGTTCCCCGGTGTCTCGGGTGCCTCCGGCGGCGCCTCGCGCAGCCGCAGGGCGCGCTTACGGCATGTGCCGTCCAGCAGACGGTGAGTGCCGCGTCGGCAACCCTGTTCGCCAGTTGCGGGGCGCCCCCCACCCCGATGCCCTTGAGCGAGTCGATCAAGGTGCAGGGATGGGTCCCGTCCCCCTTGGAGTCCCCGCATGCGGTCAGCAGCGCCAGGGCTGTCAGGAGCGCCGCTGTTCGGGCGTCCCATCTCGCATCTGCCCCTGGGGCACGCGTCTCTATCTCGATCATGTCCCGTTCATGCTCGCACAGGGCGGTGGTGCTGGCAGTCGCTCGGGCCGGTCCTTTAAGCGGGACATCCGCCATGCCGGAGAAGCATCCAGAGGACTGGGAGAACGCCACTGTGACGTTCGCCGGCATCGACAGGACGGCGGCCCTGGAATCTTGCCTTCCCGGCCGGAGCCGGGAAGGCAACGCCGTCTGTCAGCGCGGTTGCCGGGTTGCCAGCCAGAGGCAGATGCTGGGCGGCACGGCACCGGCCAGTCCCGCGATCAGTGCCACCGTCCCGATTGGCTCGCTGAGGGTGGGCAGCACGCTACTCCTCTCACCATCAGGGCCCCGTGCAGTGACTTCGCACCCCTCCTCAGTCATGCTGATGCTTTCGCCCAGCCCGTAACCGCTGTCAAAACACTCCTTGGTCGCGACGACATCGGCGCCGAGCCACAGCAGGGCGGCCACTGCGGCGAGCAGAAGCGCGCCGGTCAGGCCCGCTCTGCGCAGGACGCGGTTCCGGCCGACGACCTGAAGGTCGTGTGCGGTCATGGGTCGTCTTCCTCCAAGGCCGAATGCCAGGGGTTGGTACGCAGTCTTCCGTCACTTGCCGTACAAGTCGTCGATCTCCTGGGCGTAGGCCTCCACGATCGCCCGGCGCTTGAGCTTGCGCGAGGGGGTGATCAGGCCCTCGTCCTCGGTGAACGGCGTGGGCAGGATGCGGAAGGTACGGATCGACTCCGCCTTCGATACCCGGGTGTTGGCGGCAGTCACCGCCCTGCGGACCTCGGCTTCCAGATCAGGGTCCCGCACCAGGTCCTCCGGATCGAGCGGCCGCTTGCCGCGCAGGCGGAGCCAGTGTGCCGTGGCTTCCAGATCCAAGGTCACTAGGGCGGCCACATACGGCCGGTCGTTCCCGACGACGATGCAGTGCTCGACCAGCGGGTGATCCCGCACCCGCTCCTCCAGGAGCGCGGGAGAGAGGTTCTTGCCACTGCTGGTGACGATGATCTCCTTCTTGCGGCCGGTGATGGTGAGATAGCCGTCCTCGTCGAGGGAGCCCAGGTCGCCTGTCGCGAGCCAGCCGTCCTGAAGCGCCTCTGCCGTGCCGTCCGGGTCGCCCAGGTAGCCCGAGAAGACCGTCCCGCCGCGCAGCATGATCTCGCCCTCTTCGGTGATACGGACCGTGGTGCCGGGGACGGGATGGCCCACGGTGCCGAAGCGGACCCTCCCCGGGGGGTTGGCGGTCGCCGCCGCGGTGGACTCCGTAAGGCCGTAGCCCTCGTAGATCGTCACCCCGGCTCCGTCGAAGAACAGTCCGAGCCGCCGACCCATCGTCGAGCCACCGCTCACCGCGTTCTGCACCTTGCCGCCCATCGCCTCACGGACCTTGCCGTAGACGAACGCGTCGAAGAACTTGTGCTGCATGCGCAGCACGGGCGTGGGCCCGGGGCCTGTGCCGAACGACCGCCGCTCGCGCGCCTCCGCGTACCGCACGGCGACGTCCACGGCCTTGTCGAACGCCCCTGCATTTCCCGCCTCTTCGGCCTTTCTGCGGGCGGCGTTGAAGACCTTCTCGAAGACATACGGGACAGCGAGCACGAACGTCGGGCGGAAGGCGGCGAGGTCCGGCAGCAGTGCCTCTGCCGACAGATCGGGCTGATGGCCCAGGCGTCCCCGGGCCCGGATCGCCGCGACCTCGACCATGCGGCCGAAGACATGGGCGAGCGGCAGGAAGAGCAGGGTTGACGGCTGTTCGCTGTTCGAGGGCTCGAAGATCGGGCGCCAGCGGGCGATGAGGTTGTCGCACTCCGTCATGAAGTTGGAATGGGTCAGCACGCACCCTCTGGGGCGGCCGGTGGTGCCGGAGGTGTAGATCACGGTGGCGACGGCCCCGGGAGTGACCGCGAGCCGGTGACGGTGGACTACGCCGTCATCCAACTGCTCTCCGTCCACCGCCAGCTTCTCGACCGCGCCGGAGTCCAGCTGCCATACCCGGGTCAGGGCGGGCAGCCGGTCGATCACCGAGCCGAGCGTCATCGCATGGTCCTCGTACTCCACCACGCACCCCACAGCGCCGGTGTCGTGCAGGATCCAGCCAAGCTGCTCGGCGGACGACGTCGGATAGACCGGGACCGGCTGGGCACCGATCGACCAGAGCGCGAAGTCGAACAGCGTCCACTCGTAGCGGGTACGGGACATGATGGCCACCCGGTCGCCGAAGCGGATGCCCTGCGCAAGCAGCCCCTTGGCCGTGGCCATCACCTGATCGCGGAACTCGGCAGCGGTGACGTCCCGCCACGCGCCGTCCACCTTGCGCCCGAGCTGCACCCGGTCCGGCGCCTCCATGGCGTTCTCGAAGACGGCGTCGGCAAGGCCGCCGACATGAGGGGCTGTTGCCAGGGCCGGCACAGTGAACTCACGCACGCATGATCCTTGGGGCTGGGAGAGTGCGGGCGTAAGGTACCCATTCCTTCCGGCGTCAGGAGACGGCGCGATCCGCGGCGGAGAAAACGGGAAAAACAGAGAAATGTTCAGGTCAGGGGCCTGACCTGGTGGAGCGACACTCCTCGGACGTCATCGTCCGTGCCACAGCGTTGCTGCCGTCGCCACTACCTTCACGAAACCTCCCCGTTGCCCACGCCGTCCGGTGAGCGGCCGGGGCACCTGCCAGGCCCTGCCCTGGCGCCTACCTGGATGCCGTCGAGCATGTGGATATCTCGTTCCGGACGGGGGCCGCCGGGGGGCCTTCGCGCCGGCCACTCAACCGCTGATCGTCACCGCCGCACGGCGGGGGCATCGTTGGGTCGAGGAACAGATCCCACAGCGCCCACACCATCGAGTCGAGCAGGTCCGGTGAGTCCTCCGTCTGCCCCTGGCCGACGAACGTGGTCATCTCCTCCAGCTCGGCGAACACCCGAGCCGCCCCCATGTGGTGTATTCGGGCCTGCTCGTACAGCTGCGCCGGCGGAGCAGCCCGCGCCCTCTACCCCGTGTCGCATGAACGATCCGCCAGTTCACCGTCGGATCCACCTGCTGCAGCAGCGCCGGCAGGTAGTCGCCGCCATTGCTCGCCTCGATGACCACGCAGTCCGGTCGGTGCTCGTGGTACAGCTGCGCGGCGCGCTGCATGGCCTGCGTCGGCGTGTGCCTTCCCTGCTCGCAGTGATGTCCGCGTTCTCGTGACTCATCACGGGCTGGTTCCCTCACTCGGGGTTTCTCAATAGCTCCGTACAACCCTCAGGCCCCTCCAGCGGTCTTCCGTACGCCGCACGCCCAGCCACCCCGAGGCCAAGTCCCGGCTGATCGGGGCGAACGCGGGCGGAACCCTCATCGGTCAGGGGCGCCCCGGCGCGCCCGCACAGGCAGCAGGAGTCTCCCGCATGCACCAGCACGTCCGTCTCGCCCTGGCGACAGCCTCCGCGGCCACGCTGACGACCGGTCTGCTCGCCCTCACCCCGGCCCCGGCCTCCGCCGCGGTGGCCAAGCACTACGACGACTTCAACGGCGACGGGTACCGGGACATCGCGTACGGCAACGCCCTCAGCGGCATCTCGGGCGCGGACGGCTGGTCCGGCGGCGCCGTCACGATCACCTACGGCAGTGCCCGCGGCCTCGACGCCTCACACACCCAGGTGATCCACCAGGACAGCCCTGGTGTCCCCGGCGCGGGGGAGGAGGACGACATGTTCGGCGAGAGCCTGGCCGGCGCCGACCTGAACAAGGACGGCTACGCGGACCTCGTCGTCGGCAACCCCATGGAGCACGTGGGCGATGACGAGTACCGCGGCTCGGTGACTGTTGTCTGGGGCTCGGCGTCCGGGCTCTCCGGGGGCACCAACCTCACGCCGAAGAGCGGCGCGTACGGCCACTTCGGCAGCGACGTGGCGACCGGCGACTTTACCGGCGACGGTTCTCCCGACGTGGCGGTCATCGGCGGCAGCGAGGCCTGGCTGTACCGGGGCGGGTTCACCAAGTCCGGCACCACGGGGAGCATCAGCAAGATCGACAAGACGGACGCCGGCTGGTACTCGTCCGGCCTGGCCGCAGGCAAGGTCAACGGCGACGGCAAGACGGACCTGGTGGTCCTCGGCACACAGGCATCCGGCACCGACTGGAACGTCCGCGCCTGGTTCCTCAAGGGCACCTCCACCGGCCTTTCCTCGGGCGCCTCCAAGACCCTCGGCGCCGGGCAGGGCGGCCTCGGCCCGAACGCCACCATCGGCGACTTCGACAAGGACGGCTACGGCGACATCGCCATCGGCGAGCCCGACGAGAGCAGCGGCAAGGGCGCGGTGAACATCTGGTACGGCACCTCCACCGGCCCCAGCAGCACCCGCTCGGCGAAGTTCACCCAGGCCAGCACCGGTGTCTCAGGTACGCCCGAGGCCGACGACAACTTCGCCTACGACGTGTCGGCCGCTGACTCAGGCGGCGACGGCTATGCGGACCTCGTGGTCGGCGTCCCACAGGAGGACGTGAACGGCCTGGAGGACCAGGGCGGCATTCACGTCTTCCGCGGCAGCTCCGGGGGTCTCTCCGGCTCCCGCTCCTCCTGGATCCCGCAGTCCGTCACCGGCAGCTCCGAGGAGTACGAGTCCTTCGGCTACAGCCTCCGCTTGCGCGACACCAACGCCGACGGCAGGGCGGACCTCGCCGTCGCCGCGTCCTCCGGCGGGCGCGTCCTGCCCGGCTCGTCCACCGGTCCGACGGCCACCGGCTCCTACGAACTGCCCGAGCTGGGCGGCACTTTCCTCGACTGACCGCGGCCCCCTACCCCTGCTCCCGGCCACTGGCACGATGCCCGTGGCCGGGGCCTCAAGGAGCACACCCCATGCGCATCGGCACCACGGCCACCCTGGCTGCACTCCTGATGGCGGGCCTGACCCCGCTCCCCCTGACCACCCCCGCCTCGGCGGCGCCCGCCAAGCACTACGACGACTTCAACGGCGACGGCTACCGGGACCTGGTAGTCGGTGCCCCCGACGCCACCATCTCCGGCAGGGCGGAAGCGGGCGCCGTCGTAGTCCTCTACGGCACCGCGTCCGGCCCCGGCACCTCCAAGAAGCAGCTGATTTCCCAGGCCACCTCGGGAGTCGAGGGCGCGGCGGAGTCGTACGACCGGTTCGGCCAGTCCGTGGCATCCGCCGACCTCGACGCGGACGGCTACGCCGACCTGCTCATCGCCGCCCCCTACGAGGACGTCACCGACGCGAAGAACCGCGGCAGCGTCACCGTGCTGTGGGGCAGCGCCCAGGGCCTGAGGAGCAGCGCGATCCTGCCCACCCCGGGCCCCTCCTACGGCAGCGGGGGCTGCATTTTCGGTGTCGGCCTGGCCGCGATAAACCCCAAGGCCTCACCCTCCGCCGCCCGGGTGTCCGTGGCGGGCTGGTGCGCGACGCGGCGGCTCACCGGACCTTTCACCCGCACCGGCAAGCCCGCCGACAACGTCCTGGAGATGAACACCCCCTCCGCCGACGACACCGTGCTGGGCGACCTGAACGGCGACGGCTGGGCCGACGACGTCGACATCACCGTGGGGCTCTCCGACCACCCCGACGGAGCTGTCTACATCAACCCCAACAGCTCTTCCCACGAGAGCCTCCCGACTGACGGCGACAACGCCACCGTCGGAGACCTCAACGGCGACGGCTACGGAGACCTGGTCATCGGCGACCCCTCCGACACAGAGATCGACGGAACACCGCGCCCCGGCACCGGTCACAAAGGCGGGCAGATCGCGGTCTGGCTCGGCAACCCGAGCGGCATCGACCGGACCGGCACCCCAATCCTCATCCACCAGGACACCCCCGGGGTCCCGGGCGCGGCCGAGGCCTACGACTCATTCGGCAGCGACGTGAGCGTGGCGGACGTCAACGGCGACGGCTACGGGGACATCGCGGTCGGCGTCCCCGGCGAGACGCTCGGCTCCGCGCGCCACGCGGGCAGCGTCATCCTGATTCCCGGCGGCGCGAGCGGCCCCACCGGCGCGGGCTCCCGTGCTGTCACGCAGAACACGACGGGCGTACCTGGCACGGCGGAAAGGGAGGACCACTTCGGAGCCACCGTGCGGCTCACCGACCTCACCAAGAACGGCAGGCCCGAACTCGTCGTCGGCGCGCCCGGGGAGAACGCGCCAGGGGACAGCGACGACTCGGGCGGCATCTGGGTCCTCAAGGGCACCACCACGGGCCCGACCACGACAGGTTCGTACAACGTGATGGCACCGGAGGTGGGCCTGTCCGGCCGATACGTCAACTGGTCGTCGACCCAGTCCTCCTGAGCTCTTCTTGCGCTCCGGGATCTCTTACAACGGCTAACAGAATGAGATCGGTTGGTGCTGGTGGCCGTGTCCACTCGGCAAGTTGTGCGTTGTCCGGCCCGTGGGGGCATCGCCATGGATCGTGTCGGATGAGCTATGGGAGCAGGTCGAGCCGTCCACGGAGCGGTGCGAACAGCTCACGATGCAAACCCGGCAAAATCGACGTCAGCCATGGGCAGTTCGGAGCCTGCTCTGCCACGCCTCTACGCTGCTGATCATGACACAGAGCCCTGTTCAACTGGTGATCTTCGACTGTGACGGCGTGCTGGTGGACAGCGAGAGGATATGCGTCAAAGTAGACGCGGTGATCACGGCTGACCTCGGGTGCACATTCACCGAGGACGAGATCATCGAGCGGTTCGTGGGCTCGTCCACCGAGGTCTACACCACTGCCGTGGAGGAACGGCTCGGGCGGCGCCTGGAGAAGGACTGGCAGCAGCAATACGAGCATCTGTATCAGGCGGCCTTCGAGGCCGAACTGACTGCTGTCGACGGCATCACAGAGGCTCTGAATAGCCTCACCACAGCCGTCTGTGTCGCATCGAACGGTGATCACGTCGGCATCAGACGAAAGCCTGGAGATCGTTGCGTTGACCGACCCTTTCGAGGGGCGCATCTTCAGCGCAGCCGACGTTCCTCGAGGCAAGCCTGCACCCGACCTCTTCCTGCACGCTGCCCGCTCAATGGGCGTGGAGCCCGGGCGGTGCGCGGTGATCGAGGACAGCGCATACGGAGTTCAGGCAGCTCGCGCCGCCGGCATGCGGGCCTTCGGCTACTGCGGCGGTCTCACACCAGCCCCGCGGCTGGAGGGACCATGCACCGTCGTGTTCGACGACATGCGCGATCTGCCTGACCTGCTGGCGACCGCTCCCCACTGAGCCTGCACAGCGCCTCGTCCGGGACCACCGAGAGAACATGTCCATCTCGCATAAAAGGTGCAGGTCAGAGCAGGCCTTACAACGCCTAACACGATGAGTTGATCTGTCGGAGGGTGATTAGGCAGCAGTCGAGGCGTAGGAAGGCTTCGCGGATGTCGGCTCGTCTCTCCCAGCGGATACGGAGCGTTTGAATCCGTGGAGCCAGGCGAAGGTCCGCTCGATCACCCACCGGTAGGTGCCCAAGCCCGTGCCGCCATGATCGCTCAGTCCGTGACGAACGGGGCGTATCCGATCGGAACCTCGCTCACCTGAAGGTCGGAGAAGATCAGGGTGAGCCGGTGCGCGTTGGTTTCGATGAGCACTTCGTGGAAGTCGATCCCGACTTCGTGCGACCAGCTGCGGGTCGCATCCGACTCGGGGAGAAGCTTCGCGCCTGGGTACAGGCAGTGCCATTTAACTCCCCAGACGTATCCGTCGAGGTCGACACCGGTCTCGTGGTCGATGAGACGGTCATCCAAGGAGACCCGCCAGGTCTCGGCCGACACCGATGTCTCGCAGCGGGCCTCGACGCAGTACCGGAAGAGATGTCGCAGGTAGGCCGGCTCGACGCCGGTGTGCGGGTCGGCGGTTGCATAGACGATGACCTCGTAGTCGCGCATGTAGCTGGCGTATCCGTGGTGCACAATGGCTTGATCGAGAGTCTCGTCCAGCATCTGTTCAAGTACTGCGACATCCATGTCGCCGTTCTACCTCACGCGCCAGACCCTCCGGCCGATCTTGTCAGAGCTGACTGCTAGAACGTGATGGTGACTCAGACCCCTTCCTTCGAGAGACTCCTGTCCCTGATCGAGGACCGCTCCGCCGCGCTGCGCAAGGCCAGCGCCGTGGCGCCCGAACTCGATATACGTGTTCCCAGCTGCCCGGACTGGTCGTTGCAGGACCTGATTGTGCACCTCACCGAGGTGCAGCACTTCTGGGCCGCTGCTGTGGCGGCCGGGTCAAGCGAGCAGCCGCCCACGGTGGCCGAGCCCCCGACAGACCTCCTCGCGGCGACCGAGGCACTGGTCGCCGCGCTGCGCAAGTCCGGTCCCGAGTCGCGGTGCTGGACCTGGTGGGGCGCCTCCGAGGCGCCCATGACGGCCGGCGCGGTGGCCCGCCATCAGGTTCAGGAGGCCGCTGTCCACGCCGTCGACGCCCAGCTGGCCGTTGGCAGCACGCAGCCGGTCCCCACCGCAATCGCACTGGACGGCATCGCCGAGTTCATCAGCGTGGTCCATGGCTCCAGCGGCGCCTGGCCCCACGATCCCG
The DNA here is from genome assembly GCF_052245555.1 of Streptomyces sp. KR80. Taxonomy (NCBI): domain Bacteria; kingdom Bacillati; phylum Actinomycetota; class Actinomycetes; order Kitasatosporales; family Streptomycetaceae; genus Streptomyces; species Streptomyces sp. KR80. The sequence continues at coordinate 466,590 of NZ_JBQQCD010000001.1, forward strand.
CCCGGATCAGCCTGCACACCACCGAGGGACCGTCCTGGCTGCTCGACCTCACTCCCACCGGCGTCCGTCTGCTTGATGGCGGCTCGTCAACAGCCAGCGAACGCCTGCACGGCCCGGCGAGCGACCTGCTCCTCACCCTCTACGGCCGCCTCCCGCTGGACCACCTGGCTACCGAGGGCGTCCGCACCGTGCTGCAGCGGTTCCTCGACTGGCCGCCGCTGGACTGAGCCGATGGAGGCTGCTTGCCCGGGCGATCATGTGCGAAGCCAGATGACCAAGGCCGCAGCGGTGGCGCTGCCGAGGAAGACGTAGCCGCGTTTGTCGTAGCGAGTGGCCACAGCCCGGGCCTGCTTGAGCTTGTTGATCGCTCGTTCGACGGTGTTGCGCTTCTTGTACCGCTCCGCATCGAAGCCGGGTGGCCGTCCGCCCCGTGAGCCCTTGCGCAGGCGGGCGGCTTGGCTGTCGGTCTTCTCCAGGATGGTGTGCCGGATGCCCCGGCGGCGCAGGTACTCGCGGCATGGGCCGTTGCTGTAGGCCTAATAGGCATCGAGGGTTGGTCGTTGGGCCGCCTCTGGCAGGGGCCGGACGGGACGTCTGGTCTGTATGCAGCGCCTGGAGTGCTTCGACAAGAGGGACGCGGCTGCGGCCCCTGCCGCTTGGTGCTCGGTCGCCGTACCGTGCCGTGGTTCGAGCCATTCCCAGGGACACCTCTCGGTTAGCCGGAGCCATCGAGTTCTTCACAAGAGCGAGGCCCCTGGGCATAGCTGGGGCCATGGATGGCTGATGGGGTGGTGCGCCCACGAGCGCTTCTATTAGGTCGCCGCATGGTCCCTCCCCGGCTCCACGCCCACGGACAGCGAAGCCTCGAGGGGGATCGCACTTTGCACGTGACCTGCGGAATCGACTGGGCCGAGGATCACCACGACGTTGCGGTGGTCGACTCCGACGCCGGGCTGCTCGGCAAGCTGAGAATCAGCGACGACGCGGCGGGCTTCCAGGACCTGTTGCGGCTGCTTGCAGAGCACGGTGACAGCCCGGACGATCCGATCCCGATCGCCATCGAGACCTCCCGTGGACTCCTGGTGTCCTGCCTGCGGGCCTGCGGACGCCGGGTCTACGCGATCAACCCGATGGCCGTCGCCCGGTACCGCGACCGGCACGTCGTCTCGCGCAAGAAGTCCGACCACCAGGAGGCGGTCGTCCTGGCGAACATCCTGCGGACCGACGCCGAGCTGCACCGGCCGCTGCCCGGTGACTCCGACCTGGTCAAGGCGATCGCCGTGCTCGCGCGGGCCCAGCAGGACGCGGTCTGGGACCGCACCCGCGCCCACAACCGGCTCCGATCGCACCTGCGCGAGTACGACCCGGCGATCCTCGAGGCGTTCGTCGGCAAGCGCGAGCGGCTGCTGTCCCGGGAGGCCCGCGCGATCCTGGCGATCGCTCCCACGCCGTCCGCCGCCACCCGGCTCACCCGCAGCCGGCTCAAGACCGCCGTCTTGCGAGCCTGACGCCAGCGCCGCGTCGACGCCGAGACCGACAGGCTGCTTGAGGTATTCCGCCGAAACTGGCTTCGTCAGCCTGACCTGGTCGAGACTGCCATGGGACACCAGACGCTTGCCCTTCTCGCCCAGCTCGACGTGTCCTGCCGCGCCTGCGACGATCTCGCGCGCGAGACCGAGCACTTGTTCCTCCAGCATCCCGACGCAGAGATCATCACGAGCTTGCCCGGTCTGGCCGCGCTCACCGGTGCGCGGGTACTGGCGGAGATCGGGGATGACCGCACCCGCTTCGGCCAGGCCCGGGACCTGAAGGCCTACGCCGGAAGTGCCCCGGTGACGCGGGAGTCCGGCAAGAGCCGCCGCGTGGCCCACCGCCGGATCAAGAACAGCCGCCTGGCCGCGACCGGTCGGCACTGGGCGTTCTCTGCGCTGACTGCCTCACCAGGAGCCCATGCCCACTACAACCGCCGGCGGGACGTCGGCGACCGTTACCACGCAGCCCTCCGCCACCTGTTCAACCGCATGCTCGGCCAGTCCATCACTGCCTGATCAGCCGCCAGAAATTTGATGAAGCGATCGCCTTCGGTCAACCGCCACTTGCGGCAGCTGCTTGACTAAATAGCTGCATGGGATGTCTTGTCTGCGGCGAGGCTGTCCGGGCTTCCTGCGCGGCCTGCCCAGACCCATGCGCGGGACCCGGATCTTCTCCAATACCGCCTCGAACTGGGTGCAGTCCGCCCGCTGCCCGCCGGTGACGACCAGGGACAGCGGGCGGCAGCGGCCGTCGGCGCTCAGGTGGAGCTTGCTGGTCAACCCGCCGCGCGAGCGGCCCAGGCCCTCACCTCCCGCACCACTTCCACCAGGCGGGCGTGCAGACTCTGCCACGGCGTTTCGGCCTGATGTTCTGCCGCTTCGGCCCCCTTGCCGGAGTCGGCGGCGGAGCGGTGCGGGCGCCGACGGCGTGCTGGTGCGCGCGCACGATGGTGGAGTCCACCGCGATGTCCCAGTCGATCTCGCCCGCTGCGTCGGCCGCCGCTTGGACCTGCTGCAGCAGACGTTCCCAGGTGCCGTCAGCGGACCACAATCGGTGGCGTTCGTAGACCGTCTTCCACGACCCGAACCGCTCGGGCAAGTCCCGCCACTGCACCCCGGTCCGCACACGGTGCAAGATCCCGTCGATCACCTGCCGGTGATCCCGCCACCGGCCACAACGCCCATTACTGACCGGCAGGAACGGCCGCAGTCGCTCCCACTCGGCATCCGTCAGATCACCCCGCCCTATACCCGCATCAACGATCCAGGTAGGAAGCAGTCACATGATCGACCGGACAGGTCCCAGTCGCTGTACTCGAGGTCAGGCTTGGTACCGGACAACGAGGAGAAGTGACCGGCCTGGTTCACATCCGGGTCGGGCGGCGGCGATCTCTCACCTACCGCCGGAGCCGAGTACTGGCTGGCGGGTTCATGGGGCTCAGCCACTTTCGCTGCTAGCGGACAACGACATCAAGGTGGTCGAGGAACGGCTTGGACACTCGTCGCGCCAGATCACCTCCGACACCTGCACGAGCGTGCTCCCGGAGCTGATGCGCAGCGAGGCGGAGTCGACACTGTCAGTAGTGCCCCGCGCACCCCGACGCGAGCCCGAAGAGGGCCGGGAGGCGGCACAGCCGCGAGACGCCGGGGGCGCCCTCACGGAGGGCGGAGATGTGGCCGACCGGGACGATGGCTCGTCCCCCGGCGAGGCCCATCCCAGGGCCGCATGACAGCCCGTCCCCCGCTCGTCCCCCGGACGGCTCTTTGATCTTGATTTCGATTGACAGAAGGGCCGCCACGGTGTCCGTGGCGGCCCTTTCCATTGCGCTTTCCGCAGTTCAGAACGTTTTTGCCGGGTGAGCAGTGGTGGGGCGGGTGGGACTCGAACCCACGGCCGACGGATTATGAGTCCGCTGCTCTAACCGGCTGAGCTACCGCCCCGTTTCGGCGCGCCGCGCACATCTGTGCGCGCCGTCTGCCGCAGCATAGCTGCTCATAGGATCTGCCGCCCGGGTGGGCTGCAGCGTCCTCACCTGGAGGACATCGATCACGCGACCCGCGGTTCCCGGGTTCGTGACGATCATTGCCTGCCATGAAAAAAGGCCCCGCAGCCGGGGCCTCTCATGAGCTCCCCCGACTGGACTCGAACCAGTAACCTGCCGGTTAACAGCCGGCTGCTCTGCCAATTGAGCTACAGGGGACTGCTCCGCTCGGACCCGCCCGGCCCGTTCTCCGGGGGCGGCCCCTCGCTGCGAGCAATACATTAGCGCATGCCAGGGGGTGCTCCGAAATCGGTATTCGCCGCAGCACCACCGGGCAGGACATGCGCCCACGACGCATTGAGTGAAGGGTGGAAGCCATGCGGTACCGGTTCACGTTCATCTTCGGTCTGGCCGTCGGTTACGTGCTGGGAGCGCGGGCCGGGCGGGAGCGGTACGAGCAGCTCGTCAAGAGTGCGCGGCAGCTATCCGAGAACCCGGCGGTGCGCAACGCCGCCGAAGCCGCGGCGACGAACAGCCGCTCGGTCGCCGCCAAGGCGGCCGACAAGGTCACCGCGACCGTGGGCCACCGCCTGCCGGAGTCGGTCTCGGCCCGCGTCCGGTCGTTCCGTGATCACTACCCGCCGGCCGAGGACGACTGGGGCACGAGCAACACATGATCAGCACCACCGTGACGTCTCGCCGGCACCGCCACTGCCTGCGGCGCGGCCGCCCCCGCACTGCCCGACCGGATGACCGCCGCGACCGAGCGGTACGGCATCATCTGTCGCCATGGGGATAGTCGCCGGGCTGGACAGCTCGTCCGAGTACACACGCATCGTCGTCTGCGACACCGACACCGGTGCCGTGCTCAGGCAGGGGTACGCCCCGCATCCCGTCGAGAGCGGTGAAGCCCCCGCCGGCAAGCGCACCGAGATCGATCCGCAGGCCTGGCTCATGTCCCTCGGCGACGCCGCTACCGGTGGGTTGCTCGAGGGTGTGCAGGCCATCGGCGTCTCCGCTCAGGAGCAGGGGCTGCTCGCGCTCGACGCCGAGGGTGCACTCGTACGGCCCGCCCTGCTCGGCAACGACAAGCGCGCCCAGTCCTCGGCCGCCGACCTCATCGACGCGCTCGGCGGACGTACGGCCTGGGCCGAGGCCGTCGGGACCGTGCCCTCCGCCGCGCACCCCGTGGCCAAACTGCGCTGGCTGGCCCGGAACGAACCCGAGTCGGCCCAGCGCACCGCGGCCGTGCTCCAGCCCCACGACTGGCTGGTCTGGCAGCTGCTCGGGCGGCCCGCCCGGCGGACCACCGACCGGGGCGGCGCCTCGTCCACCGGCTACTGGTCGGCGGCCACCGGCGCGTACCGCCCGGATCTCGTCGAGCTGGCGCTGGGCCGCCAGGTCGGACTGCCCGACGTGCTCGGACCGGCCGAGCCCGCGGGGACCACCCCCGAGGGCCTGCTGATCTCCGCCGGGACCGGAGAGACGATGGCCGCGTCCTTCGGGCTCGGGGTCGGGCTGGGCGACGCGGTGGTGTCGCTCGGCGCGTCCGGGTCGATCTTCGCCGTGCACCACGAGGCCCTGGCCGACTCCACCGGCACCATCACCTGCTTCGCCGACGCGACCGGCATGCACCTGCCCGTGGTGCAGGTGCTCAACGCGGTACGCCCGCTGCGCGGGGCCGCCGAGCTGCTGAGCACCGACCTCGAGGGGCTGTCGGCCCTCGCACTCAAGTCGACCCCCGGCTCGTACGGGCTGGTCATGCTGCCGTACCTGGAGGGCGAGCGGACCCCGCGCCTGCCGCACACCGCAGGCACCCTCGCCGGCCTGCGGCGCGAGAGCATGAAGCCGGAGCATCTGGCGCGTGCGGCGTTCGAGGGCATGCTGTGCGGGCTGGCGGACGCCCTCGACGTACTGCGTGGGCGCGGGGTCTCCGTTGGGGGTCCCCCCGGCGCAGCCAGGGGGAGGGTGTTCCTGCTGGGCGCGGCCGCCGAGCTGCCCGCCATACAGGCCATGGCCCCGGCTCTCTTCGGGGCTCAGGTGATCGTCCCGCAGGCGGCGGACTACGCGGCGCTGGGTGCGGCGCGGCAGGCGGCGTGGGCCCTCGGCGTCGCCCAGGGCGCGCTGTCGCCGCAGCAGCCCCCACTGTGGCAGGGGCCGGCGGCCCAAGTGCTCGACCCCGGCGAGGACCTGGCGGTGGGTCAGGCCGTACGGCAGCAGTACACGGCGGTCCGCGAGCAGACGCATCCGGGCGCGTTCAACCCGGGCGGATAGCTCGGAGGGGTGGGGAAATGGTTTGACCTCAACCGGAGTTGAGGCAGCAGGGTGGTCCCCTGACCGCGTGCCCGACGAACGTCACGATCGAAGCGAGACTCCCTGTGCTCATCCGGCTCCTGCGCTCCCGTCTGGGCCCCTACAGACGATCCATAGCCTGGCTCCTGCTCCTCCAGTTCCTGCAGACGGCCGCCACGCTCTACCTGCCCACGCTCAACGCCGACATCATCGACAACGGTGTGGTGCAGGGGGACGCCGGCTACATCCTGCGGTTCGGCGGCGTCATGATCGCCATCAGCGTGCTCCAAGTGGCCGGCAACGTCGGGGCCGTGTACTTCGGGGCGCGGACAGCCGCTGCGCTCGGCCGGGATGTGCGGGCGGCCGTCTTCGAGCGGGTGCAGAGCTTCTCGGCGCGCGAGGTGGGGACGTTCGGGGCGCCGTCGCTGATCACCCGTACCACCAATGACGTCCAGCAGGTGCAGATGCTGGCCTTGATGGCGTTCACGCTGCTGGCCTCGGCGCCGATCATGTGCGTGGGCGGGATCGTCATGGCGCTGGGACTGGATGTTCCGCTGTCGGCGGTGCTGCTCGCGGTGGTTCCGGTGCTCGGCGTCGCGGTCTCGCTGATCGTACGGCGGATGCGCCCGCTGTTCCGCTCCATGCAGGAACGGCTGGACACGGTGAACCGGGTGCTGCGGGAGCAGATCACCGGCAATCGCGTCATCCGTGCCTTCGTCAGGGACGGTTACGAGCAGGAGCGCTTCGGGAAGGCCAACACCGAGCTCACGGATGTGTCGCTGGCCACCGGGCGGCTGATGGCGCTGATGTTCCCGACCGTGATGACGGTGGTGAATCTTTCCAGCATCGCCGTGGTCTGGTTCGGCGGACTCCGAATCGACAGCGGGGGCATGGAGATCGGTGCCCTGACCGCGTTCCTCGCGTATCTGATGCAGATCGTGATGGCCGTGATGATGGCCACCTTCATGTTCATGATGGTGCCGCGCGCCGAGGTGTGCGCCGAGCGCATCCAGGAGGTGCTGGACACCGAGTCGAGCGTCGTGCCGCCGGCCCGGCCGACGACCCGGCTCGCCCGGCACGGACATCTGGAGATCCGCGGCGCCGACTTCCGCTATCCGGGCGCGGAGGTGCCGGTACTGCACGGCGTCGACCTGGTCGCCCGGCCGGGCGAGACGACGGCCGTCATCGGGTCCACGGGCAGCGGGAAGTCCACGCTGCTGGGGCTCGTCCCGCGGCTGTTCGACGTGACGGGCGGCGAGGTGCTGGTCGACGGGGAGGACGTCCGTGACCTGGATCCCGTCCTGCTGGCGAGAACGGTGGGGCTGGTGCCGCAGAAGCCGTATCTCTTCTCCGGCACGGTCGCGACGAATCTGCGGTACGGGCGGCCCGATGCGACGGACGAGGAACTGTGGCACGCCCTCGAGGTGGCGCAGGCCGACGACTTCGTCTCGCAGCTGGAGGGCGGACTGAACGCGCCGATCGCTCAGGGCGGCACCAACGTCTCGGGCGGGCAGCGGCAACGGCTCGCCATCGCCCGCACGTTGGTCCAGCGCCCGGAGATTTATCTCTTCGACGACTCCTTCTCCGCGCTGGACTACGCGACGGACGCGGCGCTGCGGACCGCGCTGGCGCGCGAGACGGCGGAGGCGACCGTGGTGATCGTCGCCCAGCGGGTGTCCACCATCCGCGATGCCGACCGGATCCTGGTCCTCGACGAGGGCCGGGGCGTCGGGACGGGCAGCCACCACGAGCTCATGACGGGCAACGAGACCTACCGGGAGATCGTGCTCTCCCAGCTGACCGAGGCGGAGGCCGCGTGAGCGACGCGCGCGAGGTCGCCGGGCTGCAGACGAACACGATGCCCGCGCCTCTGCGCCGAGCGGGCGGAGAAGCGAGCAAGGAGGCACTGTGAGCGGGGGACCCCTGGCGCGCATGGTGGGCGGAGGGCCCGTTCAGCGCTCGATGGACTTCAAGGGCTCCGGCAGGCGGCTGCTGGCGCAGTTCGCACCGGAGCGGCGGACGTTGTACGCGATGCTGGCCGGCGGGGTGTGCAGCGTCGCGCTCTCCGTGGCCGGGCCGAAGATCCTGGGCGAGGCCACCGACCTGGTGTTCGCGGGGATCGTCGGCCGACAGCTGCCCGAAGGTCTCACCAAGGAGCAGGCCATCCAGGGCCTGCGGGACAAGGGCGACCACGGTGTCGCCGACATGCTCTCGGGCACCGACTTCACCCCCGGCCACGGCATCGACTTCGGCGCGGTGGGCGCCGTACTGCTGGCCGCGCTCGCCACCTTCGTGATCGCCGGGCTGCTGATGCTGGTGGCGACCCAGCTCGCCAACCGGGCCATCAACCGCACCGTGTTCCGGATGCGCGAGCAGATACAGGCGAAGCTGTCGCGGCTGCCGCTGTCGTACTTCGACCGCCAGAAGCGCGGCGAGGTGCTCAGCCGGGCCACGAACGACATCGACAACATCGGGCAGACCCTGCAGCAGACGATGGGACAGCTCACCAACTCGGTGCTGACCATCGTGGGTGTCCTGGTGATGATGTTCTGGATCTCGCCCCTGCTGGCACTGGTCGCCCTGACGACCGTGCCGCTGTCGGCGGTGGTGGCGACCCGGGTCGGCAAGCGGGCGCAGCCCCACTTCGTGCAGCAGTGGGGGACCACCGGCAAGCTGAACGCACACGTCGAGGAGATGTACACCGGCCATACGCTGGTGAAGGTCTTCGGGCGGCAGGGGGAGTCGGCTGCCGTCTTCCGGGAGCAGAACGAAGCGCTCTACCGGGCGGGCTTCAGAGCCCAGTTCATCAGCGGGATCATGCAGCCGCTGCTGATGTTCATCAGCAATCTCAACTACATCCTGGTGGCGGTCGTCGGCGGGCTCCGGGTGGCCTCAGGCGCCCTGTCGATCGGCGATGTGCAGGCCTTCATCCAGTACTCGCGGCAGTTCTCCATGCCGCTCACGCAGGTCGCGTCGATGGCGAACCTCGTGCAGTCGGGCGTCGCGTCCGCCGAGCGCGTCTTCGAACTGCTGGACGCCGAGGAGCAGTCTCCCGAGCCGTCCGCTCCGCAGCGGCCGACGGCGCGGCACGGCCATGTGGCGTTCGAGAAGGTGTCCTTCCGCTACGACCCTGACAAGCCGCTGATCGAGGATCTGTCGCTCTCGGTGGAGCCGGGCCAGACAGTCGCCATCGTCGGACCCACCGGCGCCGGCAAGACGACGCTGGTCAATCTGCTGATGCGGTTCTACGAAGTCGGGGGTGGCCGGATCACTCTCGACGGCGTGGACGCGGCGGCGATGTCGCGGGAGGAGCTGCGCTCCGGAATCGGCATGGTGCTGCAGGACACCTGGCTGTTCGGTGGCACGATCGCGGAGAACATCGCGTACGGCGCAGCACGCGAGATGAGCCGCGAGGAGGTCGAGGAGGCGGCCCGCGCCGCGCACGCGGACCGCTTCATCCGCACCCTGCCGGACGGCTACGACACGGTGATCGACGACGAGGGCACGGGGGTGAGCGCGGGCGAGAAACAGCTGATCACCATTGCGCGGGCGTTCCTGGCGGATCCGGTGATCCTGGTGCTGGACGAGGCGACCAGCTCGGTGGACACCCGCACCGAAGTGCTGATCCAGAAGGCGATGCTGCGGCTGGCCCACGGCCGTACGAGCTTCGTCATCGCCCACCGGCTGTCCACGATCCGCGACGCGGACGTGATTCTGGTGATGGAGCACGGGTCCATCGTGGAGCAGGGCACGCACGAGGAGCTGCTCGCGTCCGGGGGTGCGTACGCGCGGCTGTACGCGGCCCAGTTCGCGCAGGCCGTGGCGCAGGTGGACTAGTTCTGACGGGGAGTCGGCTCAGTCGAGGTAGCCGCGCAGCTGGTCTGCGAAGGCGTGGTCGCGCAGCTTGTTGAGCGTCTTGGACTCGATCTGCCGTATCCGCTCGCGGGTCACGCCGAAGATCCGGCCGATCTCCTCGAGGGTGCGAGGACGGCCGTCGACCAGCCCGTAGCGCAGCTGCACGACCTTGCGCTCGCGCTCGCCGAGCGTGGACAGCACCGCCTCCAAGTGCTCGCGCAGCAGCAGGAACGCGGCCGATTCGACGGGGGACGCGGCGTCGCCGTCCTCGATCAGGTCGCCGAGGGCCACGTCCTCCTCCTCGCCGACCGGCGCGTGCAGCGACACCGGCTCCTGGGCGAGGCGCAGCACTTCACTGACGCGCTCCTGGGTGAGTTCGAGGTGGGCGGCGACCTCGTCGGGGGTCGGTTCGTAGCCGCGCTCCTGGAGCATTCGGCGCTGGACGCGGACGACCCGGTTGATCAGCTCGACGACGTGGACGGGGACGCGGATCGTACGGGCCTGGTCGGCGAGCGCCCGGGACATGGCCTGCCGGATCCACCAGGTCGCGTACGTGGAGAACTTGTAGCCCCGCGCGTAGTCGAACTTCTCCACGGCCCGGATCAGGCCGAGGTTGCCCTCCTGGACGAGGTCGAGCATGGTCAGCCCGCGGCCGATGTAGCGCTTGGCGACGGACACGACCAGCCGGAGATTGGCCTCTATGAGGCGGCGCTTGGCCATCCGGCCGAGAACCACCAGCTTGTCGAGGTCGACGGCGAGTTGGGAGTCGAGGTCGGGGGTGCTGCTCAGCTTCTCCTCGGCGAAGAGTCCGGCCTCGACGCGACGGGCGAGCTCGACCTCCTCGGCTGCGGAGAGCAGGGGGATCCGGCCGATCTCGCGCAGGTACTGGCGGAAGAGGTCGGAGGAGGGGCCACCGGACTCGGGCTGCGGAAGCCGCCGCACATCCGCCTCGATCTCCGGTTCGGGCCGCTCGGGCCGCACGGCCTCGGGCCGGGCCGCGTCCGGCAGCGGCGGATCCAGCAGGGGTGGATCGGGCAGCGGTGGATCGACGCTCTCGGGATGGTGCGGGGCGAAGGTCTGGGGCGGCACCTTGGTGACCGCGCCGGTGAGGGTCTGGGTCTGCACGGGGGCGACCTCCAGAATCATCGCTGCCGGATCGAGGGCGTGCGGCAGCGGAACGGCTGCGGCCGCGCCGCGGTCCGTCCCGTACATCGCATACGGATCCGCTGCGGACTCCGGCTCCCATCGACCGGATCCACGGCGCTCCGAGGACTCAGGCACCGCTCAACAGTGTGGGGTACGACACATGCCCGCCACGAGAGGTCTGCGTCCACTTTCTGAGAAGAGCGTGACCGCACGCGTCCGGGCGACTACGCGGCGCGGGGGCGGCCGACGGCGAACGTCCGACGAAACGCGACGAAGAGCCGGACCAGGGCGCCGCGGTGGCCGCGGTGGCTGCGGTCAGAGGGCCTCGGCGCCGCGGTCGCGGAGGGACTGGCCGTACTGCTGGAGGACCCAGAGTTCGTTCTGCACGGCTGCCAGGTGTTCGGCGTCCGCGTTCGGGCCGAGGCGCTGCAGCGTGCCCCGGATGTCGGTGATGCGCTGATTGACGGCGGCGAGGCGTACGGCCACCAGCTGCGTGCCCGCGTACAGCTCGTCGGCCTCTCTGCGGGTGTGCAGCGGCTCGACGGCGAGCTCGGTGACGAGGGCACGCGCCGAGTCGTCGGGCGCCGCCTCGCGCACGCGCGTCAGGAAGTCGCCGTCCGCGGCGGCCGTTCCCCCGGCCTCCTCGACGGCTTGTCGCACCAGGGCATACGGCGGGGCGGTGAACTCGTCCACGCCGAAGGCGTCGAAGGCCGGGGACACCAACTCCGGCCGCTGGAGCGCGAGTTTGAGCAGTTCGCGCTCGACGCGGTGGGCGGGGCTGCGGAGATTGAGGGCGGGACCGCGGCGCGCCGGCGGCGCGCCAGCAGACAAGCCCCCGCCCCGCGCAGGGCTCGCGGGCGGCTCGCCCCCCGGCCCCGGTCCGACTCTCGTGACTCCGCTGCCCGTCCCAGCGGACGCACCCCGCTGGCGCCGCTCCCGCTCCCAGCGGGCCAGCCGACTGATTCGCTGGACCACGAACTGATTGTCGGTCACATAGCCGAGCAGCCCGGAAAGCATGATGGCGTACTTGTGCCGGATGGACTCATCCTTGATACGCGCAACGATCGGAGCGGCCTCCTCCAAGGCCGCTGCCTGTCCCTCGGGCGAGTCGCTGTCGTGTCGGTCGACAACGGAGCGGATGGCGAATTCGAAGAGCGGCGTACTGCTCTCGACGAGCTGTTCCATCGCCTCGTCGCCCTGCGCCAGACGGAGCTCACAAGGGTCCATTCCGCCGGGACTGACAGCGATGGCGGTGTGTGCCGCGAACTTCTGATCGTCCTCAAAGGCCCGCAGGGCGGCTCGCTGCCCGGCGGCATCACCGTCGAAGGTGAAAATCACCTTCGCGCGGGAGTTGTCCATGAGCAGCCGCCGCAGGATCTTGACGTGGTCGCCGCCGAAGGCGGTCCCGCAGGTGGCGATGGCGGTGGTGACCCCTGCGAGGTGACACGCCATCACATCGGTGTATCCCTCGACGACGACGGCCCGGCTGGTCTTGGCGATGTCCTTCTTGGCGAGGTCGATGCCGTAGAGGACGTGCGACTTCTTGTAGAGCGGGGTCTCGGGCGTGTTGAGGTACTTGGGGCCGTTGTCGTCGTCCCGGAGTTTGCGGGCGCCGAAGCCGACGATCTCGCCGGTGATGTCCCGGATGGGCCACATCAGGCGGCCCCGGAAGCGGTCGATGGGGCCGCGGCGGCCGTCCTGGGCGAGCCCGGAGAGGATCATTTCCTTGTCGCTGAAGCCACGGCCGCGCAGGAACCGAACGAGGTGGTCCCAGCCGGCCGGGGAGTAGCCGACGCCGAAGTGCTGGGCGGCAGACTGGTCGAAGCCGCGGTCGTCGAGGAATGTCCGGCCGATCTCCGCCTCGGCGCCGTCCAGCTGCTCGCTATAGAACTGCGCGGCAATCTTGTGGGCCTCGACCAGCCGGATCCGCTCACCCTGCTGACGGCCCGGGGTGTAGCCGCCCTCCTCGTAGCGGAGGGTGATGCCCGCCTGAGCGGCGAGGCGCTCGACGGCCTCGGAGAAGGAGAGGTGGTCGACCTTCATCACGAAGTCGAGGGTGTCGCCGCCCTGTTGGCAACCGAAGCAGTAGAAGAGTCCCTTACTGGGACTCACCTGGAAGGAAGGCGACTTTTCATCATGAAAGGGGCAAAGGCCCTTGAGGTTGCCACCTCCGGCGTTGCGCAACTGGAGGTACTCGGATACGACGGCGTCGATCGGGATCGCGTCCCGGACCGCCTTCACATCGTCATCGTTGATCCTGCCAGCCACGCGTGAATTCTACGGTGCAGGTCGGACAGCCCGGTCGGCCGCGCGGCACGCGTCACCGACGGGCGGCCGGCGGGGAGCGGCGAGCGACAGGCGACCGCCGGGGCTCAGCCCGCCATCACCTCCAGGAACCGTGGAACAGCGATGTTGCCCCCGGAGATCACCACGCCGATGCGGGCCGGGAGCACCTCGCTCCTGCCTGTGACTCCGGCGGGGAGCCCGCCGGCCAGAAGCGCCGCGAGACCCGTCGCGCCGCTGGGCTCGGTCACGATCTTCAGCCGCTCGAAGGCCAGCTTCATCGCGGCCCGGATCTCGTCGTCACTGACGAGCAGCACGTCGTCGAGCAACCTCTGGTTGATCGAGAAGGTCAGCTCCCCCGGTGTGTCCAGCGCCTGCCCGTCGGCGATGGTCCGCGGCACCGGAATCGACACCCGGTGTCCGGCCTCCAGCGATCGCTTGGTGTCGTCGCTCGCCTCCGGCTCGACCCCGATCATGCGGATGCCGGGGTTCAGCGCGGTCGCGGCCGTGCCGGAGCCGGCGATCAGCCCGCCGCCGCCGACGGGGACGAGCAGCGCGTCGAGGTGACCGACCTCCTCGATCAGCTCCAGCGCGGCCGTTCCCTGCCCGGCGATGATGTGCGGGTGTTCGTACGGCGGGATGAGCGCGAGGCCCCGCTCGGCGGCCAGCCGGTCGCCGATGGCGGTGCGGTCTTCGGTGTAGCGGTCGTACGTGACGATCTCCGCGCCGTACCCGGCCGTGGCCCTCAGCTTCGACTCGGGGGCGTCCTCGGGCATGAGGATGACCGCGCTGCTGCCGAGCTCCCGTGCGGCGAGCGCGACCGCCTGGGCGTGGTTCCCGGACGAGTACGCCACCACGCCGCGGCTCAGCTGTTCGGGCGACAGCCGCGAGACCGCGTTGTAGGCACCGCGGAACTTGAAGGCGCCGATGCGCTGGAAGTTCTCGCACTTGAGGAAGACCTCCGCGCCCACGAGCCCGTCGACCGTCCGGGACCGCAGCACCGGAGTGCGGTGCGCCACGCCCTTGAGGCGGGCGGCCGCATCCCGGATGTCGTCCAGGGTGACCGGACCGGTGCTGCTCATCTCGGTGTTCCTCCTTTGCAGGCCGACGTGCGCGGAGGGGCGCCCCCGGCGGAGGCTACCCAGGCGGGGGAGGCAGCCGGAAACCGTTTTCCGCACCCGGAGCTGCTACGGGAGCAGCGACACCAGGGAGACGCCCGGATCCGCGAGGGCGTCCTGGTCCACGATGTGACGGGAGTGGATCAGCCGCTGGATCGGATCGGTGACGTCCCAGACCCCTACGTTCATGCCCGCGAGGACCCGCCCCTCGCCGAGCCAGAAAGCGATGAATTCGCGCTTGGCGACATCGCCCCGCAGCAGCACCCGGTCGTAGCTGCCGGGCGGCGCGAATCCGGAGTACTCGAGCCCGACGTCGTACTGGTCGGAGAAGAAGTACGGCACCCGGTCGTAGCTGACCTGCCGGCCGAGCATGGCACGCGCCGCGGCAGGGCCGCCGTTCAGGGCATTGGCCCAGTGCTCCACGCGCAGCCGGGTGCCGAACAGCGGGTGCTCGGCGGCGGCGACGTCCCCCGCGGCGTAGATGTCCGGGTCGGAGGTGCGGAGCGAGGCGTCGACGGCGATGCCGCCGCCGTCCGCCCGGTCGACCATGGCCAGCCCGGCGGACTCGGCGAGCCCGGTTCGGGGTGCCGCACCGATCGCGGCCAGGACGCTGTGGGCCGGGTGCTCCTCGCCGTCGTCCGTACGAGCGGCCAGCACCATGCCGTCCTGGCCGACGATCTCGGTGAGCCGGGTGCCGAACTGGAAGCGGACCCCGTGCTCACGGTGCAGATCGGTGAAGAGCGAGCCGAGTTCGGGTCCGACGACGGTGTGCAGCGGCGTCGGCTGGGGTTCGACCACCGTGACCTCGGCGCCGTATCCGCGGGCCGCCGCGGCGACTTCGAGGCCGATCCAGCCCGCGCCCGCGATGACCAGGTGCCCGTTGTCCCGGCCGAGGGTCGCCAGGACCCCGCGCAGCCGCTCGGCGTGGGCGAGGCGGCGCAGGTGGTGGACGCCGGCGAGGTCGGTACCGGGGATGTCGAGGCGGCGGGGCTCGGCCCCGGTGGCGAGCAGCAGTTTGTCGTAGTGGATGCGAGTGCCGTCTCCGAGCGTGATCGCCTTGGCGGTACGGTCGAGCTGGACGGCGGGCTGGCCGAGGTGCAGCTCGATCTCGGCCTGCGCGTACCAGGCCGGCTCGTGGACGAACACGCTGTCGCGCTCCTCGGCACCGGTCAGATAGCTCTTGGACAGCGGCGGGCGCTCATAAGGGTGGTCGCGCTCGTCGCAGACGAGGATCACCCGCCCGGTGAAGTTCTCCGAGCGGAGGGCCTCCGCGGCCTTCGCTCCTGCCAGCCCTCCTCCGACGATGACGAACGTCTGGTGTGCGTCGACCACTTGGTGCCTCCTCGCTGCCGGGCGTCACGCCTGAAAGCCTGAATTCCATGGTCCCCCCGCTCTGCTCACCTCAAGCGAGCCTCCCGCACGGAGCGTGAGGCCGAAAGAGGGGCCTTACGGAAGGGGCACGGCTGTGCGGGACCGCTGGGGCGCGCCGCCACCGCACCCGCCGCCGCTCCTGCGACCCGCACACCTGCCCCCACGGCACACCTGCCCGCACCTGCCACCGCGCACGCCGCCGCACTCGCATCGCGCCACCTTCACCGCTCACCGGCCATGGGTGAGCCGGGCATGCAAGGTGCGGGCCGCGGCGTCGGTCAGCGCGGCGATCTGGTCGACGACGACCCGCTGCCGCTCCCTGTCGTCCTCGGCGGCCGCGTGCAGTGCGCGGAACTGCGGATCGAGGCCGTCGGGCGCACGGGCATCGAGCGCCTCGGCCAGTTCGGTGAGGACGATCCGCTGCTCGGCACGGACCCGCTCCTGCTCCGCACGCTGCATGACGTAGAGATCGGCGACGGCCTTGAGGACCGCGCACTCCAGACGGATGGCGCGCGGCACGACCAGCTCCGCGCCGTACCGGGTGAGCCGCCAACTGCCGTACGCCTCCCGGGTGGCGCCTTCCGCGGCGAGGCAGAAACGCCCGATGAGCTGGCTGGTGGCGTCCTTCAGCCGGGCCTGGGCGACCGCGGAACCGTCGTAGCCGTGCGGCCACCACTCCTGGTCGAGGAGCCGGTCCAGGGCCTCGGCGAGTTCGGCGGGGTCGGTCCCGGGCGGGGCATAGCGGCCGACGGCGCAGCCGAAGATCTCCTGGCGCTCGGGCTCGGCCAGCAGCATGTTGGGGTCGAGATGGCCGGCGTGGAGGCCGTCCTCGACGTCGTGGACGGAGTACGCCACGTCGTCCGACCAGTCCATCACCTGTGCCTCGAAGCACTGCCGGTGCGGCGGCGCTCCCTCCCTTATCCAGACGAACAGGGGGAGGTCGTCCTCGTAGACCCCGAACTTCCGGGAGCCGGGATCGGTCGGGTGGTCACCGCGCGGCCAGGGATATTTGGTCGCCGCGTCCAGGGCCGCACGGGTGAGGTTCAGCCCGACGCTGACGAGCTCGCCCGCGTCGTCGTGCACAAACCGCTTGGGTTCGAGGCGGGCGAGCAGCCGCAGCGACTGCGCGTTGCCCTCGAACCCCCCGCAGTCCTTGGCGAACTCGTCGAGAACCTGCTCGCCGTTGTGTCCGAACGGCGGGTGGCCGAGGTCGTGGGCGAGGCAGGCGACCTCGACGAGGTCCGGGTCGCAGCCGAGGGCGGCGCCGAGTTCCCGGCCGACCTGCGCGCATTCGAGTGAGTGAGTCAGCCGGGTACGCGGGCTGGCGTCCCACGCGAGGGACTGCTCCCCCGGGGTGACGACCTGGGTCTTCCCGGCGAGGCGGCGGAGCGCGGCGGAGTGCAGGACACGGGCCCGGTCGCGCTGGAACGCGGTGCGGCCGGGGCGCTTGTCGGGCTCGGCCGCCCAGCGCTCGGTATCGGCCTCGCTGTACGGCTGCGGCGGCGGTGCACTGCTCGTCTGCAGCGCGCCGCTAGCGGGGAAAAGGTCCGTCCGGTCATTGCCTGCCATACCTGGACGGTAACGGGCGCAGCCGGACGGCGGAGGTATGCCCGCGCGTCACGCCGTCGCGAGATGGGCCTCTCCGGTGTGGGCGGCGGAGGTCATGGCCGAGCGGGCGGCGGCCCCGGAGGCGGGGGCCTCGTCGTAGCGGTGCAGCACCAGCCGGGCGAGCGCCGGGTGCGCACCGAGCGGAGCGGCGGCGATGCCGGGGGCGTCCGCCGCGCTCTGGGTCGCGAAGCGACCAGGGGCGGTGAAGTACGAGGCGAGGGCGATCCGGTGCCGGCCGCGGGCCCGGAGCGCGGCGACCGCCTGGGACACGCTGGGGGCGGCGGAGGCGTAGGCGGGGAGCACCGGCACACCGCCGAGCCGGGCGCTGAGCAGTTCGGCCGTACGTGTGGTGTCGGCGGCCGAGTCCGGGTCGCGCGAGCCGGATGCCGCCAGCACGATGCCGCACCGGGCGGCCTGGGCGGCGCGGGAGGGCAGCCGCCATCCGGCCTCGGTGAGCCGGGCGTAGAGGGCCTCGACGAGCAGCGGATGCGGGCCGAGCGGAGCGGCGATGCCGCCCCGCAGGTGGGGCGCGGCGGCGAGGGTCTGCGGGATGTCCTGCTTGACGTGGTAGCCGCGGCCGAGGAGCAGAGGCACCAGCACGGCGTCCCCGCGCAGCTCGTCGAGCGTGTCGGGCAGCAGTGGGGCGTTGAGCTCGATGTGCCCGAGCCGCACCGGCAGGCCGGGGCGCATGGCGCGGACGAGGTCCAGCAGGGCGGTGACGGTGCGCAGCGCCTCGGGGTCGCGGCTGCCGTGGGCGACGGCGACGAGCGTCGGGGGGCCCGCGGCGCGCCGGGACCGCATCGAGGTCTGCGGGCGCCGCAGGCTCCGGGCTCCGGCCCGCGGGAGCTGGGTGCTGAGCTGTGCGGTGATCTGTGTCATGAGCTGCGCCGTGCTGTCGAGGTGGACGGTGGTTCCTGGATGAGGTGTCGACGCCGTCATGCAGAGATTCTGGCGAGCGGGCGTTGCCGCGCCGTTGCGGCGGGGTGACAGCTGATTTCCGGGCCCTCACCGGACCGGGGAGACAGCGGGGATGTCACACGCACCGGTGAAGGTGGCCGTCGGACGTGTCTCCGGCGAACTCTTGCACGCTTCCGATCGTCGTTGAGGGTGGGGATCGGAGCCGATCAGGGGAGGGGCCATGTGGAAACGGCTGCTGTCGCACATTCGACGGACTGCGCGCGGGTCGGAGGGCGCGCCGGCGGCGCCGGAGGCGCTGATCGACACAGCGAAGCTGATCGACACGGCGAATGGGTGGGAGGTGCCTCACGGCGGTAGTCCCCCCGGGCGGGACGGCCCGACTGGGCGAGTCCGGAGGCGAGGGCGCCTGGAACGGGCTGCGCGATGGCTGAGGCAGGGGCGCCCGCGCGACGGTCGTCGGGGGAAACGACGGGCGGTGCGGGCCGCGGTGCTGGGATGCGTGCTGGCACTGATGCCTGCCACCTGGATGCACGCGACGGCGTCGCCGCGGGTGCGGGAGGCGTTCGATGCGCCGTCGGCGCCGGTGGCCGTCGTCTTCGGGGCGGGCCTGTGGCAGGGCGGCCCGACGCCGTATCTTGCGCACCGACTGGATGCGGCGGCCGAGCTGTACCGCGCGGGGCGGATCCAGGTCGTGCTGGTCAGCGGCGACAACAGCCGCACCGACTACGACGAGCCGGGGGCGATGCGTGCGTACCTCAGCGCGCGCGGCGTGCCGGACGCCCGGATCGTCAGCGATTACGCCGGGTTCGACACCTGGGACTCCTGTGTGCGGGCGAAGCAGATCTTCGGAGTCGACCGGGCCTTGCTGATCAGCCAGGGCTTCCACATACGGCGTGCGCTGGCGCTGTGCGACGCGGCGGGGATCGACGCCTACGGCGTGGGCGTGGCGGAACCGCGGGATGCCACGTGGTGGTACGGCGGGCTTCGGGAGCTGGGAGCGGCGGGCAAGGCCGCACTGGACGTGGCCCTCCGGCCCACTCCCCGCTTCCTCGGGCCGCGCGAGCCCGATGTCGACCTGGCCCTCGCGGACTGAGGCGGGCGCAGCCCTGGCCCGGAGGGTGAGTCACGCCTCACCTGGCGGATCGCCGTCCGCTGAGGTGCCCGTGCGGCAGGTGTAACCGGGCAGGGCTCGACGTGTAACACGCACGACGCATGCTGGACGGCATGCACAGCGACACCGCCGCACCCGCCCCGCCCGTCGAGACCCACTGTCCCTACTGCGCGCTGCAATGCGGGATGGGCCTGCGGCCGGGAGCGGACAGCGGCGAGGTCGAGGTGGTGGAGCGCACCGCATTCCCGGTCAATCAGGGAGCCCTGTGCGGAAAGGGGCGTACCGCCCCCGCCGTCCTCTCCTCCCGGGTGCGCCTGACCGAGCCCCTGATCCGTCGCCACGCCACAGGCACGCTCGAACCGGCTTCCTGGGAGGAGGCCCTCGACCGGATCGCCGAAGGTCTGACGCGGACGCGCGCGCAGCACGGCGCGGACGCGGTCGGAGTCTTCGGCGGCGGAGGCCTGACCAACGAGAAGGCCTACGCGCTGGGCAAGTTCGCCCGGGTCGTGCTCGGCACCTCGCAGATCGACTACAACGGCCGGTTCTGCATGTCCTCGGCCGCCGCCGCCCACCAGCGGGCATTCGGCCTGGACCGGGGGCTGCCGTTCCCCCTGGCCGACATCCCGCGCACCGGGTGCGTCATCCTCGTCGGCTCCAACCTCGCCGAGACCATGCCGCCCGCCCTGCGCTTTCTCACCGAGCTGAAAGAGAACGGCGGCAAGCTGATCGTCGTCGATCCGCGCCGCACCCGCACCGCCGAACAGGCCGACCTCCACCTCGCGCCCCGGCCCGGCACGGACCTCGCACTCGCGCTCGGTCTGCTGCATCTGGTCGTCGCCGAGGGGAGGGTGGACGAGGAGTTCGTCGCCGCCCGTACGACCGGCTGGCCCGAGGCCCGGGCCGCCGCGATGGCGCACTGGCCCGAACTGGTCGAGCGGATCACCGGCGTGCCGCTCCCCCACCTCCGTGAGACGGTCGCCCTCTTCTGCGGCGCCCCGTCGTCGATGGTGCTCACCGCGCGCGGCCCGGAACAGCAGTCGAAGGGCACGGATACCGTCGGTGCCTGGATCAACCTGTGCCTGGCGACCGGCCGGGCCGGGCGTCCGCTATCCGGCTACGGCTGCCTCACCGGCCAGGGCAACGGCCAGGGCGGCCGCGAACACGGCCAGAAGGCCGACCAGTTGCCCGGTTACCGCAAGCTCGTGGACCCGGCGGCCCGCGCCCACGTGGCCGGGGTGTGGGGCGTCGACCCCGACGACCTGCCGGGACCCGGCCGCAGCGCGTACGAGCTTCTGGACGCGCTCGGCACGGACGTGAAGTCGCTACTGCTGATGGGCTCCAACCCCGTGGTGTCCGCGCCACGCGCGGCCCACATCGAGGAGCGACTGCGCTCGCTGGACTTTCTCGCCGTCGCCGACGTCGTCCTCTCGGAGACCGCACAGCTCGCCGATGTGGTGCTGCCCGTCACCCAGTGGGCGGAGGAGACCGGCACCACGACCAACCTCGAGGGCAGGGTCATCCTGCGCCGCAAGGCCCTCTCCGCTCCCCCCGGGGTGCACACGGACCTGGAGGTGCTCCACGGCCTCGCCACCCGCCTCGGCTGGGAGAAGGGCTTCCCGACCGATCCCGAGGAGGTCTTCGACGAGCTGCGCCGCGCGTCCGCCGGCGGCCCGGCCGACTACTCCGGCATCACCTACCGCCGGATCGTCGAGGAGGACGGCGTGTTCTGGCCATGCCCGGACGCTCCCGCTGTGGGGTCTACAACGTCCGGGGCACCCTCGGCGACGGCCGACACGCGCGCCGCTGCCGACGCCCCCGGCGCCTCCTCGGACGTGTCCCCGCTCGCCCCGCCGCGGGACGACGCGGCGAACGAGCACCGGGCCGAAGCGGCGCTCGGTGCGGGGGGCGCGCCAACCGCGGTCCCCGCGGCCGATGAAACACCCCTCGGGCCGCTCCCGGACGATCCGGCGAACGACTACGCCGCTGAACCGGCGACCACCTCCGCCCGAGGCTTCGGGAACGACGGCGTCGTTCCCGAGAGCACAGGGCCAAGGAGTGACCGTGCCGGAGCTCACCCCGGCACGCCCCGGCTGTTCCTCGACCGGTTCGCGACCGACGACGGCCGGGCCCGCTTCGTACCGGTCTCGCACCGCCCCGCAGCCGAGGAGCCGGACGCCGACTATCCAGTGCTGCTGACGACGGGCCGGGTCGTCTCCCAGTACCAGTCAGGTGCGCAGACCCGGCGCGTGGACGAGCTGAACGCCGCCGCCCCCGGGCCGTTCGTGCAGCTGCATCCACAGCTCGCCGACCGCGTCGGCGTGGCCGAAGGCGAGCCCGTCGCAGTCGTCTCCCGCCGCGGCACGGCCGTCGCGCCCGCACAGATCACCCGGGACATCCGCCCGGACACCGTCTTCATGCCCTTCCACTGGCCGGGCGAGGGGCGCGCCAACTCGCTCACCAATCCCGCGCTCGACCCGATCTCCCGGATGCCCGAGTTCAAGGTCTGCGCGGTCCGCCTGGAGCCGGCCGCCCCGGAAGGCCCTGGCCGGAGGGCCGAAATGGACCCGCCCGCCCGGCTCTGAGAACCCGACGCCTCAGTGGGCCCTCCAGTCTCCGCCCTGGACGCGCGTGCCGGACGCCCGCAGCCGCTTCGCCACCTCGTCCGAGGCCAGATAGACCCAGGAGCGGACCGTCCGGCCGTCGGCGAGCCGCACCTCGCGAGCGACGCGCTCGTAGAGGTTGCCGGGGTCACCGGGGGCATAGTCCTCCAGCTCGTCCAGGGCGGCGAGCAGCGCGTCGTAGTGGTCTGCGATGGGCGTGATGAGCTCTCCGCGGACCTCGGCTCCCCCGTCGTCCGCAGCCGCCGCCACGCCGTACGGATAGCCCGGCCCCTCGTAGAGCACCACGCCGCGCATCCGCCCCGGCTCCTCGGCAGCGGTCCGGCCCTGCACAAACCGGTCGTGATTCACCTGCCCCGGCCGCAGCGTCCCGTAGACGAAGAAAGGAAGGCGCTCCACCGGCACGCGGCTCCTCTCATCCGGTTCAGCCGGTTCATCCGGTCTCATCGCACCCATCCCACCGCATCCGGGCCCCCGAGCGCTGCGCCGCCTGCCGGGAGGCAGCTGGGCGAGTGCCCCCAGCTCACTCCACCTTTCCCGGGTGCCGTACGCGCGATGCGAGCAGGCTGCCTAGGAAGCCCGCGACCAGCCCCCACAGGAGCCCAAACCCCACGAGCGGCAGAAGATTCGGCTGCAGCGAGACCTCCCCTCCCAGGCCACCGCCGAGGTCCCCGACGCCGATCAGCGACAGGCCGTACTGTGCCGAGACGCGGGTGAGCAGCCCGATGACGAGCAGGGTGATCCCCAGGGCCAGCGCCATGTGCACGGCGTGCCGCCACGGCGGGATATGAGCCGTCCGATGGGGCGGCGTGCGGACCGCTGCGACGACTCCGGCCGCGAGCAGCAGCACGGCGGACACCACGACGAGCAACCAGGCCCGGTCGTCGTGTTCCGCGATCGAGCCCAGGTCGAGGGTGGCGTCGCCGCCGCGGGTACGGAGCACCTCGCCGAGCACCTGCGGCATGGGCAGCCCGATGCCCTCCACGACATGGCCGTGCCACGAGCCGCCGATCCCGGCACCGAAGGCCATCCAGACCAGATTCGGCAGAGCGAGCAGCGCGACGGCGACGGTGTCGGCCGGATGATCCCCGGTGATGGCCTCGACGACCGCGATGACCAGCCCGATCGCGACACAGCAGAGCAGCACCGACAGCATGGCGTACGCGGCCGGGCGTGCCGCCTCCCGGAGGTGCAGCAGCCGCGACGGCAGCGGCGCCCGGCTCGAGACGATGACGCCGAGCGCGAGTACGCCGAGCAGCCAGAGGAGTCCGAAGCCGAGCGTGGGAACGACTTCGGCGCGGAACCCGACGGTCGGGATCGAGCCGAGCGCCTCGCCGATGTCCTCGACGATGCCGTCCCCGACCGTGATGCGGAAGGTGTGCCGCGCGACGACGGTCAGGGCGAGGAGGGCCACGAGCCACACCGCCGCCGTACGGGCGACCCTGCCGAGCAGCTCGCGGTCGTCGACAACGGCGCGGTGACGCAGGGGCCGCAGAAAGGCGTACGCCGTCACCAGGACTCCGACGAGTGTTACGGAGAGAGGTACGGCGTCGATCGCGGCGTCCGTCTCCGCGAGGAAACCGGCGTCGCCGTGCACGTCGATCGAGCCACCCACCGCCATGATCACGGTGGCCGCGACCACCCGGGGGAACGCCCCGCCGGGCAGGTCCCCTGCTCCTGCCGCCCAGAGGCCCAGCGTGGCGACGACCCACATGGCGACCAGCCCCGCCGCCACCGCGAGGACGGCGTCCTGCCAGGCGTGGACGGATCGCCGAGCGGCACGAGCGGCACCGGTGTCCTGCGTGCTCATCCGACCCATTCATTCCACGGTAGGCATAGGTGCCCGGGTCCGCTTGCGGGCGGCGCGGGCACCCCCGCGCCGCCCGCAACCGCCCCCTGACGGCGCTCTCCGGTCATACATCGGTCACGCCATCGCGACCGGCCCCTCGTCATGGCCCACCGCCGTCTCCACATCGACCCAGGCGAGATAGTCGGCACTGCCCTGAACGATCGGCGTCGCGATGATCTCCGGAACCTCGTACGCATGGGTGCCCTCGATGTGCGCCTCCAGTTCCCGGTACCGGGCCGCGCTCGTGGTGAAGATCACCTGCCACTCCTGCGCGGTGCGCATCACGCCCTCCCAGCGGTAGACGGAGGTGATGGGCGCTGTGATCTGTGCGCAGGCCGCCAAACGACTTTCCACAGCCCCGCGGGCCAGCGCGTTGGCCTCCTCGGCACTGTCGGTGGTGGTCAGTACGGTCAGATGGTCGGCCACGGCGCTCGCTCCTCCTTCCTCGAGCTTCCCCGGGTTCCTCGACTCCCCGGTCCCGAGTTCCCCCAGTTCCCCCAGTTCCCCGCGTTTCCCCGACTGCTTTCGTCGCGACGCCCCCTCCGGCGGCTCACACGTCCAGGGCCCCTCTGCTGAGGGCAGCGTTGCGTGGGGGAAACAATGACGATGCGGGCGGGAAATGTGCGCCGCGCACGCTTCAAGGCATGCCCCCCGCGAAGAACGCCCGCACTCATCGCAGCGGCCACCGTGTGACGGTGGTCGGCGGCGGCATGGCCGCTGCCCGGCTGGTGCAGCAGCTGGCAGCCGTGCCGGGCGGCGATCGTCTGGACGTCACCGTCATCGGCGAGGAATCACACGCGCCCTACAACCGCGTCCTGCTCGCAGACGTCCTCGCAGGTCGGTACGGACCCGAGGTGATCGAGCTCCCTGCCCCGCAGTCCGCGGCCCGCTGGCTGCGTGGCGTACGGGCCGTGCGCGTCGACCGCGCCGCGGGCGAGGTGCTGTGCGACGACGGTCAGCGAGTGCCGTACGACTCACTCGTGCTGGCCACCGGGTCGAACCCGGTGCTTCCGCCGCTGCGCGGCCTCTTCGAACCGGAGGGCCACGATCTCCCGCAGGGCGTGCACGCCTTCCGCACCATGGGCGACTGCCTGGAGCTGGAGAAGACCGTACGTCCGGGGGTACGGGCCGTGGTGATCGGCGGCGGCCTGCTGGGCGTCTCGGCGGCCCGGGCGCTGGCGAGCCGCGGCGCACAGGTCGTTCTCGCGCATCAGGGCGAGCACCTCATGGAGCGTCAGCTCGACGCGGGCGCCTCCCGGCTGCTGCGCCGGCACATGGACGCCCTGGAGGTGGAGGTCCACACGGAGTGCCGCGTACGAGGGGTGAGCACCGGGCCGGACCGGGCGGTCTCCGGCGTCGAACTGGCGGACGGCTACCGGCTGGACGCCGACCTGGTCGTCATCGCCTGCGGCGTACGCCCGAGGGTGGGGCTGGCCAAGGCCGCGGGGCTGGAGGTCGCGCGGGGCATCGTCGTCGACGACGAGCTGCGGACCTCGGACCCGCGCATTCACGCGATCGGTGACTGTGCGGAGCACGACGGGGTCGTGTACGGCCTGGCGGGTCCCGCACAGGAGCAGGCCGACGTGCTCGCCCGGGTTCTCGCACGAGCAACCGCCGCCGCGGCTCCGCGCTACGGCGGAACGCGCGCGCTCACCCGGCTGACGCTGGCCACCTGGCGCAGCGCGGCCGCCACGAACGGCGCGCGCAGCGAGGCACCGGCGCACGCCTCCTCGCCCAGCGCCCCCGCCCCTGCCGCCGCTGCGGCGCAGCCGGGCGCCACCGCGGCGTCGGGCGGCAGCCCGGCAGCCGCCCACCTCGCTCCTTTCGACCTCGCCGCGTTCGGGGAGATCCACCCCGCTCCCGGCGACGACGTGGTCCACCTCTCCGACGCCACCCGGGGCGCGTACCGCAAGGTCGTCGTCCGTGGGGACCGGCTCGTCGGGGGAATTCTTCTCGGCGATCTCGGCACCGTCGGCGCGCTCGCCCGTACCTGGGAGGGCGACGAGCCGCTGCCCTCCGCTCCACTGCTCCACCTGCTCACCAATGATGGAGGCTCCTGATGCCCACCGGTACGGCGGATGCCCAGACTCGGACGTCGACGATCGTGCTGATCGGCCACGGGATGGTCGGCCAGCGGTTCCTCGAAGCACTGGCGGACCGGGGTGTGACGGAGCGGGCGCGGGTGGTCGTGCTCTGCGAGGAGCCGCGCGCGGCGTACGACCGCGTGCAGCTGACCTCGTACTTCTCCGGAAAGACGCCCGATGAACTCTCGCTCGTAGAGCCGGACTTCATGGCCCGGCACGGCATCGAGCTGCACCTCGACGACCCCGCGGAGTCCATCGACCGCGAGGCGCGCACGGTCACCTCGCGCGCCGGATTGGTCATCGAGTACGACACGCTGGTCCTGGCCACCGGCTCCTACCCGTTCGTGCCGCCCGTCCCGGGCAAGGACGCGACCGGCTGCTTCGTCTACCGGACCATCGAGGACCTGCTGGCCATCGAGGAGTACGCGAAGAACGCCACGACCGGTGCGGTCGTCGGCGGCGGGCTGCTCGGCCTGGAGGCCGCGGGAGCCCTCAAGGGACTCGGCCTGGAGACCCACATCGTGGAGTTCGCTCCGCGCCTGATGCCGGTCCAGGTCGACGAGGGCGGCGGCGCCGCGCTGCGCCGCACCATTGAGGACATGGGCCTGACCGTGCATACGGGCGTGGGCTCGAAGGAGATCACCACGGGCGACGACGGGTCGGTCGCGGGCATGGCCCTGTCCGACGGCTCGACGCTCGCCACCGACCTCGTCGTCTTCTCGGCCGGTGTCCGGCCCCGGGACCAACTCGCCCGCGACTGCGGCCTGGAGGTGGGCGAGCGCGGCGGCATCACCGTCGACGAGCGGTGTCTCACGTCCGACCCGGCCGTCTACGCCGTCGGCGAGTGCGCGCTCGCCGCCGACGGGCGGGTGTACGGCCTGGTGGCCCCCGGATACGAGATGGCGGAGACGGCCGCCGACGCGATCGCCGGGGCGGCAGACTCGTCGTCGTCTGCATTCACCGGCGCCGACACCTCCACCAAGCTGAAGCTGCTCGGCGTCGACGTCGCCTCCTTCGGCGACGCGCACGGCACGGCTGACGGCTGCCTCGACGTCGTCTACGCCGACTCCCGCTCCGGCATCTACAAGAAGCTGGTGGTCGGCGCCGACGGCACCCTGCTCGGCGGAGTGCTGGTCGGGGACGCCGACGCGTACGGCATGCTGCGCCCGCTCACCGGTTCCGTGCCGCCGCTCTCCCCCGAGCAGCTCGTGCTGCCCGCCGGAGTCGGCGCACCCGCCGCACTCGGCCCGTCCGCGCTGCCCGACGAGGCGGTCATCTGCAACTGCCACAACGTCACCAAGGGCGCCATCCGCGGCGCCGTCACCGAGCACAGCTGCACCGATGTCCCGGCCGTGAAGAAGTGCACCAAGGCCGGTACGGGCTGCGGCAGTTGCGTCAAGGTCCTCACCACGCTCGTCAACGACGAGCTGGAGGCGAGCGGCGTGACCGTGGACAAGGGGCTGTGCGGCTGCTTCGCGCACACCCGCGCAGAGCTCTACGAGATCGTGCGGGTGCGCCGCCTCACCAGCTACGCGCGCGTGCTGGACGAGCACGGGCGGGAGAGCGCCCGCGGCGGCGAGGGCTGCGAGATCTGCAAGCCGGCCGTCGCCTCGATCATCGCCTCGCTCGCGCCGACGCTGGGGGCGAGCGGATACGTCCTGGACGGCGAACAGGCCGCCCTGCAGGACACCAACGACCACTTCCTCGCCAACATGCAGCGCAACGGCTCGTACTCCGTCGTGCCGCGCGTCCCCGGTGGCGAGATCACACCGGAGAAGCTGATCGTGATCGGTGAGGTCGCGCGGGACTTCGGGCTCTACACGAAGATCACCGGCGGCCAGCGGATCGACCTGTTCGGCGCCCGCGTCGACCAGCTGCCGGCCATCTGGGCGCGGCTGGTGGACGCCGGATTCGAGTCCGGGCATGCCTACGGCAAGGCGCTGCGCACGGTGAAGTCCTGCGTCGGGCAGACCTGGTGCCGTTACGGCGTACAGGACTCGGTGCGGATGGCGATCGACCTGGAGCTGCGGTACCGCGGCCTGCGCAGTCCGCACAAGCTCAAGTCGGCGGTCTCCGGCTGCGCCCGCGAGTGCGCCGAGGCCCGGGGCAAGGACTTCGGTGTCATCGCCACGTCGAACGGCTGGAATCTGTACGTCGGGGGCAACGGCGGGGCGGATCCGCGCCACGCCGACCTGCTGGCCCAGGATCTGTCGGACGAGGAACTGGTCCGGCTCATCGACCGGTTCCTGATGTTCTACATCCGCACCGCCGACCGGCTGGAGCGCACCTCGGCCTGGCTGGAGCGGATCGAGGGCGGCCTGGACCACGTACGGGACGTGGTGGTGCACGACTCGCTCGGCCTCTGCGACGAGCTGGAGCGGCTCATGGCCGACCATGTGGCGAACTACCGCGACGAGTGGGCGGCGACCCTCGACGACCCCGACCGGCTGCAGCGCTTCGTCTCCTTCGTCAACGCGCCGGGCACCCCGGACCCGTCGGTGCAGTTCGTGCCCGAGCGCGACCAGGTCAAGCCGGATCTGACCGTGCTGGCCGGCCCCGTCCTTCCCGTCCGCACCCTTGAAGGGACCTCCGTCTGATGACCCTCGCGCCCGACAAGACCACGGTCAAGGTGGAAGTGCTGCTGGACCAGAAGTGGTTCGCGGTCTGCGATCTCGCGGCGATCACCCCCGGACGTGGGGTGGCCGCCCTGCTGCCGGACGGCCGGCAGGTCGCGGTGTTCCTCGACCGCGCCGGCACCGTGTACGCCATCGGAAACCAGGACCCGTTCACCGGGGCATACGTGCTCTCCCGCGGGCTGATCGGGCGCTCGGCGACCGGACGGACCTTCGTGGCCTCGCCGCTGCTGAAGCAGCGCTTCGATCTCGAGACGGGTCAGTGCCTGGACGACGAGTCGGTATCCGTGCAGGCCTACGCGGTGCGTACGCAGTAGCCACAGCTCGCGCCCGGGTTGCCACCGCCCTAAGCTGACTCGCGGGTAACACGGGGCGGAACGTCCCACGCCGACGCGAGGAGGGCAAGGCCATGAGCGGCTGGACCGCGAGCGACATTCCCGATCAGAGCGGGCGCACGGCCCTCGTGACGGGATCGAACAGCGGCATCGGCTACGTCACCGCGCGTGAACTCGCGCGACGTGGCGCCCAGGTGGTGCTCGCCTGCCGGAGCGAGACGCGCGGCAAGGAGGCGGAGGCCCGGATCAGGGACGAGGTGTCGCAGGCGGACGTGGAGTTCGCGCCCCTGGATCTGGCGGACCTCTCCTCCATACGGGCCTTTGTCCACGGTTTCCGGCACCAGCGGCTCGATCTGCTCATCAACAACGCAGGGGTCATGGCGCTTCCGCACCGCCGGACCGTGGACGGCTTCGAGATGCAGTTCGGGGTCAACCACCTCGGGCACTTCGCGCTGACCGGCATGCTCCTGCCGAGGCTGCTCGCCACCCCGGGCGCGCGCGTGGTGAGCGTCTCCAGCGGGATGCACCTGCTGGGGCGGATCGATCTGCGCGATCTGGGCAGCGAGCGGGGATACCGGCGCTGGGCGGTGTACGCCCGGTCCAAGAGCGCCAACCTCCTGTTCATCCACGAACTGGCGCGGCGGCTGGCGCGGATCGGCTCCGATGTGGTGGCCGCTGCGGCGCACCCGGGTTACGCGGCCACGAATCTGCAGACGGCGGCCGTGCGCATGGAGGGCCGGCGGGCGGCGGAGCGCATCATGGAGTTCGGCAATCGGTTCCTGGCGCAGTCGGCGGAGGCGGGCGCGCTGCCGACGTTGTACGCCGCCACCGCGCCCGGTGTGCGCCCCGACTCCTTCACCGGCCCGCGCCTCCAAGGCTGGCGGGGCGCGCCGACCCGCTCCTGGCGGGCGTCGTGGACCCGGGACGACGCGACCGCTGAGCAGCTATGGGGCGCGTCCGAACGTCTGACGGGCGTGACGTACGAGCCGCTCGAGGCCCGCTGAACACGGCGCGCCTACTGCCGCGCATCCGGACGGGCACGGTTCACCACCCGTTGACGCCTGGTCAATTCCGCACTCCTATGGTCCTCCGCGCTGCCCCCTTCTCCGCGGCCGCCCGGCCGCGGAGTAGACACAACACCGTGGAGTGACCATGGAACGCCGCAGCCTCCTGCGCGCAGCAGTCATCGGCACCTCGGCCGCCGTCTTCGGCGGAACCCTTTCGCACGGCGCCGCCTACGCGGCCCCCGCCCAGAACGGCCCAAGCCCGTACGGGCCGCTGGGCTCGGCCGACGCCAACGGGATCCAGCTGCCGAGCGGCTTCACCAGCCGAGTGATCGCCCGCTCCGGCCAGAACGTGTCCGGAACCTCGTACACCTGGCACAGCGCTCCCGACGGCGGCGCCTGCTTTGCCGACGGCACCGGCTGGATCTACGTCTCCAACTCCGAGATCTCGTCCACGGGGGGCGCCGGCGCCGTCAAGTTCAACTCCTCGGGCAGCATCACCGGGGCGTACCGGATCCTGTCCAACACCAACCGCAACTGTGCGGGTGGCGCCACCCCGTGGAACACCTGGCTGTCCTGTGAGGAGGTCAGCCTGGGCTACGTCTACGAGACCGACCCGTGGGGCGTGAAAGCCGCCACCCGGCGCGACGCCATGGGCCGGTTCAACCATGAAGCGGCTGCCGCCGACCCGGTGCGTAACGTGATCTACCTGACCGAGGACGCGTCGGACGGCTGCTTCTACCGGTTCGTCCCCACGACCTGGGGCAACCTCTCCTCCGGCACCCTGCAGGTGCTCAAGGCCGGGACCGGCACCTCCGGATCGTTCACCTGGGGCACGGTGCCCGACCCGGACGGCTCCCCCACCGCGACGCGCAACCAGGTCTCCGGCGCGAAGCGGTTCAACGGCGGCGAGGGCTGCCACTACGCCAACAACACCGTCTGGTTCACCACCAAGGGCGACAACCGCGTCTGGCAGATCAACCTCTCCAACAGCACCTACGAGCTGGCCTACGACGACAGCCTGGTCAACCCCGGCCCGGCCCCGCTGACCGGCGTGGACAACATCACCGGCTCGTCCTCCGGCGACCTGTTCGTCGCGGAGGACGGCGGCAACATGGAGATCTGCATCATCACCCCGGACGACATCGTCGCCCCCTTCCTGCGGATCAACGGCCACTCCAGCTCCGAGGTCACCGGACCGGCCTTCTCCCCCAACGGCAAGCGGCTGTACTTCTCCAGCCAGCGCGGCTCGAGCGGCAGCTCCTCCGGCGGCATCACCTATGAGGTCACCGGCCCGTTCCGGTCGTAGCCGGCGCTGCCGGGACCTCGTCGGCCCGCGCGGTCGCGGCCGCATTCGATAACTCGGGCAGATCCGGCACCGCTGCGGCGCCGCCCCGCAACAGGGCGGCGCCCAGCGGTGTCAGTGTGTGCAGCACGGCGTTGCCGTGCCGCAACGTCACCACCAGACCGGCCTCCCGCAGCACGCTCGCGTGCTGGCTGGCCGAGGCGGCGGACACGCCGACCCTGCGGGCGAGCTCGCTGGTGGTGCAGCCGTTGCCGATGGTCTGCAGCACCGCGGAGCGGGTGTGCCCGACGAGCTTGCCCAGCGAGTTGACGTCCGCGTCGGTGGCGTTCAGCGGAACCGCGGGGCCCAACTCGGCGGTGTGCTGCACCGGGTAGACCAGGACCGGGGTGAGGTCCCGGTCGTGGTACGTCACCGGGGTGCGGCGGCAGAAGAACGAGGGCTGGAGCAGCAGGCCCCGGCCTCCGAGGTACAGATCCCGGTCGACCGGATAGTCCGCCTCCAACACCGGCGGGCGCCAGCGCATCGTCGTGGGCAGCGAGGCCAGCAACTGGTCGGCGCCGCCGTCCAACAGGGCGCGGCCACGCGCCGCCCGGTCGGCCTCGATCCTGGCCCGGATATGCGGCCAGTACGGGGCGACGGCGGCCCGGTGATAGCTCCGCAGCGCGCCGATCAGCCTGCCGAGCGCCGTGCTGTCGCCGTCCGCGAGGGAATCCCCCCAGCCCGGCCGGGAGCGCAGGGTGCCGAGCAGCGACAGATCGCGCTGCAGGCGGCGTACCGGTGTCTCGCGCAGCGCCTCGATCGCCGGCTCCAGGCCGAGAACGCCTTCCGGCGGAGTCAGGAAATCAGGGAAATAGCCGCGCGAGGGAACCAGCGTGGCCAGCAGACGTGTTTCACCATTCAACCGGGCACGGGTTTCGCCGCGCCATTGTCCGTAGACCGCAGCCCCCTGTTTGTCTCGTAACCGGTGAAAGCTGAGGACGGATTCCCAGAGTGCGTCCGGACGAGCGGCTATCCGGACCCGAGCGAGGTCGAGCCCGGTGAAATGGATGCGTAGCACCAAACCCCCACAAGTGGCCCCCCGCCTTTGTCCCAGCTATCGAGTATGCACTCCGGCACTGTCGGTGACCACGTCCTTTTAGCCACAGTTGAAACGGGTCGCGGGGATACGGGCAGAAACGAAATGCTGGGAGACGTCGGACACACGGAAGACGCCGATGGGGCTGTTGTGGGGGCAGTGCGGCCGATCTTCCGGGCGGCTTTGGGTACCGCCTCGCGTCCGGCACGGGTTACGGCCTGCGGTCCGGTGCACTCGAGCCCGCCCGGACCGCGGGCCGACGACCCACCTCCCCGCATCACCGAAAAATCCGCCCGGGATTTCCCGGGCGGATTCTTTTGTGTTTTTTTACGTTCCAACCGGGCGGTATGCCGCTCAACTCGACTGTCCTGCAGTGAACTTGACGTCCCCCAGCCACTTCCCCCAGCGGTAGCTGGGAGAGATTGCTGGGAAGTGCCCCTCGCCTTCGAACTCACCGAGTGCGTCGTACGTCACACGAAAAGAGGTGCGGGGGCGGCACCTCCGCACAAGGTGCCGCCCCCTTTTCAGGTGCCGGAGCCGCCGCCGGGCTGAGGGTCGGGGTACCCCACGGCTGCTCCGGTGGTCTGCCGCCTGCCGCACTCAGCGGGAGTCGCTGCCCTTGCTCTGCGCCGCAGCGCGGCCGGCCTCCAGGCGCGCCACCGGAATCCGGAACGGCGAACAGGAGACGTAGTCCAGGCCCACCTCGTGGAAGAAGTGGACGGACTCCGGGTCGCCGCCATGCTCGCCGCAGACACCGAGTTTGAGGTCGGGGCGGGTGGCCCGGCCAGCGTGCACGGCATTGCGTACCAGCGAGCCGACGCCGTCCTTGTCGATCGTTTCGAAGGGCGAGATCCCGAAGATGCCCTTCTCCAAGTACGCGGTGAAGAAGCTCGCCTCGACGTCGTCGCGGGAGAAGCCCCACACGGTCTGGGTGAGGTCGTTGGTCCCGAAGGAGAAGAACTCCGCAGCCTCGGCGATCTGACCGGCGGTCAGCGCGGCGCGCGGCAGCTCGATCATCGTGCCGAGCGCGAGCTTCAGCTCGACGCCGGTGGCCTGCTCGACCTCCTTGATGACCTTCTCCGCGTCCTCGCGGACGATTTCCAGCTCCTGGACGGTGCCGACGAGCGGAATCATGATCTCCGCACGCGGGTCGCCCTTCGCCTCGAGCCGCTGCGCCACGGCCTCCGCGATCGCCCGGACCTGCATGCTGAACAGGCCGGGGATGACCAGCCCGAGGCGGACTCCGCGCAGACCGAGCATCGGGTTCTGCTCATGCAGCCGGTGCACGGCCTGGAGCAGCCGGAGGTCGTTCTCGTTGGCGTCCCGGCGGGCCTCGGCGAGCGCCACGCGGACCGACAGCTCGGTGATGTCGGGCAGGAACTCGTGCAGCGGCGGGTCGAGGAGCCGGATGGTGACGGGCAGCCCGTCCATCGCCTCGAAGAGCTCGACGAAGTCGCCCTTCTGCAGCGGCAGCAGGGCGTCGAGGGCCTGGCCCCGCTCGTCCTCGGTGTCGGCCAGGATCAGGCGCTCGACCAGCTCGCGCCGCGCGCCGAGGAACATGTGCTCGGTGCGGCACAGCCCGATGCCCTGTGCGCCGAAGCGGCGGGCGCGAGCGGCGTCCTCGGCGTTGTCGGCGTTGGCCCGTACCCGCAGCCTGCGCACCCGGTCCGCGTACGCCATGATCCGGTGCACGGCCTTGACCAGCTCGTCGGCGTCGTCGGCGCCCGCGTGCATCCGGCCCTCGAAGAACTCGACGACCGGGGACGGGACCACCGGCACCTCGCCGAGGTAGACCTTGCCGGACGAGCCGTCGATGGAGACCAGGTCGCCCTCCTCGACGACGACACCGCCGGGCGCGGTGAGCCGCCGCCGCTTGGTGTCGACCTCCAGCTCCTCGGCGCCGCAGACACAGGTCTTGCCCATGCCGCGGGCGACGACGGCGGCGTGCGAGGTCTTGCCGCCGCGCGAGGTGAGGATGCCCTCGGCGGCGATCATGCCGTTGAGATCGTCGGGGTTGGTCTCGCGGCGGATGAGGATGACCTTCTCGCCGGAGCGGGACCACTTGACCGCGGTGTACGAGTCGAACACCGCCTTGCCGACGGCCGCGCCCGGGGAGGCGGCGATGCCCCGGCCGATCCGCTCCGCCTTCGCGCTCTCGTCGAAGCGCGGGAACATCAGCTGCGCGAGCTGCGCGCCGTTGACCCGCTGAAGTGCCTCCGCCTCGTCGATCAGACCCTGGTCGACCAGCTGGGTGGCGATCCGGAAGGCGGCGCCCGCGGTGCGCTTGCCGACGCGCGTCTGAAGCATCCACAACTGGCCGCGCTCGATGGTGAACTCGATGTCGCACAGATCCTTGTAGTGCGTCTCGAGGGTTTCCATGATCTGCATCAGCTGGTCGTACGACGTCTTGTCGATCTGCTCCAGATCGGCGAGCGGCACGGTGTTGCGGATGCCGGCGACGACGTCCTCGCCCTGCGCGTTCTGCAGGTAGTCGCCGTAGACGCCCTGGTGGCCGCTGGCGGGGTCGCGGGTGAAGGCGACGCCGGTGCCGGAGTCGGGGCCGAGGTTGCCGAAGACCATCGAGCAGACGTTGACCGCGGTGCCGAGGTCGTGCGGGATGCGCTCCTGGCGGCGGTAGAGCTTGGCGCGCTCGCCGTTCCACGAGTCGAAGACCGCGTTGATGGCCAGGTCCATCTGCTCGCGCGGCTCCTGCGGGAACTCCCGGCCGGTCTCCTTGAGGACGATGTCCTTGAACTGCTCGACGAGCTGCCTGAGGTCGGCGGCGTCGAGATCGACGTCGACCGTCACGCCCTTGGCCCGCTTGGCCTCCTCCAGCGCCTCCTCGAAGAGGTCGCCGTCGACATCGAGCACGGTCTTGCCGAACATCTGGATCAGCCGGCGGTACGAGTCCCAGGCGAAGCGCTCGTCGCCGGCCTGGGCCCCGAGCCCGGCGACGGACTCGTCGGAGAGGCCGATGTTCAGGACGGTGTCCATCATGCCGGGCATGGAGAACTTGGCGCCGGAGCGCACGGACACCAGGAGGGGATTGTCCGGCTGGCCGAGCTTCTTGCCCATCTTCTGTTCGAGGGCGTCGAGGTGCGCACTCACCTCGTCACGCAGGGCCGAGGGCTCGCTGCCGGTCTCGAGGTAGACCTTGCAGGCCTCGGTCGTGATGGTGAAGCCCGGAGGGACGGGCAGACCGAGGTTGGTCATCTCGGCGAGGTTGGCCCCCTTCCCGCCGAGCAGGTCCTTGAGGTCCTTGTTGCCCTCCGTGAAGTCGTAAACGAACTTCTGGGGCGAAGGGGATACGTGGGGATCTTTGTTTTCCGACACGGGATCTCGACACCTCGCTGGGGGTACCCCCGGACGGAGTCTGGGGGAGGCTGCCCTGACGGCCGGGAGCGTACCCAGATCGAAGGCACATGAGTACGTCCACTTGGCCGTCATACGGATGTAACCACTCGTCCGCCAGTAGATCGCAGGTTTGGAGCGGCTAGAAGATCAATTCCAATCTCTTCAATCCCTGAACCCATCGCCACATAGCGTCGACCGACTCGACCAACGCAGTCACAGCGCGTGAGAGATGACACGAGAGGCCGAAGCCAGATTGAGTGGCACCCAGTGCCACCCGTTGGAAAGATGCACCCTGCCGCGCATCGCTCATCTGAGCATAACCCCTATCAAGGGTGGCGAGAATCACGCTGCCATCCGGGGCTTGATCTCACTCGCTGGACACAAGCGCGTTCAATATCGCTCAGATGAGCAAGAACCCGTGTGGCACGCCGCCCCTCCACCCGTTGTTGTGATACCGACACACGGAGTGACCTGCTCCGCACGGAGCCCGACGAAGGGCAGGCTTGACCGATGACAGGACACCATCTCCTGGTCCACGACGGCACCTTCGCCGTCGTGACCGACTCCGGCGACATCAGCGGGGCGCGCGGCGCCTCTCCCGACGGCCTGTTCTCCCGCGACGCACGGCACCTCAGCAGGTGGCAGCTGACCGTCGAGGGTGCCCAGCCCGACCTGCTGGTGGCCGCGGGCCAGGCCGGGCCCGACCGTCCGCTGGCCGCCGTGCTGACCCCGCCCGCCGGCCGGTACGAGCCTCCCGCGTACACCATCTTCCGCGAACAGGCGGTCGCCGACCGGTCGCTGGCCGAACGAATCCGGCTGACCAGCAACCGCCCGGTGCCGACGATCGCCCGTATCGCCGTGACCGTGGACGCGGACTTCGCCGACCAGTTCGAGCTGCGCTCCGACCACCGCAGCTACGACAAGGCGGACGCCCTGCGGACCGCGGAAGCACTGCCCGACGGCGTCGCCTTCGGCTACGAGCGCGCGGAGCCCGACGGCCGGCCCACCTGGCACTCCCGCACGGTGGTCACCGCGGTCCCCGCACCCGACGCGGTGTCCCGGTCGACGGGCGGGACCGCGCGCACCCTCGAGTGGCGGGTCGTGCTGCCCCCGCACGGCAGCGGCGAGATCGTCCTCCAGGCGTGTGCGCTGGCCTCCGGCACTGACACCGAGCCACCCCGCATCCAGCCCCCGGCCGCGGCGGTCGCGGGCCTCGCCCAGGAGAACGCCGCGTTCACCCGCGCCGCCCCCCGGCCGCGCGACCTGATCGGCTGGACCGAACTGGCCCGGGCCTGCGAGCAGGGCCTGGCGGACCTGGCGGGGCTCCGCGTCCCGGCGAGCGGGCCGGACGGGGAGGCGCTGCGCGTGCCCGCGGCGGGCATCCCCTGGTTCCTGGCCCTCTTCGGGCGGGACTCGCTGCTCACCTCGCTGTTCGCGCTGCCCTACCGGCCCGAGCTGGCCGCCGCCACCCTTGCCGCGCTCGCCGCGGCCCAGGGCACGGCCTACGACGCGGCGCGGCAGGAACAGCCCGGCAGGATCGCGCACGAGATCCGGCACGGCGAGCTGCCGCACTTCCGGCAGGTGCCCTACGCCCGCTACTACGGCGCGGTCGACTCCACCCCGCTCTTCCTGACCCTGCTCCACGCCTACACCGAGCAGACCGGTGACGACGTCCTCGCCCGCCGGCTGGAGCCGCAGGCGCGCGCCGCGGTCGCGTGGATGTTTCGCGACGGCGGCCTCGACGAGCGGGGCTGGCTCGTCTACGGAGCGAACGCCGAGGGCCCCGGCGAAGACCTCGGAGGCGACCCGGGCGACGCAGGCGCGGGCCAGAGCTGGAAGGACTCCCCCGGTGCGATCTGCTTCAGCGACGGGCGCCCGGCACAGGGCTCGATCGCTGTCGCCGAGGCACAGGGATACGCGTACGACGCCCTGGTCCGCACCGCCTTCCTGGCCCGCAAGACGTGGAACGACGAGGAGTTCGCGGCCCGGCTGGAGCAGGCGGCGGAAGGGCTCAGGCGCCGCTTCCACCGGTGGTTCTGGATGCCGGGGCTGGGCTTCCCGGCACTGGCGCTGGACGGGATGGGCCGCCAAGTCGACGTGCTCGCCTCGGACGCCGGGCACCTGCTGTGGTCCGGGATCCTGGACCCGGAGCGCGGCGAGGAGGTCGGCCGTCGGCTGCTGAAGGCGGACTTCTTCTCCGGTTGGGGAATCCGCACGCTCGCGGCCGGCCAGGTGCCGTATCACCCGCTCTCCTGGCACAAGGGCTCCATCTGGCCGCACGACAACGCACTCATCGTGCTCGGACTGGCGCGCTACGGGCTGACTGAGCAGGCGCTCGCCGTCATCCGCGGGCTGGTCGAGGCGGCGGCGGTGCACGGCTGGCGGCTGCCGGAGGTGATGGCCGGGTACAGCCGCGACGAGCATCCGACGCCGGTGCCGTATCCGCACTCCTGCTCACCCCAGGCCTGGGCGGCGGCCACGCCGCTCGCGCTCCTCAGCGCCCTGACGCCAGGTCACACCTAGAGAGGTTGGGGGCAGGTCAGCCCCCCGACGTGTCGAGTTCGGCGTCCGCGCTGACGCCGACGCACGCGTAGGGGTCGGCCAGCCAGCCGTCCGGCAGGACGACCCGGTTCCTGCCGGACGTGCGCCCGCGGGGCCCGTCGGCGCCGGCCGGCCAGGGCTGGTCCAGGTCCAGCTCGCCCAGCAGCGCGTCCAGCTCGGCGAGGGACGAGGCGACCGCCAGCTTCTTGCGCATCTCGGAGCCGACCGAGAAGCCCTTGGTGTACCAGGCGACGTGCTTGCGGAAGTCGATGACACCGCGCTCCTCGTCCGCCAGCCACTCCCCCAGCAGCTCGGCGTGCCGGAGCATGACGGCAGCGACCTCCTTGAGGGTGGGCGCGGCTGCCGGGGGGAGCACCCCGGGGCCCTCGAAAGCGGTGACCAGATCAGCGAAGAGCCATGGCCGCCCGAGGCAGCCCCGGCCCACCACGACCCCGTCGCAGCCGGTCTCCCGCATCATCCGGACGGCGTCGGCGGCGGACCAGATGTCACCGTTGCCCAGCACCGGAATCTCCGGAACGGCCTCCTTCAGGCGCGCGATGGCCTCCCAGTCGGCCGTACCTCCGTAGTGCTGCGCCGCCGTACGCCCGTGCAGGGCGATCGCCGTCACGCCCTCCTCGACGGCGATCCGTCCGGCGTCGAGGTAGGTGAGGTGGTCGTCGTCGATGCCCTTGCGCATCTTCATGGTCACCGGCAGGCCGGCCGCGCCCACCACCGCCTCACGCAGGATCCCGCGGAGCAGGTTCCGCTTGTACGGCAGCGCGGAACCGCCGCCCTTTCGAGTCACCTTGGGCACCGGGCAGCCGAAGTTGAGGTCGATGTGATCGGCCAGGTCCTCGTCCACGATCATGCGGGCCGCCTTGCCCACGGTCACCGGGTCGACGCCGTACAGCTGGATCGAGCGAGGGTTCTCGGTGCCGTCGAAGTGGATGAGGCGCATGGTCTTGGCATCCCGTTCGACCAGCGCCCGCGTGGTGATCATCTCGCTGACGAACAGCCCCTTGCCACCGGAGAACTCCCGGCACAGCGTCCGGAACGGCGCGTTGGTGATTCCGGCCATCGGGGCCAGAACCAACGGTGGCTGCACCGTGTGCGGGCCGATCTGCAGCGCGAGGCCGGCCGGGCGGGCACCTGTCATCGGGAGGGCGTCCTTCAGGAGCGTACGGAGGAGGGGCGGCCTCCCATTGTCCCGCATGTGCGGCGGCGCTCGGGCCGGAGACCGGCCTTCAGGCACTTGTACGGTTCAGCCATGCCCGAACTCGGCCACCGGCGGCGCCTGCTCGTGCTGGGAATCTGCTGCACCAGCCTGCTGATCGTCAGCCTGGACACCACCGTCCTGAACGTCGCCCTGCCCTCCATGCGCAGGGACCTTGGGGCCTCGGTCTCAGGCATGCAGTGGACGATCGACGCCTACACGCTGGTGCTGGCGTCGCTGCTGGTGCTCGCCGGGTCGACCGGCGACCGGGTGGGGCGCAAGCGGGTCTTCCAGGCGGGCCTCGTGCTGTTCAGCCTCGGCTCGCTGTTGTGCAGCCTCGCACCGAGCCTGGGGTGGCTCGTCGCCTTCCGGATGATCCAGGCTGTCGGCGGCTCGATGCTCAACCCGGTGGCCATGTCGATCATTACGAACGTCTTCACCGATCCGAAGGAGCGGGCCCGCGCGATCGGTGTGTGGGGCGGGGTCGTCGGGATCAGCATGGCGGCAGGGCCGCTGATCGGCGGGGTGCTGGTGGAGAACGTCGGCTGGCGCTCGATCTTCTGGATCAACCTGCCGGTCGGGCTGGCGGCCCTGGCGCTGACGGCGAGGTACGTCCCCGAGTCCCGGGCCCCCGAGGCGCGCCGGGCCGACCTCGTCGGACAGCTGCTCGTCATCGTGGTACTCGGCTCGCTGACGTACGCGATCATCGAGGCACCGGCGGCGGGCTGGTCCTCGCCCCTGATCCTGTCCTGCACCGCGGCCGCCATCCTGGCCCTGGTGGCGCTCGTGCACTACGAGCGGCGGCACCCCGAACCGCTGGTGGATCCCCGCTTCTTCCGCAGCGCGCCGTTCAGCGGGGCCACGCTGACGGCGGTGTGCGCCTTCGCGGCGCTCGGTGGGTTCCTCTTCCTCAACACCCTGTATCTGCAGGACATCCGGGGATTGGCCGCACTGGGCGCCGGGCTGTGGATGCTGCCGATGGCCGCGATGACCGGTGTCTGCGCGCCGCTGTCCGGCAGGCTCGTCGGCAGCCGGGGGCCACGGCTGTCCCTGCTGCTCGCCGGAGTCTCGATGACAACCAGCGGGGTGCTGTTCGCCGCGTTCGACGTGGCGAGCTCGGACGGGGCGATGCTGATCGGCTACGTCCTGTTCGGCATCGGATTCGGTCTGGTGAACGCGCCGATCACCAACACGGCCGTCTCCGGAATGCCCCGCTCCCAGGCCGGTGTCGCCGCCGCCGTGGCATCCACCAGCCGACAGGTGGGGACCTCGCTCGGCGTCGCGGTGATCGGGGCGGTGCTGGCGACCGGAGTGCGGGGCGCCGACGACGCCGGGGCGTTCGTCGACGCGAGCCGGCCGGCGTGGTGGATCATCACCGGCTGCGGCGCGGCGGTCCTCCTGGTCGGAGCGGTGACCACGAGCGGCTGGGCACGGGAGACCGCCCGCCGCACGGCGGCCCGGCTTGACCCGAGCCGGGCGGACCATCCGCCGTCGAGCACCAGCGCTTGACGCTCTCCCTTCCAGGCATCGCGACATGATCCTGCGCAGCCTGAAGGCCTTCACCCGCCCCCGCTTGCCGCGAGCCCGGCGCCACGAGGTCGCTCCCGCTGGGGGACGGCAGCCCGTCCTAGGGGCTAAGGCCACTTCGGCACCGCCGGCGCCCGCCGTAGTGGCTGCCAAGCCGCCTGCGGGCGGGACATCATTCGCCGCCGCGACGGCGAGGAGCACCCGCGCTGCTGACCGGCGGTGCCGAACCAACCGAAGCCCCGGTGCCGGAGGTGCCGGGTCCCTCTGTGATCAGGGACCCGGCACCGCGTCGTTCAGCCCGCGCCGGAGGCCGACCTAGCAGCCCAGCAGGCGGCCGGCCAGGTAGGACTGGATCTGGTCCAGCGCCACCCGCTCCTGCTTCATCGAGTCACGCTCGCGCACCGTGACGGCGTTGTCATCGAGCGTGTCGAAGTCGACGGTGACGCAGAACGGCGTACCGATCTCGTCCTGGCGGCGGTAACGGCGGCCGATGGCGCCGGCGTCGTCGAATTCGATGTTCCAGTACTTCCGCAGCTCCGCCGCCAGGCCCTTGGCCTTCGGTGAGAGCTGCGGGTTGCGGGACAGCGGCAGCACGGCGACCTTCACCGGCGCCAGGCGCGCGTCGAGCCGCATCACGGTGCGCTTCTCCATCACGCCCTTGGCGTTCGGCGCCTCGTCCTCGTTGTAGGCGTCGAGCATGAAGGCGAGCATCGCGCGGTTGACACCGGCCGCCGGCTCGATGACGTACGGCGTCCAGCGCTCGCCGGCCTCCTGGTCGAAGTACGAGAGGTCCTGGCCCGAGGCCTTGGAGTGGGCGTTGAGGTCGAAGTCGGTGCGGTTCGCGACGCCCTCGAGCTCGGAGAACTCGGTGCCGCCGAAGTTGAAGCGGTACTCGATGTCAGCGGTGCGCTTGGAGTAGTGGGAGAGCTTCTCCTGCGGGTGCTCGTACCAGCGCATGTTGGCGTCCTGGATCCCGAGGTCCCGGTACCAGTTCCAGCGCTGCTCCATCCAGTACTCGTGCCACTTCTCGTCCTCGCCCGGCTTGACGAAGAACTCCATCTCCATCTGCTCGAACTCACGGGTGCGGAAGATGAAGTTGCCCGGGGTGATCTCGTTGCGGAACGACTTGCCCACCTGCGCGATACCGAACGGCGGCTTCTTGCGCGAGGTCTGCTGCACGGCCGCGAAGTTGGTGAAGATGCCCTGCGCGGTCTCGGGCCGCAGGTAGGCGATCGAGCCGCTGTCCTGGGTGGGGCCGAGGTGGGTGG
Source organism: Streptomyces sp. KR80 (assembly GCF_052245555.1). Taxonomy (NCBI): domain Bacteria; kingdom Bacillati; phylum Actinomycetota; class Actinomycetes; order Kitasatosporales; family Streptomycetaceae; genus Streptomyces; species Streptomyces sp. KR80. The sequence goes on from NZ_JBQQCD010000001.1 coordinate 508,613, forward strand.
CGAGCAGGCCGGAGAACTGCTTGGGCTCGGTGAAGGCGCCCTTGTTCCCGCAGTGCGGGCAGTTGACGTCGTTGAGGCCGCCCGCCGGGAGGTGGCCGTGCTTGGCCTCGTACGCCTCCTCCAGGTGGTCCGCGCGGAACCGCTTGTGGCAGGAGGTGCACTCGGTGAGCGGGTCGGTGAAGGTCGCCACGTGACCGGAGGCCTCCCAGACCTCGCGGGCGAGGATCACGGACGAGTCGATGCCGACCACGTCGTCGCGCGAGGTGACCATGGAGCGCCACCACTGGCGCTTGATGTTCTCCTTGAGCTCCACGCCGAGTGGCCCGTAGTCCCAGGCGGCGCGCTGGCCGCCGTAGATCTCGCTGCACGGGTAGACGAAGCCACGGCGCTTGCTCAGGCTGACGATGGTGTCGATCTTGTCGGCGGCCACGGTGCTCTCTTCATGACGACGGAGGCGGGAAGTGGGATCCGCCGGGGCCCGGCCCAGCGAATACCTCAGATTACCGGCGGCTGCACCCCGCACAGCAAATCGGGGGGTGCGGGGGGTCGTCCCCCCGATGTCTGCAGTGAATCGGTTGGCGATTGAGGGTGCCCGAGGGCACCCAACAGGGGTTTTTGACAATCGTTTCCAACATTGTTGAAAATGAGAGTCATGAACGTACGTCGTGGCCTCATACGCACCGCAGCTGTCGCCGGAGCCGCCGGGCTCGGTCTCACCTCTCTGTCCGCCTGCTCCGCCTCCGGCTCCGAGGGTGGTGGGAACGGCGGCGACTTCACGCTCGTGACGTCGTTCTACCCGATGGAGTACCTCGCCGAGAAGATCGGCGGTGATCACGTCTCCGTCTCCAGTCTGACCAAGCCGGGCGTCGAGCCGCACGACCTCGAGATCAGCCCGCAGCAGACCGCTCAGCTCGGCGAAGCCGAGATGATCCTCTACCTCAAGGGCCTGCAGCCGGCGGTGGACGAGGCCGTCGCCCAGGCCGGGGTGAAGAACACCGTCGACGCCGTCGGCCTCACGAAGCTCGAGGACCACGGGACCGAGACCGGCCACGACCACGGCGAAGAGCCCGGCCACGAGGAGAAGCACGCGGAGGAGGGGCACGCGGACGAGGGGGAGGCGGGCGCCGATCCGCACATCTGGCTCGACCCGGTGAAGTACGCCGAGGTCGCCAAGGGCGTCGGACAGGCTCTGGAGAAGGCGGACCCCAACCACGCCGACGACTACCGGAAGAACACCAAGGCGCTGGTCGGCGAACTCGACAAGCTCAACAAGGACTTCGAGGCCGGTCTCAAGGACCGGGCCACCGACACCTTCATCACCGCCCACTCCGCCTTCGGCTACCTAGCCGAGCGCTACGGCCTGGACCAGGAGCCCATCTCCGGACTCGACCCGGAGTCCGAACCCAGCCCGGCCCGCCTGAAAGCGCTGCACGAGGTCGCGAAACGGGAGAAGGTCAGCACCGTCTTCTTCGAGACGATCGCCAGCGACAAGACCGCCAGAACCCTGGCCGACGACACCGGCCTCACGACGGATGTGCTCGACCCGGTCGAGGGCATCAACGACAAGTCCCAGGGCGACGACTACATCGAGGTCATGCGGGCGAACCTGAAGAATCTACAGAAGGCCCTCGGGGCCAAGTGACGGAGGAAGCCATGGCAAGCCGAGCACGCGACGATGCGGAACCGGTCATATCCCTGAGCAGCGCCACCGCCTCACTCGGCTCGCGGCCCGTGCTGCGCGGGGTCGATCTGACCGTGCGGCGCGGCGAGGTCGTCGCGCTGCTCGGCGCCAACGGCTCCGGCAAGTCCACGGCCGTACGGGCCATGGTCGGCCAGGTGCCCCTCACCGGCGGCGAGCTGCGGCTGTTCGGCACCTCGCTGCGCCGCTTCCGCGACTGGGCCCGGATCGGATACGTACCGCAGCGCACCACCGCCGCCAGCGGGGTGCCGGCGACCGTCCGCGAGGTCGTGTCCGCCGGGCGGCTGGCCCGTACCCGGCTCGGTCTGCCCCGGAGGGCCGACCGGGAGGCGGTGGCGCGGGCGCTGGAGCTGGTGGGCATGGCGGGCCGGGCCGGTGATTCGGTCAATGCGCTGTCCGGCGGCCAGCACCAGCGGGTGCTCATCGCCCGCGCGCTGGCCACCGAGCCCGATCTGCTGATCATGGACGAGCCGATGGCGGGCGTGGACCACGGCAGCCAGCAGGTGCTCGCGGACACCCTGCGCGATCAGGTCGCCACGGGCGCCACCGTGCTGCTCGTCCTCCATGAACTCGGCCCGCTGGAGCCGCTGATCGACCGTGCGGTGGTGCTGCGCGACGGATGCGTGGTCCACGACGGTCTGCCACCCAAGGCCGTCGGCCAGCACGCGCTGCCCGGCCACGACCATGTACACCCGCACGAGGGGTCGACTGCCGAACCGATCCGGACGGGGTTGCTGACCTGATGGACATCCTGACGTACGACTTCATGCAGCGGGCGCTGCTGGCCGCCGCCCTGGTGGGCATCACCGCGCCCGCCGTGGGCATCTACCTGGTTCAGCGCCGCCAGGCGATCATGGGAGACGGCATCGGGCACGTCGCCCTGACCGGTGTCGCGCTCGGCTTCCTCACCGGCACCAACCCGATCTGGGCGGCCATCGCGGTCACCGTGCTCGGTGCGGTGCTGATGGAGCTGATCCGCTGGTACGGCAAGGCGCGCGGCGATCTCGCCCTCGCGATGCTCTTCTACGGCGGCATGGCGGGCGGCGTCCTGCTGATCAATCTCGCGCCGAACGGCTCCAACGCCAACCTCACCTCGTATCTCTTCGGCTCGATCACCACGGTCTCCTCGGGCGACCTGACGGCGATCTGCGTTCTGGCCGGTCTCGTCATGGCGATCACGCTGGGGCTGCGGCGGCAGTTGTTCGCGGTCTGCCAGGACGAGGAGTTCGCGCGGGTCACCGGCCTGCCCGTACGCCTGCTGAACCTCCTGCTGGCCGTCACCGCCGCCGTCACGGTGACCGTGGCCATGCGGGTCGTCGGCCTGCTGCTGGTGAGCGCGCTGATGGTGGTGCCGGTCGCAGCGGCCCAGCAGGCCACCCGCGGCTTCGCGATGACCCTCGCGGCGGCGATCGGCATCGGCGTCACCGTCGCCCTCTCGGGCACGGCCTACTCGTTCTACGTTGACGTGCCGCCGGGTGCGAGCATCGTCGTCCTCGCCATCGCCGTCTTCGGTGTGATCACCGCGCTGGCGGCCCCGTTGGCGAAAAAACGCGCCCGCAGAACCGCCTGGGCCGAGGAACAGTGCACCCTTGAGCTACCAGACAGTAGAAGTGCCGGGGACGACGTCAGGGTGTGACGGTGCCGAGGTGCCGCCGGACCCGGACCGTCGGACTGGCACAATGACCAGCCGTAGGGGCGGACGGCGAGCTTAAGGAGGCAACGTGGCTACCGCGCCCAGGGAAATGAATCCAGCACCAGTGCGCGGCCGGTCGACGCGGCAACGCGCCGCGGTGGCGGCGGCCCTGGACGAGGTGACCGAGTTCCGCAGTGCCCAGGAGCTGCACGACATGCTCAAGCACCGCGGTGATTCGGTCGGCCTGACGACCGTCTACCGCACGCTCCAGTCGCTTGCCGACGCAGGCGAGGTCGACGTCCTGCGCACCAGCGAGGGCGAAGCCGTCTACCGCCGCTGCAGCACCGACGACCACCACCATCATCTGGTGTGCCGCTCCTGCGGCAAGGCGGTCGAGGTGGAGGGTCCGGCCGTCGAGCGGTGGGCCGATCAGATCGCGGCGGACAACGGCTTCGTGGACATCGCCCATACGGTGGAGATCTTCGGCACGTGCGGGGCCTGCGCGGTGAAGGCCGCGCAGGCGTAGGGGCCCGTCCACGTTACGGCGGGGGCAGTTCGGCACCGCCGGACTCCGCCGTAGTGGCTGCTCACCGCTGCGACGGGATTTCCTTGCCGTAGCGGCAAGATCCTTCCGCCGCGACGGCGATCAGCTCAGTCGGCTGGGCCGGGGCCGATCAGGTCGAGCCGATCTCGTTCGGCACCGCACCGCCGAAGCGGCGGTCGCGGGAGGCGTACTCGAGACACGCCCTCCACAGGTCGCGGCGGTCGAAGTCCGGCCACAGCACGTCCTGGAAGACCATCTCGGCGTACGCGCTCTGCCATATCAGGTAGTTGGAGGTGCGCTGTTCACCGGAGGGGCGGACGAAGAGGTCCACATCCGGCATGTCCGGGTAGTACAGGTACTTCGCGAAGATCTTCTCGGTGATCTTCGCCGGATCCAGCGCGCCCGCCCGAACGTCCGCAGCCAACGCGGCCGCTGCGTCCGCGATCTCGGCCCGGCCACCGTAGTTGACGCAGAAGTACAGCGTCATGGCGTCGTTGTGGCGGGTCTGCTCCTGCGCGACCTGAAGCTCCTGGACGACGGACTTCCACAGCTTGGGCATGCGTCCGGTCCAGCGGACACGGATGCCCAGCTCGTCCATCTCGTCGCGGCGGCGGCGGATCACGTCGCGGTTGAAGTTCATCAGGAAGCGCACCTCCTCAGGCGAGCGCTTCCAGTTCTCGGTGGAGAAGGCGTAGAGCGACAGGTTCTTGATGCCCATCTCCAGGCAACCCTTGAGGACGTCGAGGACGACGGCCTCGCCGACCTTGTGGCCCTCGGTGCGCGGAAGGCCGCGCTGCTTGGCCCACCGGCCGTTGCCGTCCATGACGATCGCCACGTGTTTCGGCACGAGCTCCCCGGGGATCTTCGGCGGGCGCGCACCGGACGGGTGCGGGTCCGGAGCCCGGTACTCGCGTCGGGAACGGCCAATCCCGCGTCGTGCCATGCGGTCCACGTCTCCTGTCTGTGTGTGCTGCTGCTTCGATGAGGTGCCTGGCTCCGCTACCGCGTCTCCACGTAGCGCAGCGAGCGCAGTCCGCGCTCCAGGTGCCAGTGGAGATACGCCGCCACCAGACCGCTGCCCTCCCGGACGTACCGCTGCTCGCAGGCGTCCGCGGTCTCCCAGTCCCCGGTCAGCAGGGCGCCGAGCAGCGTCAGTGCCTCAGGGGAGGGTACGACGCTACCGGGCACCCGGCATTCCGCGCAGATCACGCCTCCGGCCGCGACCGAGAAGAACCGGTTCGGACCGGGCATGCCGCACTTCGCGCAGGCGTCGAAGCTCGGGGCGTAGCCATTGACCGCGAGCGAACGGAGGAGGAAGGCGTCGAGGACGAGATGCGGGGCGTGCTCGTCGTAGGCGAGGGTCCGGAGCCCACCCACCAGCAGCAGGTACTGCTGCACGGCGGGCTCTCCTTCGTGGTCGGTGAATCGCTCCGCGGTCTCCAGCATCGCGGTGCCCGCGGTGTAGCGGGCGTAGTCGGCGACGATGGCACCACCGTACGGAGCTATGGTCTCGCTCTGCGTGCACAGCGGGAGGCCGCGGCCCACGAGCTCACTGCCGCGGGCAAAGAACTGCACGTCGACGTGGGAGAACGGTTCGAGCCGCGCCCCGAACTTCGACTTGGTGCGGCGCACTCCGCGGGCAACGGCGCGCACCCGCCCATGGCCGCGAGTGAGCAGCGTGATGATCCGGTCCGCCTCGCCCAACTTCTGCGTTCTCAGCACAATGCCGTCGTCGCGAAAGAGACTCATCGCGTACCCCCGTCGAACGAGGCACGCTCCACCTCGATCGCAGTCACGGCAAGGAGCCGGGTCAGGCAGGCCACGTCGGCCATTGTCGCATTCCCCCCGTGCCACAGCGACGGCGCAGCCGACGGTCTTCCACAGCCGGCTATCCGGCCTCATCGTTCAGGCGCGGCAGGTCCAGGACGGTGATACGGCCCCGGGCCAGCCGCAGCAGTCCGTCGCCCGCGAACTCGTGCAGGACCTTGGTGGTCGTTTCGCGGGACGTGCCGGCGAGGGCGGCGAGTTGCTCGTGGGTGAGGGTGATCTGCAGGTGGCGGGCGCCCGGGCGGAGTCTGCCCGCCGGGGTGTCGGCGCGGCCGGCGAGCGTGGTCAGGGTGGTGGCGATGCGCTGGGGCACGGATTTGAAGACACTGTCGGACAGGCGCTGTTCGAGGTCGGCGAGGCGGCGACCGAGGATCTCGGTGATGCGGGCGGCGATCCGGGGATCAGCCAGCAGGAACTTCCGTACGTCGGCGCGGCTCATCACGCAGACGGTGACGTCGTCGAGGGCCTCGGCATAGTTGTCGTACATCCGCTGCCCGAGCAGGGCCATCTCGCCGAAGATCGTTCCCGGGCTGATGATCGTGGTGGTCAGGGCGCGGCCGTCGGCGGAGACCCGGAAGATGCGGATACGCCCGCGCTTGAGGATGAACAGCACCTCGCAGGGCTGCTGCGGCGAGTGGAGGATCTCCCCCGCGGCGTAGGTCTTCATCGGTGCCGCGGCGGCGATGGCCGCCATCTCGGGCTCGGACAGGTCGCGGAAGATGTCGACCTCGGAGATGCACCAGGTGCGGTCGGCGTCGTCGTCGCGCTCGATCATGTGAACGGTCTCCTCGCGTCGCCCCGGAGCCCAGGGCGGGGGCGACGCGCCCCACGCCGAGTCGGCCAGCGCGCCCACGCTCTCGGTCAGACAGTAGGGCATGGCAGCGTCGGCCGGGGTGCTGCGACGCTGCGCAGCACCCCGCTGGGGCGTGCCGGGGCCCGGGGTCGACGCGGGGCGCATCGGCGTCATGTCCCGGACGAGCCGATCCGCTTGCCCATCGCCTGGGCGATACCGGAGAAGGTGAGACCGGCGAGCAGCCCGAAGACCAGGTGGCCGCCGAGGCTGGAGCTGGTGACGTCGTTCCACTCGAAGACCGGCATGCCCATGTTGGCGGGCATGATCCACAGCGCGCCGATGAACCACCACACGGCGCCGTAGACCAGTCCAAGGGCAACAGCGGGTGCCACCTTCTGGGCCCACTGTCCCAGCAGCACGCCGAAGGTCGTGCCGGCGAAGAGGGCGATGGACAGGTGGATCAGCCACCCGGCGAAGGCGTTGGTCGAACCGAGGAGACCGGCGACCATCGTGATCATCGCGGTGTCCATCATCGGCCGGGACACGGACATCCAGATGCCGAACCCGACGCCGCCGACCAGGCCGGCAGCCGCGCCCCATGCCGCGTGGACCGGCATGACGGCGGTTCTCGGGGATACCTGCACGGTGGTTGCCATGATCAGAAATCCTCTCTGTGCGAGTTCCTGCTCTTGTGGCGACGCTATGGCCGATGCTGCGCACAGGTATGTGAGGGCGCTTACGTACCAGCCGGTAGAACCGGTGGTCGTCAGGGGGACTTCTCGGCGATCAGCAGGGCATAGCCGAGGGCGCCGTCCGCGACGGCGGCACGGGCGGCCCGCAGCACCTCCGGGGCCGCGTCCAGGTCCACGCCGGCGTCGACGAGCTTGGCGGCGGCGGTCAGGCGCAGCAGGTTCAGCCGCGCCTCGATCTGGTCGATCATGCGCGTCATGGCCGCATCGTGGCCCTCGGTGCGGACGGTACGCAGCCCGGCGGCGGCCAGGATCTCCGCGTACTCGGGCAGGGGGCGGGCGTCGGCGATGCAGGCGATCCGCGCGGCGAGAGACGTCAGTTCCGGCGGAAGCCGGTCGGGGGTGGCGGTGACGTCGCTGATGCCGGCCCGTCCACCGGGCGCGAGGACGCGGGCGAACTCGGCGGCTGCTGCGGCCTTGTCCGGAAACGTGCACAGCGCGCACTCGCACACCGCCGCATCGAACACGCCGTCCGGGTAGGGCAGGCGCTCCGCATCGCCGGTGGTGAAGACGGCCCGGTCGCCGAATCCCGCGGCCGAGGCGGCCCCTTGGGCGAGGGCGGTGTTGGCCGGGGAGTAGTCCACGCCGTCCACCCGCACCCCGTAGGCGTCGGCGAGGAGGAGGGCGGTGGTGCCGCGGCCGGAGGCCACATCGAGGACGCGGCAGTCCTGCGTCAGACCCAGGAGGTCGGCAAGGCGCCTGGTGAGGGTGGCCCCTCCGGGGTGGTAGGAGTCCCCGAGCAGGAGGGCGACCACGTCGGAGGAGTACGCGGCGGCACAGCACGCCTTGAGGCCGTCACTGGACGCATCCCGTGCACCGGGGTTCCGGTCCGTCATCGGGTGCCCTCCTCACCGGCCGCGGTCTTGGAGCCGTACGGGGTGTCGGCGAGCCGTCCGGCGAGCGGCAGGGCGTTGGGGACCACGTCCGCGACGGGCACCCCGGACAGCTGCGAGCGGACCTGCTCGCGGTAGCCGACGGAGTTGTATGCGCAGAACGGGATCAGCCGTCCGTCCGGGGTGATCTCCTCCACACAGCACTTCATCAGCTGCTTGACGTTGAGGGTGTAGGGGTCCTGGAAGTCCTGCACCACGATCATGAACGCCTTGTCGTTCAGCTCCTTGACCGCCGAGGGGAGGTCGATGCCGCACGCGTCCGCGCAGTCCAGTGCCTCCGCGGTGGCCCGTAGTTTGTCCTCGGTGGTCTCCGTGCCCATGAACGCGGAGGCGGACCACAGCTTCTCCAGTGCCTCCCGGATTCCGGCGTCGGGCATCACGCGATTGGTCACGTAGTCCAGGTAGTCCTCGACCTGCAGCAGTCTGGGGATGGGCAGCACGGTCCGGTTGCCCGGCTCCCCGTCCACCAGCAGGTAGGTGATGGACCGGCAGGTGGGGAAACAGCACGGGACGGGGAAGAAGTCGCCTTTCCTGAACCACCGAGGCAACTGCTGGTTGATCAGTTGGATGACGTCGGGATTGGTGAGCCGGTTCAGCGGGTCGAAGGGCACGTGCCGACCGGAGTGGGTGACCGGCTGGAAGGCCACCGACCGCACGGCCGGGTGATCGATGCCGTACTCGATGATCGCGCCGAGTTCGTGCTCGTTCAGCCCCCGCTCGACGGCGGCGACCAGGGTGACCGTCAGCCCGGCCTCGGCGCAGTTGTCCAGAGCTCGCTGCTTGAACGTCCGCAGGTCGCGGCCGCGGATCTCGATGTGGGTGCGTTCGTCGAAGCCGTCGAACTGCAGGTAGATGTTCACCGACTTGCCGGGGACCTGGTTGCGCTTGCCCAGTTCGGCGACGAACCGCTGGTCGGTGGCGAGGCGGATGCCGTTGGTGTTGAGGTTGACGTTCCTGATGGGCCGGTCCTGGGCGAGGTCGATGAAGTCCAGGATGTGCTTGTGGATGGTGGGCTCTCCGCCGGAGAACATCACCACCTCCGCCTCCCCTTCACTCGCCACGAACACATCCAGCATCCGCGCGCACTGCTCGTGGGTGATCGAGTACCCGTCCCCGTGGTGGCCGGAGTCGGCGAAGCAGATCGGGCAGTCCAGATTGCAGCCGGTATTGACCTCGATGATGCCCAGGCAGGCGTGCTGCTTGTGTTCCGGGCACAGCCCGCAGTCGCTCGGGCAGCCGTCCCGCACCTCGGTCTGGAACGTCAGCGGGATGGTGCCGGGCTTGTTGAACCGGGCCGAGGACAGGTAATCCTCCGCGTCGCCGTAGACCAGGGCCTCGAACTGCCCGTGCTCGCGGCAGCGTTTACGCAGATAGACCCGGTTCTCGCGGATGTTGACCTGGGCGTCCACGGGCGTCTTGCACAGCGGGCAGATCGACTTGGTGAACTCGATGAAGACCTCGTCCCGGTCCTTCTTGGCCGGGAGCGGGGCGGGCGTCTGCGCTGCCGCCTGTGCCGGTCGTGCCGTGTCGTCCACCGTCATCGCGTTTCCGCCTTCACGTCATCGTTGTCGTGCCCCTGGTCGGGGGAGGCAGCAGCGGCCCGTGCCCGGCGGGCGCCGCGCAGCAGCACGCCCGCGTACAGCAGCGTCAGCGCTTCCTGGGCCAGCACCAACCAGCCGAGCCGCTGTGTCAGGTACACCCCGAAGCAGCCGCAGTTGTCCACCGTCAGCTCGCGGACGTATGCCTGCACCGCCAGCGAGCTCCAGACCACGGACACGGCGGTGTACACCCATACCGGCGCGATCGCCGTCGACCTGGGGCGGGCCAGGAACCACAGCCCGCACACCAGCTCACCGACGATCAGCCCGGCCGCCAGGACCGCCGCGGTGGCCCCGTCCACCAGCCCGTAGGCGGACAGAATCCCGGGCATGCGGGGGAAAGAGGCGAGCTGGCCGACGGCCATCGCCGTGTACACCGTGCCGAGGACGAGTCGTAGCACCACACGCGCAACGCTACGGGCACCTCACGGCCCGGAACTGTAAGCGCGCTCACTGAGGGGGCGGCGTGTTCACCGGCGGGCGGCCCGGTGTTCTGCTTCGGTCCTGACCGCCGCCAGCGAATCGGCGACTGCGCTTTCCCAGCGGCCGGCCACCTTGGTGCCCCACCACGTTCCGAGCCACCACAGGTCCGTGCCCATCCGCCCCTCGTACACCAGGCGGGTCCCGGACGGGTGGTCGGTCAGGACGAAGGACTCGATCACCAGTGGTACGGGGCCTCGGACCAGGCGGAAGTCGATGCGCTCGGGCCGGGTGAACCGCACCGTCTCCACCGTGACCGCCTTCAGTCGGCCGCCCAGCGGGGTGAAGTGCTCGGCCAGCACCATGTCGTTGCCGCGTTCGAGGACATTCACCTTCTCCCGCATGGCTCGGGTGGTCCTGCCCAGATACGGCTGGGCCACCACGTCGAACACGACATCCCTGGGTGCCGCGATGTCGAGGGTCCGTGGCCCCAGAACGCGGCTGCGCCGCCCCACGCCCACATCGAGGGGCACCGCCCCGGTCACCAGTCCCAGGCAGGTCGCAGCGGCCGCACCGCCCACGCCGGCGGTCCACCCGGCGATCCGCACAAGCCGCCCAACCCGCATCATGATCATCCACCTCCGGACAGTCACGTCAGTCCATGGCGCGACGCTAGAGCACCGGGCCCGATCCCTCGGTGATCCCGCTTGCACCGGCCGGTCGTCACCGTCCGCCTGGCAGCCATCGCCAAGGTGCTCGGCGGGCCCCTTGACGCTCAGCGGAGCCACCGACGGCTGACGTCAACTCCGCGTCTCCCCAAGGCGATAACAGGTCCTGCACAAGCCCTCCATCCCCGTACAGGCGTCCTGTAGCGTTGCCGCGGCGCGGCAGCTCGGACAACAACGGGGGGCTGTTGAATCTATGTGCTGTCCAGAGGCGAGCCCGGTGGCGAGCGTGGCGAAGCGGCCCAGGTCGGCCACGATCATGACCATGCGGCGCGACACCCGGTCCGCCACGAGACCGGCGAGGGGTGCGAACAGCAGGAAGGGGAGGAAGCGCAGCGCGCCGAGCACGCCAACCTCGAACGCGCATCCGTCGAGTACCACGACCGCGAGAGTGGGCAGAGCGAGCAGCGAGATCTTGTCTCCGAAATTGCTGACGGTCCGCCCGAACCAGAATCGATTGATATCGGCGTGCCGGGCGAGTGCCATGTCAACGGCCTCTTCTGATGGGGTTCAGGACTTGGCGGATGGCAGCGACGCTCGACAGACCGAGTTATTGCCCGGTTACGAATCCGGCCCATCGTGAGCGGTCGTAGCGGAAATACAGAAACGTGCAACATCGGCCGCCTCGGCGGCAATCCCCTCCGACACCGCGCGGGAGACCGGGGCGCTCGCGGGGAAGGGCTCGAACCGCACGTCGCCGCCGCGGGCAGGGCGGCTCCACGTGCCGATGGCCCAGCCGTCGACCAGCACTGTCGGCCGGATCTGCCCACCGCCGGGCCAGACTCGCCGCTCATGGTCGGCGGGTACGGACAGCTCCCGGCTGCGGTAGCCGACGAGATAGTTGTCGTACGCGGGGATCAGCCGTACGTCAGGCCCTTCCGCCGAAACGGGTGCCTGTTCTGGCCGCCCCGACTCTGCCGCTGCGCCCCAGGCCCTTTTGCACACCGTGAGTTTGAGCCCGGACCAGTGGGCGAAATCCTGCACGGTGGCGGGGGCGTGGGCAGCGAGATAGCGGCAGGCCAGTTCGATTTCGGCGGTCTCGCCTTCCCAGGGCAGTGGCCCTGGGGCTGCGGGAATCCAGTCGTCGAGGAGGACGAACGTCGCCTCGCCCGCCCGCTGCGGGCCGTGGCAGATCCGGCCGGCCAGTGCGGCCCGGCGGATCAGATGGAAGGCGGACTGGCCCTGGGGATCGACACCGAGGGCCGTCAGCCGCTCGGTCAGCTCACTGCGGGTGAGGGGTCCTTCGCCGTCGATCGCCGTGACGATCAGGCGCTCGGCGCGCTCGCACAGGGCCTCGTCCAGGCCGAGTTCGCGGTAGCGACGCGCGCTGAGCGCGAGGAAGGCCGGGCCCAGCAGGGCAAGCAGCCAGCGGGCGTCGGCCGCGGGAACCAGCTGCAGAGTGCCGCGCAGGAACCAGCCGCGGACGGCGGTGCGGTCGGTGTCGGTCGCCCGGGCGACGTCGGCGGCGGTCAGGTCCCGGGCGCGTACCCGCAGCCCGAGCCCGGCGGCGGCGAGATCCTGTGCCTGTACGGCGAGGACGCGCCCGAGCACCTGACTGACGGACTTCTCCCTGACTCCGCCCGCGAGTGCCTGCGCCCGAGCGCGTCGCAGCGTATCCGACTGTTGTTCTTCCACCACGGTCTTCCTCTGCCAGGCTTACAAGGCTGCCCCCGGATGATGACATCCGCACACTGAGGCCGGCGGCGCACCGCCGCGGCGAGCGGGCTGGTCGGCGCAGTGTGCGCGAGGCTCACCCCGTGCCGGGCGGCTCGGCTTGCCGAGGGCGCGGCCGTGTGGACGCCCGCCAGCTAGCACAGCGCGCACGGATGGTGCGGCTCTCCGTCGAGCTGCGCTGGGCGCTGCGGGCGTCGGGCCGCAGCTCAGCGCATCGTCGCCACCATGCGCGTCAGCGCATGGGGCGGCGGCGGAGGACCGCGTAGTAGCCGGGCAGCCGCAGCGCGTCCGCGTCACTCTCCGGGTCGATGGCGTGCAGCTCGATGGCGTCGTCCTCCGGGACTTGCCATCCCTCCTCCGAAAAGGCGGCGGTCAGTTCGGGGCGGGTGAAGCGGCGGCCGAAGGAGCCCGCGGAGTAGTCGGGCTCGTGGACGATCAGCACACCGTCCTCGCCGAGCGGCGCAGCCCCCATCACCCCTGTGACGACCGCCCCCAACACGCCCGCATGATCTCCACACGAGCCGTCAGCCGACTGGTCAGCCAGTTCCTCGCAGGCCATCAAGGCCGGCACCGCCCCCTGGGCGGTGCCGGCCCCTGTGGGGGGTGGGCGTTGACGACGTTAACGGCGGTAACAGGACGCTGACCCCGGCCGGATCCGGCGTGACCGGTCCCGGCCAGGGTTGCGGGGCCGGCTCGTTCACCGGTCTGGTCGGCGGCTCCCCGGCGATTTATCGTGCGGCTATGCCTGCCGAGCACTGCCGCACCGGCGGCCGTCCGCCCAACGGGCCGGATGAGCCGCCATGTCCAACGGAGGCCGGCGCCCGCGAGGCGGCAGCGGCCGGAGACGTCTACGCGACCCTGGTCGAGCGGATCACCGACCCCGGCCGCCGTGACACCGCCCGGGAAGCCGAGGAGCTCCGCGCTCTCCCGGAAGACATCGCCCAGTGGCTCACCGATCGCGGACTGCTCGACGTACGGCGGTCGCGGCTCAGCGCGCCCGAACGGGCGCTGCGGGAACTGCTGCTGGACCACGAGCAGCAGCTGCGGTCGGCGGTCGGGGCGCTCGCGCGCAACATCCGGGCCATCGACGACGTCCTGGCCCTGTTCCCCTCGACGCGGCGATGGGGCCGGGAGACGGTGGAGGTCGAGTTCTTCGAGGACCGGGACCGGCTGCGGAAGCGGCTGGACGACCTCGACGCGCTGAGCCGGGAGGAGTTCGTCGCGATGCGCAACACCTTCCCGGAACCCGCGGTGCTGGAGGCGAGTCTGGTCTCCGACGACCGGATGCTGCGGCAGGGGGTCGCCTTCCGGATGCTGGTGTCCGCGCAGGCGCTCCGGGGGCCGGGGGTCGTCCGCTATCTCGACATGCTGCTCGACGGCGGAGCCGCCGTCCGGGTCGTGCCGGCCCTCCCGCTGTACATGAACATCGTCGACCGCGCGATCACGGTGATGGCCGTCGGGCCCGATCCGCACGGCCGGGACGGCGACGTGATCCTGCACAGTCCCCGGCTTGCCCGATGCTTTCTGCAGGTGTTCGAGCACAGTTGGGACCTCGGCAAGCCGTACTCCGGAAGCCCGGCGTCCGGCCGGCAGCCGGATGCCGCGCAGGATTTCTCACCCCAGGAACGAGAGGTGCTGGCACTGCTCGCCGCGGGCGCCAAGGACGAGAGCATCGCCCGTCGGCTCGGCTGCTCGGAGCGGACACTGAGACGGCTGATGACACAGATCGCCGAAAAGCTGGGCGCGCAGAGCCGGTTCGCGGCCGGGGTGGCGGCCGCCCGGCGCGGACTGGTCGACTGAAGGGCCCACAGGCGGCTCGGACCGCACTCGGCTCGCGGGGGCCCAGGGACCCTCAGGAAGGCATCCGGGCCGCGGCCTGCAGCACGCGCTCGGTGTCCTCACAGCTGATCCGGAGGGCGCGCCCGACGGCGGCGAGGGCTTCGCGCTCGGTCGGCGTGTACGGGCCGTCGGCGAGGGCGATCCGGGCGCCCTGCACCAGGATGCTCTCGCACCCTGCGGGGACCAGGTGCGGGGCGATGGGGTCCAGGGCCTCGTGGAGTTCGATGGCCAGGGCCGTGCCGCCCTCGAATCCCTCGTCGAAGGAGCCCGGCAGCCGGCCGGTGTCGGCGGCGAGCGACTCGACGAGGGCGAGGAGCTGCTCCCCCGTACAGTCCTCGAAGCCGGCCTCGCGCACGGCGCCGACGGCGGTCTCCCGGACCGTGCGGTCCTCGGCTCCGCCTGCCGCGAGGACGGCCAGGGCGACCGTGTGCACAGCGTCACGGAGCATGGCGGAGAAGCGGGTGCTGGTGAGGTGGTCGAGCGCGTCCGCGCCGAACCGGCCTCCGCAGGCTGAGCATTCGACGACGGGGCCCGTGGCGCCGCGCGAGAGGAGCGGCAGACCGAACACGGCGAGCCTGCGACGACCGGCGCGACGGCGGTAGTTGCGGTCTCCGCCGCACTCCGGGCAGAAGAACTCGCCGTCGCCGACCGTGCGCCAGGTCGTGCGCACTCCCCACACGCGCTGCATTTGCGCACCTCCGGCGCATTGGCCCGAATCACCCGGACACGGACCGCTGCGCTGCGGTGACTCTTCGGCAACGGCGCCGTGCTGGGGTGATGTTAGCCACTCCTTGATGCGTAGTCAGCACCCTGTGCACACGCGTCCGCGGCCCCAAGCGCTGCGAGGCGCTCGGGGCCGCGGTGACGTGCGATGACGGCGTGAAAGCCGGTGAAACGGCGTCGGGTCAGGAGCGGGACGCCCGGTTGACCGCGGAGACGACGGCCTTGAGCGACGCCCGGGTCGTGTTGGGGTCGATGCCGATGCCCCACAGGACCTTGCCCTCGATGGCGCACTCGATGTACGAGGCCGCCTGGGCGCTGGCGCCTTCGCTCATCGTGTGCTCCTGGTAGTCGAGCAGCCGGACGTCGACGCCGATCGCGTTCAGTGCCTCGAAGAAGGCGGAGATCGGTCCGTTGCCGGTACCGGTCAGCACCGTCTCGGTGCCGTCCACGACCGCCTCGACGGTGAGCGTGTCCGTGCCGTCCTTGTCGGTGGTGCTCTGGCCGGCGCGGAGCTGGATGCGGCCCCACGGGTTGTCCGGGTTCGGCAGGTACTCGTCCTGGAAGACCGACCAGATCTCCTGGGGCGTGACCTCGCCGCCCTCGGCGTCGGTCTTCGCCTGGATCAGCTTCGAGAACTCGATCTGCATCCGGCGTGGCAGGTCCAGCTTGTGGTCGTTCTTCAGGACGTAGGCGATACCGCCCTTGCCGGACTGGGAGTTGACCCGGATGACCGCCTCGTAGGAGCGGCCGACGTCCTTCGGGTCGATCGGCAGGTACGGCACGGCCCACTCGATCTCGTCGACCGTCTTGCCCTGCTCCGCCGCGCTCGCCTCGAGCGCCTCGAAGCCCTTCTTGATGGCGTCCTGGTGGGAGCCGGAGAAGGCGGTGTAGACCAGGTCGCCCGCGTAGGGGTGGCGCGGGTGGATGGTCATCTGGTTGCAGTACTCGGCAGTGCGACGGATCTCGTCGATCTGCGAGAAGTCGATCTGTGGGTCGACGCCCTGGGAGAAGAGGTTCATGCCCAGCGTCACCAGGTCGACGTTGCCGGTCCGCTCGCCCTGGCCGAACAGGCACCCCTCGATCCGGTCCGCGCCGGCCATGATCGCCAGTTCGGCGGCGGCGACGGCGGTACCGCGGTCGTTGTGCGGGTGCACGGACAGGCATACGTACTCGCGCCGCGACAGATTCCGCGACATCCACTCGAAGCGGTCGGCGTGGGTGCTGGGCGTCGAACGCTCCACGGTGGCCGGCAGGTTGAGGATGATCTCACGGCCGTCCTCGGGCTGCCAGACGTCCATGACGCCCTCGCAGACCTCCAGCGCGAAGTCCAGCTCGGTGTCCGTGAAGATCTCCGGGCTGTACTGGTAGCCGAAGACCGTCTCGTCGCCCAGCAGCTTGTCGGCGTACTCCATCACCAGCCGGGTGCCGTCGATGGCGATGGCCTTGACCTGCTCGCGGGTGCCGCGGAAGACGACGCGGCGGAAGACCGGGGCGGTGGCGTTGTACAGGTGGACGGTCGCCCGGTGCGCGCCGCGCACCGATTCGACGGTGCGCTCGATCAGCTCCTCGCGCGCCTGGGTGAGGACGGAGATCGTCACGTCCTCGGGGATCGCGCCCTCCTCGATGATCGAGCGGACGAAGTCGAAGTCCGTCTGCCCGGAGGAGGGGAAGCCGACCTCGATCTCCTTGTAGCCCATCCTCACCAGGAGGTCGAACATCGCGCGCTTACGAGCCGGGGACATCGGGTCGATCAGCGCCTGGTTACCGTCGCGCAGATCGGTGGACAGCCAGCGGGGCGCCTTGGTGATGCGCTGCTCGGGCCAGGTGCGGTCCGGGATGTCCACGGCCTCGTACGGGCCGTACTTGTGGATCGGCATCCCGGAGGGGCGCTGGGTCACGGTGGCCGCGGTGACGGGCGTGGGGCGGCCGACCGGATGCTCGCCGGTGGAGTTGGAGGAGGTCGTCATGTGCGCTGGGCTCCTGTCGAAGGGGCTTCGACGGCCGACGGCGGCAGCTGGGGCAGCACCGGACTCCGCGGGGAGGGGGTCGGCCTACGACTACAGGCCCTCGCCGCGGCAGCTAAGAAGAAGCAGCCCGAAACGCATGATGCGCAGCAGCTTAGCCGAGCCGCATGGAGGACACCGAGTCCGTATCAGTATGCAAGACCAGAACTGGTAACGGGCAAAGAGTGACCGATCACTCCATTTCATTAATCACGCTTGCCATCAGTGACACCGGGGTGACCCTGTGCGACATTGCGCTGCATGACCGTACCTTCCGTACATCCCGTCTTCTGCACCATCGTCCCGCCGCACCTGCTCGACCGGCTCGCCCGGTCCGGGGACCCCGCTCTGGCCCGTCCCGCCCGCCGGACGCTGGAGCGCGACGCCGCGCAGCGCACCCGCCGCCGGCTGACCGCCGTCGTCGGGGCGTCCGCCGTGACCGCGCGCCGCGGACCGGCAGACCGGCCGGACCGCACGGTCTGCGACGCCGGGCACCGCGAGGAGCTGCCCGGCCGCAAGGTGCGGGGCGAGGGCGACGAGCCGACCGGGGACGCGACCGTGAACCGCGCATACGCCGGGCTCGGCGCGACCTTCGAGCTCTTCCTCACCGCCTACTCCCGCCAGTCGATCGACGGCTCCGGACTGCCACTGGAGGCGACCGTCCACTACGGCGAGGACTACGGCAACGCCTTCTGGGACGGCGAGCGGATGGTCTTCGGCGACGGCGACGGCGAGATCTTCCTCGACTTCACGCTCCCGGTGGAGGTGATCGGCCACGAACTGACGCACGGCGTCACGCAGTACACCGCGAACCTCGAGTACTACGGCCAGTCCGGGGCCCTGAACGAGTCGATCTCCGATGTGTTCGGTTCGCTGATCAAGCAGTATGTGCTGGGGCAGACGGCCGACCAGGCCGACTGGCTGATCGGCGCCGGGCTGCTCGCCCCGCGCGTCAGCGGCGTCGCACTGCGCTCGATGAAGGCCCCCGGCACGGCGTACGACGACGACGTCCTGGGCAAGGACCCGCAGCCGGCCACGATGGCCGACTACGTCCGTACCAGCAGCGACAACGGCGGGGTGCACATCAACTCCGGCATCCCGAACCGCGCCTTCCACCTCGCGGCCGAGGCCCTCGGTGGCCACGCGTGGGAGCGTGCCGGGCAGATCTGGTACGACGTGCTGACCGGCGGCGAGCTGGCCCCGGACGCCGACTTCGCCGGCTTCGCACGGCTCACGATCGCCGCGGCGCAGGCCCGCTACGGCGACGGTGCGGAGCGCCAGGCGCTGCTGAAGGCCTGGTCGCAGGTGGGTGTGGCGACCGGCGACCGGAAACCCGGTACGTGACCGCCGGAGCGGGTACAGAGGACTCATGCGAATTCAGGTGAAGCGCACCGGAGGGTTCGCGGGGGTCGAGCGCCATGCCGAGGTGGACACCTCGGGGCGGGCCGACGCCCAGGAGTGGTACGCCCTGGCCGAGCAGGCTGTCGCAGAAGGCCGGGGCACGCCCCCGATCGGCGTACCCGACGGCTTCAGCTATCAGATCACGATCGACGACCGCACGGTGTACTGCTCGGATCCGCGGCTCAGCGAGCCGCAGCGCAAGCTGATCTCGCGGGTG
The DNA here is from genome assembly GCF_052245555.1 of Streptomyces sp. KR80. Taxonomy (NCBI): domain Bacteria; kingdom Bacillati; phylum Actinomycetota; class Actinomycetes; order Kitasatosporales; family Streptomycetaceae; genus Streptomyces; species Streptomyces sp. KR80. Next base: position 527,351 of record NZ_JBQQCD010000001.1, read on the forward strand.
CTGAAGGAAGCCGCCTGAGCAGGGGCAGGGCCGCCCGGGCCGGCTGACCCCACCGCCGGTTCGCGCGGCTCGGCGGCGCCCTCGCCCGGCCGGTTCAGAAACCCAGCCTCCGCAGCTGCTTCGGATCGCGCTGCCAGTCCTTGGCGACCTTCACATGGAGGTCCAGGAAGACCGGGGTTCCGAGCAGGGCCTCGATGTGCGTGCGCGACGTGCTGCCGACCTGCTTCAGTCGGGCGCCCTTGGGGCCGATGACGATGCCCTTCTGACTGGGCCGTTCGATGTAGATGTTCGCGTGGACGTCCAGCAGCGGCCGGTCCGCCGGGCGGCCCTCGCGCGGCAGCATCTCCTCGACCACGACCGCGATCGAGTGCGGCAGCTCGTCACGCACGCCCTCCAGCGCGGCCTCGCGGATCAGCTCGGCGACCATCACCTGCTCGGGCTCATCGGTGAGGTCGCCCTCGGGGTAGAGCGCCGGGCCCTCGGGGAGCAGCGGGACGAGGAGGTCGGCGAGGAGTCCGACCTGGCCGGCACCGTTCCGGCCGCTGCCGTCGGCCGGGGGATGGCGTCTCGCCTCCTGCTCCGCGGCGACGGCCGAGACCGGAACGATCTCCGCCCACTCCAGGCCCAGTTCCTTGCCGAGCCGGTCGACGGCGATGAGCTGTTCGGCGAGCCGCTGGGAGTCCACGAGGTCGGTCTTGGTGACGACCGCGACCTTGGGGGTGCGCTTGATGCCGGCCAGCTCGGTGGCGATGTAGCGGTCGCCCGGGCCGAGCCTCTGGTCCGCGGGCAGGCAGAAACCGATGACGTCGACCTCGGCCCACGTGGTCCGTACGACGTCGTTCAGTCGCTCGCCGAGCAGCGTCCGGGGCTTGTGCAGGCCCGGGGTGTCGACGAGCACGAGCTGGGCGTCCGGCCGGTGCACGATGCCCCGGACGGTGTGCCGGGTGGTCTGCGGCCGGGTGGAGGTGATCGCGACCTTCGTCCCCACCAGTGCGTTGGTCAGGGTCGACTTGCCCGCGTTGGGGCGGCCGACGAAGCACGCGAAGCCCGCGCGGTGCGGGGCGCCGTCCGGCGCGGCCTGGGGTGAGGGGGATCGGTCACTCATGGCGCCCATTCTCCCCGATCGTCCGGGCCCTCCCGACCACCCCGTCCGGGCCGGGGCCCCGAAGCGGTCCCGCACTGCTGGCTGAGCCGCCCGCGGGTCGGGTACGCCGCCACGGCCGCGGCCCCGTCACCCGGCGGAGACGGTCGCGCGCAGGGTGCCGTCCGGGGCGGCGAGGAGGACCGGGGTGTCCGGGCCGCCGAGGTCGCGCACGGCGGAGCGATCGGCGTCCGAGGCTGCTTCGGCGTCGCTGACGACGGCCGCGGCCTCCAGGGACGTGGCGCCGCTGGCGACGGCCATGGCGACGGCCGTCTGGAGCGCGCTGAGCTTGAGCGAGGCGAGGTCGACCGTGGCCGCCACGTACGTACGCCCGGTCTCGTCCCGTACGGCCGCACCCTCGGGCACCGCGTTGCGCGCCCGGGCGGAGCGGGCCAGGGTGATGATCTTGCGGTCCTCGGGGTCCAGCTCGGTGCTCTCACTCATGCTGAGGATCATAGAGATCCCGCGGGACCCCCCGGCCCGGCGGGCCGTCGCGGGATGCCCCTGCCCGCGGCCCGCGGCTACGACCGGGGTTCGCCGCGGGATGTGTCCTCGGCGACGCTCTGCACCGCTGTGCCGCCGGTGCCGGTGCGGACGGGCTGCACGAGGACCGTGACGATCCTGTTCCGGCGCCCCGCCGGGGACTCCGCGGTGAGGCGCAGCGCCTCGAGGGAGAGGTCGGCGGCGTCCTCGGAGACGTCCACCTCGGCCGTCGCGCCCGCGATCGGCACCCGGCCAAGCGACTTGGCGAGCAGTCCGCCGACCGTCTCCACGTCCTCGTCGTCCAGCTCGAGGCCGTACAGGTCGCCGAGGTCTCCGATGTCGAGCCGGGCCGTGACGCGGTACGTGCCGTCGCCGAGGTCCTCGACCGGCGGCAGTTCGCGGTCGTACTCGTCGGTGATCTCGCCGACGATCTCCTCGAGGATGTCCTCGATGGTGACGATGCCGGCCGTGCCGCCGTATTCGTCGATGACGACCGCCACATGGTTGCGGTCCTTCTGCATCTCGCGCAGCAGATCGCCCGCGTTCTTGGTGTCGGGCACGAAGACGGCCGGCCGCATCGCCGTGGAGACCAGATCGTTCTCGGCGTCCCGGTTGATGTGCGTCTTCCGCACCAGGTCCTTGAGGTAGACGATGCCGACGACGTCGTCCTCGTTCTCGCCGGTCACCGGGATACGGGAGAAGCCGGAGCGCAGCGCGAGGGTGAGCGCCTGGCGGACGGTCTTGGCCCGCTCTATGACCACGAGGTCGGTGCGCGGCACCATCACCTCGCGGACGAGGGTGTCACCCAGCTCGAAGACGGAGTGCACCATGCGGCGCTCCTCGGCCTCGATGAGCTGCTCCGACTCGGCCAGGTCGACCAGCGCGCGCAGCTCCGCCTCGGAGGCGAACGGGCCCTTGCGGAAGCCCTTCCCGGGAGTGAGCGCGTTACCGATGAGGATCAGCAACTGCGGGACGGGGCCCATGATGCGGGCGAGCGGGAGCAGCGCGTACGCGGCGGCGGTGGCCGTGTTCACCGGGTGCTGGCGGCCGATGGTGCGCGGCGAGACGCCCACGGCCACGTAACTGACGAGCACCATCACGCCGATCGCGACGACCAGCGCCTCCCAGGTCTCGTCGAATTCCTGCAGGCAGACGTAGGTGACGAGGACGCCGGCGGCCATCTCGCAGGCGACCCGGACCAGCAGCGCGACATTGAGGTAGCGGGTCGGGTCCGCGGCGACCGCGAGCAGCTTGGCGCTGCCGCGCCGCCCGGATCGTACGGCCTCCTCGGCGCGGAAGCGGGTCGTGCGGGCCAGGCCGGCCTCGGCGCAGGCGGCCAGCCAGGCGATGACCACCAGCAGGACGGCGGCGACGACGAGCTGCCCGGTCATGGCTGGAGGCACCTCCCTGGGGGCACCGCCCAGCGATAGCTGGGGGAGGTAGCTGAGGGCGGTTCCGGCGTGGGGCGTACGGTCATCGGCGCTTCCGTCGTCGGGCGCGTCCGGGCGATGGGGTCGGTCCGCTGCATGATCGCTGCCCCGTCGTCATCGCGTCGTGGGGGCCGGAGAGGGGCCTTCGACCCCGCGCTCGGCGCGCCAGCCGTCGACGATGGCCTTCTGCAACCCGAACATCTCCGCCCGCTCACCCGGCTCCTCGTGGTCGTAACCGAGGAGGTGGAGAACGCCGTGGACGGTGAGGAGCTGGAGCTCCTCGTCCATCGAGTGCTCGGTCGGCGCCTCCTCGCCCTGCTTCCTGGCCACCTCCGGGCAGAGGACGATGTCCCCGAGGAGCCCCTGCGGGGGCTCCTCGTCGTCCTTGACCGGCGGCCGGAGTTCGTCCATCGGAAAGGACATGACATCGGTGGGGCCGGACAGGTCCATCCACTGGATGTGGAGCTGCTCCATGGCGGCGGCGTCGACGACGATCACCGACAGCTCGGAGAGCGGGTGGATGCGCATCCGGGCGAGGGCGTAGCGGGCGACGTCCAGAATCGCCTGCTCGTCGATGTCGGTGCCGGATTCGTTGTTGACGTCGATCGACATGGTGCGCTGTGTCTTACTTTCCGTTGCTGTCGTCGTACTTCTGGTAGGCGTCGACAATACGGCTGACCAGCTTGTGGCGGACCACGTCGTTGCTCGTCAGGTAGGAGAAGTGGAGGTCGCGGACGCCCACCAGGATGTCCCGGACCTGGCGCAGACCACTCGTCGTGCCGCCCGGGAGGTCGATCTGGGTGATGTCGCCGGTGACCACGATCTTGGAGTTGAACCCGAGCCGGGTGAGGAACATCTTCATCTGCTCGGGGTTCGTGTTCTGCGCCTCGTCGAGGATGATGAACGCGTCGTTGAGCGTCCGACCGCGCATATAGGCCAGCGGAGCGACCTCGATCGTCCCGGCTGCCATCAGCCGCGGGATCGAGTCCGGGTCCAGCATGTCGTGGAGCGCGTCGTAGAGCGGGCGCAGATACGGGTCGATCTTCTCGTAGAGCGTGCCGGGCAGGAAGCCGAGCCGCTCGCCCGCCTCGACCGCCGGCCGGGTCAGGATGATCCGGTTGACCTGCTTGGACTGCAGGGCCTGCACGGCCTTGGCCATCGCGAGATAGGTCTTGCCGGTGCCGGCGGGGCCGATGCCGAAGACGACCGTGTGCTTGTCGATGGCGTCGACGTACCGCTTCTGGTTGAGGGTCTTCGGACGGATGGTCCGGCCGCGGGAGGAGAGGATGTTCTGGGTCAGTACCTCTGAGGGGGTCTCGACCGCGTCTGCGCCCTCGGTCTCCTCGCGGAGCATGGCGATCGAGCGTTCCACTGCGTCCTCCGTCATCGGCGCTCCGGTGCGAAGCACCAGCATCATTTCGTCGAACAGGCGCTGCACCAGCGCGACTTCCCGGGACTCCCCGGTGACGCTGATCTCGTTGCCGCGCACATGGATGTCGGTCGACGGGAACGCCTTCTCTATCACGCGCAGTAGCGAATCCCCGGACCCCAGAACCATCACCATGGGATGCTTCGGCGAGACGGTGAAGTGGGCGGTTGCCTGCGATCGTGTCGGTGTCTGAGTCATGGGCCGGCCCTCTGGCCTGCTGACCCCGCCTTCTGTGCTCGACGTGCCGCACGCGGTCCGCGCGGCCTGTGATATCTCAAGCCTACGACGGAGCACCGACAACACCCGAGTCCTTTTCCGTCCCGGTTCAGTGCTGCCGGAAGCCGATCGTGGGGACGGCGCGGCGCAGCGGCCAGGGCCGCGCGGCGGCGGGGAGCAGATCGTCGAGGAAGGCGTAGTGCCGCAGGGCGGCCACCTGGTCGTCGTAGGCCTTCACGTGCTGCCACCAGGCGGCCACCTCCACCCAGCCGGGGGCGGAGAGGGAGCCGCCGAACTCCTGGACCGAGAGCGCGGCGGTCAGACCCGCGAAGGCGAGCCGGTCGGCGAGCGGCCAGCCCGCCAGCGTGCCGGTGACGAAGCCCGCGACGAAAACGTCCCCGGCTCCGGTCGGGTCCAGCGCCTCGACCTCGATGGCGGGCACGGACGCGGTCTCACCGGTGCCGGCGTCGACGGCGTACGCACCTTCGGCGCCCAGCGTGACGACGGCGAGCGGCACCTTCTCGGCCAGTGCGCGGGCGGCGGCGCGGGGGCAGTCGGTGCGGGTGTAGCGCATCGCCTCCTCGGCGTTGGGCAGGAAGGCCTCGCAGCGGCCCAGGTCGGCCAGGGCGGAGAGCTCCCAGCGGCCGGTGTCGTCCCAGCCGACGTCGGCGAAGATCCGGGTGCCGCGGCGGGCGGCGGTCGCGATCCAGTCCTCCTGGCGGCCGGGGGCCAGCGCGGCGACGCAGGCGCGGGAGGGCGGCGGATGCGTGGGCGCACCTTCCTCGAGGTCGGGCGGCGGCGCCTCGTGGCCGTGGGAGACCATGGTGCGCTCGCCCTCGTACGCCATGGAGACGGTGACCGGGGAGTGCCAGCCCGGCACCCGGTGCGACGGGGACAGGTCGATGCCCTCCCCGTTCTGGAGGCTGTCCCAGCAGTAGTCGCCGTACATGTCGTCGCCGAACGCCGCGGCGAGTGAGGTGCGCAGACCGAGCCGGGCCAGGGCAGTGGCCATGTTGGCGACCCCGCCGGGGCTGGAGCCCATGCCGCGCGCCCAGGACTCGGTGCCGCGCACCGGAGCGCTGTCGAGGCCGGTGAAGATGATGTCGAGGAAGACGGTGCCGGTGAGGTAGACGTCGACCGGCGGGTCGCCGGCGGTACGGAGTCGGGCGAGGGGGTCCACCAGGTGACCGTGTGCGGTGGTGCCGACCGCCGTGGTGTCCACCGCCCCGTTCCGGTGCCCGGCGCCGGCCGTGTGCCACCCCGCCGGCTCTCTTCGTTCCCTTCGTTCCCTCATCGTGCGCTCCCTGGTGCTCCCGGACCGGCCGCCGGCCCATGCGTCGCACCCTGTGCCTGCCCTCCATCGTAGGGTCGGGCCGGACAGCGGCCGGACCGGTCGAGAGCGCGCTCAGCGCCGTTTCGGCAGCGGGACGCGCAGCAGGTCACGGGCGATGGTCAAGTCCCCTTCGAAGCCTGCCGCCCGCGCCTGCAGCTCGAACTCCGCGGGGTCGGAGTAGCGCTGCGAGAAGTGCGTGAGCACCAGATGGCGTACGCCCGCCTCCGCCGCCGCACCGGCTGCCTGGCCTGCTGTCAGGTGCCCGTACTCCTCCGCCAGTCGAGCGTCCTGGTCGAGGAAGGTCGACTCGATGACGAGCATGTCGCAGCCCGCGGCGAGAGCGTGCACGCCGTCGCACATCCGGGTGTCCATGACGAACGCAAAGCTCTGGCCCGGCCGCGACGCGCTCACCTCGTCGAGGGTGACGGTCCTGCCGTCCGCCGTGGTGAGGGTGGAGTCGCGCTGGAGGCGGCCGATGTCGGGGCCGGTGATCCCGTACGCCGCCAGCCGCTCCGGCAGCATCCGCCGGCCGTGCGGCTCGGTGAGGCGGTAGCCGAAGGCCTCGACGCGGTGCGAGAGCGGACGGGCCTCCAGGGTGAAGTCCCGGTCGGCGACCAGCACGCCGCCGTCGCCGGAGAGCGGCTGCTCGAGCAGCTGGACCGTCTCGCGGTAGGCCGTGGCGTAGCGCAGCCGGTCGAAGAAGTGCTTGCCGCTCGCCGGGTAGTGCACGGTGACGGGGTGCGGGACCCGGTCGAGGTTGATGCGCTGGATCACACCGGCGAGGCCGAGCGCGTGGTCACCGTGGAAGTGCGTGACACAGATCCGGTCGAGGTCGTGGGCGGCGGCACCCGCGAGGGTCATCTGCCGCTGGGTGCCCTCGCCGGGATCGAACAGGATGCCGTGGCCGTCCCAGCGCAGCAGGTACGCGTTGTGGTTGCGGTGCCGGGTGGGGATCTGGCTCGCGGTGCCGAGGACGACGAGTTCGCGTGCGGTCAACGTCGGTCCTTGCCGGGGCTATCCGGGTGGCCAGTCGAGGCCGCGGCCGCCGAGCACGTGCAGATGGGCGTGCCAGATGGTCTGGCCGGCGCCCGAGCCGGTGTTGAAGACGATGCGGTAGCCGGTGCCGACGACCTTGTCCTCGGCGGCGACCTCGCCCGCCTCGCGGAGCAGGTCGGCGGTGAGCTGCGGCTCCGCGGCCGCGAGGGTGGCGGCGTCCCGGTAGTGCGCCTTCGGGACGACGAGCACGTGGGTCGGCGCCTGGGGGTTGATGTCGCGGAACGCGACGGTCGTCTCGGTCTCGCGGACGACCGTCGCGGGGACCTCCCCTGCGACGATCTTGCAGAACAGGCAGTCCGCCTGTGGTTCTCCCGCCATGTGCCCGGATCTCCTTCGGGTCCGCCCCACGAAGACCGTGGTGCGGCTGCTGACGATCTCGTACGCACGCATGCTATCGGCCATGCCCCTGGCCGTCCGTGTCCGACGGCATGCATCGATCGGCTCAGGCGGACACCAGGTGCGTCGGAGGGGGCCGGGGTCCGGAGGCCCTGGCCCCCGGCCCCCCGCACCCCGGAAAGCCGCTCCCTACAGTCGCCCCGCGCGAACGGTTACGGCAGGTCCGGCGGGGTCTTCGCCGGGTTCTCGGCGAGGGCCGCCAGGGCGATGCGGATGGCCTCGTCGAGCTGCGGGTCGCGGTCGGCCGCCCAGTCCTGCGGGGTGTGGACGACCTCCACGTCCGGGTCGACGCCGTGGTTCTCCACGCCCCATCCGTAACCTTCCAGCCAGGAGGCGTACTTGGGCTGGGTGACGGATGTGCCGTCGACGAGGTGGTACCGGTTGTCGATGCCGATGACACCACCCCAGGTGCGGGTGCCGACCACCGGGCCGATGCCCAGCGCCTTGATCGCCGCGTTGACGATGTCGCCGTCGGAGCCGGAGAACTCGTTGGCGACGGCGACGACCGGGCCGCGGGGCGCGTCCTGCGGATAGCTGGTGGGCCGCATGCCGCGGGGCACGTCCCAGCCGACGATCCGGCGGGCCAGCTTCTCGAGCACGAGCTGGGACGTGTGGCCGCCGCGGTTCTCCCGGACGTCCACCACCAGGCCCTCGCGGGCGACTTCGACCCGCAGGTCCCGGTGGATCTGGGCCCAGCCGGGCGCCTGCATATCGGGCACGTGAAGGTAGCCGAGGCGGCCGCCCGACCGCTCGTGGACGTAGGCGCGCCGGTCGGCGACCCACGCGTGATAGCGCAGCTGCTCCTCGTCGGAGACCGGTAGGACGACGGCGTGGCGGGGGTCGCCGCCGCCGGCCGGGCCGATCGTCAGCTCGACCGGCTTGCCTGCCGCGCCGACCAGCAGCGGCCCCGGCCCCGTGACGACATCCACCCGGTGGCCGTCGACGGCGAGGATCGTGTCCCCCGGCCGTACGGCCACACCGGGAGCGGCGAGCGGCGAACGTGCCTCGGGGTCGGAGGTCTCCGACGGGAGGATGCGGTCGATGCGCCAGGCGGGGGCCTCCGCCCCGTCGCCGGTGTGCCGGGATATGTCGGCGCCGAGCAGGCCCTGGCGGTGGGTGGGGTTGCCGTAACCGCCGGGCGGGGCGACGAAGGCGTGCGAAGTGTCGAGCTCCCCCTGCACCTCCCACAGCAGGTCCGTGAGGTCGTCGTGGGTGGCCACCCGGGCGAGCAGCGGGCGGTAGCGGTCGAGGACCGCGTCCCAGTCGGTGCCGCCCATGTCGGGCCGCCAGAAGTTGTCCCGCATGAGGCGGCCCGCCTCCGCGTACATCTGGCGCCACTCGGCCGCTGGATCGACGGTCTGCCGGATCCGGGAGAGGTCGACGGTGAGGCGGCTGTCGTCCTCGTCGTCCTCGTCGGAGCCGGACTTGCTGTCGGACAGTACGAGGCGCAGCTTCTCGCCCGTGGCGAACAGCACTCGCTTGCCATCACCGCTGACCGCGAAGTCGTAGGCGTCCTGGGCGAGTTCCTCGACGCGGCGCCGTCCCAGGTCGAAGCGGACCAGACAGGTGGTCGGGCCGTCGGCGTCAGGGGTGGCCAGGGCCGAGCCGAGGACGCCGCGCAGCGGGTGGCGCAGCCACAGCACGGCGTTCCCGGCGGTCTGCAGGGTGGAGTAGCGGGCGGCCTCGACGGGGAAGGGCACGGCCCGGTCGGCGAGACCGTCGAGGTCGATACGGGTCACCGGCGGCTTGCCCTCATCGCCGCCGTGGTCGCCGGTGTCGCCGTCAGCGGGGCGGCCGTGCCGCTGCGGGCCGAAGGGCGAGGGCGTGTCGGCGGCGAGCGTCAGCAGGTGCGGACGGCACGCGCCGACGAACGCCAAGTCGAAGACGTGCGCGTCGTAGACGGGGTCGAAGGCCCGCTCGGAGAGGAAGGCGAGGTGTTTGCCGTCGGTGGTGAAGGCGGGTGAGAAGTCGTTGAAGCGCAAGGGGGTGGCGTCGGCGACGGACAGGTCGGCGGTGTTGGCGAGCTTCAGCTGGCGCAGCGGGCCGGGCCCTGGATGGGACCAGGCCAGCCAGCCGGAGTCGGGCGAGAAGACCAGGCCGTCGGCGTCACCGTACGCGCTCCGAGCCACCTCGCGGACCTCACCCGATACCCGCTCGACGAGCAGGACGCGGCCGTCGTGGGAGGCGACGGCGGCACGGCTGCCATCAGGCGCCATGGTGAGGTCGAGGACTCGGCCGAGCTGCCCGGCGGCGAGCCGCCGCGGGGCCGTATCCGGAGCCGTGCCGCCGGCGGGCGCGAACTCGAGAGCGTCCTCGCCCTCGGCATCCGTGACCCATACGACCCACTCCGCGCCGCCCGTCCGGAAGACCCGCGGCATCCGGCACCGTACGCCGGGCTCGGCGGCCAGCGCGCGGGCCGGGCCCTCGCGGTGGGTGATCCAGTGGATGGCACCGCGGATCTCGACGGCGCTGCCGCGCCCGGTGTGGTCGGGGCGAGCGTCTTCGAGATGCGCGGCGGCGCGCACCGGGCACGGCTGGAGATCGCTGCGTTGTCCGCCGAGGCGGATGTCGAGGTGGCGGGGCTCGGCGCTGTCCAGATCGTCCAGCAGCCAGAGTTCACCGGCCCGGCAGTACGCGACGCGGGTGCCGTCGGTGGCGGCGTGGCGGGCGTAGAAGCCGGCCGTGCCCTGGCTCCCCCAGCTTTCGCCCGGGGACTCCAGGGGAGTGTGACGGCGCAGGTCGGAGCCATCGGAGAGGGAGGAGTAGAGCGCGCCGACGCCTTCGTGGTCGGAGAGGAACGCGATACGGTCCCCGACCCACAGCGGGCACTCGAGGTTCCCGTCGAGCGCCTCGTGCAGCCGCTCGAACGGCTGGTCGGCCTCGCGGGCGATCCACAACTTGCCCGCGGTACCGCCCCGGTAGCGCTTCCAGTGGGCCGCTTCGCGGCCCGTGGTGGCCGACAGCAGCAGGACGGCCCCGCCCGGGCCGTATGCCACGTCGCCGACCGGGCCGTACGGCAGGAGGCGCGCCGGGCCGCCGTCCAGCGGGACGGCACGCACCCAGGTCCGGCGCACGGAGGGCTGCCCGTAGGTGCTGATCGCCAGGACCCCGCCGTCAAGCCCGTCCTCCGAGCCGGGCAGCCAGCCGCGTACGGACGTCTCCCAGCTGCCCCAGTACGTCAGCCGGGTCGAGCGGCCGCCGTCGACCGGGGCGGTGTGCACCTCGGGCGCACCGTCCCGGGTGGAGGTCCAGGCGATGTGCGTACCGTCCGGGGAGAACCGTGGATGCGAGACGGGCACGTTGTCGGCACTGACCCGCCAGGCGCGGCCGCCGTCGAGAGGCGCCGCCCAGACGTCGTCTTCGGCGGTGAAGCTGATCAACTCGCCGTGCAGATGCGGGTACCGCAGATACGAGGGCTGGTTCACGGCCTGTGCCGGCGGCTGGGAGGACGGGGTCGACGAGGGCGAAGGCTGGGTCATGGGCCGCCACACTAATCACGCGGCACGGCCCCTACGAGCCATTTCGGCGAGCGGGAAGGGGGGATCAGGGCGTGGTCAGGACCAGCGGCCGGTGCGTTCCAGCAGCAGCGCCGTCGCCGCCGTACCGGCCGTGGAGGTGCGCAGGACGGTCGGGCCCAGGCGGTGTGGCTTCGCTCCCGAAGCGGCGAAGGCCGCCAACTCCTCCGGGGAGACGCCCCCTTCAGGGCCGACGACCAGCACGATGTCTCCCTGGTCGGGGAGTTCGGCGGTCGCCAGCGGCGCGCCGCCCTCCTCGTGGAGCACGGCGGCGAACGACGACTGGGCCAGCCGCACTGCTACCTGACGGGTCGTCATCAGGTCGGTGACCTCGGGAAAGCGGAGCCGACGGGACTGCTTGCCCGCCTCGCGCGCGGTGGCCCGCCACTTCCCGAGGGACTTCAGTCCGCGCTCGCCCTTCCACTGCGTGACACAACGGGACGCCGCCCAGGGAACGATCGCATCGGCCCCGGTCTCCGTCATCGTCTCGACAGCGAGTTCGCCCCGGTCGCCCTTGGGGAGCGCCTGGACGACGGTGATCCGCGGGCTCGGCTCGGGCTCGGTGCGCAGCTCGGCGACCGCGACCTCAAGCCGGTCCTTGCCCTCGACCGCGGCCACGGTGCCGTACGCCCCGAGGCCGGCGCCGTCCGTCAGCACGATCTCCTCGCCGACCCGCAGCCGCCGCACCGATACCGCATGCCGCCCCTCGGGCCCGTCCAGGGTGATCGTCGTCGTGCCCGCGCGGAGCCGGTCGCCGTCGGCGAGGAACACCGGTGCGGTCATGACGTGGCACCCGGCGCGAGTGACGCCCGCGCGGCATCCAGCTCCACGGCCAGGGTCTCCATCAGCTGCGCGGCGGGCAGCTCGCGCGCCAGCCGGTGGCCCTGACCGGCCCAGAGCGCCATGCCCTGCGGATCACCGGCCGCGGCCGCCGCCTTGCGCAGCCCAGCGGTCAGGTAGTGGATCTGCGGGTACGCCGCCGGGGCATACGGGCCGTGCTCACGCATGAAACGGTTGACCAGCCCGCGCCCCGGGCGGCCGGAGAAGGCGCGGGTGAGTTCGGTGCCCGGGAAGACCGGGTCGGTCATCGCGCGCTTGTGGAGGGGGTGCGCACCGGACTCGGGGCAGACCAGAAAGGCCGTACCGAGCTGAGCTGCGACGGCCCCGGCTGCCAGCACGCCGGCGATCTGCGCACCGAGCATCAGCCCACCGGCCGCGATGATCGGCAGCTCCACGGCCTCGCGGACCTGGGCGATGAGGGTGAGCAGGCCGACGCCCCCAGCCACATGCGGGTCGTCGTGGTGGGTGCCCTGGTGGCCGCCGGCCTCGACGCCCTGGACGCAGACGGCGTGGGCCCCGGCCCGCTGCGCGGCCCCGGCCTCCGCCGAGCTGGTGACGGTGACCACGGTCAGGGTGCCCACCTCGGTGAAGGCGTCGAGCACCGCGCGGGAGGGGCAGCCGAAGGTGAAGGAGACGACCGGGACCGGGTCGTCGAGGAGTATGGCGACCTTGCCGTCGTAGGCGTCGTCCGTGGTCCCGCCGGTGTCACCGAGCGGGGTCTCGTACCAGGTCGCTTCTCCGGCGAGCTGCTCGCGGTAGACCTCGATGGCGGCCGCGTCGGCGACGGAGGGCTGCGGCATGAAGAGGTTCACGCCGAAGGGGCGCCGGGTCAGCCCGCGCAGCTGCTTGATCTCCTGGAACATGGCCTCCGGCGTCTTGTACCCGGCGGCCAGGAAGCCCAGGCCGCCCGCGTCGCACACGGCGGAGGCGAGCTCGGGGCCCGATACGCCGCCGGCCATGGGGGCCTGCACGATCGGGTACGGCGACAGATCGTTGAACACGGAGGCCATGGACCTATCGTTTCACGCCACTGTGGGCAGTCGCTCCTCCAGCAGCCACCTCGGGGAGGCGCCCCCAGTGAGGTGGGCATCCCCGGGAGGATCTCCCAGGCGGAACGACTGCCGACAAGCGGCTAACGGCCGTTGAAGGCGTCTTTCAGACGCGAGAAGAGGCCCTGCTGGCCGGGCTGGAACTGGCCCATCGGCCGCTCCTCGCCGCGGAGTTTGGCGAGCTGCCGCAGCAGGTCCTCCTGCTGCGGGTCGAGCTTCGACGGGGTCTGGACCTCGACGTGGACGACCAGATCCCCGCGCCCGCCGCCGCGCAGATGTGTGATGCCGCGCTGGTGGAGCGGAATCGACTGCCCGGACTGCGTGCCCGGCCGGATGTCGACCTCCTCCAGACCGTCGAGCGTCTCCAGCGGGCACTTCGTGCCCAGCGCGGCCGCCGTCATCGGGATGGTCACCGTGCAGTGCAGATCGTCGCCGCGCCGCTGGAACACCGGGTGCGGCAGCTCGTGGATCTCGACGTAGAGGTCACCCGCGGGGCCGCCGCCCGGGCCGACCTCGCCCTCGCCCGCGAGCTGGATGCGCGTGCCGTTGTCGACGCCCGCCGGGATCTTGACGGTCAGCGTGCGCCGCGAGCGTACCCGCCCGTCGCCCGCGCACTCGGGGCACGGAGTCGGCACGACCGTGCCGAAGCCCTGGCACTGCGGGCACGGCCGGGAGGTCATGACCTGGCCCAGGAACGACCGCGTCACCTGTGAGACCTCACCGCGGCCCCGGCACATGTCGCAGGTCTGCGCCGAGGTGCCCGGCGCGGCGCCCTCGCCGCTGCACGTCGTGCAGACGATCGCCGTGTCGACCTGGATGTCCTTCGTCGTACCGAAGGCCGCCTCGTCCAGCTCGATGTCGAGCCGGATCATCGCGTCCTGGCCGCGCCGCGTACGGGACCTCGGTCCGCGCTGCGAGGCGGTGCCGAAGAACGCGTCCATGATGTCGGAGAAGTTGCCGAAGCCGGCGCCGAAGCCGCCCGCGCCGCCACCGCCGGCCGCCGCACCGGCGAGCGGGTCGCCACCGAGGTCGTAGACCTGCTTCTTCTGCGGGTCCGACAGCACCTCGTAGGCGGCGTTGATCTCCTTGAACCGCTCTTGGGTCTTCGGGTCGGGGTTGACGTCCGGGTGCAGTTCGCGGGCGAGGCGACGGAAGGCCTTCTTGATCTCGTCCTGCCCGGCGTCGCGGCGCACGCCGAGGACGGCGTAGTAATCCGTGGCCACTTACGACTCCGCCAGGATTTGTCCGACGTAACGTGCCACTGCGCGTACCGCTCCCATCGTTCCGGGGTAGTCCATGCGGGTCGGTCCGACCACACCGAGTTTGGCGACTGCCTCGTCGCCCGAACCGTAGCCGACCGCGACGACCGATGTGGACGTCAGTCCCTCGTGAGCATTCTCATGCCCGATTCGTACAGTCATGCCCGAGTCCTTGGCTTCCCCGAGCAGTTTGAGGAGCACCACCTGCTCCTCCAAGGCCTCCAGCACCGGCCGGATGGTCAGGGGGAAGTCGTGGGCGAAGCGGGTGAGATTGGCGGTGCCGCCGATCATCAGCCGCTCCTCGGTCTCCTCGACCAGGGTCTCCAGGAGCGTCGCCAGGACCGTGGAGACCGAGCCCCGGTCCTCCGTCTCGAAGGACTCGGGGAGGTCCTGCACCAGCTGCGGCACATCGGCGAACCGCCGCCCCACGACACGGCTGTTGAGCCGCGCCCGGAGGTCGGCGAGCGAGGTCTCGCCGAACGGCGCCGGGCAGTCCACCATGCGCTGCTCGACCCGGCCGGTGTCCGTGATCAGCACCAGCATGATCCGGGCGGGGGCCAGCGACAGCAGCTCGACGTGCCGGATGGTCGACCGCGTCAGCGACGGGTACTGGACGACCGCGACCTGGCGGGTCAGCTGCGCCAGCAGCCGTACCGTACGGCCGACCACGTCGTCCAGGTCGACGGCTCCCTCCAGGAAGTTCTGGATGGCCCGGCGCTCGGGCGGCGACAGGGGCTTGACGCCGGCCAGCTTGTCCACGAAAAGCCGGTAGCCCTTGTCGGTGGGGATGCGGCCCGCGCTGGTGTGCGGCTGGGCGATGAATCCCTCTTCCTCCAGGGCGGCCATGTCGTTACGGACCGTGGCCGGGGAGACGCCGAGGCCGTGCCGCTCCGTGAGCGCCTTGGAACCGACCGGCTCCTCCGTGCCCACGTAGTCCTGGACGATGGCGCGCAGCACCTCGAGTCTTCGTTCGCTGAGCATGCGCACACCTCCAGCTGGTGTTCCCGGACCCCTGCTTGGCACTCGCTGCTGCGGAGTGCCAGCATCCCCGAGCCAGTGTACGGCGGGGTGGTGGTGACCAGGCAAGGGCCGCTTCCGCCCGGCGCCGGAGCGGCGGGCGGGCGTGGTCGGCTGCGACTAGCGTCGTCGTATGGAGCGCACTTGGGAAGAGGCGGGCTGGGAACAGCTCGCACCCGGCGTCGCACGGCGTCGGCTGCCCGGCTGGGACGCGACGGCCGGCCTGGTGCACGGCCCGTCGGCCGTGCTCATGGTGGACGCGGGGGCGACGCTGCACGAGGGCGCGGAGCTGCGCAGACAGGCCGAGGGCGTGCTCGGCCGCGGGGTGACACATCTCGCACTCACGCATCCGCATTTCGACCATGTGCTCGGGGCCGCCGCCTTCGCGGGGGTGGAGGTGTACGCCGCGGTCGGCATGGATCGGATGCTGGGCGGGCGGCGGGGGCGCGACACGCTGCGGGCGGACGCCGTACGCCACGGCATCGCCGGGGACGCCGCGCTCGAGGCGGTCGAACAGCTCCTGGTCCCGGGCCATCCGATCTCCGGCGACCTGGCGGTCGACCTCGGCGGGGGGCGCGAGGCGGTCCTGGTGAACGTGGGCCCCGGTCACACCGGACACGACATCGCGGTGCTGGTGCCCGGTCACGGGGGGACCCAGAGCGTCGTCTTCTGCGGCGACCTGGTGGAGGAGTCGGGCGAGCCGCAGGCCGGTCCGGATGCCGTGCCGGGCCAGTGGCCGGCGGCGCTGGACCGGCTCCTGGACCTCGGTGGCGAGGACGCACTGTACGTGCCCGGGCACGGTGCGGTGGTCGACGCCCGGTTCGTCCGGGCCCAGCGCGACGAACTGGCCGCCCGCTTCGGCGTGTCCTAGCCAGGACGGGCCGTTTCTTCCTACTGTCTGCCGGGTGCGCAGCAGACAGTACGGGCCGGACCTCACCCCGCCGTGGAAGAAGCAGAAGCCCGCACCCGAGGTGGTGGCGGAGCCCGATCTCGTGGTCGAGGAGGTCACCACCGGGTTCTGCGGGGCGGTGATCCGCTGCGAGAAGACCGCGCAGGGTCCGACGGTCACCCTGGAGGACCGGTTCGGCAAGCACCGGGTCTTCCCCATGGAACCGCGCGGCTTCCTCCTGGAGGGGCGCGTCGTCACACTCGTGCGCCCCTCGACCTCGGCCCCGCCTGCCCCGGCCCGTACGGCATCCGGCTCGATCGCCGTACCGAGGGCGCGCGCGAGGGTGGCGCGCGCCGGACGCATCTATGTCGAGGGACGGCACGACGCCGAGCTCGTGGAGCGGGTCTGGGGCGACGATCTGCGGATCGAGGGCGTGGTGGTCGAGTACTTGGAGGGCATCGACGACCTGCCCGCCGTCGTCCGGGACTTCTCGCCCGGCCCTGACGCCCGCCTCGGGGTCCTCGTCGACCACCTGGTGCCCGGCTCGAAGGAGTCCCGGATCGCCGCCGAGGTCACGAACGCCCACACACTCGTGGTCGGCCACCCCTACATCGACGTGTGGGAGGCCGTGAAGCCGTCCTCCGTCGGCTTCGCGGCCTGGCCGTCCGTCCCCCGCGGCGAGGACTGGAAGACGGGCGTCTGCCGGGCCCTCGGCTGGCCGGAGAACCCGGGCGCGGCGTGGCAGCGCATCCTCGGCTCGGTCCGCAGCTACAGGGACCTGGAGCCGGCGCTGCTCGGGCGGGTGGAGGAGCTGATCGACTTCGTCACGGCCGGCGAGGGCGCTTGACGGCTCCGCTGCACGTCCCGCCCGTATGTACGGCATGTACGGCGGCGGCCCAGGGGGGCGCAGGGCAGTGCCCGTGCATCCGCTTGACTTCACTCCAGCGAGTGATCAGTCCACCAGGTCCCTAACCACGGCGTCCGCCAACAGCCGCCCCCGCAGGGTCAGTACGGCCCGCCCCGCCGCGTACGGGCCCGGCTCCAGCAGGCCCTCCACGAGCGCACGCTCGGCGGCCCGCGCACCCGCCGGGGCGAGCAGCTCCAGCGGACAGCCGTCCGCGAGGCGCAGCTCCAGCAGGATCCGCTCGACCCGGCGGTCCTCGTCACTCAGCAGCTCCCGCCCCGCACCCGGCGAGCGCCCCTCGCTCAGCGCCTGCGCGTACGCGCCCGGGTGCTTCACGTTCCACCACCGCACACCGCCCACGTGGCTGTGCGCGCCCGGACCGGCGCCCCACCAGTCGGCGCCCGTCCAGTAGAGCTCGTTGTGGCGGCAGCGCCCGGCCTCCGAGGTGGTCCAGTTCGACACCTCGTACCAGCCGAAGCCCGCCGCGGACAGCGCCTCCTCGGCGATCAGATAACGGTCGGCGTGCACGTCGTCGTCGGTCATCGGCACCTCGCCGCGCCGGATCCGCCGGGCGAGCTGCGTACCCTCCTCGACGATCAGCGCATACGCGGACACATGGTCGGGGCCCGCACCGACCGCCGCGTCCAGTGACGCCCGCCAGTCCTCGTCGCTCTCGCCCGGGGTGCCGTAGATCAGGTCGAGATTCACCTGGTCGAACCCGGCGGCCCGGGCCTCGGCGACGCACGCCTCCGGCCGCCCGGGCGTGTGCGTGCGGTCGAGCACCTGCAGGACGTGCGGGCGCGCGCTCTGCATGCCGAACGACACCCGGTTGAAGCCGCCTTCCCGCAGCTCGGCCAGATAGCCCGGATCGACCGACTCCGGGTTGGCCTCGGTGGTGATCTCCGCCCCCTCCGCCAGCCCGAACTCGTCCCGGATCGCCCCGACCATCCGCGCCAGATCCGCGGCCGCCAGCAGAGTCGGCGTACCCCCGCCGACGAAGACGGTCTCGGCTGGGCGCGGGTCGTCGCCCAGCACCTTCCGAGCGAGCCGGATCTCCTCGATCAGCGTCTCGGCGTAGTTCTCGCGCGATGCCAGGGCGCCACCGGAACCGCGCAGCTCGCCGGCGGTGTAGGTGTTGAAGTCGCAGTAACCGCAGCGCGTCGCGCAGTACGGCACATGCAGGTAGAAACCGAGCGGCCGGCCGGTGGCCCCGTCCAGGGCGTGGCCGGGCAGGGAGCCGTCGTGCGGCACGGGCTCGCCGTCGGGCAGTGCGGAGGGCATGCCCTCATTGTCCCCCGCCGGCGGACCAATCTCGGCCCCCGGCCCGGAAGCCGCCCCTACGCTCGGGGCGTCCGGCCTCTCCTGGCGGCTCCTGGCGTCGGACCAGCCGGTGGCATGGGGCAGCCACCCTCGCAAAGCGTGGCGCAAGCGAGCTTGCCGCACTGCCGCGCCGTCGTTCAGCGGCCCGGCAGTCGCCCGCGGTGACCAGCCCGGCGAAAGACCGGCTTGATGCCCTGGACACCCTCGAGTGTCACGCCGACGCGCGGGCCGTCCTCCTTCGCCACGACCGTGCCGTCCGGCGCTTGGCCCCCCACAGCGCGGCGCGGGCACCGGGCAGCTCGGGCCATGCCGTACGGCCAGGTGCCCGCGTGCGGGGAGCCGTAGCTGCTCGCCGGTCATGCCGCCGGCAACGCGCTCGCTTCAGCGGCCTCCCCGGCGAGGGGTCACGCCTCGCGGGTGCCGTCGTACATCTCGTCGATCAGGTACTTGTACTCCCGCTCGACGACCGGGCGCTTGAGCTTCAGGCTCGGCGTCAGCTCACCGTGCTCGACGTCGAGATCCCGCGGCAGGACGCGGAACTTCTTGATCGTCTGCCAGCGCTGGAGACCGGCGTTGAGCTGGTCGACGTAGCCGCTGATCAGCTCCTCGACCGCCTTCGTCGAGACGATGTCGGCGTACGGCCTGCCCGCCATGCCGTGGTCCTTCGCCCAACCGGTGATCGCCGGCTCGTCGAGCGCGATCAGCGCGGTGCAGAAATTGCGGTCGGCACCGTGCACCAGGATGTTGGAGACGAACGGACAGACCGCCTTGAACTGGCCCTCCACCTCGGCCGGGGCGACGTACTTCCCCCCCGACGTCTTGATCAGGTCCTTCTTCCGGTCGGTGATCCGCAGGTAGCCATCCACGGACAGCTCGCCGATGTCGCCGGTGTGGAACCAGCCGTCGGGCTCCAGCACCTCCGCGGTCTTCTCCGGCAGCCCGTGGTAGCCCTCCATGATGCCGGGGCCGCGCAGCAGGATCTCGCCGTCGTGCGCGATCCGCACCTCCGTGCCGGGCAGCGGCTTGCCGACGGTGCCGACGCGGTACGCCTCTCCCGGGTTGACGAAGCTGGCGGCGCTGGACTCGGTGAGACCGTAGCCCTCGAGGATGTGGATACCGGCGCCGGAGAAAAAGAAGCCGATGTCCGGTGCGAGGGCGGCGGATCCTGAGACGGCGGCGCGCAGCTGGCCGCCGAAGGCGGCGCGCAGCTTGGTGTAGACGAGCTTGTCGGCGATGGCGTGCTTCACAGTGAGGCCCAGGGGCGCGGTCCGGTTGCCGGTGCGCTGCATGTTGTCCTGCGCCGCCTTGGCGTACTCGCGGGCGACTCCGGCAGCCCACTGGAAGATCTTGTACTTGGCGCCGCCGGCTTCCCGCGCCTTGGCCGCGACACCGTTGTAGACCTTCTCGAAGATGCGGGGCACAGCCGCCATGTAGGTCGGCTTCACCACCGGCAGATTCTCGATGATCTTGTCGATGCGGCCGTCGACGGCGGTGACGTGCCCGGCGCCGATCTGACCGGACGTCAGCACCTTGCCGAAGACGTGCGCCAGCGGCAGCCACAGGTACTGCACGTCCTCGGCCGTCACCAGACCGGTGGCGGGAATGGCCGTGGCCATGTACGACCAGTTGCCGTGCGGCAGCCGTACGCCCTTGGGGCGGCCGGTGGTGCCCGAGGTGTAGATGAGGGTGGCCAGCTGATCGGCGGTGATCGCGGCGATCCGGTCGTGGACGCTGTCCGGCTTCCGCTCCAGATAGACGGAACCGCGCCACTCCAGGTCGGCGAGAGAGAGAACCCAGCCCTCGGGGTCGCCCTCGGCGTACTCGACGCCGGCCTCGTCGATCACCACGACATGGGCCAGGGCGGGCAGCTCGGCCCGTCGCTCGCGCACCTTGGCCAGCTGTGTGGCGTCCTCGGCGATCAGCACCCGGCTGCTCGAGTCTGCGAGGATGTAGGCCGTCTCCTCGGCGTTGGTGGACGGGTAAACGGTGGTCGTCGCCGCGCCTGCGCAGAGAATGCCCAGATCGGCGAGGATCCACTCGATACGGGTATTGGAGGCGATCGCCACCCGCTCCTCGGGCTGTACCCCCAGGTCGATAAGGCCGGCGGCGATGGCCAGAACCCGTTCAGAGGACTGCCGCCAGGTGAGCGAGCGCCACTCCTCCGGGCCCTCACCGGTGGTTCGCAGTACCGGATAGCGGAACGCCTCGGCATCCGGCGTGGCTTCGACTCGCTCCAGGAAGAGCGTCGCCACGGAAGGCGGCCGGTTCTCGATCAACGTCTGTGTGTCGCTCACGACATCCTCCGTGCCCCGCGGCTCTGCTGTGACGGGAAGCTGTGCTGTGACGGAAAGGCTCTGGTGTGACAAGAAGCGGTTTACGCGCCAACTGTTTAACTGGCGAGTAACCTTGAGCAGGGCATCAGGGTAGAGCTGGTTCCGCCTGCGCGTAAGGGGGGTCAGCGGACTCATTTTGCGCGTCTCGACACCCGGACGTGACCTCGTCGGAACCTGGCGTCATGAAGAAGCGGGCCCGGCGTGATATGTCCGGACCCGCTCGCGAGCTGTGCACAGGGCGGAACTGCAGAAGGCGGGGAGAGCTCGTTACTCAGTTGTTGTCGTTGCCGTTGTTGTCGTTGCCCAGGAGCAGGCCGCCGAGCAGCGGCACCAGGCCGGTCCTGTTGTCCTTCCGGTCCTCCGTCCTGCTCCTCTCGTAGGTGGCTCCGTTCTTCGTTTGCCCCTGTTCTGTCCCGGTGGTCTGCCGCCGGGTGGTACCGACGCCCTTCCACTGGTTCATCCTGCCGCCCGACGCCTGGCTGCTGGGGTTGGGCGGGGTGCCGAACGGCTGCATGGCGGCGGTGAACAGTGTGGCCAGGTTGTTGTCCACCGGGTTCCGCACCGTGCCGAGCGGCGGCTCGTCCAGCTTGATCAGGTGGCTCTTCTGCGTGCGCATGAAGCCGGTGGTCTTCTTGGCCTTCAGCTTCTCCTCGGCCGCGAAGGCCGCGGTATCGGTGCCGAGGGCCAAGACGGAGCCGGCGACCGCGGCGGCGGCGATGGCGGCCTGGGTGTACTTCACTTCAGCATCCCTTCCAAAGGCGGTGCCATGGCCGGCACGACCGTCGTACCGGCCCGGTGGCAGCCGGCCACCGGGAACACCGCTGCTGCAGTGCGTAACGGACGCTTTCTCCCGGGAGAAACCGGAAGCACCGGCATTCACCCGGATGGCACGAAAAAGGCGCCCGCCCCGGGTGCGGGGCAGGCGCCTTTCGTGTGACCGCCGCGGCGCCGCCGACCTGACCTGCGCTCCTGCGGCTACGCGGCTGCCGCTGCTCCTGCGGCTACTTCTTCGCCTTGGCGTCGCCGACCTCGGAGTCGCTGGAGAGCGCGGCGATGAAGGCCTCCTGCGGAATCTCCACGCGGCCCACCACCTTCATCCGCTTCTTGCCCTCCTTCTGCTTCTCCAGCAGCTTCCGCTTACGGGAGATGTCACCGCCGTAGCACTTGGCGAGGACGTCCTTGCGGATCGCGCGAACGGTCTCGCGGGCGATCACCCGGGACCCGATGGCTGCCTGGATCGGCACCTCGAACTGCTGCCGGGGGATGAGCTCGCGCAACTTGGAGGCCATCCGGACGCCGTAGTTGTAGGCCTTGTCCTTGTGGACGATGGCCGAGAAGGCGTCCACCTTGTCACCGTGGAGCAGGATGTCGACCTTGACCAGCTCGGAGGTCTGCTCGCCGGTGGGCTCGTAGTCGAGCGAGGCATAGCCGCGGGTCTTGGACTTCAGCTGGTCGAAGAAGTCGAAGACGATCTCGGCGAGCGGCAGGGTGTAGCGCAGCTCGACGCGGTCCTCGGAGAGGTAGTCCATGCCGAGCAACGCGCCGCGCCGGTTCTGGCAGAGCTCCATGATCGCGCCGATGAACTCGCTCGGGGCGAGCAGGGTGGCCCGTACGACCGGCTCGTGGACCTGGGCGATCTTGCCGGTGGGGAACTCACTGGGGTTGGTGACGGTGTGCTCGGTGTCGTCCTCCATGTCCACCCGGTAGATCACGTTCGGTGCGGTGGCGATCAGGTCGAGACCGAACTCGCGCTCCAGGCGCTCGCGGATCACCTCGAGGTGCAGCAGACCCAGGAAGCCGACGCGGAAGCCGAAGCCCAGGGCTGCCGAGGTCTCCGGCTCGTAGACCAGCGCCGCGTCGTTGAGCTGCAGCTTGTCCAGGGCGTCGCGCAGCTCCGGGTAGTCCGAGCCGTCGAGCGGGTAGAGGCCGGAGAACACCATGGGCTTCGGGTCCTTGTAGCCGCCCAGCGGCTGTTGGGCACCCTTGGTGAGCTGGGTGATGGTGTCGCCGACCTTGGACTGGCGGACGTCCTTCACGCCGGTGATCAGATAGCCGACCTCGCCGACGCCGAGACCGTCGGAGGGGGTCATCTCAGGCGAGTTCGTGCCGATCTCCAGCAGCTCGTGCGCGGCGCCGGTGGACATCATCTTGATCCGCTCGCGCTTGCCGAGCCGCCCGTCGACGACCTTCACATACGTCACGACGCCGCGGTACGAGTCGTAGACCGAGTCGAAGATCATCGCCCGGGCCGGGGAGTCCTTGACGCCGACCGGTGAAGGGACGAGCTTCACGACCTCGTCGAGCAGTTCGGACACGCCCTCGCCGGTCTTGGCAGAGACCTTGAGCACGTCGGACCGCTCGCAGCCGATGATGTGGGCGAGCTCGGCGGCGTACTTCTCGGGCTGCGCGGCCGGCAGGTCGATCTTGTTGAGGACCGGGATGATCGTGAGGTCGTTCTCCAGCGCCAGGTAGAGGTTGGCGAGGGTCTGCGCCTCGATGCCCTGGGCCGCGTCCACCAGGAGGATGCAGCCCTCGCAGGCGGCGAGGGAGCGGGAGACCTCGTAGGTGAAGTCCACATGGCCCGGTGTGTCGATCATGTTGAGGATGTGGGTGGTGCCTTCACCCTCGCCCTGGGTGGGCGCCCAGGGCAGCCGGACCGCCTGGGACTTGATCGTGATGCCGCGCTCGCGTTCGATGTCCATCCGGTCGAGGTACTGGGCACGCATCTGCCGCTGGTCGACCACGCCGGTCAGCTGGAGCATCCGGTCGGCGAGCGTCGACTTGCCGTGGTCGATGTGCGCGATGATGCAGAAGTTGCGGATCAGCGCCGGGTCGGTACGGCTCGGGTCCGGCACGTTGGTTGGGGTCGCGGGCACGCAGGGTCCTGTTTCTTGAGGCGTCTGTCGCCTTGGTCGGATCGATACGTAGCCTCCATCCTCCCACGCCCGGTGGGCGGCGCCCGGTTTGGGAGGGCATCGCGGCTGCTGGTAGCCTGGCCCACTGTGCCTCGTGCCCTCTCACACGCGGTGCAGCTCAGAATTCCAACGAACCTGCAAAGGCTCTTTCGTGGCGAACATCAAGTCCCAGATCAAGCGGAACAAGACGAATGAGAAGGCGCGGCTGCGCAACAAGGCCGTCAAGTCGTCGCTCAAGACCGCGATCCGCAAGACCCGTGAGGCCGTCGAGGCCGGCGACGTCGAGAAGGCCACCGTGGCCGCTCGTGAGGCGTCCCGCAAGCTGGACAAGGCCGTCAGCAAGGGCGTGATCCACAAGAACCAGGCCGCCAACAAGAAGTCGGCGCTGGCTGACCGGGTCGCCTCTCTTCAGGGCTGACCCACCGGGCTGACCACAGCTCGTACGGGGCCTTGAGCCCCTGTGCCGGGAGGAATCAGCGGTCCCTCTCAACCGCTCCGGCCGGCACCGCTCGTAGATCTTTCTGGAGCATCGCGCCGCACGCGGCCTGCGTTCGCCACGCGGGTGCGGCGCACAGCACGACAAGCGAAGGTCCTGGTCACAGACCAGACCACTACTGCCCGACTGGACCCCACCGGTCGGGCAGTACGCATTCTGTACACCTGGCGCCCGGAAACAGCCGGAAATGATCGGGAACGTGGGGGGCTGATTTCGCAGGTCAAAGGGCTTCTGCTCACGTTTTTGCAGGTCAACGTCCGGCACTCGGGGCACGCGGGCCGCGTGCGGAGTGGTCAGCGGCGATCGGGGTGCTCAGCACGGCAGCGGCGGCCAGTGCGCCCGCGTAGACGAACAGGTAGGCGTTGCCGTAGAGCACCTCCCAGCCGTGCCGGCTGGGCAGCGCCACCACGCCCAGGGGTGGCGCGTCCATCCGGTGCCCGGTGAAGAAGTGCAGCGGCCAGGCGAAGGTCACGACGGCGAATCCGGCGAGGACTGCGAGCAGCCTCGCACTCAGCGGTGCCGAGCACAGCACGATCACCACCAGCGGCACGAACCAGACCCAGTGGTGGCTCCAGGAGACGGGCGAGACTGCCGCCGAGGTGAGGCCGCACAGAGTGACGCCCAGCAGCGGCATACCGCGCCGGTGTGCCACGGCGGCCAGCCCGAGACCGGCTGCCGCGGTCAGCACCGCCAGTGTGGCCCAGAGCGCGAACGGCGGTTCGGCGGTGTCGGTGAGCCGGGCCAGCATGCCGTTCACCGACTGGTTCATCTGGCTGGCGACCTCGCCGATCCGGTCCGTGTGCAGAAACGTGCCGCCCCAGTAGTCCACGGTGTCGTCCGGTGCGATGAGCAGACTCAGGCCCACGGTGGCGACGGCCGTCACGGTGGCGGTCGCTGCGGCCCGGTACTGCCGGGTCAGGAGCAGATGGACGATGAACAGCGCCGGGGTCAGCTTGATGCCGGCCGCGAGGCCCACCCCGATACCGCGCAACCGGGCCCGGGTACGGGAACTGCCGTCACCGCCGGTCAGATCGCCCAGAATCAGCACCATCAGCAGCAGGTTGATCTGCCCCAGGTACAGGGTCCACGAGACGGGCTCCAGCCAGAACAGCAGAGCCGTCAGCGCCGCCACCGCCCTGAGCCGCCCGCGCCGGGAGCCGTTGCGGGCACCCAGCGCGAGGTGGACCGAAGCGGCGAGCAGCGCGACGCCGGCCGGGAAGACCAGGGCCTGCCACAGTTCCACCGGCCCGAGCGTCAGCGGCACGAACAGCATGGCCGCGAACGGCGGGTAGGTGAAGGAATAGGCGCCACCGCCCAGCCTGCCCTCGTACAGCGGTACGCCGTCGAGCAGGGCCTGCCCGCCGGCCCGGTACACGGACAGGTCGAAGAAGTCGCTCATCACCACGAATCCGGTGGCGGACCAGTGCAGCGCCGCGAGCGCGGCGAACAGCGCCGCGCCGAGCGCCACCACCCACACCGGCCGCTGCGCGAGATGGGCCACGGCCCTCGGCGCCGCCGGGGCGCCGAGGGTGCGCCCGGCGCTCATCGCCGGCCCCGCGCGGTCGTGGGGGCGCAGTCGTACAGCGTCTCGGGCATGCCCGGCGGCCCTTGCGGGTCGCCGGAGAGGCGGTAGAGCGCGGGTGGTACGGCGGCGCAATGTGCCACCACCCAGCGCAGTCTGGCCTGGGCGATCGGGCCTCCCATGGCGCCGTGGAACCCGCCGGTCATGACGTAACGGAGCTGCCCCGAGGCGGTGAGGGTGGCCAGCTCCGGCAGCGAAGGTACGGGGGCCGCGCCGGTGAACCCGCCCATGGGCAGCACGCTGTGGCCCGCGCGCAGGTAGGGCGAGGCTGTGTTCGCGGTGGGCACGGCGAGTTGGTAGCGCTCGCCGTGGTGGTGCGCTGTCACGTAGGCCAGCAGGCCCGCGTTCGGGGTGGTCATGTTCATGTTCCCCATCTCGGCCGGAAGGCGGACGTCGTGCGGGAATCCGTGCAGGGAGGCCATGGCCGCCGCGGGGAGCTCCGTGGTTCTCGCGGCGACCGGGTTCAGCCCGGTCAGGCCCTCGTACGGCCGCCCCGACGCGCTCACGGCCCAGAGACCGGGACCGAGCGTCAGAGCGATGGTGGTCAGCGCCACGGCCGTCGCCGCCCCCGGCCGGCCGGTGCCCGTTGCGGGCCGCCGGCCGGTCATGCCGGCCACGAGTGCGGCGCACACCGGGAGGCAGACCGCAGCTACCGCCGCCACCTGCCAGCGAGGGCCGTCGGCCCGCCAGAGGAGCGTGACGGCCCACGCCCCGGTCCCCGCGACGCCGGCGGGCAGCAGCCGGCCGCTCGGAGCCCGATGCCGCCAGGACCGGACCGCGAGCACCGAGCCGGCGCCGGTGAGCGCCGCGACGGCGGGGGTCAGCGCAGCCGTGTAGTAGGGGTGGACGGCGGCGGCGGTGCTGAACACCAGCGCGTGGACGAGCAGCCAGCCGCCCCAGAGCAGCCATCCGGCCCGCGCCGGATCAGTGCGCGGAGCATTGCGGCATGCCACCAGCCCGGCGGCGAGCGAGACCACAGCAAGAGGCAGGAGCCAGCTCACCTCCGGGCCGAGTTCCCCGTTGAACAGCCGTCCCGCGCCGGGCGGCCCCCCGAAGTCCGCCAGGAAGCTCGTCACCACGGATGCCGAGTGGTCGCCGTGCCCGAATCGGCTGAGCCCGTTGTACTGGAAGATCATCTCCCACACCGAGTCGTGCGAACTGCCGTCGATGTAGGGCCGTTTCCGTGCCGGGGTGAGAGCCACCAGGACCGGCCACAGGGCGCTCACCGCGACGGTCACCGCCCCGGCAGCGGCCAGCCGGCGCAGCCGCAGCGCCCGGCTGCCGGCGGCCGTGGCGCCGTAGGCCAGGGCGAGGGCGGGCAGCACAAGGAACGCCTGGCCCATCTTGAAGTGGAAGGCCACGCCCACCCAGGCACCGGCCGCCGCCAGCTGCCGATGCCGCCCGTCCACGACGGCCAGTTGAGCCGCGCGGGCGGCGCACACGCAGGCCAGCACCAGGAAGGTGTCGGGGATGTTCTCCCGAGCGAGTACGACCCCGACGGGCGTCAGGGTGAAGACGACGGCGGCAACGGCCCCTGCCGAGCCCCCGGCCCAGCGGCGCACAGTCGAGTACAGGACGGGGACGGTGGCGGCGAACGCCATCGCCTGCGGCAGCAGCAGCGCCCAGGAATGGAAGCCGAACAGCCGCACGGACAGCGCCTGGAACCAGAGCGCTCCCGGCACCTTGTCGACGGTGACGGTCCCGGCCGGGTCGTACGCCCCATACAGGAAGGCGTGCCAGTCGGTGGCCATCGACCGGGCGGCGGCCGCGTAGTAGTAGTGCGGGTCGACACGGCTGTGGGCCCAGAAGGCGAGCGCGAACGCCGCCGCGGTCGACAGTCCCGCCACCCAGGCCGGACCCCGGACGGGAAGCGGTCTCATCACGCTCCCGACCCGTCCCCGTCCCGGCGCACTGCTGGATTGGCGAACGGCGGGCTGCCCAGCACATGCACGCGGCGCAGATGCCGTGGCGCCCTGCTGGTGAAGGACTCACGCCCGTGCAGCAGGGCGTAGTTGTCCGCGACGACGATGTCGCCCTGCTGCCAGGAGTGCCCGTAGAAGTGGCGCGGATCGTGCAGGGCGTCGTGCAGCCCGGCGAGCAGTTCCGGTACCCGTTCCGCCGCGATGCCGTCGAAGTGGTGCTCGGGTCGGTTGAGGAAGTCCGAATCGTCCTGCGGCGGGGGCTCGTTGAAGCGCAGTGTCGGCACCCCGGTGCCGGGGTGCGGCACGATCAGCGGGGAGACCGCCTGCCCGCCGTAGTGGACGACATTGCGGATGCGGTAGGTGACGGTGACCTCGTGCCACAGGCTCAGTACGGCCGGGTGCGCGTCCGCAAGGAGCTGGACGGTGTCACAGAACGTGGTACGTCCCCCGTCGTCGCCGGGCGCTCGTACGCAGTGGAAGACCTGGAACTCGGGGATGAACGGCTTGTACATGCCGTCCCAGTGGAACGGCACGCAGCTGCTGTCGAAGATGTGGTCCGTCGGGGTGTCGGCCTCGCGCAGTTCCAGTACGTCGCCGAACGGCCACCTCATCACCTCGCCCCACCCCCGGCACCAGTCCGCGAGTTCCGGCGCGTCCTCAGGGGAGGTGAAGTCACGCAGCAGGAGCAGATGGTGCTCGCGCACCAGCTCACGCAGGGCAGGCACCGAGAGGGCCGCCAGGCCAACGCCTCCCGGCGGCGCCTGGAGGCAAGCCCCGAACGGACCGAGGGGCGTCACGCCGGGGAGAGAATCCCGGAGGGAGGCGTGCGGCATGCGAAGAACTCCTGGGGGTGACGGACCTGTCGGACCTGGGGTGTCGGACCTGTCGGGCCTCTGCCGCCTGCGGCGGGCGGGGGCTCAGGACAGGAGGGCGGGGCGTACGAGCCGGCTCTCGTCGTCCGGCGGGTGCGGCGACGTAGTGGTGTAGTGGCTGGGCCTGCCGTCGCGGTGGACCAGCCGCGCGCCGATCCGCTCCGCCTCGGCGCGCCCCCGCAGCACGAAACGCCCGTCCATCTCGACGGCGACCCCGTGCCACGGGGTGAGCCAGTCGTCGTTCTCTGCCGTCAGCCTGATGCCGAACTTCGCCGAGCCGCAGCTCTGCGGATGGATGGACAGCCGGACCGCCGAGGGGTAGCGGTCCGCGACCAGTGCGCCCCACGCCCGGCTGCGCCGGATGACGCCGTAGGCCCGCTGCCTGGCGTCCCGTTGCAGTGCCCTGCGGCTGCCGTGACGGCCCGGGGTGAGCCCGTCCTCGAAGAGGAACCGCGTGATCGCGCGGTAGAGCCGAAGCGGTTCGCCCCCGCCGCGTACCTCGCGCCGGATCTCCTCCGGCGCCTCCGCGTAGATCTCGTCCAGCATCCGGCGCATGCGGTCGTGCGGGAGGCACCGCATGCGGGGGAGGTCGTCGATGCTGAACTGCGAGAGCGTCTGCGCATGGCGCCCGTCGATGATGCGCTGGAGTGTGCTGTGGTAGGCGGTGACGTGCTCGTCCGGCACGTTGATCAGGTCGCTGAAGACCCGCCCGTCGGAGCAGATGACGACGTGCGCGCCGGGCGCGTGGATCTCACCGATCCGTCGGCACAGGCTGTCGAGGAAGTCGAGTGCGAGTTCCTCGGCCATGTCCGGCAGCACGCCGAGCACTTTGGACGGATTGGGCGACTTGCAGGGGAATCCCGGCAGGACGAACACGATGGGCGCGCCCGACTCCACGGATGACCTGACCGTCCCCAGGTGCGGCAAGAGGCAGGCATCACACGGGTCGGTGGCGCACTGGGCGGAGTTCCGCGCCCTGCGTCGGTGCCGGACGACGGCCCGCATGACCTCGTGCGACACTGCCTCGGCATTCACCATGATGACTTCCCGTCGGCCGGCTCGCTGGCGGAAGTGGCCACGGTCCGCCGGGGGCGTTCCGGGCGGACGCGGACCATGACGCTCGATCGACCGGCGCAGGTCGCCACGCCGGCGATCTGCCGTCGGCGACAACCGCCCTTGCGGTGCCGGATCGGTGCCGGCCCGGTCGGTGCGTCAACTCTCGTCTGAGAGCGCTCTTGCCGCTAATCCGAGCCGTACATAGGGTCGCCCTATGGTCATCGAAGCCCGCCACCTGCGAGCGGTCTCCGCGATCGCGGAGGCGGGCAGCGTGACGCGCGCCGCAGCTGCGCTGGGGGTGTCCCAGCCGTCGCTGACCGGCCAGTTGCAGCGGATCGAGCGCCGGATCGGCGGACGCCTCTTCGTGCGCGACCGGCAGGGGGTGGTGCCGACGCCGCTGGGGGAGTTCGTCCTCGCCAGGGCCCGCCAGGTGCTGTCGGCCATGGAGGAACTGCACTACGAGACCATGCGCTACACCGAGGAGGGGGAGCAGCCCCGCATTCGCTACGGCGCGGTGCCGGGGCCGTTGATGGCGGGCACGCTGCGCCGGCTGAACGAGCACTTCGCGGGCGAGGTGACCCTGCGCACCGAGTCCTCCTCCAATGTGCTGGCCCGGCTAGTGGCCCACCGCCACCTGGAGTTCGCAAGCGTCATCGACTACGAGCAGTGTCCGCTGCAGTTCGGCCCGGAACTGGAGTGCCATGTCGTCGCCGTGGAACCGGCATTCGCCCTGCTGCCCGCCGCCGACGCCACGGCCACCCAGCGTGAGGTTCAGTTAGCCGAACTCGCCGACGCCACCTGGGTGCTGCCGCCGCTGGACGACAACGGCCTGCGCGAGTGCTTCACGCCCCTGTGCCGCCGGGCTGGCTTCACCCCGCGGGTCGTCCACGAGACGGAGGCGACTGGCGCACGCGACCTGATCAGCGAAGGGCACTGCGTTGGGCTGGGGCAGGCCACCTTCCGGGAGACGGCGGGCATCGCGATCCGCCCGCTGGCGGGCTCGCCTCTGACCGTCCGGCACACCCTCGTGTGGCGCCGCTCGGAGCAGATCGCGCAAGCCACCCGGCACGTGGTGGCCTTCGCCACGGACGCGTACGCGGCGGCGGTCGGCCGCAGCCCGGCGTACCTGGACTGGCTCGCCCGCCACCCGCAGTTCGACGGCGGCGGCGTGCTACGGCGCCGACCCGGCGAACAGGTCACGTCGGCGGGTGGGGCGAGCGGGACGTTCCGGCACTGAAACCCCTCCTCAGGACGAGGCGGCGGGCCTTCGGCATGTGCTGCTCCACATGTCCCTTCAGGTGTGCCTGGTCGCCCCCTGTGTGCTGCGACGAGGAGCGCGACCGCCGGCACGGTCGGTCGAGGGCTGGGGGTGGGCCCCGCGGGTCCAAGCTCGGCGCGGCTGTGGTCCAGGGCGGGGCGCGGAGCCCGCGGTCCGGGGCCGGGCCTGGAGAATTGAGCTGGAGCGGCGGGATCAGCGGCGGGCGGGGCGCGCTGCGCGGGCGATCGCAACGACGGCCTTCTCGAGGGCGTACTCCGGGTCGTCCCCGCCGCCCTTCACCGCGCCGTCCGCCTCGGCCACGGCCCGCAGCGCGGCCGAGACGCCGTCGGCGGACCAGCCACGCATCTGCTGCCGCACGCGGTCGATCTTCCAGGGCGGCATGCCCAGCTCGCGGGCCAGGTCGCCGGGACGCATCCCGCGCGGAGCGGATGCGAGCTTGCCGATGGCCCGCACCCCCTGGGCGAGCGCGCTGGTGATCAGGACCGGGGCCACGCCCGTCCCGATGGCCCAGCGAAGCGCTTCGAGCGCTTCCGCGGCCCGGCCTTCCACCGCGCGGTCGGCGACCGTGAAGCTCGACGCCTCCGCCCGGCCGGTGTAGTAGAGGGCGACGACGGCCTCGTCGATGGTGCCCTCGACGTCGGCGGCGAGCTGGGAGCAGGCGCAGGCGAGCTCCCGCAGATCACTGCCGATCGCGTCCACCAGCGCCTGGCACGCCCCCGGCGTCGCGGACCGGCCGGCGGTGCGGAACTCCGACCGTACGAACGTCAGCCGGTCGGCGGGCTTGGTCATCTTGGGGCAGGCGATCTCCCGGGCTCCTGCCTTGCGGGCCGCGTCGAGCAGCCCTTTGCCCTTGGCGCCACCGGCATGGAGGAGGACGAGGGTGATCTCCTCGGCGGGGGTGGCGAGATAGGCCTTGATGTCCTTGATCGCGTCCGCCGAGAGGTCCTGGGCGTTCCGGACCACCACGACCTTGCGCTCGGCGAAGAGCGATGGGCTGGTCAGCTGCGCCAGCGTGCCGGGCTGCAGGGCTTCGGGAGTCAGATCGCGCACATCGGTGTCCGCGTCGACGGCGCGCGCCGCCGCGACCACCTGCTGCACGGCGCGGTCGAGCAGCAGCTCCTCCTGCCCCACGGCGAGCGTGACGGGGGCGAGCGGATCGTCGGGCCGAGTCGTCGGCGCATTCCTTGTGGCCATCGCTGTCCAGCATCCCATGGGCCACTGACACCCCCGGCCGGACAACTTCCGGTCGTGCCGGAGAATGACCGGGTGAGCGACGTTCGACATGTACTGGTGCTGCCCGACCGCGATGCTGCGGAGGAAGTGGCCGAAGCCCTCGCCCACAGGTTCGGCGTCGCCGAGCGGCCACAGCTCGTACGGGACGCCCTGGCGGGTGAGGACGACGCCGAGGACGCCCAGTGGCTGGTCGTCGTCGAGGACCCGGCGCGCCACCTCGACGCGACGGCACTCGACGCGTTCGTCGCGGAGTACGACGGCTGGGTGGAGACGGAGTAGCTCTGCCGCCTCTGACGGCGACGGACAGCCGGGGTCCTGCGCCCGTCACGGCGATCGCACCGTCGGTGTCGGTGCGCAGTACGGTCGCGCCGCTGCGGCGGAGTGCGGCGACGGTGCGGGGGGACGGATGGCCGTACGGGTTGTCCTCGCCGCAGGAGATCAGGGCGAGCCGGGGACGGACCCGGTCGAGGAGGCCCGAGTCCTGGTACGCGGAACCGTGATGGGCGACCTTGAGGACGTCCACGGGCGGCAGTTCGGGAACGGTGGCCAACAGGCGCTGCTGCGCGGGCGGTTCGAGGTCGCCGAGCAGGAGCAGCGTGAGTCCGGAAGTGCGGACCAAAAGCGTGACACTGGCGTCGTTCGCCCCGCCGAGTGTCGCGAACGGTGCGGGAAGGGAAGGCCGCTGCGACGGAGGCCGAGGCGTGGTGGGGAGCGGTGCAGGCTGTGGTGCGGGCGGCCACAGGACGCTCCATCGGAGCGGTCCGAGCCGCCGCTCCCCCGGTGCGGTGCGGACCAGCGGGAGGCGTGCCCCGGCCGCCACGCGTCGTACGAACTTGGCCTGGTCGGCGGGTTCCTCGAGCGTGGTGGTCTCGATCGCGCCGACCGCCCGGCCGCGCAGCACTCCGGGCAGACCGGCTACGTGGTCGGCGTGGAAGTGCGTGAGCACCACCAGGGGAATGCGGGTCACACCCAGGGCGCGCAGACAGAGGTCGGCGAACCGGGGGTCGGGGCCGGCGTCCACGACCACCGCCGTGCCGCGGCCCGCCCACAGCACGAGCGCGTCGCCCTGGCCCACGTCGCAGACCGCGAACTTCCAGCGGGGCGGCGGCCAGCCGGTGAGCAGCCGTGGCAGGGGCGCCGGGCGCGTGATCGCCAGGAGGAGGAGCAGGGCCGCCGCCGTACAGACCCAGGGGTGACGCAGCAGACGGCGAGCCGCGAGGACGGCCGCCCCGGTCACGGCGGCCAGCAACAGGCCTCCGGACCAGCCGCCCGGCCAGTCCAGTTCGGCTCCGGGGAGCGCGGCACCGGTGCGGGCGATGCCCGCGATCCACTCGACGGGCCAGCTGCCGAGCCAGGCGATCCCCCTGGCGACGGGCATGGCCACGGAAGCGGCCGCCAGCGCGGCGAAGCCGAGGACGGTCGCGGGCGCGACCGCGATCTCGGCCAGCAGATTGCAGGGGATGGCCACCAGGCTGACCCGCGCGGCCAGCACGGCGACGACGGGTGCGCAGACCGTCTGCGCGGCCGCCGCAGCCGCCAGCACCTCGGCGAGCCTCGGCGGCATCCCGCGCGACTGCAGCGCGGCGCTCCAGCGTGGCGCGATCGTCAGGAGCGCGGCCGTGGCCAGCACGGAGAGCAGAAAGCCGTACGACCGCGCGAGCCATGGGTCGTACAGGACCAGCAGCAGCACGACCGTGGCGAGGGCCGGGAGCAGGGATCGGCGGCGGCCGGTCGCAATGGCGAACAGAGCGACGAGGCCGCAGGCTGCCGCGCGCAGCACGCTGGGCTCAGGACGGCAGACGATCACGAAGGCGAGGGTGAGCAGCCCACCGAGGAGTGCGGTACTGCGCAAGGGGATCCCGAGCCACGGCGCGAGTCCGCGCCGCTCGGCGCGGAGGGCGAGATGCGGTGGCCCGATGAGCAGCGCGAGCACGATGGTGAGGTTGGCCCCTGAAACGGCAAGCAGATGGGTGAGGTCGGTGGCCCGGAAGGCCTCGTCCAGCTCGGGCGGGATACGGGACGTGTCCCCGACGACGAGCCCCGGCAACAGGGCGCGGGCGTCGGGCGACAGGCGGTCGGTCGCTTCCCGCAGTCCGGCGCGCAGGTCACCGGCAATCCGCTGCACGGCGCTCGGAGCGCCGATCACCTGCGGGGGTCCGTCATCGGTCACGCGCAGGACGACGGCGACCGGTTCACCGCCGGCGCCGGGCAGCGGCGGCGCAGTGCGCGCCCGCACGCGCAGCCGCGTGGACGGCAGCAGCCGTAACCAGTCATCCTGCGGCGCGACGTGCGCAACGTGTGGGCCCTGAGCATGTGCGTCGGGCGGGGACCGACCTGGGTCCGGCTCCCGGTCCGGCCCCGGATCTGCGTCCGGGTCCAGGGCTGGGTCCAGGGCTGGGTTCGGGGCTGGGTCTGCGTCAGGATCCGCGTCCGAGGACGGAGGGATGTACGCGGGACGGCGCGCCGCGTCCCGATCGCCCGCATCCACGAGGGAGCCGCGCGGCTGCACGGTGACGAGCACAGGGGTCCGTACCGCAGTGTCCGTGCCGTCCGGGCTCGTCACGCGCAGCGCTTCGGCCTCCACGACAACCGCGGCGGGCGCGCGCTGCGCGCCCCGGACTCGGGGGCGGGTCAGGCGTGGATCGCCGGTCACGGTCAACTCCACGGTGGCATCGGCGTATTGCCGGGCCAACTGGGCAGTGGGCCGCGATGCAGGTCGGCGGCGGTCAGAGCACCTGACGTCGCCGCGGCTGCGGCGCAGAGGAGGGCCGTCACGGCTGCGTAGCGCGGGCCACCGCGCTCACGGTGTGACCGCCCGGCCGCGATGTCTCCCCCGCGGGTACCGAGGCCGGCTCCCAACGCTCCGGGAACCACACAACCCGTGCCCGGAACTGGGCCTCCGTCAGGAGAAGGATCACTACCGTCAGGAGGACCACCTCCGCGCCGTTCCACACGCGGCCGGCGAGGGCTCCCCTCCGGGGCGTCCCTACGGCCCGGACCGTCGCTTCCGCCCCGGCGCCCGCCGAGGCCGGATGACCGCCCACGGCCTGCCCGCGCGCCGGCTCGCCACCACAGCAGCAGCGCCATCGCCGTGGCCAGGCAGCCGGCGGCGCCGAGGAGCGCCCACGCGGTGGGAATGCTCACCGCCACCGCCGCCGTGGCCCAAGCGGCGAGGGCCGGTGGGATGAGGCGCAGGTCGGTGGGTCCTTCCTGCCGGGGGTCGGACGGTCCGCGGCAGTCGTCGTGCGCCGTCCGCACGGCGGAGCGGTTCATGGCTGCACGAGGGGTTGGAGTTCGGCGAAGCGGCGTGCACCGATGCCGTGAACGTCACGGAGTTGGTCGACAGATCGGAAACCCCCGTTCTGTTCGCGGTAGTCGAGGATGTGCTGGGCCAGTACGGGTCCGACGCCGGGCAGCGCGTCGAGTTGTTCCGCAGTGGCGGCGTTGAGGCTGACGGGGCCCGCGGCGGCGCCCGGAGCGCCGCCCGGATCGGATGGCGCCGAACCCGCACCGGCCCCAGCGGGTGCCGCACCGCCGACGACGACCTGCTCACCGTCGCTGAGCAGCCGGGCCCGGTTCAATGTCCGGGTGTCGGTGCCCGGGCGCACCCCGCCCGCCGCGCGCAGCGCGTCGGCGACGCGAGCACCGGCGGGCAACCGGTGAATACCGGGCCTGCGGACCTTGCCCGCCACATCGACCACGATGCGGCGGTCCATGCCACGTGTGGGCGAGCCCGGGGCGTCGCTCGGTGCGGGGGGCACAGCGGGGACGGAGACGGGCGCAGGACCCGCCGATGGCTCGGCCGACGGTGCCCGCACGGTCTGCGGTCGCCCCGTCCAGTGCTGATACACCGCGAACGCTCCGAAGAACGCGAGCACGACAGCGAGCGCCACGAGCGCCCGCGGGTCGATGCCGCACCTTAACTGAACCCATAGCGGCAGCCGTTCGCGGACCGCGAGCCACCAGTGCGTACGCCGCCGGACTGCGCCTGTGTCGGTGCCGTCACCGTCCCCCGCCGGAGGACCAGAGGTCACTTCGCCCTGGGGACTCGCGCCGGGGGTGGCATCCGAATTCGGCCGAGCGTTCGCCTGCCCAACCGCGGCGCCGCGTCCTGCAGGTGAGCGGGCGGACGGCACCGTATCCGTCGGCGTCGCCGTCACGCATGCCTCCTTGGCCGGGGGCAGCGTCACGCGGGCTGGGCCTGCTCGCACCACGAGCGCATCGGCGTCCGAGGTGGGCCGACCACCCGTCCCGGTCACCCATGAGGGGGCACGGCCAGGGGGAGCGAGCTCGGCTGCCCCGGCCCGCGGCGGAGGTTGGACGAAGAGCGTGGCCGCGCGCTCGCGGACCGTCGCCTGGCCGCATGCCGCCGCGGCGTGCATACGAGCGGTACGGCCCGCACGACTCCATCCGTTCGCCCGGCGCGCGGCATGGCGTCGCCGGGCTCGCTGATCGGAACCGGGCGCACGACCCGGCCCACTGGTCACGGTGCGTGATCGAATGTCCATGACCGTCGACCGTAGGCGCGATCCGCGGTGCCTGCTGAGCAGCTCCAGTTTCCGTGGAAAACTTGCCAGTTGTGGATAAATCCATCACCCGCACGAGCGATGTGCCGCCGTCCGTCACCAGGCACGCGACAACTGCGGCCGCACGAGGGGCGTTCGTTCAGCTCCTCGGCGACAGAACCGCACCCAGCAGACCCGGGCCCGTATGGGCGCCGATCACCGCGCCCACCTCGCTGACGTGCAGCTCGGCCAGGCCGGGCACCCGGTTGCGCAGGCGGGCGGCGAGCTGCTCGGCCCGGTCCGCCGCGGCCAGATGGTGGACCGCGATGTCCACCGGACTCGAGCCCGCCCGCCCGACCACGAGTTCCTCGAGCCGGGCGATGGCCTTGGACGCCGTGCGCACCTTCTCCAGCAGTTCGATGCGGCCGCCGTCCAACTGCAGCAGCGGCTTCACCGCGAGAGCCGAGCCGAGCAGGGCCTGCGCCGCCCCGATCCGGCCACCGCGCCGCAAGTAGTCGAGGGTGTCGACGTAGAAGTACGCCGAGGTGCCCTCGGCGCGCTTCTCGGCCGCGACCACGGCCTCGTCCAAAGTGCCGCCCGCTTCCACCGTCTCCGCCGCCGCCAGGGCACAGAAGCCGAGCGCCATGGCGACCATTCCGGTGTCCACCACCCGTACCGGCACGGGGACCTCCCGCGCCGCGAGCACCGCTGCGTCGTACGTGCCGGACATCTCGGCGGACAGGTGCAGTGACACGATGCCCTCCGCGCCCGCCTCCGCGACGGACCGGTACGTCGCGGCGAAGGCTGCGGGGCTGGGCCGGGAGGTCGTCACCGAGGTGCGGCGCTGCAGCGCCTGGGCGACGGAGCGGGCCGAAACCTCGGTGCCCTCTTCCAGCGCCCTGTTGCCGAGTACCACGGTCAGCGGCACCGCGATGATGCCGTGCCGCTCCATCGCCTGCTGCGGCAGGTAGGCCGTGGAATCGGTGATGATGGCGACACGGGGGGACATGACTGGGAGATTATCCGGGGACGCCCATGGCCGACAGTGCGGGCCGCCCGAGCGTCCACCGCTCAGGTGGTGCTCTCCGGTCGGCGCTCCTTCTCCCACGGGTACGCGAACTGCCGTCGCGGATCTCCTTCGGTGATCGCGGGCGGCTCCTGAGCGACCGCGTCGGGCCGGGACACGTCCGGCCAGGTCGGAGTCGGAGTCGGCGCCGGTGTGTCGCTCCCCGGAGCTGGAGTGGCCCCCGGCTTCCCGCTCCCCGACCCGGGGGTCTGCGCCGACGCACGAGCCTGCGCCGACGCCGGAGTCTCCGCGGAAGCCGCGGCGGACTGCGAAGCCGTGCCAGGGGAAACGGCCGGGTCGGCCGCGGCCCGTGATGAACCCGCCGTCGCCGACGCCTCAGTGCCGCCCGGCGCCCCCGGCTCGGACGTCCAGTGCCGCAGCGCCCCCGCCTCGACGTCGATCTGGCGCCCGAGCGCCGCGAGGTCGTCGTCCGCGAACCGCAGTGCCCGGTCCTGTGCCGCCCACCGCAGCGAGTCCGCGTGGCGGACGATCCGCTCGGTGCGCTCGCGCAGCTCGGGCAGTCGCTCCGTGATCCGTCCCTTGTCCGGCTCCCGCTCCAGGCGTTTGAGGTCGTCGTCGAGCTCGATCCCGTGCGCGCTCAGCCGCTGGAAGAGCCGGGACGCCTCCGACACCGCGGCGTCCTCCGGCGGGGCCGCGTGCAGCGCGTCCTGAGTGGCCCTCATCGACGTCCTCAGCGAGACCCGCAGCTCGGCGAGGTCTCCCAGCACGCCGGGCTGGGCCAGCTGCTTCGCCCTGAGCGTGGTGTCCTCGACGGCACGGCGCGCTTGAGCGACCGTACGGTCCACTCCGCGCTTCGCCGCTCCGACCACTTTCACCGTCACATAGGCGCCGAGCGCCACGAATGCCACGAAGAGCAGCGCGAGGATGAGGATCGCGGCTTCCATGAGCGGTCCTTCCCGGTAACCGATGGCCGAGTGTCGCGGTGACCCTTCCACCGTAAACGGCCGGGGCCGGTCACGGGTTCCATCGAACCCACGACCGGCCGCCTCGGCGCCGCACGCCGATAGGCCCCTCAGCCACTCGGCGCACAGGCCGCACGCCTGATCGGCTCACACACTGTCGGCCAACGGCCCGCGCCTGCAGGAGCAGCAGACCGCTCGCAGCAGGCAGCCCCTGGCTCACGCGGGCACGATGTTGACCAGCTTCGGCGCCCGCACGATCACCTTGCGGATGTCCGCGCCGCCCAGCGCGGCCTGGACGCCCGTGTCCCCCAGTGCCAGCCGCTCCAGCTCCTCATCGGCGATCGACGGCGGCACCTCCAGGCGCGCCTTGACCTTGCCCTTGATCTGTACGACGCAGGTCACCGTCTCGTCGACCACGTACGACGGGTCGGCGACGGGGAAGGCCTGGTGCACCACCGTCGAGTCGCGTCCCAGCCGGTGCCACAGCTCCTCGGCGATGTGCGGAGCCAGCGGCGCGATCAGCAGGACCAGCTGCTCGGCGACCGACCGGGGCACCGGCCGTCCCGCCCGTCGCCCACCACCACCCTCAACCGAGGGCCCTGCGGGCCTGCCCCCATACTCCTTCGTCAGGTGGTTGTTCAGCTCGGTCACCTTGGCGATGGCCGTGTTGAAGCGCAGGTTCTCCATGTCCTGACGGACTCCGTCGATCGCCTTGTGCAGGGCACGCAGCGTCTCCTCGTCCGGCTCCGCGTCGACCACGGTGACCGCGCCCGTGTCCTCGTCCACGACGTTCCGCCACAGCCGCTGCAGCAGCCGGTACTGGCCGACCACGGCGCGCGTGTCCCAGGGGCGGGAGACGTCCAGCGGGCCCATCGCCATCTCGTACAGCCGCAGCGTGTCGGCTCCGTACTCGGCGCAGATCTCGTCCGGGGTGACGGCGTTCTTCAGGGACTTGCCCATCTTGCCCAGCAGACGGGTGACCTTCTCGCCCTGGTAGTAGTACGCGCCGTCCCGCTCTTCCACCTCGGCGGCAGGCACCGCGATGCCGCGCCCGTCCCGGTAGACGTAGGCCTGAATCATGCCCTGATTGAACAGCTTGTGAAACGGCTCGTATGAAGAGATGTGACCCAGGTCGAACAGAACCTTGTGCCAGAAGCGGGCGTACAGCAGGTGCAGCACCGCGTGTTCCGCGCCGCCCACGTACAGGTCGACGCCACCCGCGGGCTGTCCCTCCCGCGGCCCCATCCAGTACCGCTCGATCTCCGGGTCGACGACCTTCTCGTCGTTGTGCGGATCCAGGTAGCGCAGCTCGTACCAGCACGAACCGGCCCAGTTGGGCATGGTGTTGGTCTCACGGCGGTACCTCCTGACGCCGTCGCCCAGGTCCAGTTCGACGTCGACCCAGTCCTCGTTGCGGGACAGCGGAGTCTCCGGCGAGGTGTCGGCGTCGTCCGGGTCGAAGGTGCGCGGCGAGTAGTCGTCGACCTCGGGCAGCTCGACCGGCAGCATCGAGTCGGGCAGCGCGTGCGCGATGCCGTCCTCGTCGTAGACGACCGGGAACGGCTCGCCCCAGTAGCGCTGCCGGCTGAACAGCCAGTCGCGCAGCCGGAAGTTGACCATTCCCTCGCCGATCCCCCGGTCGGTCAGCCACTGCGTCATCCGGGCCTTGGCGTCGACGACTGTCAGGCCGTCCAGCGAGATCTCCGGCCCCGTGGAGTTGACGATCCTCGCGTCGTACGAGTCGAAGGCGTCGTCCCAGGTGGTCGGATCCGTGCCGCGACTCGCTCCGGGGGAGCTGTCGGATGCAGTGGAGGGATCCACGACGCAGCGCATCGGCAGCTCGAAGGCGCGGGCGAAGACGAAGTCCCGGCTGTCGTGCGCCGGGACGGCCATGATGGCGCCCGTGCCGTAGCCCATCAGCACGTAGTCGGCGATGAAGACCGGGACCTGCTCGCCACTGACCGGATTGGTGGCGTACGCACCGGTGAAGACGCCGGTCTTGTCCTTCGCCTCGGCCTGCCGCTCGACGTCGGACTTGGCCGCCGCCTGCTTGCGGTACTCGGCCACCGCCTCGCCCGGGGTGGGGTGCCCGCCGGTCCACACGTGGTGCGTGCCCTCGGGCCAGGTGGCGGGGACGATCGCGTCGACCAGATCGTGCTCGGGCGCCAGCACCATGTACGTGGCACCGAACAGGGTGTCCTGACGGGTCGTGAAGACCGTGATCGCGCCCTTGTCCGCCACGGGGAAGTCGATCCGGGCGCCCTCGGAGCGGCCGATCCAGTTGCGCTGCTGCAGCTTGATGGCCTCGGGCCAGTCCAGCGCGTCCAGGTCCTCCAGCAGCCGGTCCGCATAGGCGGTGATGCGCATGTTCCACTGACGCAGCTTGGCCTTGAAGACCGGGAAGTTGCCGCGCTCGGAGCGGCCTTCCGCGGTGACCTCCTCGTTGGCCAGCACCGTGCCCAGACCGGGGCACCAGTTGACCGGCGCGTCGGAGGCGTACGCCAGCCGGTACTCGCCCAGGATGCCGGCGCGCTCGGCGGCGCTCAGCTCACTCCAGGGCCGCCCGGACGGCGTCGCGCGCTCCCCGCTCTCGAACTGTGCCACCAGCTCGGCGATCGGCCGCGCCGTCTTCGCCTCCTCGTCGTACCAGGAGTTGAAGATCTGCAGGAAGATCCACTGGGTCCACCGGTAGTAGTCCGGGTCGATCGTGGCGAACGACCGGCGCTTGTCGTGGCCCAGACCCAGCCGCCGCAGCTGGACCTTCATGTTTTCGATGTTGGCCTCGGTGGAGACCCGCGGGTGGGTGCCGGTCTGCACCGCGTACTGCTCGGCGGGCAGGCCGAACGCGTCGAAGCCCAGCGTGTGCAGGACGTGGTGACCGGTCATCCGCTGGAACCGGGCGTAGACATCCGTGGCGATGTAGCCCAGCGGGTGGCCGACGTGCAGTCCCGCACCCGACGGATACGGGAACATGTCCATGATGTACTTCTTCGGGCGGCCGACGACCTCGGCCGACCCGGCCATTTCCCTCTTGGGATTGGGCGTCGCATAGGTGCCCTCGGCATCCCAGAAGTCCTGCCAACGTGCCTCGATGTCGGCGGCCATGGCGGCCGTATAGCGGTGCGGCGCAGCCGCCTCGGCCGGCGATCCCCCGGCGCGCGGGCCGGGGGAGGAATTCGTCTCGCTCATCGTCCTCAAAGCTCCATCGATGGTCTCTGCCAACGGAATCGGACCTTCTTGCCCCTGAAACAAAAAGGCCCCTCGCACAGGAGGGGACGCCGCGCTGATTCCGACCGGTGGCTCTGGGGGCCCTCCCCCTGGGGGCACCTCCCAGGGGGAGGATCACCCGGAAAGATCCGATGTCCGCCGGTCGGTACTGATCAGCGCGGCCCGCTAAGCAGGAGGCGTACGGCACGCATGGGGTCAGCGTACCGCAGCGTCCGCAAGGGCCGCACAGAGCCACCGGCCACTCGCGCACAGCGACGACCGCAACCGATCTCCGCAATTGACATTCGAGCAAATAACCAAACACCCGGATGATCTTTCACCTGCCATTTAGCATGCGGAACGGGACCCCTCACTCGCACCACTGGAGTCGCCCGAATGCACCCTCATCGCAAGCTGCGAACACCGTCCTCGTTGTCCCGCCCCGCCCAGTACGGCGTATCGGTCGCGGTCATCGTCCTCATTCCGGTGCTCGTCCTGGCCGCCGGGGAAGAAGTGCGCGCCGCGCTGGACTTCACCGGGGGTGTGCTGACCCTCCTCTCCCT
Organism: Streptomyces sp. KR80; assembly: GCF_052245555.1. NCBI lineage: Bacteria > Bacillati > Actinomycetota > Actinomycetes > Kitasatosporales > Streptomycetaceae > Streptomyces > Streptomyces sp. KR80. Next base: position 569,580 of record NZ_JBQQCD010000001.1, read on the forward strand.
GTCGGGCGCAGTCGTCTGGGGGTTGATAGCCACCGACCGCAATCTGTTCGAGCCGCGGGAGCGGTTGCTCGCCCAGGCCATCCACCGCACGCTCGCGGTCGCCTCGCTCGGCTTCCTGCTGCTGCACATCACCACCAAGATCTCCTCCGGTCACGTCGGTCTGCTGGGCACCTTGGTGCCGTTCGGGCTCGGCATGCAGGGTTCGGCAGGACTGATTGGGCTCGGCTCACTCGCCGCGCACCTGATGATCTTCGCGGGAGCAACCGGAGCGCTGCGCAGCGCCATGGCCACACCGGGGGCCGTGGCCGCCCGCTGGCGCGCGCTCCACGCCATGGCCTATCCGGCATGGGGGGCGGCTCTGGTGCATGGCCTCAACGCCGGGCGCCCCGCCGCGGGATGGGTCGTCGCCATGTATGCGATGGTCGTGGTCGCCGTGGCGCTGGCGGTGTCCGTACGGCTGCTCCCACCGCCCCAGAAGCGCCGCGTCGCGCGCCTGCTGATATCCATCACCCGGCCCGAGGAGGGCACCCGGGCTCCGCGCCGACGTGCCGAAGCATCATCCCCGTCGGAGCGCGACCCCTCGGTCGCTCCGCTGCCCGGGTCGGGCCCGCTCCCTGGAGGAATCAGCCGCGCCCCGCGGATCGACGAGCCGCCCCTGCGGCTCGACTCGGCGCGGCCGGCGCCGATCTCGGCGGGCCGGGGTGCGGACATCTCCGCGGCCTACCGCGCGGTCTCCGCGGCACCACAGCCCTCAACCGCGTTCGGGCAGGCCACCGGCCGCCCGGTCCCGGGGTCCGATCCGCTGATGGAGACGCTCTCCCCGGTGTCCCCGATGTACCCGATGTCCGCGTACGCCGACCCGACGCAGACCATGCCCACGGTGTCCGCAACAGATCCCACCGAGATCCTGCCGCCCGTCCCGCCGTACCCGGCGCCCACGGAGACTCTCCCGCCGGTGCCGTCGTACGCGGCGCCGCCGTCTCCCGCGTCCGGCCGCTGGCCCGCCCCGTCCCCGCCGCCGCCCGGCGAGACCCGCAGAGCCCGCCCGGAGACCGACCCCCGGTCCGGCACGCCCTATCCACCGTCGCCCGGTGAGCCGTGGCACCAGCCCGCGGGAGACCGGCCATGAACACCCCCCTGCCCGATGTGCCCGAAGTGCGGGTCGTCGGCCTGCCGCAGCTGACCGCCGGGTTCGACCTGGTCCAGCGGCTGGATCTCGGCATGCATCTGAAGGTCCACGGAGCCCTGGAGCCGATGGTCGGTGAACGCCTCGCCGATCTGGCCGAGGCGGTGTCCCTGAGCGGCCGCGGCGGCGCGGGTTTCCCGTTCGCCAAGAAGCTGCGTGCGGTCGCCAAGAGCGCGATCCGGCGGGGCGTACGTCCCGTCGTCGTCGTCAACGGCAGCGAGGGCGAACCCGCCTGTCGCAAGGACACCGTGCTGATGTGCCGCGCCCCGCACCTCATCCTGGACGGCGCCCTGCTGGCCGCCGAGGCGCTCGGCGCCCGCCTCCTGGCCATCGCCGTGACCCGGGACTCCACGGAGGCCTCCCTCCGGGAGGCGCTGTCCGAGCGCGGACTGTCCGACCGGCGGGGCCGGGGACTGCGCGTACGGGTGGTCAGAACCCCCGAGCGGATGGTGTCCGGTGAGGCGTCCGCGGTCATCAGCGCGGTGAACGGCGGCCCGTCGCTACCCGCCGGCCGCAAGGTGCGCGCCTCCGACTCGGGTGTGGGCGGTGCCCCCACCCTGCTGTCCAACGCCGAGACCTTCGCGCAACTGGCCATCGCCACCCGGCTGGGCGCGCAGCGCTACGGCAACACCGGGCTGATGGACGAACCCGGAACGGTGATGCTCACCGTCTCCGGCTCGGTGGCCCGGCCGACCGTCCTGGAAGTACCGGTCGGTGTCCCGCTGCGCTACGTCATGGAGCTGTGCGGTGCGCCGCCGCTGCCCCAGGCCGTGCTCTCCGGCGGTTACCACGGTGCCTGGATCGACGGGCTCACAGCCCAGGGGGCGATCATCTCCAAGAAGGCCATGGCCACGGCCGGCGGCGCCTTGGGCGCGGGCGCGATTCTGCCCATCGGCCCCGAGACCTGCCCGCTCGGCGAGTCCCTGAGGGTGGCGAACTGGCTGGCCGCCGAGACAGCGGGCCAGTGCGGGCCGTGCAAGCTGGGCCTGCCCGCTGCCGCCGCCGGGCTCTCGGAGGTGCTGGGCGGCGGCGGACCGACCTCGCTGGAAGCGCTCCGCCAGGTGACTCAGGCCGTACGGGGCCGCGGTGCCTGCAAGCACCCCGACGGGTCCGTGCGCTTCCTGCAGTCCACGCTGAAGGCGTTCACCGACGATCTCGCCGCCCACGTGCTCGGCGGCGGCTGCGGCCGGCCCACGCAAGGCGTGCTGCCGCTGCCCGCCCCTGGTTACGAGGAGGAGGGCATCCCGAGCGGCGAGAAGCTGGCCGTGGACTGGACGCTGTGCAAGGGCCACGGCCTGTGCGCGGGCGTGGTCCCCGAACTCATCCGGATGGGGCCGGACGGATATCCGACCCTGGCGGACGCGGCCGTACCCATGCACCTGCGGGCGAACGCCCAGCGTGCCGTACGCCGGTGCCCGGAGCTCGCGCTCCGCCTCGAGGCTGCACCTGCCGAGCAGGCTCCGGCCAGTCGGAAGGCGCTCCCCCGCGGCCAGAGCTGAGCGGGGGGTCCCAAAAGGGGAGCGGGCCGCCCGGTCGGGCGGCCCGCTCTCCTATCCGTGGAGCTAAGGAGAATTGAACTCCTGACCTCTTGCATGCCATGCAAGCGCTCTACCAACTGAGCTATAGCCCCAGGTCGTGCTCCGCCACGGTACGCCGACGGCGGCGTCGCCAACCATACACGGGCCCCCTGGGCCTTCGCCAAATCCATCGGGCTGTCAACCCCTGGGCAGCCCTACGCCGCTGCCGACGCCATGCCACGGACCCGCCTGCGCTCGTTCTGACCTCGGCTCAGGTCACGACCGTGGTCAGGCGGTCGCGAAGGAGTAGAAGCGCTTGAGGGTGCAGTGCTCGTCGAGCAGCCGTCCGTAGATGGGCTCGCCCTCGAGCTCACGGTACGTCTCGATCGGGTCGCCTTTTATGATCAGTGCTCGAGCGCACTCCTCGCACCAGTACTGGTAGTCGGAGTTGATCGGCTCCATGTCGCGGACGATCGGAGTCCCGCTGCCGCACCAGTCGCACTTCCGCCTGTGTGCACCCATCAGTCAGCTCCAGCTGTGGCCGCAGGCCGTGCAGACGTAACTGATCCCACCGTTGTCGCCGAGGACTTGGGCGACGTGCGCCGAGCCGCAGGCCGGGCACTTGAGAAGGTCCGCGCGCGGCGCGGCACCCTGCTCGGCGAGGCAGGTGAAGCGGGGCGCGCACCCGGGCAGCCGACCGCCGCCGTGCGCCGCGGCGATATCGAGCAGATCGTCGACCTCCCCGAGAGTGCTCGTCGGCATGCGCGTTCCCTCCACTTCCGGCCGTCCGATTCTGCCACGGGACGGCGCCCAGGTCAGTGGGCTCCTGGAAGGAGGTCAGGGCCGCGCAGGCCTTGACCAGCAGAAGTCCCGCCCCCTGACGGGAGCGGGATCGAGCTGTGGAGCTAAGGAGAATTGAACTCCTGACCTCTTGCATGCCATGCAAGCGCTCTACCAACTGAGCTATAGCCCCGAGCTTCTCGGCGCCGGGGCGCCTCGAACGAGAAGAAGCTTAACCGGTGAACGGCCGGAAAAGGAAATCCCTTCGTCCACCGACCGGCCGCCGACGCCCAGCGCGTCCCGGCCGACGTCCACGAGCTCTGCAGCGCCGCCGAACCGCCGCCTCAGTCGTCGTCCCCGAGCACCGGCTCCGGCAGCGTCCCGGCGTTGTGCTCCAGCAACCGCCAGCCCCGCGCGCCCTCACCCAGCACCGACCAGCAGCAGTTCGAGAGCCCGCCCAGCGCCTCCCAGCTCCCCGGCTCGAGACGGAGGAAACGGCCGATCGTGGTGCGGATCGTGCCACCGTGGCTGACCACGACGAGCGTGCCGCCGTCCGGCAGCTTGTCCGCGCTGCGCTCGACGATCGGGGCCGCCCGATCCGCGACCTCGGTCTCCAGCTCGCCGCCGCCGCGGCGCACCGGCTCGCCCCGCTTCCACGCCGCGTACTGCTCGCCGTACCGCTCGACGATCTCCTCGTGGGTGAGCCCCTGCCAGCTGCCGGCGTAGGTCTCGCGCAGACCCTCGTCGTGCGTGACCTCCAGGCGGGTGATCGCGGCCAGCTCCGCGGCCGTCGCGGCCGCCCGCTGCAGGTCCGAGGCGATGATCGCGTCCGGCTTCAGCGCCGCCAGCAGGCGGGCGGCGCGGCGCGCCTGGGCGAGGCCCGCCGGGGTCAGCTCGATGTCCGTGGAGCCCTGGAAGCGGCGCTCGAGGTTCCACGACGTCTGGCCGTGCCGCCACAGGACTATGCGGCGGTCCCGGCCGCCGTTGCCGCCGTTCAGAGCAGGTCTCCGTCCAGGTCGTCGGCCGCCTGGCGCTTCGCGTAGTCCTCGGCCTTGCCGTGGGTGGCGACGGCGTCCTCCGGCAGCTGAAGCTCCGGGCAGTCCTTCCACAGCCGCTCCAGCGCGTAGAACACCCGCTCCTCGCTGTGCTGCACGTGCACCACGATGTCCACGTAGTCCAGCAGGACCCAGCGGGCTTCACGGTCGCCCTCCCGGCGCACCGGCTTGGCCCCCAGCTCCTTCTGCAGCCGCTCCTCGATCTCGTCGACGATCGACTTGACCTGGCGGTCGCTGGGGGCCGAGGCCAGCAGGAAGGCGTCGGTGATCGACAGCACGTCGCTGACGTCGTACGCGATGATGTCGTGCGCGAGCTTGTCGGCAGCCGCCTGTGCGGCGACGTTGATGAGCTCGAGGGAGTGGTCCGTGGCGGTCACAGCAGGCTTTCGTCCGGGAGCAGGTACCCATCAAGGGTCTCACGCCCCACGGACAGTCCCGGACCGGCTCATCTCCCTGCGTCGTAGTCCCGGCCGAGCACGACCGTGATGTCGGCGTTCGCCGCACCGCCCTTGGACCTCTTCACCGCGCTCTCCGGCAGACCCAGCGTCCTGGCCACCTCCTTGGCCTTCCCGGCCTGCGCCGCGTCCGCGTACAGCACCTGGGAGGCGGACTGTGCCGCGCCGGCCGCGCCGCCGTCGACGAACGTGTAGCCGCCGTTGACCAGGGTGACCTGGGCGCTGGAGACGGCCTTCTTGTCGCCGGTGGCGTTGCGCACGCTCACGCGCGGGGCCGCGTCCGGGTCGGCGTTCTTGACCGTTCCGCCCAGCACGGACCCGACCACGCTCCGCGAGACCTTCTCACTGAGCGTCCCGTCCGGCTGGACCGGCAGCACCGCGGTCTCGTACGAGCCGTTCTTCACCTGCGCCGCGAGCTGCGCCAGGGACGCGCCGAGCTGGGCCTCGGTCAGCGACGGGTCCGGGATCTGGTTGAGCGTCTCCACGGTGGTCGTCGCGGCCTGGGCATCACTGGAGATCTTCTTCAGGGTGGCCTGCATGACCTGGCCGAACCGCCGCAGCTGCCGGTCTTCCGGCTCACCCGCGGCACGGTGGGTGGCGTAGCCGACGGCCGCCTGGCCGGACAGCTCCTGCCGCTCACCCTTCTTGACGAGCGGGTCGTCGCCCTTCTTCCGGCCGGGCACCGTCGCGTCGGTGTCGACGACGATCCCGCCGACCGACTCCACGAGGTTCTCCAGATACGGGGTGTCCAGCCGCCAGCTGCCTGCGATCTTGGTGCCCAGCAGCCCGTCGAGGGCGTCCCGGGTGGACGTCGTGCCCTCGTCCACGACCGACTTGCCAAGGGTGGTGCTGGTGCCGTCGTCGGTGGCGATCGCCAGCGAGTTCGGCAACAGGACGGTGGTGCCCTTCTTGGTGGTCTCGTTGTCGACCAGCAGCGCCGTGGAACTGCCGCCGCCCTTGGTGTCGCGGAGGTGCACGACGATCACGTCCCGCTTCTGGGGGCCACCCCCGGCCTGTGCACCGGAGTCCACTCCCGCCAGGTCGGGGAGCTTGCCCGCGTGCCAGAGGTAGCCGACGCCACCCACGAGCGCGAGCGCGAGGATCACGGCGAGGACGACGACGCGGTTGCGCCCCTTCCGCTTGCGCTCGTCGCGCCGCTCGGAGCGGGTCTCCGCGAACTTCAGCCAGTCGATGACGTCGTCGGACTCCTCGTCCGGCTCCTCGATGAACGAGAACTGCTCGGTGCCGTAGTCAGGGGCCGGCGCACGCTCCGGAGGGGGGCCGTGCTGCGGGTTGGGGTCGCGCGGCTGCGCCTGCGGCGGGACCTGCGGTGTCTGGCCGGTGCTCGGCGCGTAGGTGTCGTACGACTGCTGCTGCGGGATCCACTGCTGCTCGTCGACCCGCTGCGGGGCCTGCTGGGGGGGCTGGGGGGGCTGCTGCGGCTGCGCGTACGGGTCGTAGTACTGCCGGCCGTACTGGTCGTAGTGCGGCTGGGGCTGCTGGGGCTGGGCATAGGGGTCGTAGTACTGCTGACCGTACTGTCCGTACTGCTCGTACTGCTCGTACTGCTGAGCGTAGGGGTCGTACTGCTGCTGCTCGTAAGGGTCCTGGCCGCGTTCTGGCCCGCCCTCGGAGTAGTGCCGCCCGGAGTGTGCGTCGTTCACCGGTGCCCCTTCCCGTACACGGCTATCCAGCGTCCCGGTACAGCCCGCGCTTGTCGATGTAGCGCACAACACCGTCCGGCACCAGATACCAGACCGGGTCCCCTGCGGCCACCCTCGCCCGGCAGTCCGTCGAGGAGATGGCCAACGCCGGAACCTCCACCAAGGAGACCCCGCCGTCCGGCAGCCCGGGGTCGCTGAGCAGATGGCCCGGCCGGGTCACCCCGATGAAGTGCGCGAGCGAGAACAGTTCGGCGGCGTCCCGCCACGTCAGAATCTGGGCCAGGGCGTCGGCACCGGTGATGAAGTAGAGCTCGGAATCCGGATTCAGCTCATGCAGCTCGCGCAAGGTGTCGATGGTGTACGTCTTGCCACCGCGGTCGATCTCGATGCGGCTGACCGAGAACTGTGGATTCGACGCGGTGGCGATCACCGTCATCAGGTAGCGGTCCTCGGCCGGAGAGACATGCCGGTGCGTCTTCTGCCAGGGCTGGCCGGTCGGCACGAACACCACCTCGTCGAGATGGAACCGTGCGGCCACCTCGCTCGCGGCGACCAGGTGCCCGTGATGGATGGGATCGAACGTTCCACCCATCACTCCGAGTCGCCGCTTCGCCGGACCTGTCACAGGCCTTCCCTGCTTTCCCATGCGTGCAGAGCCTACTGTCCCGGTTCCGGCCATGGCCGGGGAGCCCGTCGGCGCCGCCCCCGGCTCAGCGGTTGCAGGCTCAGCGATCGCGGTTGAACCGGGTGGTGATCCACAGCAGGAGCAGCAGGACGAACAGCGCGCCGCCACCGGTGAGGTACGGGTTCAGGCTGGCGTGCTCGCCGCCGTGCTCGCCGCCCTCGGAGGCGAGGGTGACCAGGGCGTGGGCGGGCTTCAGGAGACTCATCGTCGGCAGGCCTATCCAGTCAGTCGTCGGTTGTGTTCCTTGCTGGCGCCCTCATCGTAAGCGGGGCTCCCGGGCAACCTCACGCCACCTCCGCGCGTCCTTGAAGACCTGATGGCCGTTCCGGCCCGTCGCGCCGCGCCTCGCGCAGATCCCAGCGCCTAGGCTGGGCCCTCAGCGGGACGCTGAACGCGCGCCGGAGGCGCTCATCGACGCGTCGAGCGCCCGGCGGGCGCGCGACCATGAAGGGGCCACAGCCGGGCCGACAAGGGGGCCAGATGACCGAGCAGAGCCACAGCCACGTCCCGAGCCGCGACCGCCGACGGTTCCCAGGGATCTCCTCGCGGGCGTACGAGCACCCGGCGGACCGCTCCGCGCTCGTCGCACTGCGCAAGCTGAGCGGCTTCGACACCGTCTTCAAGGTGCTGAGCGGACTGCTGCCGGAGCGGAGTCTGCGGCTGCTGTACCTGTCGGACTCGGTGCGCGTCGGCGACCGGCAGTTCGCCCACCTCCACACGATGCTGCGGGACGCCTGTTACATCCTCGACCTGGAGAAGGTCCCGCCGATGTACGTCACGCAGGACCCGAAACCGAACGCCATGTGCATCGGCCTCGACGAGCCGATCATCGTGGTGAGCACCGGGCTCGTCGAGCTGCTCGACGAGGAGGAGATGCGGGCGGTGGTCGGCCACGAGGTGGGCCATGCGCTCTCCGGACACTCCGTCTACCGCACGATCCTGCTCTTCCTCACCAATTTCGCGCTCAAGGTCGCCTGGATCCCGCTCGGCAATGTGGCGGTGATGGCGATCGTCACCGCGCTGCGCGAGTGGTTCCGCAAGTCGGAGCTGTCGGCGGACCGGGCAGGGCTGCTGGTCGGGCAGGACCTCCAGGCCTCGATGCGCGGCCTGATGAAGCTCGCGGGCGGCCACCATCTGCACGAGATGAACGTGGACGCCTTCCTGGAGCAGGCCGAGGAGTACGAGGCGGGAGGCGACCTCCGGGACTCCGTGCTCAAGATCATGAACGTGCTGCCGCGCAGTCACCCCTTCACCACCGTGCGTGCGGCGGAGCTGAAGAAGTGGGCGGAGGGCCGCGATCACCAGCGGATCATGGAGGGCCACTACCTGCGGCGGGACGGGGACCGGGACGCCTCGGTGTCGGACTCCTTCCGGGAGCACGCCAACCACTACGCCGACACCGTGCGCACCAGCAGGGATCCCCTCATAGGGCTGATGCGCGACATCGCCGGCGGAGCCGGCGATCTGGGTGGGCGGCTGCGCGACGCGTTCACCGGCCGCCAGACCGACCGGCCCGAAGGCGGTGAGCGGCCCGCCGACGGCGAGCACCCCGGCGACGACAACGACCGGCCGGGCTCTACGGGCTCGGCTGAGCGCTAGTCTCCAGCACGCCGCACAGCGAAGTGGCCGGCCGGCCCGGCGCGTACGGATCCGTACCGGCCGGGGCGTCCCCCTTGGCGTCCTGCCCGGCCAGCAGGGGCCGCAGATGGCCGGCGGAGTCGGCGGCGCAGGCCAGCGGTCCGGCCTGAACGGAGGCGTTCAGCAGCTCCACCCGGTGGTCGCGCAGGTCCTCGTGGTCGAAGCGGAAGCGCACCTCGCGGCGCACGGTGAACAGCGACGCCCGGTCGGAGCCAGCGTCCCCGCCCTCGGCCGCGCGCACCGCGTACACAAAGGTGTGATCACCGACGATCTCCAGATGGTTCGCGCCCACCTGGGAGACCGTCAGGGCGCCGTGCACCCGTATCCCGGGGTCGGCCAGCGCCACCTGGCGGTCGAACCGGACCAGCCATCCGGTGGCGGCGTGCCGGCCGTCGTCGGCCGGACGCTCCAGGCTGCGGTCGAACTGGGCGGCCTGGTCCGGGTCTATCAGGACGCGCACGGGCCGTACGGACTGCCCGCTGAGGACCTCCGGGTCCAGCGAGGAACGGACGATGTACTCCTTGGCGGAGTCGAGGGCGGCCACCACCTGGCTGTCGGAGAAGCTGCGGGTGGCCCGGGCGGCGGGCAGGGTCACGCCTTCGGCTCCCACGCGGTACTCCGCTGCCGGACTGTGCTGGAAGAGCTCCGCGGGCGCACCGCCCGGCACGGTGCCGCGCGGTGCGAGCGGTATCAGCGTGATCCGCAGCGGCTCCGCGGTCGGCCCGGCCGCCTGCTGGTAGGGGTGGCGCACGCCCATGTAGATCGCGGTGGCGAAGGCCAGGGCGATCAGCAGGACCAGGACGAGGGCCTGCTTGGAACCGCTGATCCGAGACCAGGGGCGGCGGCTGCGCACGGCAGGGAGGTGATCGTCCAGCCGCTCCTGTGCGGAGAACTCCTGGAGCCGGGCAGCGCGGACGAACGACTCGTCGAAGACGACGGATCGGTATTCGTCCTCTCCACCTCCCGGAACGCCCTCGGGTGTCCCCTCAGGTGGCTCTCCAGGCCCCGCCATACTTTCAGAGTAGGTCTGTTGGCGGCACGGTAAACGCCCTGGCAGACGACAACTTCTGACGAAGACTCAACAATTCCGGTCGATGCCCGGTCAATGCGCACGAGGCCCTGCCGAGATGGTCGGCACCGCAGATTCGGCCGATATCGACGGCTGCGCACCGGGCTGCCCGGTGAGCTGCCCCACCTGCGGTCCGTCCACCTCGCTCGTGGCAGGTGGCGGAGCCGGCTCCTGCCGGTTGCCCGCAGCTCCACGGTAGACCGCGGCGAACGCGAGCGCGACCATGCCGATGCCCATCAGAACGGCCAGGACCCAGGCCACCGGGCGGTGCCACCGGGCGTGGCTGCGGTAAGGCCGGAGTGTGCCTCCGTAAGGACCGTACGGGCCGTAGCCGTCGTCGTCCGGATCGGGGTCGAAGGCGTCGGCGTACTCCCCGTCGAAGTCCGGATCGCCGTCGTGACCGTACCCGTCGTCGTAGAAGTCGTCCTCCGTCGGCCCGGCGCCCGCCCGGCGGCGGCTGGCCTCGGCCTCGGCACGCGCCTGGGCGGCGGCGAGCATCCGCTCGACGGCGGTGGGTTCATGGATCTGCGCGGACCGTACGAAGTCCTCGTCGAAGACCACGGACGCGAACTCTTCGTCCGCTGCCCCGTGGCTGTGGTTGTCGGGCTCGTCGCCGTCCGGGAACGGCCTGCCCCCCACGTCGTCCGGCACCCGTCCAGAGTACGGCCGCCCGCACCCTTTGGGCAGGGAGAGACGGAAATCCGGGACGGCCGAAAAGGCGGCGGGGGACGGTCAGCAGCTGCGCTGACGCGCGTCCCGCACGTGCCCGTCCCCGGTGACCACGTACTTGGTCGACGTCAGCTCGGGCAGGCCCATCGGTCCCCTCGCGTGCAGCTTCTGCGTCGAGATGCCGATCTCGGCGCCGAAGCCGAACTGGCCGCCGTCGGTGAAGCGGGTCGAGGCGTTCACGGCGACCGTGGTGGAATCGACCAACTGGGTGAACCGGCGGGCGGCGGCCTGGGAGCCGGTGACGATCGCCTCGGTGTGGCCGGAGCTCCAGAGCCGGATGTGCGAGACGGCCGCGTCCAGGTCGTCCACCACGGCGGCGGCGATGTCGTACGACAGGTACTCGGTCTCCCAGTCCTCCACGACGGCGGGCACGACGGTGGCCCGCGTCCCCGCCCGCTGGGCCGCTTCCAGCACCCGCTCGTCCGCGTGCACGGTCACCCCGGCGTCGGCCAGCGCCTCCAGGGCACGGGGCAGGAACACGGCGGCGATGTCCTGATGGACGAGGAGGGTCTCGGCGGCGTTGCAGACGCTGGGGCGCTGTGCCTTGGAGTTGATCAGGATCTCGACGGCCATGTCGAGGTCGGCGTGGGCGTCGACGTAGACATGGCAGTTGCCGGTGCCGGTCTCGATGACGGGGACGGTCGACTCCTCGACGACCGTGCGGATGAGCGAGGCGCCGCCGCGCGGGATGAGCACGTCGACCATGCCGCGGGCGCGCATCAGCTCGCGGACGGAGTCCCGGCTCTCTCCGGGGACCAGCTGCACGGCGTCGGCGGGCAGCCCGGCCCCGCCGACCGCATCCCTCAGCACGGTGACCAGGGCCTGGTTGGAGGCGTACGCGGAGGAGGAGCCGCGGAGCAGCACGGCGTTGCCCGACTTCAGGCAGAGGGCGGCGGCGTCGACGGTGACGTTGGGCCGGGCCTCGTAGATGATCCCGACGACGCCGAGCGGCACGCGTACCTGGCGCAGGTCGATGCCGTTGGGGAGGGTGGACCCGCGGACGACCTCCCCGACGGGGTCGGGGAGGGAGACGACCTTGCGCACATCGGCGGCGATGGCGCGGACCCGCTCGGGGGTGAGGGTGAGCCGGTCGATGATCGCCTCGCTGATGCCGGCGGCGCGAGCCCGCTCGACGTCCTCGGTGTTGGCCTCGACGATCTCCTTGGTCCGCACCTCCAGGGCGTCGGCGATGGCCAGTAGCGCGTCGTCCTTGACCGACCGGGGCAGGGGCGCCAGGTCGGCGGCCGCGGCCCGGGCGCGGTAGGCGGCGCGGATGACGGGGGACTTCGGCGTGGGGTCGGCCAGGGGTGAGGGGAAATCGCTGCTCATGGCGGCCAGCCTACTGAGCCTTCGGCCGGGCCCCGGCCGATATTCCGTACTGCGAGACGGCCTGCGGCCCGCTGCGGTGGTATGCCCGCCCCCGCGCGGGCCCGATCAGACCGGCGCCCCCGCCGCGCGGCAGCCGGGGTCACACGGCGGCCGCCGCTGCGCTCCGCCCGCGGCCCGCGTGCACCCGGACCACCAGGGGCACGACGTTGCCGGTGAGTGCCGCCTCGCAAGCCCGCGTCCACTGACCTGGCGCCCCTGCCGCGGTCGGACAGGCGCGCGGACCTCTGCCTCCGTGCACCCGCGCCGGGGGCGGTGCTGCGCTGCCACCGTGGTGGAGGGGACGGCCAGCGGGCTGTGAGAACCCGCCCGCCCGTCAGTACGGGTGGACGCCCACGCGCGTCGCCGGAGGCGGCCCGTAGCCCTCGGCGATGCGCTGGTGGTACGTCTCGCGGTCGATGACCTCGAGGCCCACGATCTCCCACGGCGGCAGCTTGGCCGTCGAACGGTGTTCCCCCCAGAGCCGGAGCGCCACTGCGGCCGCGTCGTGCAGGTCGCGGGCCTCCTCCCAGTAGCGGATTTCGGCGTGGTCGTTCGCATAGCGGCTGGTCAGCAGGAAGGGATGGTCGTGGGCGAGCTGTTCGAGCGATCGCCTGACATCTTTCAGCGGGGCCTCAGGACCGGAGACGCTGAGCGTGACGTGCCACAGCCGGGAGGCCCCACGTTCCTCCACGGCAGGACCCGACCGGGGCTCACCGCTGCCGACGGCTCCGCGCCGGTCGGTACGGTCCCCCGCTGCGACGCTGGTCAGCGTCCGCTCCTCCGCCCCAGCCCGTCGGGCGCGGGCGCTGCGGCCCGCTGGTGGCCCCTCCGGGGACCCCTGCGGCAGTCCCTGTGAGCCCAGCGGGAGGTAGCTGGGGGACGTAGCCGGGGCAGGCCCCCCACCTCGGGACCGTGCCCCTGGGCGCCCTCGTCTCACCAGCGGCCTCCCTGCATGCGTAGCGCTCCTCCCCCATAGCCCTTCGGGCGTGGGGAGAGGCACCCCGCGCCCGCTTCCCTGGGAGTCCCTCCGGGCCCAGCGGCCCGGGAGGTCCCCCACGGGGAGGGAGCCGGCGGTACCCCACGCACACGAGCGAGCCATGCGGTGCTGTCCTCGGCGGACCACCGCGGTCCGCGCGGTGTCCGTCTTCAAAGTTGACCAGCCGAGGAGCGGCTGCGGGCGGTTTTCGCGAAGGTCTCCTGGGAAAGGTTGGACTTTTCACCGATCTCGCCCGTTGTTGACGCTCGTCAGTGACCCAATACGACCAGGTCGTCGCGGTGCACGACCTCCCGCTCGTACGCAGGGCCGAGCTCGCGGGCGAGGTCCCGGGTGGAGCGGCCCAGCAGCCGGGGGATCTCCTTCGCGTCGAAGTTGACCAGCCCGCGGGCCACCGCCCTTCCCTCGGTGTCGCGCAGCTCGACGGGGTCGCCCGCGGAGAACTCCCCTTCCACGGCGGCGATCCCGGCGGGCAGCAACGAGGTGCGGCGTTCGACCACGGCCCGTACCGCGCCGTCGTCCAGCGTGAGCGCACCGCGCGGTGTGGAGGCATGGGCGAGCCACAGCAGCCGGTCGGCCGACCGGCGGCCCGTCGGGTGGAAGTACGTGCCGGTGGCACGGCCGGCGAGCGCGTCGGCCGCGTGCGTGGTGGAGGTGAGGACCACGGGAACGCCCGCCGCGGCGGCGATCCGGGCCGCCTCGACCTTGGTGACCATGCCCCCGGTGCCGACCCCGGCCTTGCCCACGCTGCCGAACGAGACGCCCGCGAGGTCCTGCGGCCCGGCGACTTCGGAGATCCGGGTCGCGCTGGGGGTGCTCGGATCGCCGTTGTAGAGCCCGTCGATGTCGGACAGCAGGACCAGCAGGTTGGCCCGTACGAGATGGGCGACGAGCGCCGCGAGCCGGTCGTTGTCGCCGAAGCGGATCTCGTCCGTGGCGACCGTGTCGTTCTCGTTGACCACGGGCAGGGCACCCATGGCGAGCAGCTTGTCCAGGGTGCGGTAGGCGTTGCGGTAGTGGGCCCGGCGGCTGGTGTCGTCGGTGGTGAGCAGCACCTGGCCGACGCGGACGCCGTAGCGGGCGAAGGAGGCGGTGTAACGGGCGACGAGCAGGCCCTGCCCGACGCTGGCGGCCGCCTGCTGCCGGGCCAGGTCGCGGGGGCGGCGCCGCAGCCCGAGCGGGGCGAGGCCGGCCGCGATCGCGCCGGAGGAGACCAGCACGATCTCCTTCTCTCCTCCCGCCCTCCCCCAGCTATCGCTGGGAGGTGCCCCCAGCGCGCCACCACCCTCAACCGAGGCCCTTCGGGCCGCACTGCCTTCACTGCGGGCCTTCGCGAGGACGTCGACGAGCGCATCGACACGGTCGGCGTCGAGCCCTCCGGCCGCGGTGGTCAGTGACGACGAACCGACCTTGACCACGACCCTGCGGGCGCCCGCCACCCCGTCTCGTACGGCTCTTGCCCCTGCTGGCACTGTCTGTCCCCACTGATCGTTCGAGCTCTCCGCCTGGCAAATCTACGTCAGCGCGGACCGGCGGTGACGAGCCGTCCCGATCGGCGGACGCTCCGCCGCCGTGGGAAGCTGCGGCGTGGCGAGGAACACATCGGAGCTCCTCCTCGGCCGATTTGGTTCACTGCCTTTGACCGGATACGCAGTGATAGCGGTCACGCCAGATTGTCACCAAGGCAGCGCACGTCATACGGTCAGTGGTCGTCCCCCGTCGCCGTCGCCCCCGTGCGGCACCGGCGCGAGGCCCGGCCGGCCCCCACTCGGCCGCCCCCGATCCGTTCGTCTCCCTGCCAGGAGCCCAGCCCGTGCCCTTTGCCGGACTCTCCCCCCGCCGCGTCGTGCAGCTCTCCGCGCTGCTGGCGATGGTCGTGGCCTTCGCAGCCCAACTCACCGGCGCTCTGCTGCCCGACGTGCCGACCTTCGTCGCCGCCTCCGCGACAGGCCTCGCACTCGATCTGTATCTGCAGTACAAGCAACCAGGTCTGCTGTCGCTGCTGGGCAAGATCCGGTTCGACGTCACGGTCCGGCAGCTGCTGCGCGACATGCTGATCCTCGTCGGCCTGCTGCGCATAGACGGGATCAATCCGCTGCACGAGCAGTCGCCGGTGACCATCGCGCTGCTCTCCTTCTACGCCGTGCACTTCGCCTGCCAGGCGGTCGCGGTGCTGGTGCGGCGCACCCGTGTGCTGCCGATCGTCACGCGGAACATCGACACCTCGGCGCTGCACCTCACGGCCGCCCCGCCGCGCATCCTCCTCCGGCGCCCGGGCCACCGGCTGCTGACCTTCTCCGTGCCGACCACGGCCGGGCTGCTGATGACCGCGATCACCAGGGACGCCGGCTGGGCCGCCGCCGGGCTCGGCCTCTCGCTGGCCGTCATCGTCGTCGGCACGGTCCACCTCGCCACCTGGCTGCTGCCGCGCAAGCGGCCCGTGACCGAACAGAAGGCCCTGGCCTGGCTGAACGGCTGGCTGGCCGAGTACCGGCCGACCATCGGCATGTACTTCTCCGGCGGCACGACGTCCGCGTACCAGGCGAACATGTGGCTGTCGACGCTGGCCCAGCTCGACGGCAAGCCGGTCATCGTGCTGCGCGAGCGCTTCATGGTGCAGAAGATCGAGGCGACGGATGTGCCGATCATCTGCATCCCCAAGGTCGCCCATCTGATGAACCTGGAGCAGTCGACGCTGAAGGTGCTGCTGCATCCGGCGAACTCCGGCAAGACCTCGCAGGTGCTGCGCATCCCGTCGATCAAGCACGCCTTCATCAATCACGGGGAGAGCGACAAGCTCTCCAGCTGCAACCCCTACGCGAAGGCGTACGACGAGGTGTGGGTGGCCGGTTCGGCCGCACGCGAGCGCTACCAGCTCGCGGACATCGGCGTCGAGGACAAGGACGTCGTGGAGGTGGGCCGGCCCCAACTGGCCCCGATCCGGCCGTACCCGGGCGCGCCGACCGGCGAACTGACCACCGTCCTCTACGCACCCACCTGGGAGGGCTGGGACGGCCAGCCCGGCAACACCTCGGTGATCCTCGCCGGTGAGAACATCGTCCGCGAACTGCTCGCCGACCCCCAGGTGCGGCTGCTCTACAAGCCGCACCCGATGACCGGCTCCGTCGACCCGCGCGCGGGTCGCGCCGACGAGCGCATCCGGGCAATGATCGTCGAGGCGAACGCCGAGCGGAGCGGGGCACGGCCGGGGCCGGAGGCCGCGGCGGAGCTCGCCCGCCGGACCGCCGAACTCGACCGGCTCACCAGCACCGCCTTCCGCGCGAGCGCGGACGAGATCGAGCGGATGATGCTCCAGGGCTCCCCGGACGGCGACCGCCAGGCGGCAGTCGACAAGGCGACCGCCGCGTGGGAGACCGCGTATTGGTCGTCGTTCCCGGAGTGGGAGCACCAGATCATCACCGAGGCCCGGCCGGGCATCTACGCCTGCTTCAACCAGGCCGATCTGCTGATCAGCGATGTGTCGAGCGTCGTCTCGGACTATCTGACCAGCGAGAAGCCGTACGCGGTGGCGAACACCAGCGGGCTGGCGGAGGACGAGTTCCGCGCCGGGTATCCGACCGTACGAGCGGCCACGATCCTGAGCCCCGACGCGAAGGTGGTGCCTGCGCTCCTGGAGTCCGTGCGCGACCCCGGGAAGGACACCCTCGCGGCGGCCCGCGCGGAGCTCAAGGAACACTTGCTCGGCCCGTCCGACCCGCCGTCTCTGGAGCGCTTCGACAAGGCCTCGCTCACCCTGGCCGCCAAGGCCGATGAGCGCCGCGTACGGATGGCCGCCCGCCTGGCGTCCGAGATCCCGGGCCAGCGGGAGGAGCTGGACAACTCCGACGCGGAACTGTCCGAGGAGGAGCAGCTGGACACCAACGGCGCGGAGGACTCGGTCACCGCCTAGCCCTCGCCGGGCCGGCCGGGGGCGCCGGCGGTGTTCCCCTCGTGGGCCGCTCGGCGGCGGGTGACCGTTCGCGTCGGGGAGGGCCTGCTGCGACACCGCTGCCGCGGTCGCTGAGGCACCTGCAGCAGCAGGACCACGGTGGCGCCCCGGGGCGCCCGTCGCGGGCTATGCGAAGGGGTCGAAGCCCTCGTACTCCTGCTGGGCGGCGTCGGTGCGCTCGGCCTCGCGCTCGCGGCGGCGTTGCGCGGCCGGGCGCGGGGCCTCGAAGCGGTGGTCCTCGCCGCGGCGGCCGAGCATCTCGGCGCCCGTGACCATCGTCGGCTCCCAGTCGAAGACGACGGCGTCCTCGTCGGAGCCGATGGCCACCCCGTCACCCGCACGGGCACCGGACTTGACCAGCTCCTCCTCGACGCCGAGCCGAGCCAGCCGGTCGGCGAGGTAGCCGACGGCCTCGTCGTTGTTGAAGTCGGTCTGGCGGACCCAGCGCTCCGGCTTCTCGCCCCGCACCCGGAAGAAGCCCTCGCCCTCCGCCGTGACGGTGAAGCCCGTGTCGTCCACGGCCTTGGGGCGGATGACGATCCGCGTCGCCTCCTCCTTGGGCTTGGCGGCCCGCGCCTTGGCGACGATGTCCGCGAGCGCGTACGACAGCTCGTTCAGACCCAGGTGGGCGATGGCCGAGACCTCGAAGATCTGGTAGCCGCGAGCTTCCAGCTCGGGCCGGACGATGTCGGCGAGGTCCTTGCCGTCCGGGATGTCGATCTTGTTGAGGACGACGATCCGCGGCCGGTCGTCCAGGCCCCCGTACTCCGCAAGCTCCGCCTCGATCATGTCGAGGTCGGTGAGCGGGTCGCGCTCGGACTCCAGCGCCGCCGTGTCCAGGACGTGCACGAGCACCGAGCAGCGCTCGACGTGCCGCAGGAACTCCAGGCCCAGGCCCTTGCCCTGGCTGGCGCCCGGGATCAGGCCCGGGACGTCGGCGATGGTGTAGACGGTCGAACCGGCCGTCACCACACCGAGGTTGGGGACCAGGGTGGTGAAGGGATAGTCGGCGATCTTGGGCCTGGCAGCCGAGAGGACCGAGATGAGGGAAGACTTGCCGGCGCTCGGATAACCGACCAGCGCCACATCGGCGACGGTCTTGAGCTCCAGGACGATGTCCTGGGACTGGCCGGGCTCGCCCAGCAGGGCGAAGCCGGGGGCCTTGCGGCGGGCCGAGGCGAGCGCGGCGTTGCCGAGACCGCCACGGCCGCCCTGGGCGGCGATGAAGCGCGTGCCGTGGCCGACCAGGTCGGCGAGGACGTTGCCGTGCCTGTCCTGGACGACCGTGCCGTCGGGGACCGGCAGGATCAGGTCCGTACCGTCCTTGCCGGAGCGGTTGCCGCCCTCGCCGGGCTTGCCGTTGGTGGCCTTGCGGTGCGGGGAGTGGTGGTAGTCGAGGAGCGTGGTGATCGACTGATCGACGACCAGGATCACATCGCCGCCACGGCCGCCGTTTCCGCCGTCCGGACCGCCGAGCGGCTTGAACTTCTCCCGGTGAACGGAGGCACAGCCGTGGCCTCCGTTACCCGCGGCGACGTACAGCTCGACGCGGTCCACGAAGGTGGTCATACGGGTTGCCTCCAAGATGGGGTCTCCCGCCACCGGCGGAAGGACGTGCGGGACTGCTGGTACTCAACACGCCGAGGGCGGACCCGCTTCCCCGCGTCGCGGGAAAGCACGGTCCGCCCTCGGATCGCTCTACGGGGCTGAGTTACTCAGCGACCGGAACGATGTTCACAACCTTGCGACCACGGCTGGTGCCGAACTCGACCGCACCGGCGGCGAGGGCGAACAGCGTGTCGTCGCCACCACGGCCGACACCGGCGCCCGGGTGGAAGTGGGTGCCACGCTGACGGACCAGGATCTCGCCGGCGTTGACCACCTGGCCGCCGAAGCGCTTGACGCCGAGCCGCTGGGCGTTGGAGTCGCGACCGTTCCGCGTGGACGATGCGCCCTTCTTGTGTGCCATCTCTCCTCAGTCCTTACTTCGCAGCCGCGGGGATGCCGGTGATCTTCAGGGCCGTGTACTGCTGGCGGTGGCCCTGGCGCCGACGATAACCGGTCTTGTTCTTGTACCGAAGGATGTCGATCTTGGCACCCTTGTGGTGGTCCACGACCTCGGCCTGGACCTTGATCCCGGCCAGCACCCACGGGTCGCTGGTCACGGCGTCGCCGTCGACGATGAGCAGGGTCGAGAGCTCGACCGTGTCACCCACGTTGCTGGTGGAAATCTTGTCTACCTCAACGATGTCACCAACAGCGACCTTGTGCTGGCGACCACCGCTGCGCACGATTGCGTACACGCGGATCTCACTCTCTCTGCTCGTCACGGGACCCTTGATGCCAGCCGCTCACACGGGCCGGGGGCCCGTGATATCCGGAGGGACGAGCGGCCTCTCCCGGCGGTCCGGGAGGAAGTTGCTCAGGGGTTTGGCGTACAGACGCCGACGGTCAAGGTTACGGAACCCGCACCAGGCGGTCAAACCGAGCCCCTCGCCGGGGTGGCCGCTCCGCGCGGCGGAACGCGCCCCTCCTGCGGAGTGCCCCCAGCACCCACCGGCCCGCAGACCCGGGAGCCAACACACCGGATCCCCCGGCGCACCGTCACCAGGTGGCCGCTCGCGGCGGGGGTACGCGCGACGAGCTGCCCGCGCGCCGGAGACCCTCGCGGCCCGCCGCGACCCTGCGGCAGACAGGCAGGCTGACGGGCTCGCTCCGTCACCTGGCCGCTGACGCGGGCACGGTGCCCGGGGCCGTTCGCGCGCCGAGGCCGGGCGTTCGCGCGCCGAGGTCGGGGAAGTGGCCCGCGAAGTGGCGAAGGCCCCGTTGGGGCACTCGCGCCACCGCCCGGTGGCTGTCCCAATGGGGCAGGCACCGGGCGGTGTGGGCTTGGCCAGTCGGGCTACGACTCTTCGGCGGGGGCGGAGACGGACGGGACGGACTGCTCCGCGGCCACCGTCTGCTTCGCCCCCTGCTTGGCGGTCGTCTTCTTGGCGGTCGTCTTCTTCGCCGCCTTCTTCGAGGCGGCCTTCTTCGTGGCCTTCTTCGCCCCGGTCTTTCGGACCGCCTTCTTCGCCGGGCCCTCGGCCTCGGTGCCGTCTTCCGCCGCGGCCTCGCCGCCCCGGTCCTCGGCCCCGGCCTCGGGCTCCGTCGACTCCGGGTACGCCGGGACGACCACGACAGCCGACTCCTCCGCCTGAATCGCCTTCGGCGGACCCGACGGCGCCGTCACCTTGCGCGTCGCGCGGCGGCGCTTACGGGCCGGAGCAGACTCGGCGGCCGGTTCGTACGTCGTCGGCTCGGGCTCAGGCTCGCGCTCGGCTGTCCCGGCGACCGGCTCCGCGGCCGCCTCGGGCTGCGGTTCCGGGGCCGAAGCGGCCGGAGCGACGACTACGGCCGCCTCCTCCGCGGACTCCGTCGCCTTCGGCGGACCGGCCGGTGCCGACACCTTGCGGGTCGCCCTGCGCCGCGTACGGCGCCGGGTCGCCGCCGCCTCCGCCTCGGCCGCGCTGCTGAACAGCTCCTCGTCCGGTGTGAAGACCGGCTCCGGCAGCGCCTTGGGCTCGGGCGCCTCCGCCTCGGCCTCCGGCACCGTCTCGGCCTCCGCCTCGATGACCTCGGGCTCGCGCTCGTGCACATGCTCGGGCGTGGGCTCCGGCTGTGCGACGCCCTTGCCCTTCCGCTTGCGCTTGCCGCCGCCCCCGCCGGCGGCCGCCGTGGGCTGCTCCATGTGGACGATGACGCCGCGCCCGTTGCAGCGCTCGCAGGACTCCGAGAAGGACTCCAGCAGGCCCTGGCCGACCCGCTTGCGGGTCATCTGGACCAGGCCCAGCGACGTCACCTCGGCCACCTGGTGCTTCGTACGGTCCCGGCCCAGGCACTCCAGCAGGCGCCGCAGCACCAGGTCCCGGTTGGACTCGAGCACCATGTCGATGAAGTCGATCACGATGATGCCGCCGAGGTCGCGCAGCCGCAGCTGGCGCACGATCTCCTCGGCAGCCTCCAGGTTGTTCCTGGTGACCGTCTCCTCGAGGTTGCCGCCCTGGCCGGTGAACTTGCCGGTGTTGACGTCGACCACGACCATCGCCTCGGTCCGGTCGATCACCAGCGAGCCGCCGCTAGGCAGCCAGACCTTGCGGTCCAGCGCCTTCATCAGCTGCTCGTCGATCCGGTACGTGGCGAAGACATCGACCTCCGACGTCCACTTCTCCAACCGCTCCGTGAGGTCCGGGGCGACGTGCGAGACGTAGCCGTGGATCGTCTCCCATGCGTCGGCACCGCTGACGATGACCTTGGAGAAGTCCTCGTTGAAGATGTCGCGGACGACCCGGACGGTCATGTCCGGCTCGCCGTACAGAAGAGTCGGCGCGTTGCCGTTCTTCGACTTCTTCTGGATCTCCTCCCACTGCACCTGCAGCCGCTCGACGTCCCGGCTCAGCTCCTCCTCGCTCGCACCCTCCGCGGCCGTACGGACGATGACGCCCGCGTCCTCGGGGACGATCTTCTTGAGGATGGTCTTCAGGCGCGCGCGTTCGGTGTCGGGGAGCTTGCGGCTGATGCCGGTCATCGAGCCCTCGGGCACGTAGACCAGGTAGCGGCCGGGGAGCGAGACCTGGCTGGTCAGCCGGGCGCCCTTGTGACCGATCGGGTCCTTGGTGACCTGGACCAGCACCGACTGGCCGGACTTGAGCGCGGTCTCGATACGGCGCGGGCCGTTGGCCATGCCCAGCGCCTCGAAGTTGACCTCACCGGCGTAGAGAACGGCGTTGCGTCCCTTGCCGATGTCGACGAACGCGGCCTCCATGGACGGCAGCACGTTCTGGACCTTGCCCAGGTAGACGTTGCCGACGTAGCTGTTGGCCTGCTCCTTGTTCACGAAGTGCTCGACGAGGACGTTGTCCTCCAGCACACCGATCTGGGTGCGGTCGCCACTCTGCCGGACCACCATCACCCGCTCGACGGCCTCGCGGCGCGCCAGGAACTCCGCCTCGGTGATGATCGGCACCCGGCGGCGGCCCTGCTCGCGCCCCTCCCGGCGGCGCTGCTTCTTCGCCTCCAGGCGGGTCGAGCCCTTGATGGACTGCACTTCGTCGGACGGCTCGGCCTTGGGACGCGGCTCGCGGATCTTGACGACCGTGCGCTCCGGCTCGTCCGTACCCGGCTCGGCCTCGACTGCGTCACCGGTGCGGCGACGACGGCGACGACGGCGACGGCTGCTGCTGGTGCCGGCCCCGGCGGCGGCTTCCTCGGCCTCCTCCTGTTCCTGCTCCTCGGCCTGCTGAGCCGCTTCTTCGACCGCCTCCTCGGCCTGGGCGGCCTCCTCCGCGGACTCGCCCCGGCGCCGGCGACGGCCGCCACGGCGGCGACGGCGTGCGGGGCGCTCGCCCGCTTCCTCGTCGGTCTCGGCTTCGCCCTCCTCCGCCTCGGCCTGCTCCTCGGCGGCCTCGGCGGGCTGCTCTTCCGCGACAGCACCGCGGCGGCGACGTCGGCGGGCGCCAGAGGGTGCGGCAGGACGCTGCTCCTCCTCGTCCTCCCCGGCGTCCTCGGCCGCGGTCTCGGCCGCAGCGGCGGCCGCAGCGGTCTCGGGCGTCTGGAACACGGGCTCGGTGAACACCGGCGCCTGGAACACGGCGGTCGGCGGCCGCGTGGCCCTCCGCCGCCCTGTCGCAGGCGCGGCCTCGGGCTCTTGCTCAGCCTCGCCGGGCGTCTCGGCCTGCGCCTCGGGCTCGGGGGCGGTCTTGCGGGACGCACGGCGGCGGGTACGGCCACGGGGAGCCTCGTGCTCCTCGGACGCGGCGACCTCGATCCCGACCGGAACCTCGTTGGCACCGGCAGCGGTCTCAGTGGCTCCGGCCACCAGGGCCGTGGCGTCTCCCGTACCTGCCTTCTCCGAAGCGGCGGCCACATCGGACGGCGCCCCATCGGTGGTGGTGGTCTCCTCGGGCTCCGCGGCCTCGCCCTCTGCGCTCCCGGGCACCTCTGCCGGAGCGGAGGACCGACGGGTGGCGCGACGACGCGTACGAGCGGGCTTCGTGGCCTCACCGGCCTCGGCGGAGGCATCAGCGGCAGCGGAGGCAGCCACAGGCGTCCCGGCGGGGACGGCCTCGGTTACGACGGTGGGCTGGGGCTCCTCTTCAGCCGCCGCCTCGCCTGCCACCGCCTCATCGGCAGCCGCGGTGGTCGCGGCCTCGAGGGCGGGTTCGGGCTCGGGCTCGGACTCGGCGACCTGCGGCGCACCCGCCGGAGCGGTCACCTTGCGGGTCGCACGTCGGCGCGTACGGGCGGGCTTCGCCGGCTCAGCGGCCGCGGCGGTGTCCCCGGCCTCGGCGGTGGGATCCACCGCCTGGGCAGCGGCGTCGGTGGCTACGGCCTCGGCGAGGGCGTCGCCCACACCGATGGTCTCGCCGACCGCGGGGACCGCGATCGGGGGTTCCGGTTCCGTGGCCGGTATGGCCGGGGCGTCGGCAGCGGTGTCGGTGCCGCTCGGCGGGCCCGCGGGGCGGGAGGCCGCGCGGCGCCGTCGGCGCGTCGGCAGATGGTCACTGGGGCTGTTGTTGTTGTCTGAGCCGTTCCCGGCGGCGCCGCCCAGCGCCGCCTCCTGGGGCTCCATTGGTTCGAGCATGCGGGCGGTTCTCCCGTCACGCTCCCGGGCGCCGCGTCGGTTTCCGGCCGCGGCCCGCGTGATGTGCGCGGTGCCGCCGTCCGGGGCGCGGGCGCCACACGGGAGCTGTCGTCTCGCTCGCCGGGGCCGTATGGCCGACACCGGCGAAAGTCTTCTGTATCACTGCGCCTGCCGAACCCGGGTGGCTCCCTGGTGCATCGACGGCACACCGACGCGTCCTATCCGGAACCGGTCGCCGCCGTCGCGGCGGCGAGCCCGGCGGCCGTGGATGGGGCGGCCGTGACTGCCTCGCGGTCCGGTGCGAGCGGGTCGGTCACCGTGCCGGACTCCTCATCGAGCAGCCCCTGCGCCAGCCTGGTCACCGCAGCGGGGACCGGCGGCGCCAGGTCGGCCGTAGCGCGGAGACCGGACAGGACGTCGTCGGGTCGTACGGCAGGTGTCAGATGCCGAACAACCAGCCGCAGTATCGCACAGGCGCCGTCCCCGGGCCTATCAGCCGTCTCCTCGAGGGCTTCGAGGCGCGCGACGGCGGCGCGTGCATCGAAGGTTCGCAACCCGTTTTTCGTACGGCGCTCGACCTCGACGGTCTCGGCCGCGAGGAACGCCGCGACGGCCCGCTCGGCATCCGCGGGCTCCACCCCCTCGAGCCGCACCTCCCAGACGGACGCCGCCAGCCGCTCGGCCAGCCCTGAGGTGCGGGCTTCGACGGCGTCGGTGATGTCCAGTCCGGCCGGCAGCGACTCGTCGAGTAGCTGCCGCAGCCGTTCGGGATCGCGTGGCTCGGTGAGGGCGATTTCCAGGTACTCCGCCTCACTGCCCGTGCCGGTGGGTGCGGCATTGGCGTACGACACTTTGGGATGCGGCGTGAAACCGGCCGAGTACGCCATGGGCACCTCGGCCCGACGCAGCGCGCGCTCAAAGGCGCGCTGGAAGTCGCGGTGGCTGGTGAACCGGAGGCGGCCGCGCTTGGTGTAGCGCAATCGGATGCGCTGCACCGCGGGTGCGGGCGGTGGGCCTTCGGGCTGTCGCTTGCCCAGTGTCGTTCAGTCCTTCGTGAGAGCGGTCGTACTGCTACCAAGAGTACGTGTCCGCGGAGGGACCGGTTCCCGGCGGGGCGCCCCGAACAGTGCCCGGCGGATCTCGGCCCGGGTCTGCCGGGCGCTCTCCCACGCCGAGACCAGGGCCTGGCGGACACCGCGGCCGACGGCACGTACCGCCTGGGCCGCCGGACGCCACAGCTGGTCCCGCACGGCATGACCGATGGGTGTCAGGACGGTGCGGTACACCCAGCGGACCGGCTCGACGAAGATCCAGCGGAAGAGCCGGGCGAGGAAGCGCCAGACGGCGCGGGAGATGTAGCCGGCCACGCGCCAGGCGTGGCCGAGGGCAGCGCCGATCTCACGGCAGACGACGGCGAGGGCGTGCCCCACGGGCTTGAGGATCCAGCGCCAGACGGCCACGGCCGGGACGACGAGGAGGATCCGGCCCAGCCAGCGCAGCCCGTGCCCGGCCGGGGTCAGGACGAAGCGGTACAGCGCGGCGGCGGGCAGCACGATCAGCGTCCGGCCGAGCCAGGCCAGGGCGACGCCGATGCCGCGCATCGCGGCGGCCAGGCCCGCATACGCAGTGCGGCCCAGCCAGGCGACGGCACGGCCGACGGGGGCGAGGACGTACCGGTACAGGGCGACCCAGGGCCAGACGAACAGGGCCCTGCCGAGCCAGGCCAGCACGGCGCCCAGCCCGCGGCCTGCGGGAGCGATCACCTGCCGCCACAGCCACGAGAGCGGCGTCACGACGAGGATGCGCCAGAGCCAAGCGACGCCGCGGCCCGCCGGGGCGAGCACGTAGCGGTGGAGGGCGACCCAGGGCCAGACGAGGACGGCACGGGCGAGCCACTCGAGGGCGACACCCAGACCTTGTCCGGCCGGGGCGAGCAGCGTCCGCCACAGCCAGTCGAGTGCGGTCACGATCAGCGTGCGGCCGAGCCAGGCCAGAGCGCGGCCGACGGCGGTGACCGGCACGACGACGAGGGTGCGCCAGAGCCACCCCAGAGCGCGGGCGGCAGGCCGCAGCACGGTCCGCTCGAGCGCCTTGCCGCAGACGACCAGGGCGTCCCAGACCATCCGCACGGGCACCACGAGGACCAGGACGACGATCCGTACGGGCAGCCGTATCGCCCTGGTCAGACAGCCCTCCGCGGGGGCCGGACGCTCGGGGCCACGGTCATCGCTGCCCGGCCGGGCCTCCGTGACCGGGGGCACCGGCTCCGGTCGTCTGCCGTCGTCCTCCGGCGTCATGCCGCCCTCCCCCGCTGTGGCACCGATGTGTTCGCGCTGTGTCCCCGCCGCACCCAGCACGGGCCGTCACCTGACCGGACGCCACCGGCCCCGGACCGGTTGCGCCACCGGGCCCGGTCACGATGTCCGCAACGCGACCGGGCCTGGGCGAGGATGCCGACGGGGCTACTGGTTGACGACCGTCAGCGGCAGCAGCTTCTTGCCCGTCGGCCCGATCTGAATGTGTGTGTCCATCTGCGGGCAGACACCGCAGTCGAAGCACGGGGTCCAGCGGCAGTCCTCGACCTCGGTCTCGTCGAGCGCGTCCTGCCAGTCCTCCCAGAGCCAGTCCTTGTCGAGCCCGGAGTCCAGGTGGTCCCAGGGCAGGACCTCCTCGTACGTGCGCTCGCGGGTGGTGTACCAGTCGACGTCCACGCCCTGAGCAGGCAACGCCTTCTCGGCGCAGGACATCCAGCGGTCGTACGAGAAGTGCTCGCGCCAGCCGTCGAAGCGGCCGCCGTCCTCGTAGACGGCGCGGATGACCGCGCCGACCCGCCGGTCGCCGCGGGAGAGCAGACCTTCGACGATGCCCGGCTTGCCGTCGTGGTAGCGGAAGCCGATCGAGCGGCCGTACTTCTTGTCCCCGCGGATCCTGTCGCGCAGCTTCTCCAGCCGGGCGTCGGTCCCCTCGGCGGACAGCTGCGGCGCCCACTGGAACGGGGTGTGCGGCTTGGGCACGAAGCCGCCGATGGAGACCGTGCAGCGGATGTCGTTCTTGCCGGAGACCTCGCGGCCCTTGGCGATGACCTTGGTCGCCATGTCGCCGATCTGCAGCACGTCCTCGTCGGTCTCGGTCGGCAGGCCGCACATGAAGTACAGCTTCACCTGCCGCCAGCCGTTGCCGTACGCCGTGGCGACGGTCCGGATCAGGTCCTCTTCCGAGACCATCTTGTTGATGACCTTGCGGATGCGCTCGGAGCCGCCCTCGGGGGCGAAGGTGAGGCCGGAGCGGCGCCCGTTGCGGGTCAGCTCGTTGGCCAGGTCGATGTTGAAGGCGTCGACCCGGGTGGACGGGAGGGACAGGCCGATCTTGTCCTCCTCGTAGCGGTCGGCGAGGCCCTTGGCGATGTCGCCGATCTCGCTGTGGTCCGCGGAGGACAGGGAGAGCAGGCCGACCTCCTCGAAGCCGGTGTTCTTCAGGCCCTTGTCGACCATGTCGCCGATGCCGGTGATCGAGCGCTCGCGCACCGGGCGGGTGATCATGCCCGCCTGGCAGAAGCGGCAGCCGCGCGTGCAGCCGCGGAAGATCTCCACGGACATCCGCTCGTGGACGGTCTCGGCGAGCGGGACCAGCGGCTGCTTCGGGTACGGCCACTCGTCGAGGTCCATGACGGTGTGCTTGGACACCCGCCACGGCACGCCGGAGCGGTTCGGTACGACGCGGGAGATCCGCCCGTCGGCGAGGTACTCCACGTCGTAGAACTTCGGCACGTACACGCTGCCGGTCTTCGCCAGCCGGAACAGCAGCTCGTCGCGGCCGCCCGGGCGGTCCTCGGCCTTCCAGGCGCGGACGATCTCGGTGATCTCCAGGACCGCCTGCTCGCCGTCGCCGATGACCGCGCAGTCGATGAAGTCCGCGATCGGCTCCGGGTTGAAGGCCGCGTGGCCGCCCGCCATGACGATGGGGTGGTCGGTCGTACGGTCCTTGGCCTCCATCGGGATGCCGGACAGGTCGAGGGCGGTGAGCAGGTTGGTGTAGCCGAGTTCGGTGGCGAAGGAGACGCCGAGCACGTCGAAGGCGCTGACCGGGCGGTGCCCGTCGACCGTGAACTGCGGGACGCCGTGCTCGCGCATGAGCTCCTCGAGGTCCGGCCAGACGCTGTACGTCCGCTCGGCCAGCACGCCCGCACGCTCGTTGAGCACCTCGTAAAGGATCATGACGCCTTGGTTGGGCAGTCCGACCTCGTACGCATCCGGGTACATCAGCGCCCAGCGCACGTCGCACTCGTCCCACGGTTTGACGGTGGAGTTCAGCTCCCCCCCGACGTACTGGATCGGCTTCTGGACGTGCGGCAGAAGCGCTTCCAGGCGTGGGAAGACCGACTCGACAGGCATCTGAGGGTTCTCTCCTGAACGGGCAAAGGTGACCCTCAAGACTAACGCGCCTCGAGGGTCGCCCGAACGGACGAAGATGCGTCCCCGCAGGCGCGGGGCCGACCGCGCACATCACACCTGTCCCAGACCCGGGGATCTTCCCCGCGCGGGCGGGGCTACGCGGCGAGGCGACCGCGGTTTCACGCCCCCAGGGCCGTGCGGAGCCCCTTCCGCGACGCCTCTTTCCACGCCTGGGGCAGCTCCCGCTCACGACGAGCCGCGCGCGCCTCCTCGCGCCCGTACAGCACCCCGTAGGTGAAGGAGCTCTCCTCCGCCGCCTCGGCCTGGGCGGCGATGTCGCGGAGGGCACCGCGGGCGACGACGCTGTCCTGGTGGTCGCCGAGCGCGTCCTGCAGCGCCTTCATGTGCTGCACGAAACGTTTCGCCGGCTTGCCGATCGCAGGCTGGGCGGTCTCGGCGGAGTACCGGGTCCGCTTGGCGGCCTTACGTGCCTCGTGCATGGCGACGTCCCGCTCGCCGCCCTCCGTGGCGGCGAGGGCGGTGTCCATGGCGGCCGCGAGCCGGTCGAAGTCGCGGACCACGGCGTCGGGGAGGACCTCGAGCGGCGCGCGGGCGGCTGCCGGAAGCAGCGGCGGACCGGCGAGCAGCGCGTCCAAGGCGTCGAGGAGGTCCAGATAGCGCCCGTCGTCCAAGACCGCGGCGACCCGGTCGTGCGCTCCGCTGCGCTGGGCGTCCGACCAGGTGCGGAGCCTTGCGTCGACAGGCCCGACGAGCAGCGTGCCGGGCAGCTCGGCCCGCCGCTCGTACAGCCGCGCGGTGAGCACCTCGCGGTCGCGTTCGACCCCGAGCTCGCCCGCGAGCCACTTCAGCTCGTCGCTGATCGGGTCGGTCACCTCCCGGTCGAGGAGCTTGCGGAAGGACCTGAAGGCGCTGCGCAGGCGGCGGGTGGCGACGCGCATGCGGTGGACGGAGTCGGGCTGGTCGCGGCGGACGGCGGGATCCAGTTCGACGATGGCGGTCACCTGGGCGCGCAGATGGCGCAGCAGATGGTCGCCGGCGGATGGCTCGGCCGACTTCCCGGGCGTCTTCCCCAGCTTCTTCCCGGCTCTCTTGCCCGACTTCTTGCCGGGCACTTCCTTCGTGGGCCCCTTTCCGGACGGTTCGCCGACGGCTGCGCCGACCGGTCCGAGCCGCGCCTGCTCGTCCTGCCCTTCCGCCCGCGGGCGGGTCTCGGCCAGCGCGCGGGCGAGCTTGGACGGGCCGGCCGCGCGCCGCACTCCAGCCTTGCCGAGCGTCTCCTCGACGGCGTCGAGGAATCCGCGGTCGGCGCCCTCCGCGAGCTCGACCTCGATCTCGGTCCACCTCGCCGTCCCGTCGCCTCCGGCCAGCCGCTCGGCGACGACGTCGTCCACACTGACCTCGGCGAGCGGCGCACCGTCCGCGTCGACGAGACGGCGCACGTCCCGCCGGGACCGCAGCCGGACGACCGGTACGAGCGGGGCTCGGCGGACCCGCGACCGTACGAGCGCGGCCAGCTGCTCGGGCAGCCCGTCGGACAGCGGCGCGCGGATCTCCTCCCGGACGTCCGTGGCGACGGGAAGCTTGAGGTGCCAGCCGGCGTCGTCGCCGCCGGTGCGACGGCGCAGCGTGATGCCGTCCGCGGCGAGCCGCTCCCAGCCTCCGGCCGGGGGCGTCCCCACCCCGGCGGTGTCGTAGTACGTGGCGTCGAGGTCGGTGACACCCTCATCCACCACGGCCGCGACCCCGGGGACACCGGTCAGGTCGGGCAGCCCGTCGGCGGTCGACTCGTACTTGCGCTCGATCTCGCGCACCTCGTCCGCCATAACGCGAATCTAACGGCAGGGGTCGGCCCGCGACACCCCCGTCAGCAGCGACCTGAGCGCCTGGCCTAAGCCGACACCGGACGCTGGACCTTGATGGACTGGAGCAGCCCGATGGCCATCCAGACGGCGAACATCGACGTGCCGCCGTAGGAGACGAAGGGCAGCGGCAGTCCCGCGACCGGCATGATGCCGAGCGTCATGCCGATGTTCTCGAAGGACTGGAAGGCGAACCAGGCGATGATGCCGGTGGCGACGATCGTGCCGTACAGCTCGGTCGTGTCGCGGGCGATACGGCAGGCGCGCCACAGGATGATGCCCAACAGCAGGATGATCAGGCCACCGCCGAGGAAGCCCAGCTCCTCCCCCGCGACGGTGAAGATGAAGTCGGTCTGCTGCTCGGGCACGAACTGGCCGGTGGTCTGGTGACCGTTGAAGAGTCCGGTACCTGTGAGGCCGCCGGAGCCGACGGCGATCCGTGCCTGGTTGGTGTTGTAGCCCACGCCGGCCGGATCGAGTTCGGGGTTGGCGAAGGCCGCGAACCGGTTGATCTGGTACTCGTCGAGGAGGCCGAACCACCAGACGGCGACGGCCCCGCTCGCACCACTGGCGATCAGGCCGATCACCCAGCGGTTGGACGCCCCGGAGCCGAGCAGCACGCCGAGCACGATCACCACGATCACCATCACCGAGCCGAGGTCCGGCATCAGCATGATGATCCCGATGGGCAGCGCGGCCAGGGCGAGGGACATGACGACGGTGCGGTGGTCGGGGTGGACCCGGTCGCCCGCGTCCACCCGCGCGGCCAGCAGCAACGCCATCCCGAGAATGATCGTGACCTTGGCGAATTCGGCGGGCTGGAGCGAGAGGCCGCCGAACTTGAGCCACGCGTGCGAGCCGTTGATGGTCGTGCCGAGCGGGGTGAGCACGGCCGTGGTGAGCAGCACGGAGACGCCGTAGAGCACCGGGATCGCGCCGCGCAAGCTGCGGTGGCCCACCCAGATCGTGCCGACCATCAGCGCCAGCCCGATACCGGTGTTCAGCACATGCCGGAAGAGGAAGTAGTACGGGTCACCCTCGTTGAGCTCCGTGCGGTTGCGGGTCGCCGACCAGACGAGCAGCGAGCCGATCCCGGAGAGCAGCAGAGCCGAGCCGAGCATCGTCCAGTCGAGCCGCCGGACCATCGAGTCGCGCGCGGTGAGCTTGGCCCAAACGGTGAGATTGGGCCGGTAACGGCTGATGGAGAAGCTGTTGTTGGCGCCGGCCACTAGTCCCTCCGCCTGTCCAGAGCGGCCGCCAGCTCGACCTGTGCCGCCGACTCGGACGGCTTCGGGGTCTCGTACGGCTTGATCTCCTCTGCCTCGATCGTCCCGTTCTTGTCGATCTTCGGCAGGTCCTTCTGGGGCTTGGGGAGCAGCGCGCGCTTCTTGTCGATGGTGCCCTTCTCGTCGACTCCGTAGAGCGCGTTGTAGATGTTGCGCACCGCGGGGCCGGAGGCCCCGGAGCCGGTGCCGCCCTGCGAGATCGTCATGACGATGGCGTAGTCGTCGGTGTAGGTGGCGAACCACGAGGTGGTCTGCTTGCCGTAGACCTCCGCCGTACCCGTCTTGGCATGCATCTCGATCTTCTTCTGCGGCCAGCCGCCGAACCGCCAGGCCGCCGTGCCCCGGGTGGCGACACCGGCGAACGCCTCGTCCATCTTCTTCAGGTTCGTCTTCGTCACCGGCAGCTTGCCGTGGGACTTGGGCTCGATCTTCTGGATGTGCCTGCCGTCGGGGCTGACGATGGCCTTGCCGACGGTCGGGTCGTAGAGCGTGCCGCCGTTGGCGACCGCGGCGTAGATCGTCGCCATCTGGATCGGGGTGACGAGGGTGTCCCCCTGGCCGATGGAGTAGTTGATGGCGTCGTAGGCGTGCAGCTTGAAGCCTTCGAGGCAGCCCTCACGGGCGAGAATGGTGTCGAAGTCCTTCTTCTTGGGCCATGCCTTGGCCTGTTTGCACCAGCTGTCCTTGTTGGCCTTCCAGAAGTCCTTCTTCCACTGGCGGTCGGGGACGCGGCCGGTGACCTCGTTGGGCAGGTCGATGCCGGTCTCGGCACCCAGGCCGAAGTCGTGGGCGGTCTTGTAGAACCAGTCCTTGGTGTTCTTCTTCGGCTTGAGCCCACCGTCCTTCTTCCACTCGTCGTGCCCGAGTCGG
Source organism: Streptomyces sp. KR80 (assembly GCF_052245555.1). NCBI lineage: Bacteria > Bacillati > Actinomycetota > Actinomycetes > Kitasatosporales > Streptomycetaceae > Streptomyces > Streptomyces sp. KR80. The sequence continues at coordinate 601,718 of NZ_JBQQCD010000001.1, forward strand.
TAGAAGACGGTGTCGCAGGAGACCTCCAGCGCCCGGCCCAGGCTGATCGCCCCGTGGCTCTGCGACTCGAAGTTCTGGAAGGTCTGCCCGCCGATGCTGTACGAGCTGGTGCAGGGGTAGCCGCCGTTGAATGCGTAGCCCGCGTTGAGCGACGCGGCGGTGGAGACCACCTTGAAGATCGATCCGGGGGCGGCCTGGCCCTGGATGGCCCGGTTCAGCAGCGGGTAGTTGGACTTCTTGCTGGTCAGTCGCTTGTAGTCCTTGCCGTCGATACCGCCGACCCAGGCGTTGGGGTCATAGTCGGGGTTGGAGGCCATCGCCACGACGCGCCCGGTCTTCGCCTCCATCACCACGACCGCGCCCGCGTCCGCCTCGTACGGGCGGTTGGTGTTGCGGTCGATCTGCTTGCGGGCCTCCCGCATCGCTTGATCGAGCTCCTTTTCCGCGATGGCCTGCACGCGGGCGTCGATGCTGGTGACGACGCTGGAACCGGCCGTTCCCTTGTCGGCGTTGGTCTGGCCGATGACGCGGCCGAGTTTGTCGACCTCGTAGCGGGTGACACCGGCCTTGCCGCGCAAGTACTTGTCGTAGGTCCGCTCCAGACCGGAGCGGCCGACCTGGTCCGAGCGCAGGAACGGGGAGTCGGTGTTCTTGGCCTTCTCGATCTCCTCGTCGGTGACGGGCGAGAGATAGCCCAGGACCTGTGCGGTGTTGCCCTTCAGGGGCGCCGGGTAGCGCCGTACGGCGGTGGGTTCGGCGGTGATGCCGGGGAAGTCCTCGGCCCGCTCGCGGATCTGCAGCGCCTGCTGGGTGGTGGCCTCGTCGGTGATGGGAATGGGCTGGTAGGGCGAGCCGTTCCAGCAGGGCTGCGGCGTCTTGGAGTCGCAGAGCCGGACTTTCTCGGCGACCTCGTGCGGCTTCATGTCGAGCACGTCGGCGAGGCGCGCGAGCACAGCCTTGCCGTCGTCCTCCATCTTCAGTAGATCGGTGCGGCTCGCGGAGACCACCAGGCGGGTCTCGTTGTCGGCGAGCGGGACGCCGCGGGCGTCGAGGATGGAGCCGCGGGTGGCGGGCTGGACGACTTGCTGGACGTGGTTGCTGGCGGCCTCGTCGGCGTACTCGTCGCCGTTGCGGATCTGGAGATACCAGAGGCGGCCGGCGAGGGTGAGCAGCAGTGAGAAGACGAGGATCTGGATGGCCACCAGACGGATGGTGACCCGGGGAGTCCGGCCGGTCTCCGGAAGGTTGGTCACTGTGCCCCCTCGCGTGTCTCACCGGTCCGCGCCGTCGGCAGGGCCCGCGGCGCGACGACCGTCCCTTGCAGCGCGTCGGGGGAGGGTGCAGCGTTCACAGCCGTTTGACCCCCTTCATGCGCCCCGTCTTCGTCTTGGCCGGTGCACCGAGCAGCCCGCCCCGCCGGCCTCCGAGACCGCTGTACCGGCCGACCCGGCTCTTCCGGCCGACGAGCAGACTGCCGGCCGTCATGAAGCCCCGCAGCGCGGCGTCGGTTCCGGAGGCGCCGCCGCCGGCCTCGGCCATGGGGTCGTTCTCGGCGCGTCTGGCCAGCCACATGACGCCCGGCACCACGAAGGGCGCGAGCAGCAGGTCGTAGAGCGCGGCCGAGAGGATCAGTCTCGCGAGACCGACATGGTGGGCACCTGTGTCACCGACGAGCGCGCCCACACCGAGGTACAGCAGCGTGGCACCGACGGCCGCGGCGACGACGACCATCAAAGGGCCGGTCGCCGAGCGGAGACGGCCGCTCTCCGGCTTGGCGAGACCCGCGAGATAGCCGATGACCGACAGCACGAGCGCGTACCGGCCCACCGCGTGGTCCGCGGGCGGCGCGAGGTCGGCCAGCAGGCCGGCCCCGAATCCCACGACGCAACCGCCCGTGTGGCCGTACACCAGAGCCAGGGCGAGCACCACGAGGAGCATCAGGTCGGGAGCCGCGCCGGGGAGTTGCAGCCGGGCCAGGATGCTCACCTGGACGACGAGCGCGACGACCACGAGCGTGGTCGAGAGCAGCATCCGGTTGAAGCGCATGGGTCAGCTCCTGGTGGGGCTCGGCACGGCCGTCGCCCCGGCGGGCGTGGCCTCGTCCGAAGGCGTGGACTCGTCCGCGGGCGGGCTCGCCGTGCCCGAGGGGTCGGCGGATCCGCCGGGGGTCATGGTGACGGTGACGGTGGGCGTCGGCTTGGCCTTGGCGGGCGGCGGCAGGACCATGTCGCGCGGGTCCTTGCGCGGCGGCTGCACCACGACGCCGATGATGTCGAGCTTGGTGAACCCGACGAACGGCCGGACCTGGACGGTACGGGTGAGAGCGCCGTCGGCGGGGTCGACGCGGACGACCTCCCCGACCGGCACGCCGGGTACGAACGGTCTGTCGGCGCGCGAGCCGAAGGTGACGAGCCGGTCGCCCTTGCTGACCTTGGCCTTGCCGTTGAGGAGTTGGAGGCGCAGCGGCCGGTCACCCTGACCGGTGGCGAAGCCGAGCTCGGCGGTCTTCTCCATCCGCGTGCCGACGGTGAAGTCCGGATCGTTGGCGAGCAGGACCGTGGAGGTGGCGGGGCCGACGGTGGTGACCCGGCCGACCAGGCCGTCTCCGTTGAGCACGGTCATGTCGCGGGCGATGCCGTCATTGCTGCCCGCGTCGATGGTGACGGTCCAGGAGAAGCCCTGGGCCGCTCCTATGGCGATGACCTCGGCGCCCTTGATGCCGTACTGGCCCGCGCCCGCGGTCTTGAGCATCTTGTCGAGCTCGGCGGCGCGTCCGCGGGTGCGGACGTCACTGCCGAGCTTCGCCTTGAGGGCGGCGTTCTCCCGCTCCAGCCGGGCGATCCGGCTGTGCCGCCCGCCCGAGTCGCGTACGGCTCCGATGGCGTGGCCGATCGGGCCCACGGCGGCAGCGACGCCGTGCTCCACGGGCCCGAAGGCCGACGCGGCGGCTTGCCGGGCGCTGTCGAGCGGGGAGTTCTCACCGCCGCGGATGTCCACCGTGATCAGAGCGAACGCGATGGCGATCAGCAGCACCAGGAGCAACCGGCTCTCTCGTGTGTCCCTCACGTGCGACGGCCGTGCCTTCCTCATCGGATGCGGACTGTTCTGCTGTGAACGATCCGCCGCACAGCAGGGGCATCACCCGCGCGGCGGATTCCTCGTCTCTCTTCTTCTGTTGTCGCTGCGGTGTCGCCCGCTCGTCATGAACGGTGCGGCTGCGCGTCCAGCACCTGCTGCAACGCCTCGAACTCCTCCACGCACTTGCCGGAGCCGAGCGCCACGGAGTCGAGCGGTTCCTCTGCCAGGTGGATGGGCATTCCGGTCTCCCGGCGCAGCCGCTCGTCGAGGCCCCGCAGCAGCGCGCCGCCGCCGGTGAGCACGATGCCGCGGTCCATGACGTCACCGGACAGCTCCGGCGGGCACTTGTCGAGGGTGGTCTTGACCGCGTCGATGATCGCGTTGACCGGCTCCTCGATGGCCTTGCGGACCTCGGCGGAGGAGATGACGACCGTCTTGGGCAGACCGCTGACCAGGTCGCGCCCGCGGATCTCGGTGTGCTCGTCGTCGTCCATGTCGCACGCGGAGCCGATGGTCATCTTGATGCTCTCGGCCGTGCGCTCACCAAGAAGGAGGCTGTACTCCTTCTTGATGTGCTGAATGATCGCATTGTCCAGCTCGTCGCCGGCGACTCGGATCGACTGTGCGGTGACGATTCCGCCGAGCGAGATGACCGCCACCTCGGTGGTGCCGCCGCCAACGTCCACGACCATGTTGCCGGTGGCCTCGTGAACGGGCAGGCCCGAGCCGATCGCCGCCGCCATCGGCTCCTCGATGATGTGCACCTGGCGGGCTCCCGCCTGGGTGGACGCCTCGATGACGGCCCGGCGCTCGACACCGGTGATACCGGAAGGCACGCAGATCACCACGCGCGGGCGGGCGAGATAGCGGCGCTTGTGGATCTTCAGGATGAAGTAGCGCAGCATCCGCTCGGTGATCTCGAAGTCGGCGATGACGCCGTCCTTCAGCGGGCGGACGGCGACGATGTTGCCGGGGGTTCGGCCGATCATCTTCTTCGCCTCGGCACCGACCGCCAGAATGCCGCCCGTATTGGTATTGATGGCGACGACGGACGGCTCGTTGAGGACGATCCCGCGACCCCTGACGTACACCAGCGTGTTGGCGGTGCCGAGGTCGACAGCCATGTCACGGCCGATGAACGACATGTTGTTCCCCATGAGGATACGTCTGGCCTTCCCAGCTGGAAGCGATGATGGCAATTGCGTCTGCGGGTTAGCGCTGAGTGTGCGGAGGTTTCCATCGTAGTCACGCCGGGGCGGACGCGCCGCGAGGGATACTCCGCCATTGTCAGCGGAACACGCGCCTACCCCCGTATTGGTGACGTCGTGTCGGAGTGACAGGTTCCCCCAATCGCCACGCATATGCCAGGAGACGCCAAATCTTTATCGATCGCCCCAGGTCACAGTGGGATTACGGCTGACGGACCGTCAGAAGCGAAGGGGGGAGACTACCCTTCAGCCAACCGTGGGAAAGAACAGCTTCAGCTCGCGTTCGGCGGACTCCTCCGAATCCGAGGCGTGAATCAGATTCTCCCGCACGATCGTGCCGAAATCGCCCCGGATGCTGCCGGGACCGGCGGCGATGGGATCGGTCGGACCGGCCAGCGTCCGCAGGCCCTCGATGACCCGTTCCCCCTCGACGACGAGCACCACGACCGGGCCGGAGGACATGAACTCCACCAACGGCTCGTAGAACGGCTTGCCGACGTGCTCCCCGTAGTGCTGCTCCAGCAGCGAGCGGTCCAGCTCCCGCATCTCCAGCGCACTGATCCGCCAGCCGGCCTTCCGCTCGATACGGCCGAGAATCTCGCCGACCAGGCCCCTGCGGACTCCGTCGGGCTTGATGATGACGAGCGTGCGCTGGCTCACTGTCCGGGCTCCTTCAGGTACGCCGCTGGGTACGGCAATGTGCGGGTGCGAAGAGGCTACATGGGTGAATGGGGGCTCCGTCACACCGCGTCGGCTTGTTCTTCCCGCTCCTGGGCCGCGAACCGGGCCTTCGACTGGTCGACTTTCCGGCCGAAGTGGACCGATGCCCACCACAGGGCCGCAAACACCGCGCCGAGGAAGAACATCACCGGGACGACGAAACCGCTCGCGATCAACCCGATCTGCAGCGCCCAGCCGATCGGCACCGCGCCCGGCCGGGAGAGCATCCCGCACAGCAGCACCGACAGCACCATGGTGACGCCGCTGACCGTCCAGACGGTGGCCGTCGGCAGACCCGAGGTCTGCATCGCGACCAGACCCGCGAAGCCGATCACGAAGAACTCACCGATGAGCGTGGCAGCGCAGAGGGTTCGCATATCCGCCCTTTCAGCCCTTTCCCAGCAGCAGCCGGGCCTCGCCGACCGTGATCACCGAGCCGGTCACCAGTACGCCCGCACCGGAGAACTCGCTCTCCTCCTCGGCGAGCGTGATCGCCGCCTCCAGGGCGTCGTCGAGCCGTGGCTCGACCTGCACCCGCTCCTCGCCGAAGACCTCGACCGCGACCGCCGCCAGCTCGTCCACGTCCATCGCGCGATGGCTGGAGTTCCGGGTCACCACGACCTCGGCGAAGATCGGCTCGAATGCCTCGAAAAAGCCCTTGACGTCCTTGCCACCGCTCGTACCCACGACTCCGACCAGTCGGCTGAAACCGAACGCCTCGGTGATCGCGCCCGCCGCGGCCGCCGCCCCCGCCGGGTTGTGCGCCGCGTCCAGGATCACCGTGGGGCCGTGACGTACGACCTCCAGGCGCCCCGGCGAGACGCACGACGCGAAGCCGGCGCGCACGGTCTCGATGTCCAGCGTGCGGGCGTGCTCCGAGCCGATCCCGAAGAACGCCTCGACCGCGGCCAGTGCCACCGCGGCGTTGTGGGCCATGTGTGCGCCGTGCAGCGGCAGGAAGACCTCCGGGTACTCCCCGCCGAGCCCGCGCAGCGTCAACAGCTGCCCGCCGACCGCGACCTCCCGGCTCACGACCCCGAACTCCATGCCCTCCCGGGCCACGGTGGCGTCCACCTCGACCGCCCGCTTGAGCATCACCTGCGCCGCGTCGACGGGCTGCTGGGCCAGGACGACGGTCGCGCCTTCCTTGACGATGCCCGCCTTCTCCTCGGCGATCTGCCCGGGCGTGGCACCGAGCCGGTCGGTGTGGTCCAGCGCGATCGGGGTCACCACGGCCACCTGGCCGTCGATCACATTCGTGGCGTCCCAGCTGCCGCCCATCCCGACCTCGACCACCGCCACGTCGACCGGTGCGTCGGCGAAGGCCGCGTACGCCATGCCGGTGAGCACCTCGAAGAAGGACAGCCGGTACTCCTGGGCGGTGTCGACCATCTCCACGTACGGCTCGATGTCGCGGTACGTCTCGATGAACCGCTCGGCGGAGATCGGCGCCCCGTCCAGGCTGATCCGCTCGGTCACCGACTGGACGTGCGGGCTGGTGTAGCGCCCCGTCCGCAGTTCGAAGGCGGCCAGCAGGGTCTCGATCATCCGGGCGGTGCTGGTCTTGCCGTTGGTGCCGGTGATGTGAATGGCGGGGTACGCGCGCTGCGGCTCGCCGAGCACGTCCATCAGGGCCTCGATGCGCACCCGCGACGGCTCGAGCTTGGTCTCGCCCCAGCGCCCCGCGAGCTCCGCCTCGACCTCGCGCAGCGCGCGGTCGACCTCGGGGTCCGCGGGCCGGGCCGGGACGGGGTCGCCCTGTGGCGACCCGCCCTGCGTACGCAGGGTACGGCTGCCCGCCTCGATCACCGCCAGATCGGGATCGCGGCCGGTCTCCGCCTCGACGATCTCGTCGAACTGGTCAAGCGGGTCGAGGCTGCCGTCGTTCTCGCCGGCGGGCCCGTCGTGCGGGGGTGTCTCACTCACGCGCCCAGTCTACGGAGCGGGTGACGGCACGATGACGCAAGGCCCCGCGGGGTACGCGGGGCCTTGCGTCATCGCCTGCGTCATCGCCGGGACTCAGCCCTGCGGCAGGGCGCCCAGTTGGGTGGTGATGCGTTCGATCTCCGCTTCCGCGGCCGCACGGCGGTTGCGGATCTTCTCGACGACCTGGTCCGGCGCCTTGGCGAGGAACGCGTCGTTGCCGAGCTTCGCCTTGGTCTGTGCCAGCTCCTTCTCCGCGGCGGCCAAGTCCTTGGCAAGCCGCCTCCGCTCCGCCTCGACGTCGATCACACCGGACAGGTCGAGCGACACCGTCGCGCCCGCGACCGGGAGGGTGGCGGTGGCGGTGAAGCCCTCGCCCTCCGGCTGGAGCCGCAACAGCTGCCGGATCGCGTCCTCGTGCGCCGCGAGCGCCGGGCTGCCGGTCAGGTCCAGTCGGGCCGGGACCTTCTGGCCGGGCTGCAGGCCCTGGTCGGCGCGGAACCGGCGGACCTCGGTGACCACCTGCTGAACGATCTCGATCTCCTGCTCGGCCGCCCGGTCGCGGAAGCCGCTGTCGCTCGGCCAGTCGGCGATGACCAGCGACTCCTGGCCCGTGAGCGTGGTCCACAGCGCCTCGGTGACGAACGGGACCACCGGGTTCAGCAGCCGCAGCGTGACGTCCAGAACCTCGCCCAGGACGCGCCGGGAGGCGTCGGCCGCAGGACCGCCCTTGGCGAAGGTGGTCTTGGACAGCTCGACGTACCAGTCGAAGACCTCGTCCCACGCGAAGTGGAAGAGGGTCTCGCTGAGCTTGGAGAACTGGTAGTCCTCGTAGTACGCGTCGACTTCGGCGACGACGCTGTTCAGCCGGGAGAGGATCCAGCGGTCCTCGGCCCGCAGCTCCGCAGCGGCCGGGAGGTCGCCCTCGACCGTCGCGCCGTTCATCAGCGCGAAGCGCGTCGCGTTCCAGATCTTGTTCGCGAAGTTCCGGGAGGCCTGGACCCAGTCTTCGCCGATCGGGACGTCGACACCGGGGTTGGCGCCGCGGGCCAGGGTGAAGCGGACGGCGTCGGCGCCGTATGCGTCCATCCAGTCCAGTGGGTCGACCGCGTTGCCGAAGGACTTCGACATCTTCTTGCCGAACTGGTCGCGGACCATGCCGTGCAGGGCGATGGTGTGGAACGGCGGGGTGCCGTCCATCGCGTACAGTCCGAACATCATCATCCGGGCGACCCAGAAGAAGAGGATGTCGTAGCCGGTGACCAGGACCGAGTTCGGATAGAACCGCTCCAGGCTCTCGGTCCGGTCCGGCCAGCCGAGCGTGGAGAACGGCCACAAGCCGGAGGAGAACCAGGTGTCCAGGACATCGCTGTCCTGGTGCCAGCCCTCGCCGCTCGGCGGCTCCTCGTCCGGTCCGACGCAGACGGTCTCGCCGTCCGGCCCGTACCAGACCGGGATGCGGTGGCCCCACCACAGCTGTCGGGAGATGCACCAGTCGTGGAGGTTGTCGACCCAGCCGAAGTAGCGGGACTCCATCTCCTTGGGGTGGATCGCGACCCGGCCGTCGCGGACCGCGTCGCCCGCGGCCCTGGCGAGCGGGCCGACCTTGACCCACCACTGCATCGACAGCCGCGGCTCGATGGTCGTCTTGCAGCGCGAGCAGTGGCCGACCGAGTGGACGTACGGGCGCTTCTCGGCGACGATCCGGCCGTCGGCGCGCAGCGCGGCGACGATCGTCGACCGGGCCTCGAGCCGGTCCAGGCCCTGGAACGGACCGTGCGCGGTGATCACCGCATGCTCGTCCATGACGGTGAGCGCGGGCAGGCCGTGCCGCTGCCCGATCTCGAAGTCGTTCGGGTCGTGGGCGGGCGTGACCTTGACGGCGCCGGTGCCGAACTCGGGGTCGACGTGCTCGTCCGCGACGACCGGGATACGGCGGCCGGTGAGCGGCAGCTCGATCTCCGTGCCGACGAGGTGGGCGTACCGCTCGTCCTCCGGGTGAACGGCGACGGCTGTGTCACCGAGCATCGTCTCGGCGCGCGTCGTCGCGACGACGATGGCGGTGTCCCCCTCGCCGTAACGGATCGAGACCAGCTCGCCGTCGTCGTCCTGGTACTCCACCTCGATATCGGAGATGGCAGTCAGACAGCGCGGACACCAGTTGATGATCCGCTCGGCGCGGTAGATCAGCTCGTCGTCGTAGAGCCGCTTGAAGATGGTCTGGACGGCCCGGGACAGCCCCTCGTCCATGGTGAAGCGCTCACGCGACCAGGCGACGCCGTCGCCGAGCCGCTTCATCTGGCCGGAGATCTGGCCCCCGGACTCGGCCTTCCACTTCCAGACGCGCTCGACGAAGGCCTCACGTCCCAGGTCGTGGCGGGACTTGCCCTCCTTGGCCAGCTCGCGCTCGACGACGTTCTGCGTCGCGATGCCCGCGTGGTCCATACCGGGCTGCCACAGCGTCTCGTAACCCTGCATCCGCTTGCGGCGGGTGAGGGCGTCGATCAGCGTGTGCTCGAACGCGTGGCCGAGGTGGAGGGAACCCGTGACGTTGGGCGGCGGGATGACGATGGTGTACGGCTCTTTGTCGCTCTTCGCGTCCGCCTCGAAGTAGCCCCGCTCCACCCAGCGCTCGTACAGCTGCCCCTCTACGTCGGCCGGTGTGTACTGGGTCGGCAGATGTGCTGCGGGCGCGCTGTTGGCCCCGTCCTGGGGGCGCTGGGTGTTGTCGGTCACGACGGCCAGTGTAAGGGCCGCAACGCTGCCGTTACGAACCACTTCCTTCCGGCGTCCGGCTCGTCCCGGGTGACGGCCGGGCCGCCGCGCGGGCGCGGCTGCTCGCCGAGGGTCACCCCGGGGCTGCAACAGTTTCCAACCTGTTGCAGCCCCGGGGTGAAGCCCGGGTATGCCGTCCGGAAGGATATGGCCGCAACTATCGTGCCAACGGGGGGATGTCATGAACGACCACGAGCCGCCACCCTGGCCCGGGGAGCCGTGTGCCGGCTGCCGGGCCGAGCCGCCCGGGGACCGAGCGGGCCCGGCAGCGCCGTGATGACGTGCCAGAGACTCGAGACCACGAACGACGCCCCGGACGCGCCCGCCACGTCAGCCGGGATTCCATGTCCGTCTGGAGCGGCTCCAGCACGATGGGCCAGACCATGACCATCGACCCGGTGGCCGCCATCGCCGCAACGGCGGACCTCGGCGCCGCGGCGGAGACCGCGGCCGAGGCCCGGAGCGACGCCCGCGTCGTCAGCAAGCAGTAGCGAGAAGCAGACCGCGAGAGGAACCCCATGAGCTACAACCAGCCCGGCCCGTACGGCGGTCAGCCGCAGCAGCCGGGCCCGTACGGCGGCCAGCCTCAACAGCCCGGTCCGTACGGAGGTCAGTCCCAGCAGCCGGGCCCGTACGGGCAGCCGCCGCAGCCGCCCCAGGGGCAGCCCGGGTACGGCTATCCCCAGCAGGGCGCGCCCGTGCCGCCGCAGCAGGCACCCCAGCAACCGCCTCAGCAGAGCTACGGTTACCCGCCGCCGGGCCAGCCCCCGCAGCAGCCCGGCCCGTACGGGCAGCAGCCGCAGACCGGTTGGGCCGCTCCCCCGCCGCCTCCGCAGGGCGGCGGCAACGGCAAGCTGATCGGCATCATCGCTGGTGCCGTCGGCCTGGTCGTGCTGGTAACCACCGTCATCTTCTTCATGAGCGGTGGCGGTGGCGGAGGCGGCGAGTACAAGCTCGCGACGCCCGAGTCGGTGCTCGACGGCAAGTACACCAAGAACTCGGCGTCAGGGCAGCAGCTGCCCGGCAGCGGGCAGACGGGCAGCGACGAGTTCATCGAGAACGGCACGACCGCCTCCGGCTCCTACAAGGGTGCCTCCAACAGCCTCGGGTTCGCCGGCGCGTACGGCACGATCGACGACCCCGCGGCCGCCGTTGATGAGATGATCTCGAAGGGGCAGATCACCGACGCGACGGAGCAGGAACCCTCCGGCTTCGACGGTGATGTCATGAAGTGCGGCACGATGAATGCGGGTAATGTCACCAAATTCCCCATCTGCGTGTGGGGGGACACCAGCACCGCGGCCCTCGTCTACTGGATCCCCACCATCGGGGCGACCGACCTGAGCAGCCTGCAGGCCCCGTCGGTCGAGGAGTGGGCGCAGACCGCGAGCGAACTCCGCAGCGAGATCCGCGTCAAGAAGTAAGGCCCGTTCGCGGAACCCACGATACGAAGGGGCGCCCAGCCGTTCGGCCGGGCGCCCCTCGCAGGTCCGTGGGTACGGGGTGCTATGCACTCTTCTCGTGACGCTCGCCCTTGCCGATCGCGCGGGGCTCGCGCGGAACCAGCGTGGGGTTCACATTCGAGTGCACGACGTCCTCGGTGATGACGACGCGGGCCACGTCCTTGCGGGACGGCACCTCGTACATCACCGACATCAACACCTCTTCCATGATGGCGCGCAGGCCGCGCGCGCCCGTGCCGCGCAGGATCGCCTGGTCCGCGATGGCCTCGAGCGCCGGACGGTCGAAGTCCAGCTCTACGCCGTCGAGTTCGAAAAGGCGCTGGTACTGCTTCACCAGCGCGTTACGCGGTTCGACGAGGATCTGGAGGAGCGCCTCGCGGTCGAGGTTGTGCACGCTGGTGATGACCGGGAGACGACCGATGAACTCCGGGATCATCCCGAACTTCACCAGGTCCTCCGGCATGACCTCGCGGAAGTGGTCCGAGGAGTCGATCTCGCGCTTGGAACGGATCGTCGCCCCGAAGCCGATGCCCTTGGCGCCCGCCCTCGCCTCGATGATCTTCTCCAGACCGGCGAAGGCACCGCCCACGATGAACAGCACGTTCGTCGTGTCGATCTGGATGAACTCCTGGTGCGGGTGCTTCCGGCCGCCCTGCGGGGGGACCGAAGCCGTGGTGCCCTCAAGGATTTTGAGGAGGGCCTGCTGGACTCCCTCCCCGGACACATCACGGGTGATCGACGGATTCTCGCTCTTGCGGGCGACCTTGTCGATCTCGTCGATGTAGATGATGCCGGTCTCGGCCTTCTTGACGTCGTAGTCGGCCGCCTGGATCAGCTTCAGCAGGATGTTCTCGACATCCTCGCCGACGTAGCCCGCTTCGGTGAGTGCGGTGGCATCGGCAATGGCGAAGGGGACGTTGAGCATCCGGGCGAGGGTCTGGGCGAGCAGCGTCTTGCCGGAGCCCGTGGGGCCGAGGAGCAGGATGTTGGACTTCGCCAACTCGATGCCGTCGTCGCGCCCGGCCTGCCCGTTCTCGTCTGCCTGGACGCGCTTGTAGTGGTTGTAAACGGCCACGGAGAGCGCCTTCTTGGCGGCCTCCTGGCCGACGACGTAGCCCTCGAGGAATTCGTAGATTTCGCGTGGTTTGGGAAGTTCCTCCCAGCGCACCTCGGAGGACTCGGCGAGCTCCTCCTCGATGATCTCGTTACAGAGATCGATGCACTCGTCGCAGATGTACACACCGGGGCCTGCGATGAGCTTCTTCACCTGCTTCTGGCTCTTTCCGCAGAACGAGCACTTGAGCAGGTCGCCGCCGTCACCGATGCGTGCCACGAGGTGCTTCCCCTTCGCCTGGGATCTGCATCGCATACGCAGACCCGGGTGCTTGCCTATCGACGGTACCTTGCCGGGCCCCCCGTGCGGGCCCCCCTTGGACCGGTTCGCTTGACCGAGACCCGGCCCAAGGGGATTTGTCGACTGAGCCGTCAGCCGCCGATGCCGACCGAGCTCTTCCGGGTCGAAACGATCTGGTCGACCAGACCGTACGCGAGCGACTCCTCGGCCGTAAGAATCTTGTCGCGCTCAATGTCGTCACGGATCTTCTCGATCGGCTGGGTGGAGTGCTTGGCGAGCATCTCCTCCAGCTGCGAGCGCATCCGCAGAATCTCGTTGGCCGCGATCTCCAGGTCGGACACCTGGCCGCGCCCGGTCTCGCTGTACGGCTGGTGGATCAGGATGCGGGCGTTGGGCAGCGCCATCCGCTTGCCGGGGGTGCCGGCGGCGAGCAGTACGGCCGCGGCGGAGGCCGCCTGGCCCATGCAGACGGTCTGAATGTCGGGCTTCACGAACTGCATCGTGTCGTAGATCGCGGTGAGGGCGGTGAAGGAGCCGCCCGGCGAGTTGATGTAGATCGAGATGTCCCGGTCCGGATCCATCGACTCCAGGCACAGCAGCTGCGCCATGACGTCGTTGGCGGAGGCGTCGTCGATCTGGACGCCGAGGAAGATGACGCGCTCTTCGAAGAGCTTGGCGTACGGGTCGTACTCGCGGACACCCTGGGAGGTGCGCTCGACGAAACGCGGGACGACATAGCGGGACTCGGCGACCGGGCCCTGGTAGAGGCCGCTGCCGGGGAAGTTGTTCATCGTGGTCTTCACCATCCTGGTGGCGTATCAGAGGGCTGGGGATCGGCTGCGGGGTGCGTGCGGGGCACTCAGGCCCCGGTGCCGCCCCCGCCCGGAACGCCTGCGGCAGCGGCCATGACCTCGTCGATCAGGCCGTACTCCTTGGCCTCGTCGGCGGAGAACCAGCGGTCGCGGTCCGAGTCCTTGATGATCTGCTCGACGGTCTGGCCCGTGTGGAAGGAGGTCAGCTCCGCCATCCGCTTCTTGGTGTGCAGCAGCCGCTCGGCGTGGATCTTGATGTCCGTGGCGGAACCCGCCAGACCAGCGGAAGGCTGGTGGATCAGGATCTCGGCGTTCGGCAGCGCGAAGCGCTTGCCGGGGGTGCCGGCGCTGAGCAGGAACTGGCCCATGGAGGCGGCCAGGCCCATGGCAATGGTGACCACGTCGTTCTTGATGTACTGCATGGTGTCGTAGATCGCCATGCCTGCTGAGATCGAGCCGCCCGGGCTGTTGATGTAGAGATAGATGTCCTTGTCCGGGTCCGCGGCAAGGAGGAGCAGCTGCGCCGTGATCTTGTTGGCGATGTCGTCGTCGACGGGCTGGCCGAGGAAAATGATCCGCTCCCCGAGCAGCCGGTTGTAGACCTGGTCGCCGAGGCCACCGAAGGACGGTTCGCCGGCGGCGGCGGAAGGCATCAGATTCGTCACGTATCCACCTGCTCGTTGTGTGACGGCCGCACGCCGTCAGCGTCTTCTTCTTGGGTTCAGGGCTTCCCCGTGCGCACTGCGACGACGTCCGGAGAGTCCCCAGCCCTCGTATCTACGGACCCTAACGCGCTGGTCGGCGGGCGCCATCCCGCATCGGGAACTGTTCGCTGTGAGCGCAGGCGCGGACGCGCGCGGCTCACGCCGTAGCGCGACCGGGCTCGGGACGGCCCCGGGCCGTCCATCCGGCACGGCCCCGGGACAACGTCGCCGGTGGGTGGGTCGGTGGCACCCTCGCCGTGGGTGGGTCGGGGGTATGCCGGACCCGGCAGACGAGTGAGGAGGGGGTGTGGCGGGGGGCGCCCCCGGCGGTAGCCGGGGGCGTACCCCGGCACGGCCCCGACCCCACCACACGGTGGTGCGCCGACGGGCCCGGTTGCGCCCTGTGGCGCGTCCGGGCCCGTCGGAAGGGTTGAGGGCTCGCGAGGCTCAGGCTTCGGGCTTCTCCTCGGCGGTCTGCGCCGCCTCCGGTTCGCCCTCGGCGGCAGCCGTCACCGTCTCGGCGGTCTCGTCCTCCTCGTCCAGGTCCACGACCTCGCCCTTGGTGTCCTTGACCGTGGCGGCCTCGACCACCGCCGCGAGCGCCTTGCCGCGGGCGACCTCGCCGACGAGCATCGGCACCTGGCCGCCCTCGACGACGGCCTGGGCGAACTGGTCCGGGCTCATGCCGGACGACTGCGCACGGCGCATGAGGTGCTCGGTGAGCTCGTCCTGGCCGACCGAGAGCTTCTCCTTGGTGACCAGCTCGTCGAGCACGAACTGGGTCTTGATGCCCTTCTCGGCCTGCTGCTTCAGCTCGGCGTCGAACTCCTCGGCGGACTTGTTCTGGATCTTGAGGTAGCCCTCGAGGTCCAGGCCCATCTGGCTGAGCTGGTGGCTCTCCAGGTTGTGCTTACGGGTCCGGATCTCGTCCTCGAGGAGCTTCTCGGGGATCGGGACCTCGACCAGCTCCAGGAGGGCGTCCAGCACCCTCTCCTGCGCCTGGGTGGCCTGGTCGTACTTCTTCATCTGCTCAAGGCGCTTACGGCTGTCCGCCTGGAGTTCCTCGAGGGTGTCGAACTCGCTCGCCAGCTGGGCGAAGTCGTCGTCGAGCTCGGGCAGCTCGCGGGTGGCGACCGCGGTGACGTCGACCGTGACCTCGGCCTCCTTGCCCACAGCCGAGCCGCCCTTGAGCTCGGTGGTGAAGGTGGCGGAGCCACCGGCCTCGAGGCCGGTGACGGCCTCGTCGATGCCGTCCAGCAGCTCGCCGGAACCGATGGTGTAGCTGACGCCCTTGGCGACCCCGTCCTCCAGCACCTCGCCGTCGACCTTGGCCTCGAGGTCGATGGTCACGACGTCACCCTCGGCGGCGGCGCGCTCGACCGCGCTGGTGGAGGCGAAGCGCTCACGGAGCTGCTCGACGGACTTCTCGATGTCCTCGTCGGAGACCTCGACGGCGTCGACCTCGACCTCGATGCCGGAGTAGTCCGGGATCTCGAGCGTCGGGCGGACGTCGACCTCGGCGGTGAAGGCGAGGACCTCGTTGTCCTTGAGCTCGGTGATGTCGACCTCGGGCTGGCCCAGCGGGTTCAGGTCACCTTCGTTGACAGCCTCGGTGTAGAACTTGGGGAGCGCGTCGTTGACGGCCTCCTCGAGAACCGCGCCACGGCCGAACCGCTGGTCGATGACGCGTGCCGGGATCTTGCCCTTGCGGAAGCCCGGCACCGTGACCTGCTGGTTGATCTTCTTGTACGCCGCGTCGAGGCTGGGCTTGAGCTCCTCGAAGGGCACCTCGACAGTGAGCCGAACCCGGGTCGGGTTCAGGGTCTCCACGGCGCTCTTCACGGTTCGGTCTCCTTGGGGGCTGACTGCTGGGGTTCTGCTGAGTGACAGCGGATGGCGCCCGGTAGACAGACACACGGGCACGTAGCTTGCATAGTAACCGCAAGCGGGATCGCCCCCACAACGCGATCTTGCTGGTCGGGGTGGCCGGATTCGAACCGACGACCTTCCGCTCCCAAAGCGGACGCGCTACCAAGCTGCGCCACACCCCGCTGGTGCGACACGTAGGGTACATGCCCGGACGCGGTGCGGCTGCCGCATTACCACCGTGCTGCCTACGCGCGGGCTTCGCGCGGAACCCGGGGGCGATGGCGCAGGACGGACGGGGTGTGCGGGAGACCGTACGGACCCGCTACGATGCACTGCGTGCCGCCGTCTTCACGATCTGCGGCGCCCGCGGGCGTAGCTCAATGGTAGAGCCCCAGTCTTCCAAACTGGCTACGCGGGTTCGATTCCCGTCGCCCGCTCTCAGTACGACCTCCGTCCCCGGTCCGCAACCATCCTGCGGGCCGGGTACGGAGGTCTCGTCGTTCCGGCCCTCCCGCCCCCGCTGCCGTGGGGTGCGCCGTTAAGGTGCGCGGCATGGAGATCTGGGTCAACCCCGCGTGCTCGAAGTGCCGGTCCGCCGTGCGGCTGCTCGACGAGGAGGGTGCCGAGTACACCGTGCGCCGGTATCTGGAGGAGCCGCCGAGCGTCGATGAGCTCCGTACGGTGCTGGACCGGCTCGGGCTCGAGCCGTGGGACATCGTCCGCATGCAGGAGAACGAGGCGAAGGAGCTCGGGCTCCGGGCATGGCCGCGGGAGCCGGCGGAGCGCGAGCGGTGGATCGAGGCGCTCGCGGCACACCCTCGGCTGATCCAGCGGCCGATCATCACGGCGGACGACGGCACTGCCTCGGTCGCGCGCAGCGAAGAGGCGGTCCGGGATGCGCTCGCGCGCCGCCCGGGGAGCTGATCCCGCTCAGAAGTTGAGCTGGCTGATCGTCTCGGATATCGAGTTCAGGAACTTGTTGATCGACGGCGCCATCTCCGTCGAGGCCAGGAAGAAGCCGAACAGCGCCGCCACGATGGCGGGCCCGGCCTTGATCGATCCCCCGCGGATCATCACCACAAGGACAATCGCCAACAGCACCACCACGGACAGCGAAATGGCCACAACGGATCACACCCTCGGTCGCTAACGTCTCACCGGCGAGCATGCCCCGCATACCCCCGCTTGGACCATCGTGCCACCAACCGACGACTGATTGCTCCCCAGGGACCCGTCGTCCGGGGACAGTTCAGGCCACCGCCCGGCCGCCCGGCGCCCGCTCCGTGTCCGCGATGAATGCAACCTGATCGTTTCCCTATGCATGTTGTGCTCCACGGACCTGTTCTCGACTGCGCCCCTCGCGGTTATTCGGAATGGCGAACGCGAGGTGACGGCGCACCAACTCAGGAATACCAAAGGCGATGACAAAGCCCCAATGAACCGGACATATCACCGGAGCCGCCTGCGGGGCATATGCCCCATTTAAGGGGGATGAGATGGGACAGAACGGGCAACTGGTTCCATCGCGCCCAACAACCGGACCCCGCTTATTACTTCATGTGAACGTGCCAGCAGCAGGATTCGTAGAGAGGTGAGATGAAGGTTTTACGGATTCCGCCTTCCGACGCTAAGGTGCCTCAGATGTTCCACACTGCCTCGACCCCCGGATACGCAGTGAGGTCCAGGATCGTCTCGCCCAGTTCCTGGTGGGAGGGCCTATGACGGACACCCTGCGCCCGCACGGCTATCAGCGAGCGCCGCTCCCTCAGGCCAGGGAAGCCGCGCCCACGGACGACGGTTCGCGCCTCCCGGACGGCAAGGCGACGGGCCCACCGAAACCGAGCGCCACCGGGGCCGGAGACGACAAACCGAAGCAGCGCGACGCGTTCTTCGACAACGCCAAGTACCTGGCCATCGTGCTGGTCGCCATGGGCCACTCCTGGGAACCGCTGACCGACGGCAGCCGCGCCGCCGAGGCGCTGTACATGGTCGTCTACACGGTCCACATGCCGGCGTTCATCCTCATCTCCGGCTACTTCTCCCGCAGTTTCGACATGCGGCCGGACCGGCTCAAGCGGCTGGTGACCGGCATCGCCGTGCCGTACGTGCTGTTCGAGGTCGCGTACTCGTTCTTCAAGCAGTGGGCGGACGACGACCCGTCGCACCCGATCAGCCTCCTCGACCCCTGGTACCTCACCTGGTTCCTCGCCGCCCTCTTCGTATGGCGGCTCACCACCCCGCTCTGGAAGCTCGTCCGCTGGCCGGTGGCGCTGGCGCTGGCGATCGCCACGCTCGCCTCGATCTCGCCGGACATCGGCGACGACCTCGACCTGCAGCGGGTCCTGCAGTTCCTGCCGTTCTTCGTGATCGGCCTGTTCATGAAGCCGGAGCACTTCCAGCTCATGCGGCGCCGCGAGGTGCGGATCCTGTCGGTGCCGGCCTTCGCTGCGGCGACGGTGATCGCGTACTGGGCGGGGCCCCGGATGTCCTCGGCGTGGTTCTACCACCGCGACAGCGTGCAGGAGCTCGCCGCGCCCTGGTGGACCGGCCTGGTCATGACACCGGCGCTGTTCGGCTGTTCGGTCCTGCTCGTCTGCTGCTTCTTCGCCTGGGTGCCCCGGCGGAAGATGTGGTTCACGGCGCTGGGCGCGGGGACTCTGTACGGCTATCTGCTGCACGGCTTCCTCGCCAAGGGCTCCCGCTTCTGGGGCTGGTTCGACGACTACGCGTGGCTGCAGACGCCGCTGGGAGCGATCGCCGTGACCTTCATCGCCGCGGTCGTGGTGACGCTGCTGTGCACCCCACCGGTGCAGCGGATGTTCCGCTTCGCGATGGAGCCGAAGATGGACTGGGCCTTCAAGAAGGACGCGGCCGAGCTGGCCCGCGACCGCGCGAAGACGGCCAAGGCCGCCTGACGCGTCCCCGGCACATCCCGCCCCGCCCCTCGGAGGGGCGGGGCACGGTCCCCCCGCCCGTCCGGGAGCCCTCCGCACCCCGCACGCATTCAGCCCACCTTCAGCTCGGCGTGGGAAAATCGATGCGTGACCTCGGGACGGAGGCACGGCGATGCGTGTACTGGTGGTCGAGGACGAAGAGCGGTTCGCAGCCGGGCTCCGGGAAGGGCTGGAGGCGGAGGGCTTCGCCGTCGACACGGCCCTGAACGGCACGGACGGCCTGTGGCTCGCGTGCGAGAACGCGTACGACGCGATCCTGCTCGACATCATGCTGCCGGGACTCAACGGCTACCGGGTCTGCGCCGCGCTCCGCAAGGAGGAGGTCTGGACCCCGATCCTCATGCTCACCGCCAAGGAGGGCGAGTGGGACGAGGTCGAGGGTCTGGACACCGGCGCCGACGACTACCTCACCAAGCCCTTCTCCTACGCCGTGCTCCTCGCCCGACTGCGCGCGCTGCTGCGCCGGGACGTGCACGAGCGGCCATCGGTCCTGACGGCCGGCGATCTGCGGCTCGATCCCGCGGAGCGGCGGGTGTCCCGCGGTGGCACCG
This sequence comes from Streptomyces sp. KR80, assembly GCF_052245555.1. Classification (NCBI taxonomy): domain Bacteria; kingdom Bacillati; phylum Actinomycetota; class Actinomycetes; order Kitasatosporales; family Streptomycetaceae; genus Streptomyces; species Streptomyces sp. KR80. The sequence continues at coordinate 621,129 of NZ_JBQQCD010000001.1, forward strand.
AGATCGAGCTCACCGCGCGGGAGCTGTCGCTGCTGGAGTTCCTGCTGCGGCGGCGCGGCGAAGTCGTCTCGAAGCGGGAGATCCTCGACCACGTCTGGGACTACGACTTCGAAGGTGACCCGAACATCGTCGAGGTCTACATCCGCCATCTGCGCAACAAGCTCGACCGTCCCTTCGGGCGTGCGGCGATCGAGACCGTACGCGGCAGCGGCTACCGGCTGGCAGCCGATGGCGGATGAGCGGCTCCCGGGACGGCTCCGGGCCGGTCTGCGCACGGTCCGGAACCGGATCGGTACGGTCCAGGTCCGGTCCACCCTGATCGCGGTGCTGGTGGTGGCGGTGGCCCTGGTGGGCGGGGCGTTCGGCCTGGTGGCCGCATTGCGGGCGGAGCTCACGGGGGACGTGGAGTCCGCGGCGCGGGCCCGCGCGGAGCAGGTGGCGGCGGTCGTGGAGGCCGGTCGCGGGGTGCCGTCCCTGACCGTGGCCGACCCTGAAGAGCAGTACATCCAGGTGTTGAACGCCCGGGGCGAGGTCATGGCCGCAAGCCCGAATGCCGAAGAGCTGCCGGTCCTGGCACGACCGCATGGAAACGACGCGGAGCAGGTCACCACACCGCTCGACGAGGACCCGTTCGTCGCGGTCGCGGAGCAGGCCGAAGGCCCGGAGGGCACCGTGACCGTCGTGGTCGGGCGCGCACTGATCGGGGTCTCCGACTCGACGGCGATCGTGACGCGGCTGCTGCTCATCGGGCTGCCGCTGGTGCTGCTGCTCGCCGCGGCCGCGACCTGGGCGGCGGTGGGACGGGCGCTCGGACCCGTGAACCGGATCCGCGCCGAAGTCGACGAGATCTCCTCGACCGAGCTGCACCGCCGGGTCCCGCAGCCGCCGGGACAGGACGAGATCGCCCGGCTCGCCGCCACCATGAACCGGATGCTCGACCGGCTGATGCGGGCCCAGGCGAGCCAGCGTCGCTTCATCTCCGACGCCTCACACGAGCTGCGCTCCCCCGTCGCCTCGATCCGGCAGCACGCCGAGGTCGCGCTCGCGCACCCGGAGCGGAGCGGCGGCACGACCCCGGTGCTCGCCGAGACGGCCCTGGCGGAGGCGCTGCGCCTGCAGCGGCTCGTCGACGATCTGCTGCTGCTCGCCCGCGCCGACGAGCACGCCCTGCAGTTGCAGCCGCACCCCGTGGACCTCGACGACCTGGTGCTGGAGGAGGCCAAGCGGCTGCGGAGGGCCACGGACCTGGCGGTCGACACGAGGGGGGTTTCGGCCTGCCGGGTGCACGCGGACGGGCAGGCCTTGCGGCGCGTGCTGCGCAACCTCGGGGACAACGCGGCGCGGCATGCCCGTACACGGGTCTCGTTCACCCTCGGCCTCGGCGACGAGGACGGCCGGGCGCTGCTGGCCGTGGAGGATGACGGCGACGGCGTGCCGCCCGCCGACCGGGAGCGCGTCTTCGAACGGTTCGTACGGCTCGACGACGCCAGGGCCCGGGACTGGGGTGGCAGCGGCCTCGGTCTTGCGATCGTCGCGGAGCTGGTGGCAGCGCACGGCGGGACGGTGGCGGTGCGGGAGGGCACGCTGGGCGGCGCCCGTTTCGAGGTGGCACTCCCTGCGCTCCTCGCAGCCGGCTGAACGCGGATTCAGGCCCGTTCAGGCTCTGTTCAGCGGTCCGGTGCAACCGTGAAGTCCAGGAGCGATGAGCGGGAGGCGCGTCATGAACAGCACGTCACGTCGACGCCCTGTCGCGGCGGCGATCGGACTGGGCCTGGCGGCAGCCCTGACGGCCGTCGCATGCGGCGAATCGGGCTCGCCCTCGGACCGGACAAAGGAGCCCGAATGCATCAAGGTGGTGGACGAGGAGAGTGGTGAGGAAACCGGCAAGTGCCTGCCGATCGCGCCGCAGAGCGAGCGCGTGGACCGCGGCGACCCGGAGTTCTCCCGGCCGACGAAGATCACTAATCCGCTGCATCCGAGCGCCCGGATCGAACAGGCCATTTACGGCGGCCAGGTGGACGGCAAGCCGTTCCGCACCGAGGTCACCAAGCTGCCGGAGACGAAGACCATCACCTGGCGCGGCGAGAAGGTCCAGACGGTGGTCAGCCAGTACGCGGCCTTCTCGGACGGACGGATCCAGGAAGTCGCGCTCGACTGGTTCGCGCAGGCCGACGACGGCTCGGTCTGGTACTTCGGCGAAGACGTGTTCAACTACGAGGACGGGGTCGTCGCCGACACCGCGGGCACCTGGATCGCCGGGGACACGGCACCCGCCGCGATGATCATGCCTGACAAGCCGGAGAAGGGCGATGTCTACCGGCCCGAGAACGCGCCGGGGGTGGTCTTCGAGGAAGTCCACGTCAAGAACACCGCGCAGACGGTCGAGGGTCCGTACCAGCCGGTCAAGGGCGCGATCACGGTGGGCGAGCTGCATATGGACGGCAGCCGTGAGGACAAGATCTTCGCGCCCGGGTACGGGGAGTTCGCCGCCGGGACCGCCGGGGGCGACCTGGAGAAGGTGTCGCTGGCCATCCCGACGGACGCCCGGCCCGGCCCTGTGCCGAAGGGACTTGACGAGCTGTCCATTGCCGTTCTCGGCGCCTTCGACACGGCAGGGAAGAACGACCGGAGCGCGGCGCAGGCCGCGGCGGACAGGCTGCTCGAGGCGTGGAACGGCTACCGGTCGGAGGATGAGATTCCGGAGCTGCTCGACCGGCAGATGAGCCGCGACATCGAGTCCTTCGGCACGGCGGCCGCGAACCCCGGCTCCGCCGAGGCGCGCACAGCCGCCCTGCGGGTCGCCCAGAACGCCCTCGATCTGCGGCTGCGGTACACCTCGGTCGACACCGTCGACCAGGCACGCCTCCAGCTGTGGGCGCGGCAGACGGCCACCGATGCGGCAGCGGGCGACGAGGCGGCGGTCGCCGGTGACGTCACCGCCCTCGAGCTGATCCGCGACCGCATCAAGGACTCTCTCGCGGCCGACGACGCCGAGCGGCTCGACGCACATCTGGACAAGCTGCGTACGGCGGCAGACGGCAAGGACTCGCCGGGCGCGGCCGACGAGGCGAAGGGGCTGCTGACCACGGTTACGGGACTCAAGATCTCGTGACCCGAACCGCGGGGAGGCCGAACTGGGGCGTGTCCTATGGACACGCCCTAGTCGCGGCAGATCAGCAGCAGCGCCCGGTCGTCGTTGACATCCCTGGCGACCGCCTCGATGAGGTGCCACGCCGCGCCCCGGAAGCCGGCTGCGACATAGCGTTCGGCCTCCCCGGTCAGCCGGTCGATGCCCTCGGTCAGATCCCGCTCCGCCGACTCGACCAGTCCGTCCGTGAGGAGCATCAGCACGTCCCCGGGGCGCAGCGTGCCCTTGACCGGGTCGAACTGCGCCCCGTCGTAGACCCCCAGCAGCGGTCCCTCCGCCGCCTTCTCCTCCCACCGGCCGGTGCCCGCACTGAGTTGGAGGGCGGGGATGTGCCCGGCCGAGAGGAGTTCGTAGTCCCCGCTGTCCAGGTCGAGGACGAGGTGGACGGAGGTGGCGAAGCCCTCGTCCCAGTCCTGGCGCAGCAGATAGCCGTTGGCCGCATGGAGGAATTCGTGCGGCGGGAGCGACCCGAGGAGACCTCCGAAGGCGCCCGACAGCAGCAGGGCGCGCGAGGCGGCGTCCATACCCTTGCCGGAGACGTCGGTGAGGACGACCTCCAGCGTCCGCCCGCCGTTCGTACGGGCCGCGACGACGAAGTCGCCGGAGAAGGACTGCCCGCCCGCCGGGCGCAGCGCCATCTCCCGGTGCCAGCCCTTCGGCAGCTTCGGCAGCTTGCTCTGCACGCGGATCCGCTCGCGCAGGTCGAAGAGCATGGTCCCGCCGCGCCGCCAGGGCACCCCGACCCGGCTGCGGAACTGAGCGATGATCAGCCCCGCGAAGCCCACGGTGCCGACGACGAGAATGGTGCCGGGGGTGACGCCCGCGGGTTCCTCGGTGTACGGGCCGAGGGCCGCGGCCTCACCGATAAGCGCCGCCGCCGAAGCGCCGTACAACAGCAGCAGGCTGGCGGGGCGCAGCAGCAGCCCGCCGACGATGATCGGGATCGCGAGTGCGGCGGGTGGGCACCACACGGGTGCCGCGATCGTCCAGGCGGCGAGGGCCGGCACGGTCAGCAGCAGCGCGCCCAGCGCGAGCCAGTCGGTCCCGTCGCCGCGGAAGTAGTTGACTCCGGCTCGGCGCAGGCCTATACGCACCCGGTGCGTCCCCTTGCGCATCCGGGCCGTCAGGGTCTCTGCTCCCGCGACGCGTGCCATTGCCCTGGGACCTTATCCACCCGCGGGCATGCTGCGCACCGTCGGCCGTCCGGGGGATGGACATTCGTACGGGAAATGCGCACGCACGAGCGAGGAAGCGCTGATCGGGACGGTTATTGACCGCAGGATCGCCCTGCGGGTCGGGGTGGGCCGTGGCGCCTGACAGCCCTACGACTGCTGGCAGTCGGGACACCAGAACAGATTGCGGGCGGCGAGGTCGGCGGTGCGGACCTCGCCGCCACAGATATGGCAGGGCAACTGCGCCCGGCGGTAGACGTAGACCTCGCCGCCGTGGTCGTCGACCCGCGGTGGGCGGCCCATCGCCTCCGGGGTGTGTTCGGGGCGGACCGTGTCGATCCGGTTGTTCCGCACACCTTCCCGCATCAGGCCCACCAAGTCCTCCCAGATCGCCTCCCACTCGGCGCGGGTGATGTCCCGGCCCGCGCGATAGGGGTCGATGCGGTGCCGGAAGAGGACCTCGGCCCGGTAGACGTTGCCGACCCCGGCGACGACCTTCTGGTCCATGAGCAGCGCGGCGATCGGCGTACGGCTGCGCGAGACGCGGGCCCAGGCGCCCTCGCCGCCCGTCGCCCCGCCGCCGGACGCGGTGTCGGTGCGGAGCGGGTCGTCGCCGAGCCGGTCGTGTATCGCCTGCTTCTCACCGTCGGTGATCAACTCGCAGGCGGTCGGGCCGCGCAGCTCCGCGTAGGCGGCGGCGGTGGCGGTGGCGGTGGCAGTGGCAGTGGCGAGCCGCAGCCGTACGGCACCCACCGGTGCGGGGGCCGGGCCCGCGCCGAACCGGAAGGTGCCGTAGAGCCCGAGGTGGACGTGCACCCAGCCGGTGCCCCGGAAACCGAGGAAGAGGTGCTTGCCGTGGGCGTCGGTCTCGGTCAGTTCCGTGCCGTCGATCAGTGCGGCGCCGTCGGTGAACTTCCCCTGCGGGCTCGTGGCGCGCACGACGCGGCCGCCGAACCTCTCGAAGTGGTCGGCGGCCAGCCGGTGGATGGTGTGCCCCTCGGGCATCCGGCGGTCAGCCCTCCTGGGGGTGGTGCGGGGGGATGGGGGGCAGCTCGCCCGTCGTCTCGTACCGGCTGAGCATCTCGATGCGGCGGCTGTGGCGCTCCTCGCCCGAGTACGGAGTGTTCAGGAAGACCTCGACGAACTTCGTCGCCTCGTCCTGGGTGTGCATCCGGCCGCCGATGCTGATCACATTGGCGTCGTTGTGCTCCCGGCCGAGCGCGGCAGTCTGCTCGCTCCATGCCAGCGCGGCGCGTACGCCCGCGACCTTGTTCGCGGCGATCTGCTCGCCGTTGCCCGAGCCGCCGATCACGATGCCGAGGCTGTCGGGGTCGGCGGCGGTCCGCTCGGCCGCGCGGAGGCAGAACGGCGGGTAGTCGTCCTGGGCGTCGTAGATGTGGGGCCCGCAGTCGACGGGCTCGTGGCCCTGGGCCCTCAGCCACTCGACGAGGTGGTTCTTCAGTTCGAAACCGGCATGATCGGAGCCGAGGTACACGCGCATGATCCGAGTGTGACATGGCCGCCGCCGGCCGGACGGCACCGGGTAGGCCCCTGCGCGGCCCATCGCGCGGGGGCCTTCTCAGGCGGCGTCCGCCTGCCAGTCAGTCGAAGACCGGGTCCGCCGTACGCGTCCGCTTGATCTCGAAGAAGCCGGGGGTGGCGGCGACCAGCAGGGTGCCGTCCCAGAGCCTGCCCGCGGCCTCGCCCTTGGGGGCCGGGGTGACGACGGGGCCGAAGAAGGCGATCCGTCCGCCGTCCGCCCCGGGGACCGCGATCACCGGCGTGCCGACGTCCTGGCCGACCAGCTCGATCCCCTCGCGGTGGGACTCGCGCAGCTCGGCGTCGTACTCGTCCGAGTCGGCGTAGTCCACGAGATCGGCCGGCAGTCCGGCCTCCTCCAGGGCGGCGACGATCGTCTCCCGTTCGCGGGGCAGGTCCTGGTTGTGGAGGCGGGTGCCGAGAGCGGTGTACAACGGGCCGAGCACGCCGTTCCCGAACTTCTGCTCCGCGGCGATGGCGACGCGGACCGGCCCCCAGGCCCGGTCCACCAACCTGCGGTAGTTCTCGGGCAGCTCGTCCAGCCTCGGCTCGTTGAGCACCGACAGACTCATCACATGCCAGCGCACCTCGACCGGGCGCACCTTCTCCACTTCGAGCATCCAGCGCGAGGTCAGCCAGGCCCACGGGCACACCGGGTCGAACCAGAAGTCGACCGGGGTCGCCTCCGCCTCGGGCGCGGAACGGGCCTTCTCGGATGCGGTCACAGAGGGCTCCTCACAAGGGAATGGCGACATGGTGCCCTTGGCACAACGCCAGGAGACTCCGCGCCCATTCCCGAGTGCTCAGGCGGCAGCGCAGCGTGACACCATGGGCACACCCTCGATACAGCAGAGTTGACCGCGAGAGACCAGACGAGGCAAAGGAGCCGTCGTGCCCGGTGAGAACCTGACCCGTGACGAGGCCCGTGAGCGGGCCCGGCTGCTGTCCGTGGACGGGTACGAGGTGGAGCTGGACCTGCGCTCGGCGGTCGGATCCGGTGCCGAGGCGGGAGGCGAGGAGCCCCGTACCTTCCGCTCGACGACCACCATCCGGTTCCGCTGCTCCCAGCCGGGTGCCGGCACCTTCGCCGACATCGTCGCGCCCTCGGTGACCTCGGTGGTGCTCAACGGGCGGGAGCTCGACCCGGCGGCCGTCTACGACGCGAAGAACGGCCACCCCGGCTCGCGCATCGTGCTCGACGGCCTCGCGGCGGAGAACGTCCTGACGGTCGACGCGCGGTGTGCCTACAGCCGTACCGGCGAGGGTCTGCACCGCTTCGCCGACCCCGAGGACGGGGAGGTCTACCTCTACACGCAGTACGAGCCGGCCGACGCCCGCCGGGTCTTCGCCGGCTTCGAACAGCCGGACCTCAAAGCCTCCTTCACCTTCTCGGTGACTGCGCCCGCCGACTGGACGGTGCTCAGCAACAGCGCCGCCGAAGGGGCGCCCGCTCCGGCCGGTACGGGGGCGGCGACCTGGCGGTTCGTACCGACCCGGCCGATCTCGACGTACATCACGGCGGTCGTGGCCGGCCCGTACCACTACGTGCGGGACCACTACCGCCGCACGCTGGCCGACGGGAGCGTGCTGGACATTCCGCTGGGCGCGCTGTGCCGCCGTTCGCTGGCCAAGCACTTCGACGCGGACGACATCTTCACCATCACCAAGCAGGGCCTGGACTTCTTCCACGACCACTTCGACTATCCGTACCCGTTCGGGAAGTACGACCAGGCGTTCGTACCGGAGTACAACATCGGGGCGATGGAGAATCCGGGCTGTGTCACCTTCCGCGAGGAGTTCGTCTTCCGCGGCAAGGTCACCCGGGCCTCGTACGAGAACCGGGCGAACGTCATCCTGCACGAGATGGCGCACATGTGGTTCGGCGACCTCGTCACCATGGAGTGGTGGGACGACCTGTGGCTCAAGGAGTCCTTCGCCGACTTCATGGGGACCTTCTCGCTTGTGGAGTCGACCCGCTTCCGGGACGGCTGGATCACCTTCGCCAACCGCCGCAAGGCCTGGGCGTACCGCGCCGACCAGCTGCCCTCCACCCACCCGGTGACGGCCGACATCCGGGACCTGGAGGACGCCAAGCTGAACTTCGACGGCATCACGTACGCCAAGGGCGCCTCGGTGCTCAAGCAACTCGTCGCGTACGTCGGCCGGGAGGCCTTCCTGGAGGGCGCACGGCGCTACTTCCAGCGGCACGCCTACGGGAACACCCGGCTGGAGCACCTCCTGGAAGTCCTGGAGGAGACTTCGGGGCGTGACATGACCACCTGGTCGCGGGCCTGGCTGCAGACCGCGGGCGTCAACGCGCTGACGCCGCAGGCGACATACGGGGCGAACGACCGGATTACCGAGCTGGCGATCCTCCAGGAGGCGACCCGGCCCCACGCAAGGGCGGCGGACGGCCCACAGGAAGGGACGCTGCGGCCGCACCGGGTGGCGGTGGGGCTCTACCGGCGGGAGGCCGCGGCCCTCGGCACGGGTACGGGTCCGCTCGTGCGGTACGCCCGCGCCGAGGTCGACGTCGCGGGTCCCCGTACGGTCGTGACCGAACTGACCGGGACCGAACGGCCGGATCTCATCCTGGTCAACGACGAGGACCTCACGTACTGCAAGATCCGCTTCGACGAGGTCTCGCTCGCCACGCTGCGGCAGCACCTGGGCGACCTGACCGACCCGCTGGCCCGCGCCCTGTGCTGGTCGGCGCTGTGGAACCTGACCCGGGACGCGCTGATGCCCACGCGCGACTTCCTCGACCTGGTGCAGCGGTTCGCCGGCCAGGAGAGCGACATCGGCGTGCTGCAGATGGTGCACGCCTGGGCCAGGTCCGCGCTGGTGCACTACGCGGTGCCGGAGTGGCGGGAGGACGGCGGCCGGATGCTCGCGGACGGCGCGCTGCGCGAGCTGCGCCTCGCCGAACCGGGCAGCGGCCACCAGCTCGCGTGGGCCCGCTTCTTCGCCCAGGTCTCCACCCGTCCGGCCGACTTCCAGCTGCTGGAAGGGCTGTTGGCGGGCACCGCGAAGATCGAGGGTCTGGATGTGGACCAGGAGCTGCGCTGGGCCTTCCTGGAGCCGCTCGCCTCGCACGGTGTGGCCGACGCCTCGGTCATCGGCGCCGAACTGGCCCGTGACGACACGGCGTCGGGCAAGCGCCACCAGGTGCGCTGCCTGGCGGCGCGGCCCTCCGCCGAGGTGAAGGCCCAGGCGTGGGCCGATGTCGTGGAGTCCGACAAGCTGTCGAACGCGCTGGTGGAGGCGACCATCGCGGGCTTCGACCAGCCGGGGCAGCGGGGGCTGCTCGCGGCGTACGCACCGCAGTACTTCGCCGCGATCGAGCGGGTGTGGCGGGAGCGGTCCATCGAGATCGCCATGGCGATCGTCCGCGGTCTCTATCCGATTCTCCAGGACGACCTCCGGACGCTGGAGCGGGCCCAGACGTGGCTGAAGGACCACGCGGAAGCGCCGCCCGCACTGCGCCGCCTGGTACTGGAGGCGACCGATGACCTCGAGCGGGCGCTGCGGGCCCAGGAGTGCGACGTGGCGGCGGCCGCCCGGCTCTGAGGGCCAACCCGTCCATGACCGGGCCCGGTTGTGACGGGCCCGCAGTTCGGTCCGTCCGCACGGTCATGCTGGCCCGGGCACCATCTCCAACTTCGTGCTCGCGACAAGGGAGTTCACGCTCGTGCCCTGCGACCTTCAGCCGCGCACGGGCGAGGACCGCCCGCGGAACTGCAGGTCCCCCGATCGGCGGAGCCTGGTGATCGGCTCTCGAACGTGCGTACTTTAGGACGGAGTTGTCCTGATTCGTCGACGAGCGTGTAACACGCGTTGGCCGCCCTGCCGAGCCGGGAATCGGCGGGTCATGAATCACAACACCCCGCTCTCCCCGCGCCCCCTGCGCCACCTCTTCGACGCCCAGCGCCAGCTCTTGACGCTCCGTCAGCTCCGGGAGCACGGCATCACCGCGGCCGATGTGGCCGAGCGCACCCGTCCCGGCGGATGCTGGCAACGGCTGCTCCCCGGCGTCTATCTGCTCCACCCCGGACCACCCACCAGCGAGGAGCGGTTGCACGCCGCGCTGCTGTACGCCGACCGCCCTTCCGGCAACCTCAGGCCGGGACTCGCCGAGGAGTGGAGCGCCCAAGCGATGATCACCGGGCTCGCGGCGCTCGCCTTGCACCGGTTCTCCTCCGCTCCCCCGCTGCGCGCTCTCGAGCGCATCTCCGTACTCGTGCCGCGGACCCGGCGGGTCCGGTCCGCCGGCCCGGTCCGCATCGTCCGCACCACCGAGCTGCCCGAACCGCTGGAGATCACCGGCGTGCCGGTGGCCCCCGTACCGCGCGCCCTCGCGGACGCCGTCGGGCAGATGTCCGACGCCTCCGCCGTACGCCGGCTGCTCGCCGAGGCGGTACGCGGCGGGCACTGCGAACCGGCCGCCGTCGTACGAGAGCTGAGCCGCGCCCGGCTGCTGTCCCGGCCGCATGTCGTCGACGCCGTGGACACCCTCCTCGCGGAGGGCCGGGCGCTCGCGGAAGGCCGCCTCTACGAGCTGGTGCGCCGCCACGACCTCCCGGAACCGCTGTGGAACGTCGATCTGCGGCTGCCCGGCGGCCCGCATCTCGGCCGGGTCGACGCGTACTGGCCGGATCACTTCGTCGCCCTGGAGATCGACGCCCGCACGCCGCAGCAGGACGAGGACACCGTCTGGGCGGAGAGCGCACGCAGGCGCGACCATCTCGAGCGCCTCGGCATCATCGTCGTGCACACCACGCCGAAGAAGCTCCGCGAGGCGATGGAGCAGCAGGCGACCGTGGTCCGTACGGCACTGATGGCCGCGGGGGACCGGGAACCGGCCACCTATGTGGTCGTGCTCCCGCGGTGAGGGGTGACCCGGGCCGCCGCGGAACAGGGGCTTCCGATCAATCTCTTGTGCGACGGCTGCCTGAAGGCTACGTTCCGGTTGCTTGTTCGAACCGGGCAGCGCCCGGGGCTCGCCGTCCACAAGACAGGCCCCTCCCCGGGCTGAGCTTCCTCCGACAGGAGTTCACCGTGATCGCAAGGTTCCGCCCCGCTCACCGGCAGGGGAAGATCGCTGCCGCGACCGTCACCGCCGTCGCTCTCGGACTGATTCCCGCCATCACCGCCCCGGCCGGGGCCGTCGAGATCTTCCCGGTGCAGCTGGTGACCGTGCAGACCCCGGACCGCGCCGCCAAGGCACGGCTGGCCGGACTCGGTCTCGACATGACCGAACACGCGGGCCACGACTACGTCGAGGTGGTGTTGCACCGGGCCGCGGACGCCGAGGCGCTCCGGTCCGCGGGCCTCACCTGGAACGTGCGCATCCCGGATCTGGTCGAGCGGGAGTCCGAGATCAACGCGGCGAACCGCGCGTACGCCGCCACGACCCCCCAGTCGCCGCTGCCGTCCGGCCGTGACACCTACCGGAAGCTCGACGACTACAACGACGACCTCGCCCGGCTGGCTGCGATCCGGCCCGACATCGTCAAGAAGTTCGCCCTTCCCCTCAAGAGCCTCGAGGGCAAGACGATTTACGGGGTGGAGATCGGACGTGATGTGCGGGCCGCGGAGGACGGCCGGCCGGTCTTCCTCATGATGGGTGTGCACCACGCCCGGGAGTGGCCGTCCGGTGAGCACGCGATCGAGTTCGCCTTCGACCTGGTGAAGAACTACGGAGCCGACGAGCGGATCACCGACCTTCTGAAGAAGGCCCGCGTCCTGGTCGTTCCCGTGGTCAACGTCGACGGGTTCGAAAAGTCCGTCAACGACGGGCACTTGATCGACCTGCGCCCGGTCGACGACGGCGGCACGGGCTCGATCTTCGCCACCCCCGGCAACGCCTACAAGCGCAAGAACTGCCGGATCGTCGACGGCCAGGAGCCGCTGGCGGGCGAGTGCGCGCTGGCATCGAGCCCGGGCGGCTTCGGAGCCGGAGTCGACCCCAACCGCAACTACGGCGGCTTCTGGGGCGGTCCGGGCGCGGCCGCCGAGCCGGTCGACCCCACGTACCGCGGAGCAGGGCCGTTCTCCGAGCCGGAGACGGAGAACATACGCAGGCTGGTGTCCAGTCGGCAGGTGACCAACCTGATCACCAACCACACCTTCTCCAACCTGGTCCTGCGCCCGAACGGAGTCGCGCCCGACACCCCCGGCCCCGACGGGACGCCGGTGGGCGATCCGCCGGACGAGGCGGCGCTGAAGGATCTCGGCGACCGCATGGCCGCCCAGAACGGCTACACCAGCCAGCACGGCTGGCAGTTGTACGACACCACCGGCACCACGGAGGACTGGTCCTACAACGCGACCGGCGGCTTCGGCTACACCTTCGAGATTGGTCCCGACGAGTTCCACCCGCCGTTCCCCAAGGTGATCGACGAGTACGTCGGAGCCGGTGAGTTCGCCGGAAAGGGCAACCGGGAGGCGTTCCTCATCGCGCTGGAGAGCGCGGTCGACGTGAAAGCACACTCGGTGATCGCCGGCGCGGCCCCGGCCGACGCGACGCTGCGGCTGAAGAAGACCTTCGCGACCCCGACCTGGTCAGGTGCGATCAAGGACACGCTCGACACCACGATGGTGGTCGGCCGGAGCGGGAAGTTCACCTGGCACGTGAACCCCTCGACCCGCCCGGCCGTCAAGGCCAAGCAGATCAAGGTGATCTCCTCCGAGCCGCTGGAGCGGAAGACGTTCACCGGGACGACGCCGCCGAACGGGACGACGGACCAGGAGTTCGTCGTCGACCGGGCGGCCGACGTCCTCGAGGTGAAACTGGACTGGCCGACGCCCGACGACCTCGATCTGTACGTACTCCGCAAGAACGCCGACGGCAGCCTGACCGAAGTCGGCAGATCCGCGGGCTTCGTCGGGGAGAAGGAGCGGGTGCTCCTGGACGACCCGGAGCAGGGGACGTATGTGCTGCGGGTGCAGAACTTCGCCTCGGTCACTCCCTCATGGACGCTGACGGCATCGCTGTTCGACGCGACCGAGGAGTCGGTGCCCGGCCTGATCGAGAACTGGACGCTGTCCTGCGAGAAGGACGGCAAGGTCCTCCAGCAGGTGCCGGTCGTGGTGGACCGGGGCCAGCAGGTCAAGGCCGACCTCCGCACCTGCGCCCAGAAGTGGGCGGACCACTGAGGCCGGGGCCCGCCGCTCCGGCTCAGGGCCGCTTGAGCAGCAGCTCCGTGTTCCGGTCGTCCGGATCTCCGGCCAGGGTGGTGCGTGCGCCCGGTGCGTTGAAGGCGATCTCGCGGTAGAGAGCCGCAAGACCGGTCTGGGACAGGTCGGCGAAGTCCGTGCGGTACGGGGCGGCCGACTCGATGAGCGTGGTGAACAGGGACAGGGTGCCGTCCCGGTTGTCCACGAGCTCGATCACCCGGGCGAGTTGCGGGAAGTCGACGTGCGAGGCGGTGGTGATCTCCCAGAAACTGCCGTGCGGAGTGATCCTGTTCTTGTGGCTGTGGCCGTTGATCCACGCCACGACGTTGCGATGCCGCTTGAGGACGGCCAGCAGCTCCTCGCCCCCGTGCCGCTGCTCGTGCGGGCGGGCCGGATCGGGGCGGAGGTTGCGCATCGACTTGCTGGTGTGGTGGCTGAAGACCAGGACGTGGTCGTCGTGGTGGGCGGCCAGGGTGCGCTTCAGCCAGCGGAGCTGGGCGGCTCCCAGGGAACCCTCGTAGTGGCCGCCGGAGTTGGTGGTGTCGAGGCTGATCCCGAGGACGTCGTCGGAGATCCGGAAGGAGTAGTGCAGGCGGCTCTCGGCGAGGTCGGCCGAGGTGTAGCCGTGGCCGATGGGGCCCGCACCCTTGTACCGGGGGTCGAGGTGGGCCTCGAGGTACTCGCGTGGTGTGAAGGGCGCGCGGTTCAGGTCGGGGGTCACGCTGCGCATCGACCGGGTGCGGGTGCGCAGCAGTTCTGCGTAGCGCTTGCCGTACGGATCCCGGCCCTTCTTCACGTCGTCCCACAGCGCGGTCGCCTCGGCGGCGGGAATCTCCTCCAGCTTGCGGCCCCCGACGGCGAAGTCGGCGAAGAAGGACTGGCCGGGTGCGTAACAGCCGCCGGGCAGACCGTCGTGGTTGCCGACGGTGGAGTACCAGGGCATGCGCAGGCCGGGGCTGTTGACCGGCGCTATGGCGGCGTCGAGGAAGCCGTCGAGGTGCGGGAAGCCCAGTTGCTTGTCGCGGTCGCGCACCGAGTGGTCCGGCTGCCAGTACAGCTTCAGACCGCTGTTCTGGACTCCCTCGTAGTGGCGTAGGTCGCCGGTGTTGGGGATGATCCGGCCGCCGCTCATCACCGTGAGGAACCAGTCCAGCTCCGACTTCGCGTTGTTGTCGGTGTTGTCTCCGGTGGTCATGACGAAGGAGAGGGGCGACCCGGTGGCGGGGCCGCCGCGCAGCGCGTTGACCCGTTCGATGAGCGAGACCGCGCCGGGCACGGACAGCGCCTCCTGGGGACGGAAGGAACTCATCAGGTCGGCGCGCAGGAACTCGCTGCGCAGCGGGTGCTGGACATCGACGATGTGCAGGTCGGTGAGCTGGACGAAGGAGGCGAGCGTGGTGCGCCGGTCGGCGCGGCCCGGCCGCGCGGCGGCCAGTTCCGCTCGGACGACCCGGGGCCAGCCGGGCCCGTCGCCGAGCCGGCGGAAGCCGCTGGAACCACGCGGGGCGGCGACCGTACGGAGCGTGGTGCCGGTCTTCGACGGGGCTGCGGCGGCGCCTGTTCCGGCCGGCGCCCCCGGTTCGGCCCGGACGGCACGCCGCGCTGCGGGGCGACCGGTCGCCGGCGGTGTCGCGTCGGCCGATCCGCCGCCGGGGCCGAAGGCCATCCCGAGCCCGGCGGAGACGCCGACGACGCCCGCGGCGGCGAGGACGGAACGGCGGTCGATGGCGGAGACGGCGGACCTGGTCCGGGACATGCGCGATCTCTCCCCGAGTGCTTGGTCGCGGGCGGTCGCCCGCTCACTCGGGATCGTTGGCAGCGGGAATGGCCTGTGTTTGAACGCCGCCGAAACGACCGGCACCGATCACCGCACATGGATCTCGCGTGCCCGCGGCGGTCATCAACTCCTCGTGACCAGGAGGGATTCCGCTCACCGCGCGTTCATGTGCGGGGGTAGCACGGCCGTCGTCCGCCTCCCCCTGGGGGTACCTCCCGGGCCGTTAGGCCCAGGGGGACTACCTCTGGGGTGCCCCCAGCCTGGGTCTCTGCCGGGCCACGGCATCCTCCCCCAGCAGCGCGCCCGGGGTGACGTATCCGCGCCGACTTGGCCCCGTTACGGGCGGTTTGGGCGTACTGGCGGTTGGCGGAAATGTGCCACGGCCGCGATACGTCTCAGGTAACCCTCCCCAAACACCCGTCCCTTACAGAAAAGTTCGGTCATCCGGCTCCGGAATCCGGACCCTTTTCTTTCAGACCAGGGATGACCATGCCTTCATCTTCGATACCCGAGTCCGCCGTACCCGGCGTGAGACGCACGGTACGGATCGCACTGGCCGCGGGCCTGGTGGCCGCGCTCGCCGCGTCCGGCCCCGCCCCCGCCCTCGCCAACGAGGGCGACCCCGCCCCGGCCCCGGTCAAGTCGGCCGACCAGAAGCTGGGGGCGGCCGACGCCGAACTCCTCGCCGAGGCCAAGGCCGAGGGTGACCGGTTCGTCACCATGATGATCGCCACCGCGCCCGGTGCGACCGAGCAGGTCGCCGACCAGCTGGACGCGGTCAAGGGCGCTTCCGTGGGCCGTACGTACGACAAGCTCGGCTACGTCCGCGCCACCGTGCCGACCGGCCGCGCCGACGCGGCCATCGAGAAGGCCCAGCAGCTCTCGTCGGTCCACGGCATCGATCTGCGCCAGGAGATAGCCCTGCCGGACCCGAGGCCGAAGGCCGACCGGGCCAAGGGCGCCGAGACCGGGCAGCAGGGCTCGTATCCCGCTCCGGGCAAGGACACCCCCGCAAAGAACCCGTACCAGCCCGCCTTCGAGACGGGCGCCGTCGACTTCGTGCAGGACCATCCGAAGGCCGACGGCCGCGGGATCACCATCGGCGTGCTGGACTCCGGCGTCGACCTCGCGCACCCGGCGCTGCAGAAGACCACCACCGGCAAGCGCAAGATCGTCGACTCGGTGACCGCCACCGATCCGATCGTGGACGCGGACGCCACCTGGCGTCCGATGGTCAACCCGGTCACCGGACCGACCTTCACCTTCGGCGGTCGCACCTGGACCGCGCCCGCCGGCTCGTACCAGATCAACCGGTTCTCGGAGTCCGCGACCACCGGCGGCGACATGGCCGGTGACCTCAACCGCGACGGCGACACCACCGACCGCTGGGGCGTGCTGTACGACCCGGCCGCCAAGACCGTGCGCGTCGACCTCGACGATGACGCCGACTTCGGCGACGAAGCGGCCATGAAGCCGTACAAGGACGGTTTCCAGATCGGCTACTTCGGCACGGACAAGCCGGACACGGCCATCGCCGAGCGGATCCCCTTCGTGGTCGAGATCCGCAAGGACGTGCCCATGGACCCCTTCGGGGGCGACTGGGTCGGCAAGAAGGCCGATTTCGTCAACATCGGCGTCATCGAGGGCTCGCACGGCACCCACGTGGCCGGCATCACCGCGGCCAACGGCCTGTTCGGCGGGAAGATGAACGGCGCCGCACCCGGCGCGAACGTGGTCTCCTCGCGCGCCTGCACCTGGACCGGCGGCTGCACCAACGTCGCGCTGACCGAGGGCATGATCGACCTCGTCGTCAACCGCGGCGTCGACATCGTCAACATGTCGATCGGCGGTCTACCCGCGCTCAACGACGGCAACAACGCCCGCGCCGAGCTCTACACCCGGCTCATCGACACCTACGGCGTCCAGCTCGTCATCTCCGCGGGCAACAGCGGCCCCGGCGCCAACACCATCGGCGACCCCTCGCTCGCCGACAAGGTGTTGAGCGTGGGCGCCGCGGTCAGCAAGGAGACCTGGGCCGCCAACTACGGCTCGATCGTGGAGAAGAAGTACGCCATGTTCCCCTTCTCCTCGCGCGGTCCGCGTGAGGACGGCGGCTTCACCCCGACGATCTCCGCCCCCGGCGCGTCCGTGAACACCGTGCCGACCTGGCAGCCCGGCCAGCCGGTCGCCGAGGCCGGCTACCAGCTCCCGCCCGGCTACGGCATGTTCCAGGGCACCTCGATGTCCTCCCCGCAGGCCGCCGGCGCCTCCGCGCTGCTGCTCTCGGCCGCCAAGCAGAAGAAGATCGACCTCAGCCCGGCGACCCTGCGCACCGCGCTCACCAGCACCGCGCACCGCATCCGCGGCTTCCAGGCGTACGAGCAGGGCTCGGGTCTGATGGACATCGTGGACGCCTGGGACGCCATCCGCGACGGCGCGACCGCACATGAGTACACGGTCAAGGCGCCGGTGAAGACCGCGCTGTCCGACAAGCTCAAGACCCCGGGCTTCGGCACCGGAGTCTACGACCGTGAGGGCGGCCTCAAGGTCGGCCAGTCCCGGACGTACGACGTCACGGTCACCCGGACCACCGGCCCGGACCGCCCGGTCCGCCATGAGGTGGGCCTGCGGAACAACGACGGCACCTTCCGGCTGGCGAGCTACGACGAGATCAGCCTGCCGCGGAACAAGCCGGTCACCGTGCGGGTCGCCGCCAATCCGCGCACCGCGGGCTTCCACAGCGCGGTCCTGACCCTCGACGACGACGACACCGAGGGCATCGACAAGCAGATCCTCAGCAGCGTCGTCGTCGCGGCACCCCAGGCCAAGCCGTCGTACGCGGTGAAGGCGTCCGGCTCCGTGCAGCGGAACAGCACCAAGTCGTACTTCGTGACGGTGCCCAAGGGCGCCAAGACGCTGGAGGTCGCGATGAGCGGCCTGGACAGCGGCAGCCAGACCCGCTGGATCGCGATCAACCCCTACGGCGTGCCGGCCGATCCGACCTCGACGCCGAACTGCTACCCCAACTACCCGAACCCGGCGAACACCTGCCGTCCGGACCTGCGGTCGTACGCGAACCCGCTGCCCGGCGTCTGGGAGCTCGAGGTCGAGTCGCGGCGCACCTCGCCGCTGCTGGACAACCCGTTCGCGATCACTGCGACCGCGCTCGGCACGGCCTTCGAGCCCGAGGTCCAGACCGTGAAGGAGGCCAAGGTCGGCACCCCGGCGCCGGTGGAGTGGAAGGTCACCAACGGCTTCGCGGCGGTCGACGGCAAGCTGAAGGGCGGCGAGCTGGGCTCCGCGAAGAAGGCCCGCCCGTCGATCAAGGACGGGGAGCAGCAGAACACCACGGTGACGATCGGCGAGGGTGTCTCACGGCTCGACGTCGTCATCGGCTCGCCCTCCGACGCCAAAGCCGACCTGGATCTGAGCGTCTCCCTCGACGGTCAGGTCGTCGGATCGTCGGCGGACGGCGACTCGGAGGAGGCGGTGACGCTGCTCAAGCCCAAGGCCGGGACGTACACCATCACCGTGGACGGCTACGCCGTGCCCGCCGGAACCACCGAGTACGACTACGCGGACATCTACTTCTCACCGTCGCTCGGGGAGGTGAAGGTCGACGAAGCGCAGCCCGTGAAGCTCGCCAACGGGGCGTCCACCCAGGTCAAGGCCCAGGTCGTGGTGGCCGGTGAGGCGCCGGAGGGCCGCGAGTTCACCGGCACGGTCAGCCTGCTCAACGCGGCCGGCACCATCACCGGCAGCGGCGGCGTCCGCATCGAGAAGGTCCTTCCGTGATCCGTCGCCCACAGCCGGTGACCTGACGCGAGGACGACGGCGGGGCGGGTGCGTCTACGGGCGCCCCGCCCCGCCGCTGCTGTCCGCCTAGGTCCTGTCCGGTCGGTCAGGCCGGATCAGTGAGCGGGGTCTGGTGCAGGGGGCACCTCCGAGCGATAGCTGGGGGAGCATCGCAAGGCGGAGGAGGGAGTCCATGCGGTGGGGGCACCTCCCAGCGGTAGCTGGGGGCCATCGGCGACCGACGACAACGCAGCGAGGTGCGGTGCCAGGGCACGCGAGCCCGGCATGACCGGCCGGACAGGGCCTAGGTCCGCGGACCATGGACAATCGATTGGACAGCACGGCCGGGGCCCCCCGCATGATGGGAGCGCACTCCCAGGTCGGATCGCAAGAAGGAGCCCCATGAGGATCGGAATCGTCGGAGCCACCGGCCAGGTCGGCGGCGTGATGCGCAAGGTGCTCGCCGAGCGCGGCTTCCCGGTGACGGAGCTGCGTCTGTTCTCCTCGGCCCGCTCCGCCGGACGGACCCTCCCGTGGTCGGGGACCGAGATCACCGTCGAGGACGCGGCCACCGCCGACTTCTCCGGTCTGGACATCGTGCTCTTCTCCGCGGGCGGCGCCACGTCGCGGGCGCTCGCCGAGAAGATCGCCTCCCAGGGGCCCGTCGTGATCGACAACTCCTCCGCCTGGCGGATGGACCCGGACGTTCCCCTCGTGGTGTCCGAAGTCAACCCGCACACGGTCGCCCGCCGCCCGAAGGGCATCATCGCCAACCCCAACTGCACCACCATGGCCGCCATGCCGGTGCTCCGCCCGCTGCACCAGGAGGCCGGTCTCGCCGCCCTGGTGGCCACCACCTACCAGGCCGTCTCCGGCTCGGGTCTCGCCGGTGTCTCCGAGCTCGACGGCCAGATTCGCAAGGTCGCCGACCGCGCCACCGAGCTCACCCACGACGGCTCCGCCGTCGACTTCCCCGAGCCCGCCGTCTACCGGCGCCCGATCGCCTTCAACGTGCTGCCGCTGGCCGGCTCGATCGTCGACGACGGCCGCTTCGAGACCGACGAGGAGCACAAGCTCCGCAACGAGAGCCGCAAGATCCTCGACATCCCCGGCCTCAAGGTCTCCGGTACGTGCGTCCGCGTCCCGGTCTTCACCGGCCACTCGCTGCAGCTCAACGCCCGCTTCGACCGTCCGATCGGCGTCGAGCGCGCCTACGAGCTGCTGGCCGAGGCCCCGGGGGTCACCCTCTCCGAGATCCCGACGCCGCTGGAGGCCGCCGGGCAGGACCCGAGCCACGTGGGCCGCATCCGAGTCGACGAGACCGTGCAGAACGGCCTCGCGCTCTTCGTCTCGAGCGACAACCTCCGGAAGGGCGCGGCGCTCAACGCCGTACAGATCGCGGAGCTGGTGGCGGAGGAGCTGGGCGGCTGACGCCCGTTCCGCGCAATGAGCGGCGGGCGCCACCGAAGCCCCCGCCGTCGGGCCTCGCAGCCCGTCCTCCGGCCCCACGACGTGGAAGGATGGGCGCAACGCACGGGGGTACCCCGACGCCGCCAATCTTGATACTGAGGAGATGACCGCGTGCCAGGCACGAATCTCACCCGAGACGAGGCGCAGCGGCGGGCGCGCCTGCTCGCCGTCGAGTCCTACGAGATCGAGCTCGACCTCTCCAGCGCCCAGGCGGGGGGCGCCCCCGCGGAGTCCGGGGGAGGAGGCACCTTCCGCTCGGTGACCACGGTCCGGTTCGACTGCGCGGAAACCGGCGCGGAGACCTTCATCGACCTGGTCGCACCGACCGTGCACAAGGTGGTGCTCAACGGCACCGCACTCGACCCCGACGAGGTCTTCAAGGACAGCCGGATCGCGCTCCGGTCGCTCGAGGCGGGCCCCAACGACCTGGTGGTCGTCGCGGACTGCGCCTACACCAACACCGGTGAGGGGCTGCACCGCTTCGTCGACCCGGTCGATCAGCAGGCCTATCTCTACACCCAGTTCGAGGTCCCGGACGCCCGCCGGGTGTTCGCCTGTTTCGAGCAGCCGGACCTGAAGGCGACCTTCCAGTTCACCGTGAAGGCCCCCGAGGGCTGGACGGTCGTCTCCAACTCCCCCGCACCGGAGCCGAAGGATCACGTCTGGCGCTTCGAGCCGACCCCCCGGATCTCCAGCTACATCACCGCGCTGATCGCCGGGCCGTACGACAGCGTGCACAGCAGTTGGGAAGGGAAGGGCCGGTCCGTCCCGCTGGGGATCTACTGCCGGCCCTCGCTCGCCGAGCACCTCGACTCGGACGCGATCTTCGAGGTGACCCGCCAGGGCTTCGACTGGTTCGAGGAGAAGTTCGACTACGCCTACCCGTTCGCGAAGTACGACCAGCTGTTCGTGCCGGAGTTCAACGCCGGCGCAATGGAGAACGCGGGCGCGGTGACCATCCGCGACCAGTACGTCTTCCGCTCGAAGGTGACGGACGCGGCGTACGAGACCCGGGCCGAGACCATCCTCCACGAGCTGGCCCACATGTGGTTCGGCGACCTGGTGACCATGGAGTGGTGGAACGACCTGTGGCTGAACGAGTCGTTCGCCACCTACACCTCCATCGCCTGCCAGGCACACGCACCCGGCAGCAAGTGGCCCCATGCCTGGACCACGTTCGCCAACTCCATGAAGACCTGGGCGTACCGGCAGGACCAGCTGCCGTCCACGCACCCGATCATGGCCGAGATCCGCGACCTCGACGACGTCCTGGTCAACTTCGACGGGATCACGTACGCCAAGGGCGCCTCGGTGCTCAAGCAGCTGGTCGCCTACGTCGGGATGGACGAGTTCTTCCGCGGCGTGCAGACGTACTTCAGGCGGCACGCCTACGGGAACACCCGGCTGACGGACCTGCTCGGCGCGCTGGAGGAGACCAGCGGCCGGGACCTGAAGACCTGGTCGAAGACGTGGCTGGAGACGGCGGGGATCAACGTCCTGCGGCCGGAGGTGACGGTGGACGCCTCGGGTGTCGTCACCTCCTTCGCCGTACGACAGGAGGCGCCCGCGCTGCCGGCGGGTGCGAAAGGCGAGTCGGTGCTGCGGCCGCACCGGATCGCGATCGGCTCGTATGCGCTCGAGGGCGGCAAGCTCGTCCGTACGGGCCGGGTGGAGCTGGATGTCGACGGTGAGCTGACCGAGGTGCCGGAACTGGTGGGCACGGCGCGCCCGGCGGTCTTCCTGCTCAACGACGACGACTTGTCGTACGCCAAGGTCCGGCTCGACGCCGAATCGCTGGCGACCGTCACCCAGCACCTGGGCGACTTCGACGCGTCGCTGCCGCGCGCCCTGTGCTGGGCCTCGGCCTGGGACATGACTCGCGACGGCGAGCTGGCGACGCGCGACTATCTCGACCTCGTCCTCTCCGGTGTGGCGAAGGAGTCGGACATCGGCGTCGTCCAGTCGCTGCACCGCCAGGTGAAGCTGGCCCTGGACCTCTACGCCGACCCGGCCTGGCGCGAGACCGGACTGGCGAAATGGACCGAGGCCGCGCTGGAGCAGCTGCGTGCGGCGGCGCCGGGCAGCGACCACCAGCTGGCGTGGGCGCGGACGTTCGCGGGGACCGCCCGTACGGACGAGCAGCTCGACTTGCTGTCCGGGCTGCTGGACGGGTCCGAGACGATCGAGGGGCTGGCCGTCGACACCGAGCTGCGGTGGGCGCTGCTGCAGCGGCTCGCCGCAACGGGCCGGGCGGAGGAGCCGGACATCGCGGCGGAGCTGGAGCGGGACAGGACCTCCGCGGGTGAGCGGCATGCGGTGACCGCGCGGGCGGCCAGGCCGACTCCGGAGGCGAAGGCCGACGCGTGGGCGTCGGTGGTGGAGTCCGACAAACTGCCGAACGCGGTGCAGGAGGCGGTCATCAACGGCTTCGTCCAGTCCGACCAGCGCGAGCTGCTGGCTCCGTACACCGCGAAGTACTTCGAGGCGGTGAAGGACGTCTGGGCGTCACGCAGCTACGAAATGGCGCAGCAGATCGCGGTCGGCCTCTACCCGAAGGTCCAGGTCACTCAGGAGACGCTGGACGCGACGGACGCCTGGCTGGCGTCCGCGGAGCCGAACGCGGCGCTGCGGCGCCTGGTGACGGAGTCCCGCGCGGGCATCGAGCGCGCGCTCACGGCTCAGGCGGCGGACGCGGCGGCGGCCGACCAGCCGTGACAGGTGGGCGCTCCGCGCCCGTCCGAACCGACCGGCAGTCGGTCGCTGCACGGCCGGGCCCCCGTTCCGGGCGGACGGAGGGGCCCGGCCGCGGCCGGACGCCACGCCGCGTGCTCAGCCACCAGGTTTGCGGTATTCGACCCGCTTCGCCCGCTGCTGGACCGCCTCGTCCATCTCCTCCGCCGTCAGCAGCACGACCGTGCTGGTGCGGACGCCACCGGCGGCCGAGACGACCATGCCCATGGCCGCGGCGGAGGGATTGTCCGGCAGGTCCGCCACCACGTAGACGTCCTCGTCACCGAACGCCCAGTGGATCGACTCGAGCCTGCCGCCCAGGCTCTGGACCAAGCGCTCGACGACCTCACGGCGAGCAGTGCCGCCTTCCTTCAGCAGCCCGTTCAGGCCGTCCACGGTCAACTTGGCCCTGAAGAGGTACTTCGCCATGGGGGGTCCTCCGCCTTCCGCGCGAGCCATTCCGTACCGGGAAAGGCCGTTCTGGCTGAATGGTCCGGTCCCCTCCACGGTCGCGCCGCGCCGGGACGGCCGCCACACGGCTTACGCCCGTCGGGTCAGCCGTCGAGACGGCGGCGCAGTCAAGGGCGCCCACGGCCTCGTACGGCCGGGGCGCCCTTGCGGAGTTCGGCAGGCGTCCGCCGGTGGCGTCAGCCCCGCTGCTTGTGCGACGACTTCTCGCCCACCACCACCAGTGCGGCGATGACCAGGAAGAGGACGATCGGCAGCGCGACGTACAGGCCCAGCGTCTCGACGACGCTCAGGCCGGGACCCGGGTCGTCGCCGTCGTCGCGGGTGAGCGCGAGCGCGGGGGACGACATCAGCAGCATCATCAGCGTCGAACCGGCGGCGACGGCTCCGGCGCGCAGGGCGTTCTTCTTGTCCACGTAGGTCACCGTAGCGGTCGCCCTCCTGCCCCGCGCGCCCGGGGTGTCTCCTCCGAGCGGCGTACCCCGGGGCCGCCCGTCCCGGGGTACGCCGCCGCAGGGCCCTCCTCCGTCCGGCAGCCGCCGTCGAGCCGCTGTGCGAGCTCGGTCACCAGGGAGCGCAGTCGGGGCGAGGCCGCGAGCTGCTCCAGCGTGACCGGACGGCCGCCCGGATCGGCGATGGGCAGCCGCCAGTTCGGATACTGGTCCCAGGTGCCGGGAAGGTTCTGCGGGCGCCGGTCGCCGATCCCGTCCGGCAGCCAGACGCCGACCATCGCGGCCGGAGTGCGGGTGAGGAAGCGGTAGACCGCCTTGATCGCGCCCTCCTCGTCCTCCGCCCCTTCCGGCAGCAGGTCCAGCCTGCTGAGCAGCCCCAGCCACTCGGCGACCTCCACCGCGTCCTCGGCCTGCTCCTGCGCGAGCGGCCGGGTGAGCAGCCCGAGCCCGTGCCGCAGCTCGATGTGCTCACCACTGAACCGCGCGGCGGTGCTGGGCAGGTCGTGTGTGGTGGCGGTGGCCAGACAGTCGGCCCGCCAGTCCTCGGGCGCCAGGGGTGGGGCCGCACCCCCGCCGTCCGCGCCCGTGCGCGCGTAGTCGCGCTCGAACCACAGCACCGATGTGCCCAGGACCCCACGCCCGGCGAGCGCTTCTCGTACGCCGGGCTCGACCGTGCCGAGGTCCTCCCCTATGACGACCGCGCCCGCGCGGTGCGCCTCCAGAGCCAGGACGCCGAGCATGGCCTCCGCGTCGTACCTGACGTACGTGCCCTGCGTCGGTTCCCGGCCCTCCGGCACCCACCACAGCCGGAACAGGCCCATCACATGGTCGATGCGCAGGGCGCCAGCGTGCCGCAGCAGTCCCCGCAGCACGTCGCGGTACGGGGCGTGGCCCGAGGCGGCGAGGGCGTCCGGCCGCCAGGGCGGCAGACCCCAGTCCTGGCCACGGGAGTTGAAGGCGTCCGGGGGCGCGCCCACCGACATGCCCGCGGCGAAGGCCTCCTGCTGCGCCCAGGCGTCCGCGCCGCCGGGGTGCACCCCGACCGCCAGGTCGTGGACGAGGCCGACGCTCATCCCCGCGTCGCGCGCGGCGCGCTGAGCGGCGGCGAGCTGGGTGTCGGTGAGCCAGACGAGCCAGCAATGGAAGTCGACGCGGTCCAGCAGCTCACCGCGAGCCCGTTCCGTCCGGGCCGAGCGTGGGTCGCGCAGGCCGCCCGGCCAGGCGTGCCAGTCGGGGCCGTGGACCTCGGCCAGGGCGCACCAGGTGGCGTGGTCGTCGAGGGCCTGCCCCTGCTCGGCGAGGAAGTCGCAGTACGCGGCGCGGCGGCCGGGGCTGAGCGGGACGCCGCGCACCAGCTCCAGAGCCTCCCGCTTGAGCCGCCACACCGCATCCCGGTCGATCAGGGCACCGCCGTGCAGCACGGAGTCGCGCAACGCGGCGGCCTGCCCCAGGAGTTCGGCGGAGCGCTCCCGGGCCGGGCCGCGGAGGTGGGCGTACTCCGGCACGTCCTCGACCCGCAGGTGAACGGGATCGGGGAAGCGGCGGGACGAGGGGCGGTACGGCGACGGATCCGTCGGATATGTGCCGTGACCGGGAACGGCTGCGTGCAGCGGATTGAGCTGGACGAACCCGGCGCCGAGCGACCGGCCCGACCAGGCGGCGAGATCGGCCAGGTCACCGAGGTCGCCCATGCCCCAGGAACGGGTGGAGAGCAGGGAGTAGAGCTGCACCAGGAAGCCGAAGGAGCGGCCCGGGAGTGCGGGCATGCGCTCGGGAGCGACGATCAGGGCGGCGCGCGCCGAGCGCCCGTCGGGGGCGTGGGCGCGCAGGGTGTGGGAGCCGAGCGGGAGCCGGCCCGCCGCAGCGGAACCGGGCTGGGGGCACCCCCGGCTGGGGGAGGCCGGCGGCGTCGGGACCTTCCCCGGGAAGAACGCCGTACCGTCCCAGGGGAGCGTGTCACCACTCTCGGTCTCGACGTGCAGCACGGTGCCCTCGGGTAGGGCGGGAAGGGCCGGAAGCGGCGTACGGCGAAGGGCGGGGGGCAGGGGCGCGGCAGCGGCGTGCGTGGGCGGCGCGGGCGCCGTGTCGGGCGCGGTCGCCAGGTGCAGAACCACGGTGTCGGGCAGCAGCCGGTTCGCTTCCCCGTGGGCGTGCTCGTCGAGGGCCGCTCGCACGGCGCGCGGCGTGGACGCGTCGACGCCCAGCGCGGCGAGCACGGCGACCACGGTGTCCTCGGGGACGTCGACGGTACGGCCCGGAGCGGGCTCGTACGCGGTGGCGACGCCGTGCAGTGCGGCGAGCCGCGCTCGGCCCATCTAGACCTCCGTCGGCTCCGTGCCGGCGCCGGTGACGGTCGCGGTCGGCTCGCTGGTGAGCGGCAACTCCGCGGCGAGCGGCGGCTCGCTCGTCAGCGGTGCGGTGTCGGCGAGCGGCGGCTCGCTGGTGAGGGGCGGTTCGGCCCACTCGCTGGAGCTGGCGCCCTCCAGACCCGAGTCGGGGTCGGACAGGCCGTCCAGATCGAGCGGGTTGGCGGGCTCGGCATCGGGGGTGAGGGGGTCCACGGACCCCGTGGGTTTGGACAGGGCGGAATCATCAACGAGCAGCAGGCGGGCGGACGCGGCCACGAAAGGCCTCCGTAAGTCGACAGCGTAGGTCACGGCAGCTCTACCCAGCGCGCGCAGCCGCAGACGTAAACATGGCAGGAACGTGGCTCACGTCACACTCGATCATCGGAATCGAATTCACGGTCGAGCACGGCGGCGGGCGTAGGGATTGCGGCGGAACCGGGGGAATCAGCGGTGGTTTTTCCGGGTCGATGGATCGCGAGCCATCATATGCGCCGGGCGCTCACCAGATCGGGGGGCACCGGTCACGCCACGGGGCCGCCGCCTCCAGCTGCGCGGCGAGCGCCAGCAGCGGGCCCTCCGCACCGTGCGGGGCCCCCAGCATCACACCGACGGGCAGGCCCGCGTCGGTCCAGCCGACCGGGAGGGATATCGCGGGGAGTCCGGCGATGTTCCACGGTGCCGTGAAGGGCGTGAAGGCGATCTGGGCGGCGAAGTCCGCGGCCGGATCGGCGTCGTCGCGGAGCGCTCCGACCGGCTGCGGCAGCTGCGCGAGGGTGGGCGTGAGCACGGCGTCGTACCCGGCCACGGCTGCCGCGAAGCGACGGCCCACGGCCTGCATGGCGGACAGCGCCTGGGTGAACTCCAGACCGCTCACGGCCCTCCCCTGCTCACGCAGCCAGCGGGTGAACGGCATCAGTTCGGCCTCCTGCTCCGCCGGTACGGGCGCAAGCGCGGCGAGCACCGACCATACGGGCGTGAACGCATCGCGCTCGCCGGGCCGCAGCGGCTGAGCGACCTCGACGACGTCGTGCCCGAGTTCGGCGAGCAGCGCCGCCGTCTTCTCGTAGACCGCGAGCACCTCCGGTTCCACGGTGACGCCCGGAGGGTCCGGCCGGGACCAGCGGGCGATGCGCAGCCGGCCGGGGGCGCGCTCGCACCACTGGAGGAAGGGCGTGGCGGTCGGGACCATGGGGATCGGGTCTCCGGGCTCCGGGCCGGCCATCACATCGAGCAGCGCGGCCGCGTCCCGGACCGTACGGGCCAGGGGCCCGGCGGTGGCGAGCCCGCTGACGTCGCCCTGCGGGGCGGGGCTGATCCTGCCCCGGCTGGGCTTGAGGCCGACGATCCCGCAACAGCTGGCGGGGATCCGGATGGATCCACCCCCGTCGCTGCCCTGGGCGGCGGACGCGAGCCCGGCGGCCACGGCGGCGGCCGCCCCGCCACTGGATCCGCCGGCGCCGAGCCCGGGGGCGTACGGGGTGCGGGCGGGCGGACCGACCCGGCTCTCCGTATAGGCGGGCAGCCCGAATTCGGGGGTGTTGGTCTTCCCGAGCAGTACGGTGCCGACGCGCTCCAGCCGGCCGACGAGGCCGGTGGCGGACTCGGGCGGGGCGACGAGGTCGGCGTGGACGGCCGATCCGGAGGTGTACCGGACGCCCGGCACGGGGTCGAGGTCCTTGACCGGCAGCGGCACTCCGAGCAGCGGGGGCACCGTCCCGCCCGCCGCGAGTCGCCGCTCGGCCTTGCGGGCGTCGTCGAGAGCGCGGTCGGCGGTCACGGTGAGATACGCGCCGACGGCGCCGTCGAGCCGCTCGATCCGCCGCAGATAGTGCTCGGTGAGCTCGACGGGGGAGAGCTCTCCGCCGCGCATCGCGGCGACCTGCTCGAGCATGGTCAACTCATGCGCCTCGGCCACGCCCCCACTGTACGGTCCGTCAGGCCGCCTACGGCGGCAGCCGGACGGACGGCCCCCGGCGAACTGCTCGCCCCGCCAAGTGCCCGCGTCACCGGATGCCTTCGCACTCTCCGCCCGCTGCCGCTCCCACCTGCCCTGCGACGCCTAGGGCGCCCAACGCCCCGGCCGGTATCGCCCGGCGGACGGCCGCCGCGGCCACAACCCTCTGGGAGGGGAAGCGTGCGCGAACCGTGGGGACCCACGCTGGGCACGGCACCCGCCGCACGGCACAACGCCCAGCGGCGCGAGCCGCTGGGCGACAGGTACGACGAAGGCCCGGTCTCAGGCAGATATGCCGTCGATCCGGGCCATCGCGTCGTCCGCGCCGTACGGCTGCAGGTATGGCAGCCAGCGCGGATCCCTATGGCCCGTGCCGATGATCCGCCACGCCAGCCCCGACGGCGGAGCGGGTTGGTGCCGCAGCCGCCAGCCCAGCTCGGCGACGTGCCGGTCGGCCTTGGCGTGGTTGCAGCGGCGGCAGGCGGCGACCACGTTTTCCCAGGCATGCTTGCCGCCGCGGCTGCGCGGAATGACGTGATCGACGCTGGTTGCGACGCCACCGCAGTACGCGCACCGGCCGCCGTCTCGGGCGAACAGGGCACGGCGGGTGAGCGGAACAGGGCCCCGAAAGGGGACCCGCACGAAGCGCTTGAGCCGGACGACGCTGGGTGCGGGGATGACGCGGGTCGCGCTGTGCATGAGGGCGCCGGAATCCTCGAGGCTGATCGCCTTGTCGTTGAGCACGAGGATGAGCGCACGGCGGAGCGGTACGACGCCGAGCGGCTCGTACGACGCGTTGAGGACCAGGACATGCGGCACGGATGCCTCCTTGTACGCCGGCGGCGCGTGGCTTGCGCCGGGACGATCGGTCTCAGTCTCTCCTCATGCCTGGTCGTGGCGCCACCACGTCCGGGTAACGCATCAGGAGTGTTTTCGACCACACCCTGTTTTCTCCCCTCTTCCGACCGGGCTCTCCCTCGATCGGGGACGCCGGACCACCCGATGTGCCCGGTTAGTGTGGGTGGTCGTCACACACGGAGGTTCTCGCTGTGTCCTGGTCCCTCACGGGCGGCACGTACCACGGCGCGCCCGCGCTCGAAACGGCTCAGGAGGATGCGTCCCAGGCCGCCGGCTGGGTGGAGCAGAACTGGTCCATCTGGCTCAGCGCAGGCCTGCGCATCCTGCTGATCCTGGTGATCGCGCTGGTGCTGCGATCGGTCGTCCGCCGGGCGATCACCAAGTTGATAACGCGAATGAACCGCACCGCCCAGGCCGTTGACGGCACCGCCCTGGGCGGGCTGCTGGTGAACGTCGAGCGCCGCCGCCAGCGCTCAGAGGCGATCGGGTCCGTGCTCCGCAGCGTCACGTCCTTTGTGATCCTCGGCACAGCGGCCCTGACCGTGCTGTCGGTCCTGAACATCAATCTGGCGCCGCTGCTCGCCAGCGCGGGGGTCGCGGGCGTAGCCCTCGGCTTCGGCGCGCGCAACCTGGTGACCGACTTCCTGTCCGGCGTCTTCATGATCCTCGAGGACCAGTACGGGGTCGGCGACACGATCGACGCGGGGGTCGCCTCGGGCGAGGTGATCGAGGTCGGGCTGCGGGTGACCAAGCTGCGCGGCGACGAGGGCGAGGTCTGGTACGTCCGCAACGGCGAGGTGAAGCGGATCGGCAACAAGAGCCAGGGCTGGGCGACCGCCGCCGTCGACGTGCAGATCCGCTACGACGAGGACCTGGACAAGGCCCGCGCGACCATCCGGGAGGCCGGCGAGCGGATGGCCAAGGAGGAGCCGTGGAACGAGCGGCTCTGGGGCCCGGTCGAGGTGCCGGGCCTGGACTCGGTGACACTCGACACGATGGTGATCCGCACACAGGCCAAGACCATGCCGGGGAAGGCGCTGGGTGTGGAGCGCGAGCTGCGCTGGCGGATCAAGCAGGCCTTCGACGCCGCGGGCATCCGGATCGTGGGCGGACTGCCGCTGGAGCCCGCCGTCGAGGCTGTGCCCGACCCCACGGCGGGTGTGGCCGCCCCCTCGGCGCTGGCGAGGGACACCTCGCCGCAGGCGCAGAACGCCTCGCCGATCCCCCCGCCCCAGCAGTCCGGCGGCACGAACCTCTCGAAGTAAGCGCCTTCTTCGGCGTGCCCGGTGGCTCCCTTCGCGAACCGGAGGGTGCCGCCCGGCATTTTCCTGGGTAACGCTTTTGTTGCCGCCTGCCTCCAAGGCATTGACGCTGCTCCGGCGCCCGTCTTACCTTGACACTCGCCAATAGGAAACTTTCCTAACAGTGAGAGGCGGGGCGCATGGCCGGGACTCCGGGAACCCCTCGGGTGCTGCGGGCGATGAACGACCGCACCGCCCTCGATCTACTGCTCGAGCACGGCCCACTCTCCCGGACCCGGATCGGCAACCTCACCGGCCTGTCCAAGCCGACCGCCTCGCAGCTGCTGGCCCGGCTCGAATCGGCCGGCCTGGTGATCGTCACCGGGACCAGCGAGGGACGGCCGGGGCCCAGTGCCCAGCTGTACGCCGTGAACCCGGCCGCCGCGTACGTCGCCGGGCTCGACGTCACCCCCCAGCGCATCCTCGCGGCCGTCGCCGACATCACCGGCCGGACCGTCGGTTCGTACGATCTGCGCACCCCGGGGCGCCAAGCCACGGGCGCCGTGCGCCAGGTGGTCGACGCTCTGGAGGGCGCGGTCAAGGCGGCCGGGCTGACGCTCCCGCTGCCCGCGGCGGGCGGAGCCCCGGACCTGCACCGGGTCGTCATCGGAACCCCCGGAGCCTTCGACCCGAGCACCGGCCGGCTCCGCTACGCCAGCCACCTGCCGGGCTGGCACTCCCCCACCCTGCTCGACGAACTCGCCGCGGCGCTGCCCATGCCGCTGGAGTACGACAACGACGTGAACCTCGCCGCCGTGGCGGAGCAGCGGCTCGGTGCGGCCCGCGACCATGACGACTTCGTGCTGCTCTGGAACGAGGAGGGCGTCGGCGCCGCGATCGTCATCGGCGGGCGGCTCCACCGAGGGCGGACCGGCGGGGCCGGCGAAGTCGGCTTCATGCCCGTGCCCGGCACCCCGCTCGTACGGCAGGTCGCCAAGGCGAACAGCGGCGGCTTCCAGGAGCTCGCGGGGGCACAGGCCGTCGGCGCGATGGCCCGTGAGCTCGGCCTCGACGTGCCGAGCGGGCCGCACTCGGAGGTCGCCGCGGCGATCCTCGCACGAGCGGTGGAGAGCCCGGACGACGAGCGCCTGCGGGAGTTGCTGCGGCGCTTCGCGACCGGGCTGGCCACCGGGCTCGCCTCGATGGTCGCGGTGCTCGACCCCGAACTCATCGTCCTCTCCGGCGGAGTGATCGCCGCCGGCGGGGAGACCCTGCGCGAGCTGGTCCAGGCCGAACTGGCCGAACTGGCCGCACCCCGCCCGCGGCTCCTGCTCGGCGCCGTGACCGAACACCCCGTGCTCTGCGGCGCTTTGCAGAGCGCTCTGGCCACCACACGCGACGAGGTGTTCGACACCTCGCGCTGACGCCGCCGGCACCCCCGCACCTGCCTGCTGTTCCACGCCCTCTGTTCCACGCCTTCCGTCCCACGACCCTGCACCGGGAGACACCGTCATGTCCGGACGACGTACCACCGCCGCGGCCCTCGCCGCGACCGCCGCCCTGTCCCTCGTCACCGCCTGTACGGGCTCGTCCGGGACCGGCGCGACCGACGATCCCAACGCCGAGACCACGATCAACTTCTGGCACGGCTGGAGCGCTCCCAGCGAGGTCAAGGCGATCGAGGAGAACGTCGCGCGCTTCGAGAAGGCCCACCCGAACATCAAGGTGAAGGTCACCTCGAACGTCACGGACGACAAGATCAACCAGGCGCTGCGGGCCGGCGGCGACAACGCCCCCGACGCCATCTCCTCCTTCACCACCGACAGCGTCGGCAAGTTCTGCACGTCCGGCGCCCTCGTCGACCTCAAGCCCTTCCTGGCGAAGTCGAAGATCGACCCGGCGAAGGTGTTCCCGGAGGCGCTGCAGGAGTACACGCAGTTCGAGGGCAATCAGTGCACGCTGCCGCTGCTCAACGACGCCTACGGCCTCTACTACAACAAGGACGCGTATCAGAAGGCCGGCATCAAGAGCCCGCCGAAGACCTGGAGCGAGTTCGAGCAGGTCGCGGTCAAGCTGACGAAGACCAAGGGGGACTCGTACGAGCAACTCGGCTTCATGCCGACCTTCCACGGCTACGAGACCACCCCCGGCCACTACGTCGCCCAGTGGAGCCCGGAGTACTTCGACAAGAACGGCAAGTCCAACATCGCCAAGGACCCCGCCTTCGCGAAGATGTTCACCTTCCAGAAGGGTCTGATCGACAAGCTGGGCGGCTTCACGAAGCTGGAGAAATACCGCAACACCTTCGGTGACGAATGGGGCGCCAAGCACCCGTTCCACACCGGACAGGTCGCCATGCAGCTCGACGGCGAGTGGCGGCTGGGCATGGCCAAGGACGCGGGCGCGAAGTTCGACATCGGCACCGCTCCGCTGCCCGTCCCGGACGACCAGGCGGCCGACTACGGCAAGGGCTACCTGTCCGGCACGATCATGGGCATCGCCTCCACCAGCCGGAAGCAGAACGCCGCGTGGGAGCTGGTGAAGTACATGACCACGGACACCGCCGCGGTCGTGGCGTTCTCCAACTCCATCCACAACGTGCCGTCCACGCTCGAGGCGCTGAAGTCCCCGAAGCTGGAGATCGAGCCGGAGTTCAAGACCTTCATCGAGATCGCCCAGCACCCGAAGTCGAACACCAGCCCCGCGCAGGCCGACGGCGGTGCCTACCAGGTCACGCTGCAGGACTTCGGCTACGCCTACGAGAGCGGCAAGCAGAAGGATCTGAAGGCCGGTCTGGAGACGACGGCGGGGCAGATCGACACGGACATCGCGAAGGCGAAGTAGACCGCCGATGACCACGCACACCCTGCAGGCCCAGGGCACCACGCGTGCCCGGGCCGCGCAGCGCAGGAAACGCAGAAAAGCAGCGCTGACCACCGCGGCCTTCATGTCGCCCTGGCTGATCGGCTTCAGCGTTTTCTTCGCCTACCCGCTGATCTCCACCGTCTATTTCTCGTTCATGCGGTACGACGGCTTCCGGCCGCCGGCCTTCAACGGCCTGGACAACTGGGGATACGTCTTCGGCGACTACCGGCTGTTCTGGCCCGCCCTGCAGAACACCCTGTGGCTGGTCCTCGTCATGGTCACCTGCCGGGTCGTCTTCGGACTCGGCGTCGGGCTGCTGATCACCAAGATCAAGACAGCCGCAGGGGTCTTCCGGACCCTGTTCTACCTGCCCTATCTGGCCCCGCCGGTGGCCGCGACGCTGGCCTTCGTCTTCCTCCTCAACCCCGGCACCGGACCGGTCAACTCGATCCTCGGGGAGGTCGGCCTGCCGACCCCAGGCTGGTTCACCGACGCCGCCTGGTCCAAGCCCGCGCTCACCGCGCTGGCGCTGTGGGGCGTCGGCGACCTGATGGTGATCTTCATGGCCTCGCTGCTCGACGTGCCGAAGGAGCAGTACGAGGCCGCCGAGCTGGACGGGGCGTCCGCCTGGCAGCGGTTCCGGTACGTGACGCTGCCGAACATCTCCCCCATCGTGATGTTCGCCGTGGTCACGGGCGTGATCCAGACGATGCAGTACTACACGCAGCCGTTGGTGGCGGGAAAGGTCGCCTCGGGCATCATCGGCGGCTCTGGCCAGCAGTTCGAGCCCGGCTACCCCGACAAGTCCACGCTGACCCTCCCCCAGCTCGTCTACAACCTCGGCTTCCAGCGCTTCGACTACGGCTCGGCCTGTGTGATCGCGCTCGTGCTGTTCGCTCTCGCCATGGCCTTCACCGCGCTGCTGATGCGCCGCCGCGGCGGACTCGTCCAGGCAGGTGACTGACCGTCATGACCCAAGTTCTGACCCCGCCCACGACACCGGCCGCCCCCTCGGCCGTACCGGCCGCGCGCACCGCCCGGCGCACCGCCCTGCTCCACTGGATAGCGGTGCACTCGCTCGGGGTCGCCGCCGCGCTGTTCTTCGTGCTGCCGTTCGTCTTCGTCTTCCTGACCTCGGTGATGAGCGACCAGCAGGCACTGACCCGCGACCTGTGGCCGCACACCTGGGAATGGGACAACTACGCCCAGGTGTGGCACACGCCGGGCTTCCTCACCTGGTGGCGCAACACCCTGCTGTACGCGGGCCTGGGCACCGCCTTGACGGTGCTCTCGTCGATCCCCGTCGCCTACGCGCTCGCCAAGTTCCGCTTCCGGGGCCGCAATCTGTCCCTGATGCTGGTCATCTCGATGATGATGCTGCCGCCGCAGGTCGTCATCATCCCGATGTACCTGTTCTGGGCGAAGGAGCTCGGACTCGCCGGGACACTGTGGCCGCTGATCATTCCCATGGCGTTCGGCGACGCGTTCTCCATCTTCCTGCTGCGGCAGTTTCTGCTGACCATTCCGAACGAATACCTGGACTCGGCGAGGGTCGACGGCTGCGGGGAATTCCGCACGCTGGTCAGGGTCGTGCTGCCGATGGCCAAGCCGGGTATCGCGGCCGTGGCGCTGTTCCAGTTCTTCTACGCCTGGAACGACTACTTCGGCCCGCAGATCTACGCATCCGAGAACAAGGCCGCCTGGACACTCAGTTACGGCCTGGAGTCCTTCAAGGGGGCGCATCACACCGACTGGAATCTGACGATGGCCGCGACCGTTCTGGTCCTGGCACCCGTCATCGTCGTCTTCTTCTTCGCCCAGAAGGCATTCGTCGAGGGCGTCACGCTCACCGGAGTGAAGGGCTAGTCACCTCATGCTGCAGTCCATCGGGGGCGGGCCCCCGAATCCCCGGCCGCAAAAGATCGCGGTCGTGGGTGGCGGTTCGACCTATACACCGGAGCTGATCGACGGATTCGCGCGGCTCCGCGAGACGCTCCCGATCGCCGAACTGGTCCTCGTCGACCCGGCCGAGGACCGGCTGGAGCTGGTCGGCGGCCTCGCCCGGCGCATCTTCGCCAAGCAGGGCCACAGCGGCCGGATCGTCACCACCCCCGACCTGGACGCGGGCGTCGCCGGTGCCGATGCCGTGCTCCTGCAGCTGCGCGTCGGCGGGCA
The DNA here is from genome assembly GCF_052245555.1 of Streptomyces sp. KR80. Taxonomy (NCBI): domain Bacteria; kingdom Bacillati; phylum Actinomycetota; class Actinomycetes; order Kitasatosporales; family Streptomycetaceae; genus Streptomyces; species Streptomyces sp. KR80. Next base: position 656,300 of record NZ_JBQQCD010000001.1, read on the forward strand.
GGCGGCCCGCGACCAGGACGAGACCTGGCCGCTGCAGTGCGGCTGCGTCGGGCAGGAGACGACCGGCGCGGGCGGTCTCGCCAAGGCGCTGCGCACGGTCCCTGTCGTCCTCGACATCGCCGAACGGGTACGCCGTAGCAACCCGGACGCCTGGATCATCGACTTCACCAATCCCGTGGGGATCGTCACCCGGGCCCTGCTCCAGGCCGGCCACAGGGCCGTCGGACTGTGCAATGTCGCGATCGGCTTCCAGCGGAGGTTCGCGAAGCTGCTGGACGTGTCTCCCGAGGCCGTGCACCTCGACCACGTCGGACTGAACCACCTCACCTGGGAGCGCGGGGTGCGCCTCGGCGGCCCCGAGGGCGAGGACCTGCTGCCGGGGCTCCTCGCCGAGCACGGCGACGCCATCGCCGACGACCTGCAGCTGCCGCGTTCCGTCCTCGACCGGCTGGGTGTCGTGCCCTCGTACTACCTGCGCTACTTCTACGCGCACGACGAAGTCGTGGCGGAGCAGCGGACCAAGCCGTCCCGTGCCGCCGAGGTCGCGGAGATGGAGAAGCAGCTGCTGGCGATGTACGGCGACCCGGCGCTCGACGAGAAGCCTGCCCTGCTCGCCCGGCGCGGCGGCGCGTTCTACTCCGAGGCCGCGGTCGCCCTCGCCGCCTCCCTCCTCGGCGGTGGCCCCGGCGACGGCCTCAACATCCACGTGGTGAACACCTTCAACCAGGGAACGTTGCCGTTCCTCCCGGACGACGCGGTGATCGAGGTTCCGGCCCGGATCACCGCGGCCGGGGCGGAGCCCTTGCCGGTCGCGGAGCTCGACCCGCTCTACGCCGGGCTCATCTCGCATGTCGCCGCCTACGAGGACCTGGCCCTCGAAGCGGCCCTGCGCGGGGGCCGCGAGCGGGTCTTCCGCACCCTGCTCGCCCATCCCCTCATCGGCCAGTACGCGGACGCGGACACCCTGACCGACCTGCTGATCACGCACAACCGGGAGCACCTCGCGTGGGCCTGACCAACCCCCTCGTGTCCCACGGCGTCCTCGCCATCGACGCGGGCAACAGCAAGACCGACGTGGCACTGATCGGCCCCGACGGGAGAGTCCTCGGCACCGCCCGCGGCGGGGGGTTCAATCCGCCCGCGGTGGGGGTCGATGCCGCGGTGGACACCCTCGCGGAGGCCGTCGCAGTGGCCGTCACGGCTGCCGGACTCGACCATGACGCGTCACTGCCGTACGCCGAGGACGTGTCGGCCTGTCTGGCCAACGCCGATCTTCCGGTCGAGGAGCGGGAGTTGCGGGAGGCCGTGCACGCGCGCGGGTGGGGCCGTACGACGCACGTCGCCAACGACACCTTCGCCATCCTCCGAGCCGGCGTGGACGAGCCGCGCGGCGTCGCCGTGGTCTGCGGAGCGGGCATCAACTGCGTCGGCATGCTGCCCGATGGCCGTACCGCGCGCTTCCCCGCCATCGGGCGGATCTCCGGCGACTGGGGCGGCGGCGGCGCACTCGCCGAGGAGGCGCTGTGGTTCGCCGCCCGCGCGGAGGACGGCCGTGGCGAGCCGACGGCTCTCGCCCGGACCCTGCCCGCCCACTTCGGCCTGCCCACCATGTACGCGCTGATCGAAGCGCTGCACCGAAGGCGCGTACCGGGGGCGCGCAAGCACGAACTCACGCCGGTGCTCTTCGCGACGGCGTCGTCGGGCGACGCGGTCGCCCGGGCGATCGTGCACCGGCAGGCGGAGGAGGTGGTCGCCATGGCGACCGTCGCACTGACCCACCTCGACCTGCTCGACGAGGAGACTCCGGTTCTGCTCGGGGGCAGCGTCCTCGCCGCACGCCACCCGCTGCTGCACGACCGGATCACCGAACTGCTGGCGGAGCGCGCCCCGAAGGCCGATCCGCGCGTGGTCACCGCCCGGCCCGTGCTCGGCGCAGCGCTCCTCGGGCTGGACCACACGGGCGCCCCACCCCGCGCCGCCCGGCGGCTTCGCGCCCACTACGCGCAGCCGGAGTTCCAGGGCCCGCCGGACTAGCCCCCCCGGCGACGATACGGAACCGAACGGATACGGTACGCGTCCTCCTCGTCGGGGTCCTGGCCGGGCGAGCAGCCCGGGGCTCCGGGACGAGCGGCCGGCACCGCGGGCGATGACCAGGGCGTTCGATCGCGATCAGCACAAGATCCAGTCAATCCGGTGTGGACTCCGGTCACCGTGGCCATACTTCTGGCGGTGTACCTGTCCTCCGCCGCACCGGGCGACAGGCCACTGTGAGCGACCGAGGGGGGAGGTCCCGTGACGCACACGCTGCCCGGCGGGGCTCCCTCGGCGGCCCCGGAGCGACGCACTGCCTGGGCCGAAGGGGTAGACCGGCTGCGGGCGAGCGCGACGACGGAGCCCGGCAGGCTGCGGATCATCGGAGCCGTACTGGCAGCGCTGGTCCTCGCGTTCGGTGCGGTGACGGCATGGCAGATGGCGGACCGGGCGGCCGCAGCCGACGCGGTGGCGGACCGGAGCCAACCACTCAGCGCCGACGCCGCCAGCGTCTACCGTTCGCTGGCCGACGCCGACACCAGCGCCGCCGCGGGTTTCCTGGCGGGCGGCCAGTGGCCGCGCACGGTCCGGGAGCGGTACGAGCGGGACATCGCCACCGCGTCCGCACTGCTGGTGAAGGCGGCGCGAAGCAGCGAGGGCTCGCCGTCCGCCCGCCCGCAGATCGCGCGGCTCAATGAGCAACTTCCGGTCTACACCGGCCTGATCGAGCAGGCGCGGGCCAACAACCGCCAGGGCCTGCCGCTCGGCGGCGCGTATCTGCGGTACGCCAACGACCGGATGCGCGGCGAGCTGCTGCCCGCGGCCGGCGCGCTGTACGAGGCGGAGACCGCCCGGCTGACGTCGGACTACCACAACGCCGAGTCCCGGCCCTGGCTCGCCCTCGGCACGGGTGTCGTCACCCTGGGCGCCCTCGTGTGGGCCCAGCGCCGCAGCTATCGCCACACGAACCGGGTGTTCAACCGCGGCCTGCTCGCGGCGACCGCGGCGTCGACGGTCCTCCTGCTGTGGCTGGTGGCGGCCCATGTCGTGGCGCGATCGGGCCTGGAGACGTCGTACGAGCACGGGGCGGTGTCGCTGAACGTCCTCAACGAGGCGCGGATCGGCTCGCTGCAGGCCCGTGCGGACGAGAGCCTGACGCTCGTGGCGCGCGGCGCGGTGCTCACCGACGAGGGTGAGGACTTCTACGAGGAGGGCTATCGCCGGCGGATGGCGCGACTCGTCGGCGACACCTCAGGCACGGACGACTCGGGCACCGCCGAAGCGGGCTCCCCATTGCGGACCGCGGCGGATCTGGCCGACGACGCCGAGGGACGCGAGCCGGTCCGTAAGGCCGTGGCGGCGGTGCTCGAGTGGCGCAGCCGCCACGACGACGCCCGGACCACCGACCAGAGCGGCGACTACGAGGGCGCGCTGAGCAAGGTGATCGGGGAGCTGGGGTCCCGCATGGCGATGGGCCAATCCCCGTCCGGACGGAGTCCGGGAGACAAGAACACGACGGGCGAATCCTTCGACACGGTGGACGCGAGCCTGGCGAAGGCCCTGGCGCACGAGCAGCGGGAGTTCAGGCGGGCGGCGGACGACGGGCGGAGCGCGTTCGGCGGACTGCCGGCGGGCGCCGCCGCACTGGCCCTGCTGGGCGCGACGGGCGCCCTGCTCGGGGTGGGCCGCAGGCTGTCGGAGTATCGGTGAGGGGAGGCGGAGGCGCAGTGCTGCGCATGCGGGTGAGGGCGGGGGCAAGGCCGCGGGGCCGCGGTGGGCACCCTCGCCTCCCCGAAGGGCGGCGAGCAGGCCGCGTCGCGGTGGCGGGCGTGGTCTGCGCGCTCACGGTCGTCCTGCTGCCCCCGGCGCAGTCCGGGGCGAGCACGGCCGGCGGCGGCCCGGGCCCGTCCGCCGCCCCGGACGCCGGCCGGGTGCCTGAGCAGCCCCAGGGCGAGTCCCGACGGCCGGTGACCGTACCCGGGCAGCCGGGGGGCGCCACCGCTGAGTGCGAGGATCCGGAGGCGAGCCTGCGGCCCTCCGACGTCTCCGGTCCTGCCGTCCGGCGCATCAAGGACCGCGCGTACCTGATCGCCGGCGTCGACCAGAACAGCTTCCGCTGGGGCTACCGGAACCCGGCGACCGGTGACCTCGCCGGCTTCGACATCGATCTGGTGCGGGCCATCGCGCAGGACATCCTGGGCCCCGGCGGCAAGGTGGTGTTCCGGACCATCCCGACCAACCAGCGGATCCCGGCCCTGCAACAGCGCAAGGTCGACATCGTCGTGCGCACCATGACCGTCAACTGCGACCGCATCAAGCGCGTCGCCTTCTCCACGGCCTACTTCCAGGCCGGTCAGCAGGTCCTGGTCCCGCAGGGGTCGTCCGTCACCGGGTACAACAGCACACTGCACGGGAAGCGGGTCTGCACGGCGGATGGTTCGACGGGGGAGGCTGAACTGCGGCAGGCGTCGCACGGCGCGCGGGTGACGACCGTGCCGAACCAACTCGACTGCCTGGTAAGACTGCAGCTGGGCGAGGTCGACGCGGTGGTCACGGACAACGCGCTGGCGGCCGGGCAGGCGGCGCAGGACCCGTCGGTGCGCCTGGTCGGCGAGCCGTTCACCCGGGAGCCGTACGGCGTGGCGATGCACCGTGCGGACGAGGACCTGGTACGCCGGGTGAACCGAGTTCTGGAGGACTACCGCAGGGGCGGGGACGACAGCCTTTGGACGCAGGCGTACGAGAAGTGGCTCGCAGCCGACCTGAAAGGCATCAGCGGTCCGCCCGAGCCGAAGTACACCAGCGACTGACCTGGGGGCACCCCCAGGGATAGTTGGGGCGGCACGAACGATGGGACCAGCGGGAGCAGGACGACAACAGGCCGAGCAGCACGAACAGCACGAGCACAGGAGAGGTGATCGATGGGGGGCCCGGCACCCTTCCCCAGTTCCGCGGGGAGACCCCACGGTCCGGTCATGGACCGGGAGGAGGTGGACCGCGCGCTGGCCAGACTCGGCGCCGAACACGAGGCGATCGAGACCTCGCTGCTGGCGCTCCAGGACCACGCGGGCCGCCGACTCCTCGAGGGCGCGGAGCTCACCGGCACGACCAAGGCGCGCTGGGCCGCGACCGAGGAGCTCATCACCGTCCTGTGGGGGCACTTCGACGCGTACAGCGCCGCTCTCCAGGACGCCCGCGCGCTCCGCGCGCAACGCCGCTGGCCGACCCGTGACGAGCTCGTCGAGCTGACCGACATGCTGCGCGGCTCCGGCATCACCCTCCCCGGCGGCACGGCCGCCGCGTCGACCGACTCGTACGACCCCACCGGCTCCGAGCCCTCCGCCACGCCCGGCGGACCGGCCCGGGTCAGTGAGCAGGTGAGCATGGAGCAGCTGGTCGAGCGGATGAACCGGTGGTACGCACAGGCCCTTGACGTGGTCGTCGCGGCCGACGCCGTATGGTCCGCCCTGCCCGCCCGCATCGACCTGCTCTCCGAAGAGCTGCAGCGCACCCGCTCCCTCGCCCACTCCGTCGGGGTACGGCCGGGCGAGCACCCCGCGGGCGACGACCTGGAGCGGATCACCGCCGAACTGCGGGCGCTGCGCAGCGAGGTGGTCTCCGACCCGCTGGGCTTCTGGCGTCCGGCGGCGTCGGGGAGTTCGGCCCCCGGCGGCGGCCGGCCGGACACCTCGCGCTACGACCGTGCGGCCCGCGCTCTGGAGGACGTGCGCCGCGAGATCGAGGCGGTGCTCACCGTACGGCAGGACGCCGAGCGGCGGCTGGTGCATCTGCGGGACGTGCTGTCCCGGGCGGACCGCACCCTGACCGAGGCCCGCGAGGCGCGCGGCGAAGTCCTCGCGAAGATCGCCGCCTCCGAGGTGCCCGCGGTCAGCGGCCCGCCGACGGCCCTGCACGAACAGCTGGCAGCGGCGGCCGACTACCGCAGGCGCGCCCAGTGGCACCGGCTGTCCCCACTGCTGGACCGCCTGGAGGAGCGGGCCGAGGAGGAGCTGATCCGGGCCCGGGAGTCGCTGACCGCGGTGACCGCGCCGCTGGCCGTACGGGCCGAACTGCGCGGCCGACTCGACGCGTACCGGGCGAAGGTGGCCCGGTACGGGTTGGCCGAGGACCCGCTGCTGATCGAGCGCTACGACGCGGCCCGCCGGATGCTGTGGAGTGCGCCGTGCGATCTGCGCGCGGCCGAGCAGGCGGTGCTGCGCTACCAGCAGGCGGCCGCGGAGGCACTGACACCGCGGCCGTCGGGGAGGCACGAGGCCGAGGGCCGCGCGCGTGAGGGGGACGGATGAGCGCGAGCACCTGCCATCGGCGCGGCTGTCCCGGGTCGTACGAGGACGTCGGTGGCGGCGAGTTGTACTGCGACACCTGTGGGATGGCGCCCGCGGTGTCGCCGGACGGACTGGTGGGCTCGTTGTCGACCGGTGTGACCGACAGCCGGCGCCGGGCCGGCTCCCTGGGCTTCTCGTCGCAGCTCAGCACGAGGTCGGTGTCGGGGTCCTCGTCTGCCGGGTCCGCCGGCTCCTCGCGGTCCTTCCCGTCCCGCCGTTCGGTGTCGGGGCGGCTGTCGCGGTCGCTGTCACGCCGGGGCCGGGCGTCCGTGCGGTCGGTGTCGGTGCGCAGCTCCGGTTCCGCCACGGGCGGTTCGGGTCGCAACCGACTGGGCGCGGGGCTGGTGACCGTACCGGAGGTGCCCCGCCCGGATCCGCGGACGGCGGTCCTGCCGAACCCCGAAGTGCTCGAGCGGAAGCGATTCTGCAGCCGGGGCGACTGCGGGGCTCCGGTGGGCCGGGCGCGCGGTGACCGACCCGGCCGCACCGAGGGCTTCTGCACCAAGTGCGGACACCCGTACTCCTTCGTGCCCAAACTGCGGCCCGGTGACATCGTCCACGGGCAGTACGAGGTGGCGGGCTGTCTCGCGCACGGCGGCCTCGGCTGGATCTATCTCGCCGTGGACCGGGCGGTGTCCGACCGCTGGGTCGTGCTCAAGGGCCTGCTGGACACGGGCGACGAGGATGCGCTCGCCGCCGCGGTCTCCGAGCGGCGCTTCCTCGCCGAGATCGAGCACTCCAACATCGTCCGGATCTACAACTTCGTGGAACACCTCGACCGGCGCACGGGCAGCCTCGACGGCTACATCGTGATGGAGTACGTCGGCGGGAAATCCCTCAAGGACATCGCCAACGAGCGGCGGGACACAGCCGGACGGCGCGACCCGCTGCCGGTGGAACAGGCGTGCGCGTACGGGCTTGAGTCGCTGGAGGCGCTCGGCCACCTCCACAGCCGGAACCTGCTGTACTGCGACTTCAAGGTCGACAACGCCATCCAGCAGCAGGACCGGCTCAAGCTCATCGACCTGGGCGCCGTCCGCAGGATGGACGACGACGAGAGCGCGATCTACGGCACCGTCGGCTATCAGGCACCGGAGATCGCCGAGCTCGGCCCATCGGTCGCCTCGGACCTCTACACGGTGGCCCGCACGCTCGCCGTGCTGACCTTCGACTTCCACGGCTACACGAACGTCTTCGCGGACAGCCTGCCCGACCCCGACAGCATCGACGTCTTCCGCCGCTACGAGTCCTTCTATCGCCTCCTGGTCCGGGCCACGGACCCCGATCCGGCGCGGCGGTTCGCGTCGGCGGAGGAGATGGCGGAGCAGCTGATGGGCGTGCTGCGGGAGGTCGTGGCCCTCCGGACCGGCCGCCCGCGGCCCGCGCTGTCCACCCTCTTCGGCCCCGAACTCCGCGTCAGGGACACCCAGTTGTTCGCCGACGCCTCGGGGGCGGTCTCGGCGCTCGGCCTGCGGCCGGCCGCGCCCCGCGGCCGGCTCAGCCGCCGGGAGGCCGTATCGGCCGACGCTGCCTCGGGCCGCTCCGGCGTTGCAGCAGCCCCCGAGCGGCTGCCCGCGGACCCTGCCGGGCCCGACGAGAACGGACCGCACGGGGCCGCGGCCGCGGTGGCCACCGAAGGTGACGATCCCGAGCCGGGCGCCACGGACGGCGGTGGCGGCACGGACACCGGTGGCGGCACGGACGGCAGTGGCGGGACCCCCCTCCGTCTCGCCCCGCTCGACAGTCGGGCGACCGCACTCGCGCTGCCCGTACCGCGGGTCGATCCCGGTGACCCGAACGCCGGGTTCCTCGCGGGGCTGCTGGCCTCCGGGCCCACGGAGCTGATCGCCGCGCTCGGCCATGCACCCGCCGACTCCGTGGAACTGCGGCTGCGCGAGGTCCGGTCCCGCCTGGAGCTCGGCGAACTCGGGCCTGCGGCCGAGGCGTTGGTGGATCTGGAAGCAGGGCACCCCGACGACTGGCGGGTGATCTGGACCCGCGGAGTCGCCTCGCTCGTGGCGGGCGATCGCGAGACCGCGGCGCTGTCGTTCGACGCGGTCTACGACGCCTTCCCCGGCGAGCCCGCCCCGAAGCTCGCCCTGGCGTTCTGCGCCGAGGTGCTGGGCCAACTCGACAACGCCGCGGAGTACTACCGGCTCGTCTGGACCACCGACCCCGGCTATGTCAGCGCCGCCTTCGGGCTGGCGCGGGTGCGACTGGCCGCGGGTGACCGTACGGGCGCGGTGCGGGCGTTGGAGTCCGTGCCGGAGGCGTCGATCCACTACACGGCGGCCCGGGTCGCGGCCGTACGCGCCCGGCTGCGGCAGCGCTCACCCCGGGACTCGCTGCTCGACGACCTCGGCGCCGCGGCCCGGGAGGTGGAGCGGCTCGCGGACTTCGGGCTGGACCCGGTGCGCCACGAGCAGTTGTCCACGGAGGTGCTGGGCTGTGCCCTGGACTGGGTGATCTCGGGGAGGCACGGCGCCCCTCCCGAGACCGACGGCCGGTCGGACCAGCACGCGCTGCTGGGCAGCAGCCTGGACGAGCGGGGGCTGCGCTTCGGCCTGGAACGCTCGTACCGCGTTCTCGCACGGCTGGCACAGCGCGGCGAGGAGAGGATCGAACTGGTGGAGCGGGCCAACCGCTTCCGCCCCAGGACGTGGGTGTGAGTATGTCGCAGATGCCGCAGGTCCCGCAGTCGCCACAGCTGTCCACCTGCCCGAGCTGCAAAGAACCGCTGGAGCCGGGCGACAACTTCTGCGGCGCGTGCGGGGCCGCCCTGTCGGTCGCGGCCGCCGTGCCGCCTCCACTGCCCGGCACCCGTCTGCCGGATGAATCCGGGGGTGCCGCAGCCGCCGTCCCTCCGATGCCCCAACAGCCGCCCATAACAGGCCTGTCCGAGTCGATGGTTCCGCCCGACCGCGCCTGCGCATCGCACACCCCCACCCTTCCGGACACCCCCGCGCCCACGTCGCCCATGGCGGGCCCCGTGCCTCCCCCGCCCGTGGTCGCTGCGTCCGCCGCGCAAGGCGCGGACGGCTCGCCCGTACCGTCGGAGCCGTACGCTCCGCAGTGGCCGGCGCCCGCGTCGGATCACCACGCGGCCGCCCAGGAAGCGCACCGCCCCGACGACTTGGCGACCCACGACGCGGATGACTCCGCTCCGGCTTCTCCCGGGGCGCATGCCACAGGAGAAGGCGCAGCCGCGGCCTCCGCCTCCACGGCCGGGCGCGAGTTCGCCGAGAGCGACGACCAACCCCTGGCCGCCACCGCGTGGGAGGCGAGCGGAGCCGCACCGGAGGCGGTCGCCGCTCAGGCGCCCGCCGACCCGCGCCGGGCCATGGCGTACGGCGCGCAGGCCGCGGCACCGGCGGCCCCCGCCGGCCCGACCGTCACCGACACCCCGGGCGGTTCGGCGGACTCCCGCGCCCGCGCCCGTTGCGTCGCCTGCCGCACCGGGCTGATCGACTCCGACGGCTACTGCCAGAACTGCGGCCACGCCCAGCCCCGCCAGCGGGATCACATCGAGCTGCAGCTCGACGGCGTCGCGGCGGTCACCGACCGCGGTCTGCGGCATCACCGCAACGAGGACGCCTTCGCCGTGTCCACCACGTCCCTGCCGGACGGCTCTCCGGCCGTCGTCGCCATCGTCTGCGACGGAGTGTCCTCGGCGACCCGGCCCGACGAGGCCTCCGAGGCGGCCTCGACGGCCGCGAACGCCTCGCTCCTGACCGCCCTGGCCCAGGGCGTCACTCCCCGGCAGGCCATGCACGACGCGATCCTCGCCGCCGCTCAGGCCGTCGATTCCCTCGCGGACTCCGGCGACCGGGCACCGGAGCAGGACCCGCAGCCTCACCACCAGAACGCCCCCGCCTGCACCATCGTGGCCGCGGTCGTGGCCGCGGGCATCCTCACGGTCGGCTGGATCGGGGACAGCCGCGCGTACTGGGTGCCGGACGACCGTACGGCGCCGGCCGCGCGGCTGACGGAGGACGACTCGTGGGCTGCCCAGATGGTGGCCGCGGGCCTGATGTCGGAGGAAGAGGCGTACGCCGACGAACGAGCGCACGCCATCACCGGCTGGCTCGGCGCGGATGCCTACGACATCGAGCCGCACACCGGGTCCTTCGAACCCGACCGGCCCGGGGTCGTCGTGGTCTGCACGGACGGCCTGTGGAACTACGCCGAGGCCGCCGAGGAGATGGCCGGGGCCGTGCCGGGCGACGCCCGCTGCCGGCCGATGCACGGCGCACAGTCCCTGGTGGGTTATGCGCTCGACGGCGGTGGCCACGACAACGTAACAGTGGCGGTCGTGCCGTTCTCCGCAGCCGCTCCCGGGGCAGGATCGGCCTGAGACGCCGAAGAACAGGTCAACCCGGTCGGCAACCGCCCATCGCCATGCGCCTGGCGGCCCTTGCCGTCATAGGGGGACCCGGCATCGGCACGAGGACGCCACGATCACGTACGGGGGGAGCAGCGCCCGGATACCCGCCCGCCCCTTTTGCCCTCCCCTCAGCTCACGGAACGTCAAGGAGCGGATCAGATGGCCACCTTCTCCAAGCCGCAGGTGCCCCGGTTCTCCGTCGAGGTGTACCAGAACGAGCACCTCCCCGAGGGCGGCCGCGAAGTGAACGCCATCGTCACGGTCACCGCCACCGCCGTCCTGGTCGCGGACCTCTCGCTGCGGATCTGGACCCCTGTGGGAGCGACGCCGGTCCTCGTGACGCAGGTGGGGCCGACCATCGAGGATCTGACCGGCCGGCGCTCCGAGGCGGGACCGCGCACCGGGGACTATCCCACCGGCTCGTGGGGCGTCGAGTCGCGCGACTACCACATACGCGTACGGGTGCCGGCTGCGGACGTGGGCGACGAGATGCTCGCCGCGCGGGTTTCGCTGATCACTCCGACGCCGGAGGGCGATGCTCCCGAGGCACTGTCGCAGGGCCTGGTTCGGGCGGTGTGGACCGACGACTTGGCCGCCGCCACCTCGATCAACCCCCAGGTCGCGCACTACACCGGCCAGGCCGAACTCGCCCAGGTCATCCAACAAGGGCTGGATGCCCGTAAGTCGGGCGACCGGGATGTTGCCACCGCGAAACTGGGCCGGGCCGTGCAGTTGGCGAGCTGCTCGGGTAACGAGGAAACTGCGAAACTGCTTGCGAAGGTGGTGGACGTGGTTAACACGGCGACGGGTACTGTGCGACTGAAGGCTAAGGTCGCGGATGCCGACGAGATGACTCTCGAAACGCGCTCGACCAAGACGGTTCGCGTCACGAAGCAATCGACACGTCGTCGCTGAGCAACGAACGACGGTCCGGAGAGGCCGCGGCGAGAGGGGGAAGGACGACATGCCGACCTGCCCGAACGGACACCAGTCGGGTTCGGCTGACTGGTGCGAGGTCTGTGGACACCCGATAGCCGGAGCCTCTGCCGGTGCCGTTCCGCCCCCGCCACCGCCGCCCCCGTTTCCGGGTGGACCGGGGGCCCCGGCCCAGGCGCCCGGAGGCTACGGGTACCCGGGCCCCAACCAGCCGCCCGGCCACGGAGGGCTCCCTGGCCCTCCCGGCCTCTACGATCCGAACGCCAGCGCCCAGGCGGAGCTGTGCCCGCAGTGCCGTACGCCGCGCGAGGCCCAGGCGCCGTTCTGCGAGCAGTGCCGGTACAACTTCCTGATGCACTCCCCGACCTCGGTCCCACCACACGCCCAAGCCTCCCCGCCATCGTCGGGTGTCCCGTTGCCGCCCGGCTTCCAGCAGTCGCAGCAGCCACCGCAGCCGCAGCAGCAATCCCCGCAGGCTCCGCAGCCCCCTCAGGGGTACGACTACCAGGGCTCGCGCCCGTCCCAGATGAACCGCCCGGCGGAGCCACTCGCTCCGCAGCAGCCCGGTCCTGCGCACCAGCCTCCCCAGGGGATTCCGCCTCAGGGATTTCCGCAGTCCCCTCCCGCCCCCTCCTTCGGAGGAGGTCAGGACGACTGGAACGTGGCGCCACCGGCACAGCAGCACCAGCACCAGCACCAGCACCAGCACAAGCACCAGGCTCAAGCACCCCATGTGCCTCATCAGCCCCAAAGCCAGCAGCACCAGCAACCACCGCCGCAGCAGCACGCTCAGACCCCGGCGGGGTGGGTCGCGGTCGTCGCCCCGGACCGTACGTACTTCCAGGCGATGATGGGCCGCAGCGGACCGGAGGCCGCGGGCCTGAACCTCCCGGCGTACTCCCCGGAGCAGCAGCACCCGCTCACCGGTGGCCAGGTGACCATCGGACGCCGGCGCAACAGCACCGGTGAGTCCCCGGACATCGACCTTTCCCGCCCGCCGGAGGACCCAGGGGTTTCCCACCAGCACGCGATGCTCGTCCAGCAGCCCGACGGCATCTGGTGCGTGGTCGACCAGAACTCCACCAACGGCACGACGATCAACGGAGGCGAGGACCCGATCCAGCCGTTCGTTCCGATCCCGCTGCAGGACGGTGACCGCGTCCACGTCGGCGCCTGGACCACGATCACCGTCCGGCGGGGCTAAGCCCCTGTCCGGCCGAGAGCCGGGCGGACCCGCATCGTCGCCGGGCAGCCGGGGCGGGTCCTACGCCCCCGGGGCGCTTCCAGCGGTAGCTGAGGGACTCGGCCGGTGCGTCTGAGACCATGGGGGACGTGACTGAGATTCCACGGGGCACGCTGCAGGAGCAGACCTTCTACGAGCTGATCGGCGGGGAGCCGACCTTCCGCAAGCTGGTGCACCGCTTCTACCAAGGGGTTGCGGAGGACCCGCTGCTGCGGCCGATGTACCCGGAGGAGGATCTCGGACCGGCCGAGGAGCGGCTGACGCTCTTCCTCATCCAGTACTGGGGCGGGCCGCGTACCTACAGCGACAACCGCGGGCACCCGCGGCTGCGGATGCGGCACGCGCCGTTCCCGGTGAACCGGGCGGCCCACGACGCGTGGCTGCGCCACATGCGGGCAGCGGTGGACGAGCTCGACCTGCAACCGGAGCTCGAGAAGCAGCTCTGGGACTACCTCACCTACGCCGCCGCTTCCATGATCAATACGGCGGAGTGACGGGCGGGGCCCCCACCCGGCGGGCGCTGTCCCGCCTGCTGTCAGGATGGGCGCGTGCACGACCCAGCAGCTCCCGATTCCGCGGCTCCCGACCGGGCGTCCCACCTCGGCCCGGCGGCCCTCGATCCGGCGGTCCTCAGCCCACCGGCTCTCGACAGGCCGGTCCTCGACCCGGTCCTCGACCCGGCGGATGAGGCCTTCGCCCGCGACCCGTATCCGCACTACGCCGCGCTGCGCTCCGAGGGACCCGCGACCCGCGTCGAGCTGGCCAACGGTACGCACGCCTGGCTGGTCACCGGCTATGCGCAAACGCGCGCGGTGCTCTCCGACCCGCGCTTCTCGAACGTGCCGCCGCAGAGCGCGGGCCGCCCCAAGGCCGACTCCCCTGCGCAGCGCGCCAGGGCCTGCCTCGCCCGCCACATGCTCAACTCCGACGCCCCCGACCACACCCGGCTGCGCCGGCTGACCGCCGCCGCCTTCACCCCGCGCCGGGTCGATGCGCTCCGGCCGCGGATCGAGAAGCTGACGGCCGGACTCGTACAGGACCTGGCGGCGCGGCTGGAGCGGGACGGCTCGGCGGATCTGGTCGACGCCTTCGCGTTCCCGCTGCCGGTGCTGGTCATCGGTGAGGTTCTGGGGGTGCCGGAGTCGGACCGCGGCGATCTGCGGGAGTGGACGTACCGGGTCGGTTCCCCGGCCGACGCGCTGGAAGAGGGCGAGGTCGACGAGGCCTGGACGCGGCTGTACGGCTACTTCACCGCCCTGATCGCCGACAAGCGGCGGGCGCCCGGCGAGGACCTCTTCAGCGCACTCGTGCACGACGCGACCGAAGGCGGCCTGGACGACGGCGAGTTGCTCGCCATGGCCTTCCTGCTGCTCTTCGCGGGCTACGAGACGACGATGAACCTGCTGGCCTCGGCAGTGCTGCTGTTGCTCACCCACCCGGAGGAGCTGGCCGCGGCGGAGCGGGACCCTTCCCGCTGGCCGGCGGTGGTGGAGGAGGCACTGCGGCATGCGAGCCCGCTGGAAGGCACGACCTGGCGGCGTACGACGGAGGATGTGGACCTGGGCGCGGGCACGGTCGTACCGGCGGGTGCGTCGGTCCTCGCGGTGCTCGCCGCGGCCAATCGCGACCCGTGCCACTTCGCCGAGCCGGACGCCTTCCGGCCGGGCCGCTACGCCCCCGAGGGGCCCGGCGACCGGGCGGCCTCACCCTCGCACCGGCGGGCCGCGGCCCATGTCGCCTTCGGCCACGGCCCGCACTTCTGCGTGGGCTCCCGGCTGGCGCGCCTGGAGGCCGAGATCGCCCTGCCGATGCTGTTCGCCGCCCTCCCCGGCCTCCGGCTGGCGGCGCGCCCGGAGGAACTCCCCTACCGTCCCGGCCTGTTGGTCCGCGGCCCCCGGCGCCTACCGATCCGGGTGACGGAGTCACCCGGGCAGGGATGACGCCCCCTGCCGGACTGACTCTCGCCGCGCGGAACGCCGGTGGAGCCGTACCGGACCCAGCGCGCAGGCCGCGAGGCGTCCGACCGGTACGTCCGACCACCGCGGTCGGACCCTACGACGTCGCAGGTCCATGATCACGATCAGGCGTCCGTAGAAGCGGCACGGTCGCCCATCCCAGCGCGCCGATCGGCGACGACTCGGCGACCGGCGCCCAGTCGCCAATGACGACCAGGACCCGGGGCCGCTTGAGGCCCCGGGTGCGTGGGCAGTGGGGGTTCAACAACCGTGCGGGGCCTGCCGGATGCCGGCGGAAGGGGCCGAGCTCACGCAGGTGTGACGGTCAGACCCTGCTGTCCCGCACGGCGCACGGCGATGGAGCCGTACGGAGTGCGCAGGCGCAGCCAGCGGCCGACGGCGAGGAGCGCGAGCGGTTCCGGCGGGGGCGACGCGAGCGCCGTCACCGAGCCGTTGCCGCGCGGGCCCGGCGCGGCCGCGGTACGGGCGGCTGCCGCCCCGGCGGGCAGCGGGCGCAGAAAGCCCAGCGACTGCGCCGCATGGACCGCGCGCAGCGGAAGTTCGGTGTCGCCCAGCGTGCGGGACCAGATCTCGCGACCGATCCGGTCCAGTTCGGCGCGTGTGCGGCGCTGCTCCGGAAGGGCCTCGGTCCGGAGACGGAACTCGGCCACGGCAGCGCCCACCGCACCTCGTACGTCCGCCGTCGACGGCAGCCCTTCGACGCGCTCCCAGCCGCGGCGCGGCGGAAGGACCCCTGCCCAGGGAGGGCCGGTCACCGGCTCCGGGAGGGTGACGGTCACGGCCGGGGCCTCCGGCCCCTCGGCCGTGGTCCGCGCCGCGTCGATCGCGTCGGCGAGCTGTCCGGCCGAGACCGTGACATCCAGCCCCACCGAACCCTCCTGCCCGCGCGGAGCAACCACCGTGGCGAGCCGGGCCGTACGGATGGCCAGCACCTCGAACGACGCCGGGCGGCCGAACACCGCGAGAACCCGGCCGCCGTCCTGCAGCCGCACGGCGGAGCGGCGGTCGTAGTGGAGCAGCCGGGCCAGGAAGGCGGCGACGTCCGCCGCCTCCCCGGCATCGGCGAAGCACAGCGCCGTCATACGGCGACGGCCTCCTCCGCGCGCTCGCCGGGAGCGTCCTCGTCGGGAACGCCATCCGCCCCGCCGCCCACCGCGCCGTCGTCGAAGTACCGCTCGAGGAAGCCCCGCTCCTCGCCGGTGATGCGCCGCGGACGGCCTTCCGCCAGGTTGTACGGCACGACGATCGTCGTGGCGCGGACGTAGACCTGCTCCTCGTCCTTGACCTCGTACGCGAGCGTGAGCGAGGCCGCGCCGATCTTCGTCACCCAGGTCTCGACGGTGACCGGCGCGTGCCGGTGGACCAGCGGGCGTAGGTAGTCGATCTCGTGGCGGGCGACCACGGACCCGCCCGTGAAGGACGTGCTGCCTTTCCCTCGCTCCGCTGGGGAGACCCCAAGCCCCGAGCGCAACCGGAACATGAAGTCGATGCGCGCCTCCTCCAGATAGCGGAGGAAGACCACGTTGTTCACGTGGCCGAACGCGTCCATGTCCGACCAGCGCAGCGGGCAGGAGTAGATGTGCCGCACGCGCCTCAGCCCCGGGTCAGCTTCTTGTACGTGGCGCGGTGCGGACGGGCCGCGTCCGGGCCGAGCCGCTCGATCTTGTTCTTCTCGTACGACTCGAAGTTGCCCTCGAACCAGAACCACTTGGAGTCGCCCTCGTAGGCGAGGATGTGGGTGGCGACGCGGTCGAGGAACCAGCGGTCGTGGGAGACGACCACGGCGCAGCCGGGGAACTCCAGCAGCGCGTTCTCCAGCGAGGACAGGGTCTCAACGTCGAGGTCGTTGGTCGGCTCGTCGAGGAGCAGCAGGTTGCCGCCCTGCTTGAGGGTCAGCGCGAGGTTGAGGCGGTTGCGCTCACCGCCGGAGAGGACTCCGGCCGGCTTCTGCTGGTCCGGGCCCTTGAAGCCGAACGCGGACACGTACGCCCGCGAGGGCATCTCGACCTGGCCGACGTTGATGTAGTCCAGCTCGTCGGAGACGACGGCCCACAGCGTCTTCTTCGGATCGATGTTGGCGCGGGCCTGGTCGACGTAGGCGATCTTGACGGTCTCACCGACCTTGATCTTGCCGCCGTCCGGCTGCTCCAGGCCCTGGATCATCTTGAACAGGGTGGTCTTGCCGGCGCCGTTCGGCCCGATCACCCCGACGATGCCATTGCGCGGCAGGGTGAACGACAGATCGTCGATGAGGACCTTCTCCCCGAAGGCCTTGGAGAGGTTCTCCACCTCGACCACGACGTTGCCCAGGCGCGGGCCCGGCGGGATCTGGATCTCCTCGAAGTCCAGCTTCCGGGTCTTCTCCGCCTCGGCAGCCATCTCCTCGTAGCGGGTCAGACGCGCCTTGGACTTGGCCTGACGGCCCTTGGCGTTGGAGCGGACCCACTCCAGCTCTTCCTTCAGGCGCTTGGCGCGCTTGGCGTCCTTCTGGCCCTCGACCTTGAGGCGGGAGGCTTTCTTGTCCAGGTACGTGGAGTAGTTGCCCTCGTACGGGTGGGCGCGACCGCGGTCCAGCTCGAGAATCCACTCGGCGACGTTGTCGAGGAAGTAGCGGTCGTGGGTGACGGCGACGACGGTGCCGGAGTACTTCGCGAGGTGCTGCTCCAGCCACTGGACGGACTCGGCGTCCAGGTGGTTCGTGGGCTCGTCGAGCAGCAGCAGGTCGGGGGCCTCGAGGAGCAACCTGCAGAGCGCGACGCGGCGGCGCTCACCACCGGAGAGGTTGGTGACGGGCCAGTCGCTCGGCGGGCAGCCGAGGGCGTCCATGGCCTGTTCGAGCTGGGTGTCGAGGTCCCAGGCGTTCGCGTGATCCAGGTCCTCCTGCAGCTTGCCCATCTCCTCGAGCAGTGCGTCGGAGTAGTCGGTCGCCATCTGCTCGGCGATCTCGTTGAACCGCTTGACCTTCGCGATGGTGTCGGCGACACCTTCCTGGACGTTCTCCAGCACGGTCTTGGACTCGTTGAGCGGCGGCTCCTGGAGCAGAATGCCGACGCTGTAACCCGGCGTGAGGACGGCGTCGCCGTTCGACGGCTGCTCGATCCCCGCCATGATCTTCAGGACGGTGGACTTTCCGGCGCCGTTCGGTCCGACGACACCGATCTTCGCCCCGGGCAGGAAGCTCAGTGTGACGTCGTCGAGGATCACCTTGTCGCCGTGCGCTTTGCGCGCCTTGCGCATGGTGTAGATGAACTCAGCCAAGAGAAACCGTCCGGCAATCGATGAGTGGGCAGATACACCCCATCTTGCCTGACGTCCACCTCACGAAGAAAACGAGTACCTCACGGGCCAATCATGAGGCCCTGACCTGCTGTCGGCCCGGACCGGTCCCGTTGTCACCTGTCATCGTTCGTCACCCTCGTCCACCCTCGCACGGCTCAGAGACGGCCCCGGGGTACGCGGGACTCCCTGTCTGACCGCCCCGCAGCCGCCGAAGCGCCTCGTCATGCGCACGACTCTGGAGGCTCATGCGGGGCCCGGCCGCCAGGCCGAGGGCCGGCGGAAGGGCCGCAGCCGGGGCGTACGGGTATGCGCTTGCGTGCGAAGTCTGGCCCAGCAGCGCTCGGCGGCTGGGCATGCTCGCGGCCACGCTCGGTGCCCGAGCGGCTGCGCGGGCGCGCGGGACGGCGGTACGGCGCGAGCAAGGCCGGGCGAGGGCGAGGGGGCGGGCGCGGAGATCGGAACGCGGGAGGGCCGGACCCCGA
Organism: Streptomyces sp. KR80; assembly: GCF_052245555.1. Classification (NCBI taxonomy): domain Bacteria; kingdom Bacillati; phylum Actinomycetota; class Actinomycetes; order Kitasatosporales; family Streptomycetaceae; genus Streptomyces; species Streptomyces sp. KR80. Next base: position 674,977 of record NZ_JBQQCD010000001.1, read on the forward strand.
AGGTGGTCCGGCCCTCGTCACTGTGTGCGGAGGGATGCGCCGCGAGAGGTGACCGCAGTGGCGGCCCGAGCGTTACTCGCCCGCCGTGGTCGTCTTCCGCTTCCGGACGAAGAAGACCGTGCCGCCGCCGAGGGCGACCAGCGCGATGGCGATGCCCGCGATCACCGGGGTGGCGCTGCTGCTGCCGGTCTCGGCAAGGTCGTCCTCGCCTCCACCTTCACCACCGGTCGAACCGCCCGCCGTGGCCGGGGTCGTCTCGGGGGAGGGCTCGTCGGTGCTGCCACCGGGCGTCTCGGCCGTCTTGCAGTCGAGGACGCCGGTGAAGTTCTCCTTGAAGCCGTTCGGACCGGTGATCGTGAAGTCGTAGGCCTGGTCCTCCTTCACCGGGACCGTGATGGTCTCGGACTTGCCTGCCGCGACGGTGTGCTTGTCGCCCCCCAGCTCGAAGGTGAACGGCTCGTCGCCCATGTTGGAGGCGGTGATGTCCACGCCGCCCTCCGCGCAGTTCTTCTCGGCGGAGACGGCCGGGACCGCGCCCTTCTTCGCCCAGTTCGCGGTGGCGGTTGCCGAGACGGTGGAGTCGCTGGAACCCGCGAGGATCTGGGTCTGGCTCTTGGTCTCGCTGGCGAAGGCCCGGCCGACCGGGACGGTGGTGGTGGCCTGCACGGTCAGCGAGGTCGAGCCGTCGGGAGTGCCGGTCGGTACGTCGAAGAACAGCTCCGTGCCGTTGACGGCGCTGGTGACCGGCTTGCCGTTCTTACCGACGACCTTGACTCCGGCCGCCTCGCCCACCGGGGCGGGGGTGACCGTGACGTTGGCCGCGTCGGTGCTGACCTTGACCGGGCCGAGCCGGTCGCCGGACTTCCCGGAGACGGCGGGCGGTTCGAGGGTCAGCGACGCCTTCGGCTCCGCGAGGTCCTGGGCCTTCTCCTCGAGGTAGTCGGCGAGCTTCTCCGCCGCGGGGTCGACGGCCTCGACCTCTGCCTGGTCCGAGAACCGCCAGATCGCGACCTGGGTGCCGGCGGCCGCGGTCCTCTCGGTGAGTGCGCCGGACCCGGCTGCCGCCGCGAGCTTGGTGAGGTTGTTCACCTGCGGGTAGGAGTTCTGCAGGACCCATCGGATCTTGCCCGCATCGGCGTTGTTGTGCAGCGAGGTCTCGCTCCAGGGCTTCTCCTGGTACTTGGCCTTCTTCTGCGTCGGGTTGTGGATGTCGATGCAGTACGTCTGCAGGGTGCCGCCGCCGTCGACGGTCATCTCGAAGAGCCCGGCGCCGACCTTCTGCTTCTTGCCACCCTCATGGCTGATGACCGCCTGGTGAAAGGTCTTCAGGCCATCGAGCGTGGCTGTGGCACCGCCCTGGTTCGGGACGGTGTCGTCGGCGACAGCCGGCCCGGCGGCAGCTATCGCACCTGCCGCGAACAGGCCGGAGGCCAGCACTGCGGCGACGAGGCGGGCAGAGCCGCGCCTGCGTACAGAAATCATGAATGTCCCCTCCGGGCGAAGCGTCCCTGGGTGTACGCCTCGCGTGAAACTCAAGTGCCCCCGTCAGTCAGTAGGACCGGATCCTAGAAAGAAAGCGCTACCCCGTCCCCCATCAAGCACCTGCGACAACCGATCCGAATCGGAATCGTTATCGTCAGGCCCCACCTGACCTGGGATTATCGACAAATCCTCACGTCAAACCTGGCCGATTCGGCGCTAGGATCCGCATTTTGCCGTCCATGCACGCCATTTGATGCTGTATCGGTTCACAACTCCTAGACGCCCCAGGCGGTTTGAGACGCGGCGAGTCAGCCGGATCAAAGTGGGGCGGCCGCCGCACGGCACCAACGCGGCCGTACCCCACCATCGTCACCGTGCTCCCACCCATCAGGACCGCCTCCCCCACCCTGCGCACAGGCCACTCGCCGGCCCAGGACCGCTCGCTGCTCCCGGGCTCCATGCTGCACGCCACCGCAGGTGGTCGCCAGGACCTGTGGACAGGGGCACGGGTGTGAACAACTCCGCCAATCTTCCCGGGGGTTTGCCGTCGGCCTGGCCCGCCACACCCCATGACCCGGCCCCAGGAACGTGGCGCGAGTGGACGGCAGCCCCCCGGCGCTCCAGAGCCTGACGGATCAGCGCCTACAGGAGCGTGGCGTGTGCGGGACCGCCCGCCGCGATCACGTACTGGTCCCGTACCTCTCGATAGCGCAGCAACTCCGCGGCCACCGGCTCCAGCACGCGAGCCCGTCCGCAGGACGCCGCCGCGCCCCGCAACCGCGACTCCGCCTCCTGCCCGTACCGCCTCGCCGGACCGCGCGCCGCAGACTGGCAGAACCACGCGAGCACCGGTCCGCCCACCACGCCGACCGCCATGACCAGAGCGGCCGGCAGCCAGTCGTTGTCGGGCCCGCTCAGCACCGTCCCCACCAGCCAGATCGCGCCGAAGACTTGGAGCACGAACAGCAGCCCCTGGACGGCCGACGCAACCGACCACCAACCGGGCCGGGCGGGCCGCGCCGTCCCCGCCGCCTGGATCGCCGCCGCCTCGTCCAGCACGCCGGGCAGCCGCTCCGCGCCCCGTACCGCTGCCTCGCGCACCGCCTGCGCCCAGGCGTCCGGCAGCCCGGCCGACGCCTCGTCGCCCAGCGTCCGTACGGCCTGTTCCACCATGGCGCGGGCGGTGCTCGGTGCGTCCCCCGCCGCGATGCCGCCCAAGGGACCGTCGGGCCCGGGGCCCGGCGTCTCCGGGACGGGCTCCGGCGCACGCCTCGCCTCGCGCCAACGCCGCAGCTGCGCCCAGGGCGCACCACAAGCCCGCTCCGCGTACCGCAGCCACTCGCGCTCCGCCGCCTCCCCGGCGGCCACCGCACCCACAGCGTCGGCGAGCCGGTCCTCGAAGTCCGCGCGGGCCTGTTCGGACAACCCCGTGCGCCCCTCGGCCAGGCAGACCGGCCGCAGCCCCTCGGCCGCCCCGTCGACGTCCGCGACGAGCCTGCGCTCGGCGGCACGGCCCTCGGAGATGAAACGGCCCAGCTCGGTGCGGAGTTCCGTGACGCCCGTACCCGTAAGAGCCGATACGGGCAGGACGGTGGCCCCCGGCTCACCGTGCTCCCCGAGCGCGATTCCGTCCTCGTCCAGCAGCCGCCGCAGATGATCAAGCACCTGGTCGGTGGCGTCCCCGGGCAGGCGGTCGATCTGGTTGAGGACCACAAAGGTGACCTCGGAGTATCCGGCGAGGGGCCGCAGATAGCGTTCGTGCAGCACCGCGTCCGCGTACTTCTCGGGGTCGACGACCCACACCACGGCGTCGACCAGCCCGAGCAGCCGGTCCACCTGCTCGCGGCGCCCGGTGACGGCGGAGTCGTGGTCGGGCAGGTCGATGAGGACGAGGCCGTCCAGTGCGATGTCGTACGAGCGCTGGGGCCGGCGGCGCAGGCGGGGCGGGATGCCCAGCCGGTCGAGCAGTCCGTCCGCACCCTCCGACCAGGTGCAGGCGAGAGGCGCCGAGGTGGTCGGCCGACGTACGCCCGCCTCGGAGAGAGGGCCTCCGGCCAAGGCGTTGAACAGCGTGGACTTCCCGCTGCCGGAAGCTCCGGCGATGGCGACGACGGTGTGGTCGAGCGAGAGCCGATGCCGGGCGGTGGCCTCTTCCAGGACCCGGGTCGCCTCGGCGAGGGTGTCCGTGTCCAGCCGGGTGCGGGACAGCCCGACGAGTTCACGCATCGCCGTAAGCCGCTCCCCGAGGGAGCGGCTCAACCCCGTACGGGTCGACCGTGCGTACGCGCGCGTGCCCGTGATGGTCTCGGGAGCGGCCGGGGCAGGGCTCCGGTCGCCGTCCCACAGAGCGGCGCCCGCCCCGGGGCCCGTACCGTCTGGCCGCAGGGCGGCGCGGTAGAAAGCGGTGTCGGCGGAGTCCCGCGCCCGTCGCGCGATCAGGCCGTCGTCCCAGACCGGGTCCTCCTCCGAAAGCGGTTCGCCCGCGGGCGCGCCGATGTCTCCGTACGCCTCCCCCGGGCGCCCTTCCACCGCATGGGCGCCGTCGGCGCTCTCGAAACCGTCCGTCGCTCCCGGCGAGACCAAAGGGGGAACGGGAGGCGGCCCACCGGAATGTCCCGGCTGCTGCCCTGCGATGGGCCCGGCGGCCCCGTACTCCAGGGGCGCGGCCTCGGAGACGTCGGCTCGGCCCGTCTCCCACCGGGCGTCCATCCACCGCCCTGTGTCCCTCTCCCGCCCTGTCCTCTCCCGCCCCGGGTCCGTGTCCCAACCGCGGTCCGTATCCCAGCCGGGGTGTGTGTTCAAGCGGCGGTCCGTGTCCCAGCCAGGGTCCGCGTCCCACGCGTCGTCCCCGACCTGCTCGGCGCTGTGGGACTGCCCTGGGTCGCCGGGCCGGCCGGTGGCGGCGGATGTCACCGCGGTCACCTCTCCTTCTTCAGTACGGACAGCGCGGCGATCAGTGAGACCTGCTGGTCCGGGGTCGCTTCGAGGGCATCGAGCGGAGCCAGCCGCCGGTCGCGCTCGCCTTTCAGGACGCGGACCAGACATCCGGTCAGCAGGTCCGTCCCCCGGTCACGCAGCCGTACCGCTCCCTGCGCGCCAAGCGTCTCGGCGAGCCTCTCCCCCGCCACCCGGCCACGGTCGCCCCCCAGCAGCACCACGGCCAGATCGACGGCGATCCGGTCGGCGTCCACGCCGGTCGAGCGTTCAAGTCCGCGCACTTCCTCGTCGGCGAGCTCCTCCAGGCAGCGCCGCCAGTGCCGTACGGCGATCCCCGTACGGTCGGCGAAGCCCTCGCCAGGGGCGCTCTCCGGCTCGTACGCGCTCTCTCCCGCACGGTCGCGCCGCCAGGCCTGCTCGGTGCGCTCGTCGGCATCCGCGACCGCGCAGCACAGCAGCGCCGTGAAACTGTCGGCAAGGGCGTCGAGGAACTCCCCGGCGCCGCTGTCCTGGGGATAACCGCGCCAGCGGGTGAGAGCGCTGCCCGCGAGCACCCCTCCGGCCGCGATCTCGCGCCGTACCCGCCCGACCGCGCCGATGTACCCATCCTCCACGCAGTGCGCCAGCCGCAGAGCGGCGGCGTGCTGGGCGGCGGCGTCGGCGGCCAGCGCGGGCAGCCGGGCGTTCAGCGAGGTGAGCACGCCACCCGCCGTACGGGCCGCGGCGGCACGGCGGGCGACCGGGTCCTGGGCGTGCTGGACGAGCCAGTCGCGCAAGCGTGCCACGGCGCTGGCGGGCAGCAGGCCGCTGCCCGAGGCGGCGGACTCGGGCAGCTCTGGGATGGTGAACCGGGGTACCTCCCCCAGTCCGGCCTTGTCGAGCAGCGCGCCGTACTGCCGCGAGACGTCGGAGACGACCTGGTGCGGGACTCGGTCGAGGACGGTCACCAAGGTGGCGTCGTACTCCTTGGCCGCGCGCAGCAGATGCCAGGGCACGGCATCGGCGTACCGGGTCGCGGTGGTGACCAGCACCCACACGTCTGCGGCGCAGAGCAGCTCGGCGGCGAGATCGCGGTTGCGGGCGACGAGGGAGTCGATGTCGGGGGCGTCGAGGAGGGCGAGGCCGGGCGGGAAGGTGTCGGCGGTCTCGATACGCAGCGGGGGCGGCTCCCCGGTCGGTCCGCCGCCTGTCTCGGCGTCGCACCCGTCGTACTCCTCGTCGTAGCCGTCGCCGTACGGGCCCTGCACGAGGTCCACGAGGTCGTGACCGGGCGCACGGAGGTCGTCCCGGTACGGCTTCCACACCCGGGTGAGGCGCGGCAGCACCCGCTGCCCGGCGAACCAGTGGTGATCGTCGGGGTGGCAGACGAGTACGGGGGTACGGGTCGTGGGGCGCAGCACTCCGGCCGCGCTGACCTGGCGGCCCGCGAGGGAGTTGACCAGCGTGGACTTGCCGGCGCCGGTGGATCCGCCGATGACGGCGAGAAGCGGAGCTTCTGGGGCGTGCAGCCGGGGGAGGAGGTAGTCGTCGAGCTGCGCCAGCAGTTCGGATCGATTGCGACGGGCACGGGCCGCTCCCTCAAGGGCCAGCGGAAAGCGTGCGGCGGCGACACTGTCGCGCAGTGCGGACAGTGCGTCGAGCAGCTGGGGCCGTACGTCCAAGGTCGCCACATGCGAAGAATGCCCAATTTTGGAGTTATTTTGAAGCGTATGACGCCCTCTGCGTGCCGCCTGGAGCGGCGAGGTGCCACTGCGACCCTCGGGTCTCAGGCATAACGAGTGCACAACACCCGTCGCCAGTGGCGCGAAAACCGATGCAGAATTCGCACCTGCCTGCGATTATCGGGACCGCTTCACCGAACCTCCACAACGTGTTACGGAGGTGAAGCAACCGGGACGAGGCACACGGAGCCCTATCCTTGTCCCGGCCACCATGGCCACCATCCGGCCCCCGTAGCTCAGCGGATAGAGCAGGCGCCTTCTAAGCGCTTGGCCGCAGGTTCGAGTCCTGCCGGGGGCACGAGCCCTGGGCTGCGTTTCCGCAGGTCAGAGCCGTCATGGACCCTACCGATGGAATTCCTGTGACGCAGCTTAAGGGCAGTGAGCCAGGAGATTGCTCATGTCCTGACGGGCATCACCGCAGGTAGACGCCCCTGCCGCAGCCTTGCTGGCGCCTTTGGGAGCCGCCGCAGGTTCGAGTCATAGGGGGTGAACTCCAGTTAGCACGCCCGCCACCCTCTACGAAGTGGTCTGGACAAGGCGTCCTCCGGTCCGCACCCTCGACACATTGCTCGAGAGACCTGCCCCGGGAGCCCTCCCCTCCGGCTGGAACCGCTCGCCGCCCCCGCCCACCCCAGGCCACCGCCGTCGGGGTGAATCCTTCCATCGTCCCTGGCCCGGTTGGTCGGGCCTTCCCGCTGCTCAGGGCTGGCCGCAGTTGGCTGATGGTACGTCAAGTTGCTGTCACTGCAGTCATTTGCACTTTTAGTTTGAGCTAAAGGTGGCATGCTGTCTGCAGGGCGTGTTGCCCAAGATGATCTGGGGGTTGAGCCATGCCATTCCTGACACGTGGCGAGGACAGTGCCGAGTTACCTGCCAGCCGCCTGGCGCGGCAAGCAGCAACGTCGCTGGCTGGCCTACTGGCGGCAAGAGGCCTGTCCCGCTCTGAGTTGGCGAAGCTCATGGGGGTCAGCCCAGGGAGGGTCAGTCAAATGATGTCCGGCGACGCGAACCTCACGGTGCGTTCCTTAGCGAGCGTTGCGGCAGCGCTGGACGCATGTGTCGAGATCCGGTTCTTCGACCTCCCGCAGCCGCCGACCGGCTGCCAGGTCGGCAGCGGCGCCTCGTCACACCTCGCCGACGAGGTCACCTCACCGTTATGACGTCTAGCGTCGGTGCCCTCGGGTCCGCTTGACCCGGCGTGACTGAGTGGGCAACGGCGCTGACTGATGGCTTACGGACGCCAGCACTTCGTCCCGCAGGGTCAGCAGGGCGCGGTCATCCGAGCGCCGACCGTACAGATAGGCCTGCTGGAGCAGAAGCTTGCAACTGAATTCGGCTTCTCCCCAAGCTCTGCGACTCTCCACGTCCTCAGCGACCGTACGAGGTCGTCGCGGTTCGGGAAGGGCGTCGGAAGCCGGGACGCGGCATGCCTCCCCGATCTGTGACTCTGTGGTGATGGCACGCGTGAAGGCCGTGTCCGCCTCCTCGTAGCATGCGTCCACCGCCTTCCGCCTGCTCTTGTTGGACTGGCGGGCAAGGGTATGGACCATCACCGAGTAGGCGAAGATCTGCATCTGGCTGATGTCTTTGAAGCCGGTCATCACCGAGTCGGCCCAGTCAGCGCAGTCGGTCGCCATGCACTCCTCAAGCCGCTCGAGGAGATGTGCCGTCCCGAGGGTGAGGACGGCGACGAACGGCTTGGTCGTATCCGCTTGGACGCGCCCGCGGCCGATCACCCCTGTTCCCGTGGCCACCCCGACAGCGATGGGCGGCACCTTGCCCAGCACCGGCAGCAGGATGAGCAGGACAAGGGCGACCCCTGCCATGGCTCCCAGCATGGCTACGGAGTGCCACGTGGACCGGTGAGTGCCCAGGAGGCGGCCCTTCCCGTGGTACCGCCGCACCAGGCAGACCCAGGCCACTGATGAGCTCAGCAGGGCGGGTAAGACCCAGTTCAAGAATGTCGGTGACTCACACCAGCTCATACAGGCCCTACCGATCATGGAACAGCGACGAGAACCATCCACGAGACCGCGGAAGGGTGAGCCCTCTCGCGGTGCAACGTGCAGTCACACGACGACCTCTACGCAGAGAGCCGCCGTGATTACCGAGAGATGATCTCACCGGCATGCTGAGCGGAATCGGTGCTTCGGAGAATCTGTCTCACTGATCCAGCACGCTGTTGTCAGTGCCTGTGCTCGTGCCTCACGAAGGCCGTTGCCTGGTGCTCACTTCCTCGGCGCTGATGGGGGTTGTCGGCGGCCAGTTGAGATGGCTCTGATCCACATTTCGGGGAGGCGTGACTGAGCGTCAACCCGATCTTTGACCAGGCGTGCGGTGTGATCGGGTACTCATCAAGCTCTTCCCGCGACTGTTCGGCGTCGTCATTGAGGATGTCGTCGAAGTGGGGACGGGGGAGGAGATCGCGGCCCATGTCCGCGGCGACTCCGCTGCCTGTCCTGACTGTGGCACGGTCTCCGGGTGCACGACCGGTGCGAGCGGCGAATAGCAGACCAGGCGGTGGGAGGCCGGCCCGTGACGATACGGCTGGCGGTCCGTCGCTTCCCGTGCGACATGCCGCTGTGCGGCCGCCGGACCTTCGTCGAGCAGGTCAGCGGGCTCACCTTCCGCTACGGACGCCGCAGTGTCCTGCAGCAGTCGACGCTGGAGGCGAACGGCCGGGTGCTCGCTGGCCGGACCGGCACCCGCCTAGCCCGGATGCTGTGCTGCCCGGTGAGCCCGAACACCCTGCTCAACCTGTTATGGGCTGACGCGTGAGGAGGGTGTGTACGGTACCCGGGTGATCGACAGTGACGGGTTCCCGTTGGGAGCCGAAGCGGCCCGTCGTCTCGCGGAGTTTGACTGCTGCGAGATAGAGCCGGGCCTGAGTGACGCCGAGTTCAGCCGCATCGAGGCCACCTACGGCTTTGAGTTCACCATGGATCACCGTGCCTTCCTGGCTGCCGGCCTACCGGTGGCCTCGCCGCCTGAGGAAGGAGCTACCTGGGAGCAGCCCTGGCCCAACTGGCGTGACGGCAACCCTGCCGACCTCTGTTACCGGCTTGACTGGCCGGTCCAAGGTGTGTTGAACGCCGTCGGGAACGGTTGGTGGAGCGCGGAGTGGGGACTGCGGCCCGCGAAGTCGTCGGACGCGCTGGCTGTGGCGGAGCAAAAACTGGCCCAGATGCCGACGCTCGTTCCCGTCTAAGGGTTGTCCCGTAACGGCTGATCTTGGTGGCATGATCTTGCCGTGCCTGGTCTGATCATGGCGTCGCAGCCATCCTGGATAACCCCATTCACCGGGCTGAGCCCCCGGCAGTTCGGCAAGCTGGTCACTGCGATACGGAGCGAAGGTACGAGCCCAGTACCCAAGGGCCGACCGTGGAGCCTGACCTTGGAGGACCGGATCTTGCTGGTAGCGGCCTACTGGCGTACGAACTTGACGCTGCGGCAGCTCGCCCCGCTGTTCAGGGTGTCGAAGTCGGCCGCTAACCGCATCATCGGCCACCTCGGACCGTCGCTCGCGCTTCAGCCCCGTCAGCGGTTCCGTAAGGACGCCGTGCTGATCGTCGATGGCACCTTGGTCCCCACGCGGGATCATACGGTTGCCGAGCAGTCGAAGAACTACCGGTACTCGACCAACCACCAGGTCGTCATCGACGCCGACACCCGACTCGTCGTCGCCGTCGGCCGGCCGGCCGGCCGGCCGGTCACAGGCAACCGCAATGATTGCAAGGCTTGGGAACTTTCCGGTGCGAAGGCCGCCGTCGGTCGGGCCACGGTCATTGCGGACGGCAGCTACCGGGGTACCGGCCTGCTCAACCCGCACCGCCGTGAACGCGGCCAGACCAAACTGCCAGCTTGGAAGGAGGAGCACAACACCGCCCACCGCAAGGTCCGGCCCCGCGTCGAGCACGTCTTCACGCGGATGAAGTCCTGGAAGATCCTTCGCGACTGCCGCCTGAAAGGCGACGGCGTTCACACCGCCATGCTCGGCATCGCCCGGCTGCACAACCTCGCCCTCACGGGATGACTCCCACCCCATACGCTCAGTCGATACAGAACTCGTTGCCCTCGATGTCCAGCATCGGGATGCACGAATCATTGCCGTCATACAGCGTTCGCACGTGTACTGCGCCGAGCGGGACCAGTCGTGCGCATTCGGCCTCAAGTACGGCGAGGCGTTCTTTACCCACGAGTCCGGTGCCGACCCGCACATCAAGATGCACCCGGTTCTTGACGGTCTTCCCTTCGGGGACGCGCTGGAAGTACAGCCGCGGGCCCACACCTGAGGGATCTATGCAGGCGAACCATGAATCCCGCTGCTCAGGTGGCTGCGAACGCTTGAAATCATCCCAAGTGGCAAACTCCTCTGGTGGCGGCGGTACGACGTACCCCAACACCTCGCACCAGAAACGAGCGAGACGCTCAGGTTCTGCGCAGTCAAAGGTGACTTGGAACTTCTTGATCGCTGACATCGGTGCACCGTACCAAGGGGACTTGGGACTCTGCCGCTCACTTCCCCAGGGGGGTCCGCCCGCAACCCCGTCAGGCCCTGGGCCATCTTGGACATCAAGTGATCAAACCGGACAGCCCACGAGGACGACGCGACCCTGGTGGCGGAGCCCACCGGGGGCCCCAGGATTCAGCCCTGCCCAACCACCCGCATCCCAAAGATCAGTTACGGGACAACCCTTACGCCCACCGGTTTGTGCCGACCGGACGCGGCGCATGGGGGCATCCGGTTCTCTCAGTGTGGGGCTTCGACATCATCTGCTACGGCCAGGACCTGGCCGACTACATCAACCATGAGTTCGGCGAGATCGACGAGAACGCATCGTGGGACCCGCAGGCGTCCGTTCCGTTCTGGAAGGACTTCCTCGGCTGATCGGCATCCGCGATCCGGGCGCACCCCCTGCGATCATCCGATGGCTGGAGGGATCAGACTTCGGAGCCGTCCTGGATAACCCTGTCTCCGGGCTGAGCCGCGCTGCTTTGCCAAGCTGGTGGCAGCGCTCAGGCGGGAGGGTGCCGACGAGATACGGCGGGGGCACCCCCTGGCGCCTGACGCTGGAGGACCGGGTCCTCTTGGTAACGGCGTACTGGCGCACCAATCTCACTCTGCGGCAGCTGGCCCCGTTGTTTGGAATCTGTCGGCCGGTGCCCGGCAACCGCAACAACGGCGCCAGCGTGTCCGAGGTCGATTACTGCAAGGCATGGGAGCTGTCCGGCGCCAAGGACGCCATCGGCCACACCACCATGATCGCCGACGGCGGCTACCGGGCCACCGGCGTGGTCACCCCGCACCGCCGCGAGTGCGGCCAAGCCGAACTCCCGGCCTGGAAAGAGGAGCACAATGCCTCCCACCGCCAGGTCCGCGCCCCCGTCGAGCACGCCTTCGCGCGGTTGAAGGGCTGGAAGATCCTCCGCCACTGCCGCCTGAAAGGCGACGGTGTCCACCACGCCACGCTCGGCATCACCCGCCTACACAACCTCGCCCTCACCGGGTGACGCAGATACAGACAGGTCAACCGGCACGGCGGAAGACCAATCACGGGACAGCCCTTAAGGAAGCGCATCCGGATGGAACTGATCGTCAGGTCCCGGACGGCTGTGCCGAAGGAACTGCACCACGGCATCGAGTAGGTGCTCGTCCGACAGCTCGCCCTCTTCGCGCAGGGATTCATCGGCTACGTAACTCTCCACCGCGTAGAACAGCTCGTTCAGTACGGTGAAGTGTTCTTGAGCCAGCGCATCCTCCTCCTTGAAGAGCCGCAAGAATTGCGACTCAAACTCCTGGAAACTGATCTTCCCGGAGGTCAGACTGGTGGCCAGCGAAATATGCTTGCTCAGGGGGCATGTCCGATCTGCGGACAATACCGACCGAGCCGCGCATGCAGAGTCAGCCCCGCGCCCCACGGCGCACCTCGGTTTCACTTTGACAGGTCAAGACAGCCCACCCTTCCCCGTCCATGGCCGCCTCCCAGAAACCGACACGGCTCCATGCAGAGGGCCAATGGTCAGCGACCCCTCTCCCTCGTCCGCACATCCCAGGCTTCAGGGATATCCGAGGAGAGAATCTCAAGAAGGCGGGAATCGAACAAGGATGGAAGCTCATCCTCCGAGAATTGAACCCTAAGGTAGTTGGCCCATCAGCTTGGACATACACCTCGAGGACCTCATACTCTCCCCCACTTCGAGGGGCTCCCGCACCTTGACCGTTCGCTGGTCAAACGCGTCAGGCCCTTTGAAAATTACTTGCCCCACTGTGAGGCGCCACCCCGCTTGGCGAACTCCTTCTGTAGGTGCTTACTTCCAATTTTCTCCACTGGAATGATCCGGCGTGAATCTCTGATGGCGTCATCGGTGAGCAGGCCATCTTTACGGAAGGGGGAGCTAGCAGACTCAAAGCAGAGCCTTTCCGCAAACCTCTTGGCATTCTCCACATTGTCCGCGTTTTTGGCACCTCCAAGCCCTTTCAGGCTCTTGCTGCCGCGCGCCTCCAGGGCCAACACGCCTGCACAGAAGCCCCGCCAGTGAGTACTGGCGGGGCTTCATATTTGCGCTTGCACTGCACTCACGGGCCCCAGGTGGACTCACGAAACTGCCGCACCTGGGACGCGCTCGTCGTCCACTCGGAGATGCGATTCCCGTCCTCGTCCACTGAGCAGTGAGGCTCTACGTACCGCAGCGGCTCTTGCGGGTCGAACGGTTCATCGAGCTCATCCAGGAAGATGACCGAGCTCTGCACGTAGACCACGTCTCCGACTCGATACACCGGCCAGCAGGAATTGAAGTTACTGGTTGCCGGATCGGTGATCGAAGCAATGAGGCAGGAGGTCGCCTTCTCGGTGCGTTCGAGTTCCCTCAGAGCGCTCTCCCAGCTTCGTCGGTATTCATCCACCGTCCAGAAGCTCAGATCCATCAGGAACGTCTCCGTGAAGCTGCCGACCTTGATCCTGCCGACAGCCTCGGAGCACGACGGGATCGCCTCCTCCGAGACCGGATCGTCGATCATCAGGATGGAGAATCCGTCATTCCTGGAGGTAGTTGCGATCTGGGTCATAGGTTCCGATCCGTTTTTACGAGTCCCACGAGCGTGCTTCAAACTACTTCACAGCGAAGCAGTTCCAGTCCGTCCACCGCCGCTAGCTTTTCGTCCATTCCTGTAATGATATGGTTCACGTAGACAAGAACCGAGAACTGGGGGAAATCGGGCTCTGCAAGAATACCGTCCTCATCACGCCAGTGCGCCTCGATAGAGATCTCGAGCCCATCCGCACCTTGATAAAGGTAGTACTCTCCACCCTTGTACGAACTCTCCCTCAAAGCAAACTCGACACCCAATGAGGCTGCGAGAATTTCGGCCACATCGGCGATACCGCGCCGCTTCATGCCATACAAGCTAAAACGAGAGGAAGGCATAGGTTTATCCAATCCATTCAGGGTCGAACAATTATGCTCGGCGCTCGGCTCGCAGCACCCTCCACCGATCCGTAGATCATGAAATTTACCTCACGCTTTGCGGAATCCGAAAGAGATGCACGGAGATCGCTTAGGCCAAGCTTACTTAGATCGGCCCCCTTGAGCGGTCCAGTGCGAGTTCCATTCGAGCGCAGGGGAACACCTGCTTTCTTGGCGTGTGTCAGCAGGTCAGCGCCAGCCAAAGCCACATCAAAGTCGCTGTGCGGTCCGAACGATCGCCCCGTCCTGAAACTCTTTCCGGTCACCGAACTCCCCTGGAAAATGGGCGTCACGCCATCCAGCCCGGCCCCCTTGAGCCCCGATTTGAGCTGTGATACAAACCCTTCAAACTCGACAGTGTTTGCAAATCCCATAGGGATCCGCCTGGGACCCGGCATGGGAGCAGGTCGGGTCCCCGGCAGGCCCGGCGGGCCGATAGGGACCACACCGATAAGCATGTCCTCGCATGGATAACCAGGATTGCAGAGGGGACCTTCCAGAACTCTCCGCAAAAATTCACGGAAACTCATCTCAGGCTGCGGACCATAAAGCCAGCTGGAATTCCCGGAGTTTGAAGTCTTGTCCGTGGGACCGAGGTTCGGGGCACCACACCCCTTGGTGCCCATGGCGTAGTAGCAGGTGCCGCCGGTGTGACCGGTGCTATCAGTGGCTGCGGTTGGTGGCGAGTCGTTTCCGTCTGGGCCGATGCCGAGGGTGAGTCCGTTTCCGTCGTTCCACGGGGATTCGGGCATCGGGTCGCCGTCATCGGGACAAGCTTCCTTCCCTGCGCCGCCGCAGTCGAGGGCCATGCCGGTCGGATCGGTGAAGGTGACGGGGTTGTTGGCGCTGTAGCTGTAGCCGTTGAGGGTTTGGGCCTTGTCGGTCTCGAGCAGGGGGTCGAGGCTGACGAACTGGCCAATGGACGGGTCGTATTCGCGGGCTCCGATGTGGGTGAGGCCGGTATTGGTATCGGCGGGTTTGCCGAGGAAGGCCTTGTCGTCGGGCCAGGTGGTGGCCTTCGGGCCACGGGAGGCGCCGAAGGGTGTGGTGTATCGCTTGGTGGGGGCGAAGGTGCCCGCCTCGATGGCGAGGCTGGCTGTGCCGTGGTGGTCGGTCGCGAGGTAGTTGAGCTTGGTGCCGGTGACGCCGCTGGTGGCAGTGCGGACGGCGATGGTCTGACCGGCTGCGGTGTAGTAGCGGGTGCCGGAGAGTGTCTTGGTGGTGCTCTTGACCGTCAGGCGGACCTCGGTAGCGCCGAGGTAGAGGACGGTGTCGCCGTCTCCCTTGGCGCGGCGGATGAGGAGTTCCCCGTCGGCGTCGTACAGGTAGCTCGTCTCCGCGGTCGCCTCGGTGGTCTTGGCCAGTTTGCCCTCGGTGTTCCAGGTCAGGGTCTGCTGGGCCGTGGGGCCGGGGCGGGAGGTGGTGTTGCCGGTCTTGTCGTAGGTGTAGGTGTTGGTCTTCGTGCCAGTATCAGTCTTGGCCAGCGTGTGCGGCTGGTTGTTGGTGGTGTCGTAGGTGTAGGTCGTGGTGGTGTCGCCGGTGGCGGTGTGCTGGGTCTCGGTCTTCCGCTGGCCAGCGGCGTTGTAGGTGTGGGAAGTCCAGTACGGGGCCTGGCCGTCGATGTTGGCCGTGGTGCGGCCGGAGGCGGCGCAGTCAGCGGTCTTCGGGGTCCAGGCCTCGGCGAGGCGGCGGTGGCCGTCGTAGGTGAAGCACTGGTAGTCGGGCTTGGTGGTGCCGCCTTGGGTGGTGGCGTCGAAGATGGAGGTGACGTTGCCGGCGTCGTCGTGGGAGAACTTGAGCTCCTGCAGCATGTAGCCGTGGACGTCGTCGGTGACCGAGCTGGTGGTCAGGCGGCGGGTGCCGACCTCGTAGTCGTAGTTGAGATAGGCCTTCTTCGTAGACGTGGCGTTATCGGGGGCCAGAGTCAATTGGCGCAGGTCGCCTTGAGGTGAGTAGGCGGCTCCCTGCAGGTATCCCGATGTGCCCTTGAGGGTGAGCGGTTGGCCGGTGGCGTTGCAGGTGTAGGAGACGGTCTCGGAGGCGAGCCCGCCGACGGCCGGCTGGCTGGCCTGACTGATGGTGCCGTCCACCCGGTAGTTGCTGGTGAAAGACAGCGTGCTGGGGACGCCCGCTGCGACCAGGGGATCGGTACTGGGCAGGATCAGCTGGCTGCCAGTGACCTGGTAGAGGCTGTCGTAGGCGGTGACCTTCCGGGTGTAGGCCTTGCCGGTCAAGCCGCCGTCGTACCGGACAGCAGTGTCCTGCTGGCCCTTTGCCAGGGTGTCGAAGGTCCAGGCGGCGAGCTTGCTGGCATCCGTCTTGTCGGTCTGCCACATGCCGGTCCGCCGACCGAGCTTGTCGTAGTCGTACAGCAGCTTCTTGTTCTCGGCGGTGCCGGCGGCGCTCGTGACCTGGGTGGCCTGGTCGAGGTCGTTGTAGCTGGTGGTGCTCTTGCCCTTGTCGGGATCGACCGCTTCGACCTGCCGGCCGAACAAGTCGTAGCTGTAGGACCACGTGGCCTGGTCCGGTCCGGTAATGGTCTTCTGCTGCCCGGCCGGGGTGTAGGTGAAGGCCGTGGTGGTGACGTCGGTGCCGGTCGGCTTCGGGCCGCCGTACTCACGGCGTTCGGTGGTCTGGCCAAGGGCGTTGGTGACCGTGGCGGTGGCCTGGCCGCCGTCCGGGGCGCTGGTGGTCACGGTGTCACCGGTGTAGCTGGTGTCGGTCTCCCACAGCACCGTGCTCTTGTTCTTGGTGACCTGCTTGATGCTCCGCCCTGCTCCGTCGTACGTCGTGTCCACGGCGAGCGGGGCAGAATTGCCTTCGGTCTGTGCTGCTGCGCCGGACGGCTCGGAGAGGTTGTCCCAGATGTCGCCCTGGGTGCTGACGGCGAGACCGCGGTCGTCGTAGAGGGACAGGGAGATGAGCCGCCCGCCGATCGGGGTGGGCGTCTGGGTCTGGCGGCTGCGCAGCAGGGAGTCGTAGAACTCGTAGGTGGTGTTGTAGCCGGAGGCGTCGCCCTTGAGGGTGCCGGTGGACACCCAGGACATGGTTGTGGAGTCGCTGGTGACCTTGTAGTTGTAGACGTAGTTGGGGGTCTTGCCGAGTGCCTTGGAACGGTTGGGCAGCCAGACCTTGGTGGTCCGGCCGAGGCTGTCGTACTCGGTCTCGGTGACCTTGCTGTTGGGGTCGGTGACCTTGACCGGGGAACCGGTGGCGAAGTCGACTGCCGTGGTGGTCTTGTGGGTCTCGGCCTTCTCGACGGTGGTGGAGGTCAGCGGGCCGGTCGTCGCCGGCGTGTATGTGGTGGTGCCGATGGCCAGGTCGTTGGTGTCCTTGACCACCAGGGGGCGGCCGAGGGTGTCATAGCTGGTGGTGGTGGTCTTCTGCCAGGCCGGGGCGTTGTCGCTGCCGTAGGACTTGGCGCGGCCGGTCCATACGGCTTCGCCCTTGGTGGGCTTCTGGGACGCGGTCCAGGCGGTGGCGGTGGTGTCGTCGTAGACCGTGGCGGTGTCGGAGATCACGTCCCCTGGCCGCGTGGAGTCACCGGGCAGGTCGAGGTCCGCGTCGGCGACCGAGCATTTCTTGGCGACGGTGCGGGTGCGGGAGACAAGGGAATTGATGCCCTTGTCGTCGTTGCGCGCGTACCAGGTACGGGTGCAGGTCTCGTCGCCGGTGACGGCGTCATCGCCCTGGTCTTCGACGGTCTCGGCCATGCCGTAGTCGTCGTAGGTGGTCGTCGTGGTGCGCACCCGGTCCCGCGGGGTGACGCCGCTGGTGATGTTGGCGCGGGTGTGGGTGGCTTCGGTGCGCACGTAGTACGCCTCGGTGTCGGCGTAGGACTTGTGCTGGGTGGCGGTGCGCTTGGACCAGGGGTCATTGATGGTGCCGCCCACTTCGGCGTCGCCGTTGTAGGTGACGCTCTCCCGGGTGAAGCCGGCGTACTGGTCGGAGTCGGTGATCTCCCCGGCTTCGATGCCGGTGACCTTGGCTGTCTTGCGCTGGTCCGGGTCCAGCTTGCCTTCCGAGTCCAGGACGCGGTCGCCGTTCATGCCGCGCAGGTAGGCGGTGACGGTTTTGAGCTGGGCACTGTTGGAGTCCCCGGTAAGGTGGGTGACCTTGCCGAAGCCGCGCCAGATGGACCAGGTGCGCTCCTTGGCCGGGGTCATTGGGTCGTCGTTGTAGTGCCAGGCGCCGCCACCGGAGTAGGTGTAGGTGTGCTGGACGGCCTCCGAGCCACCCTGAGGGTCGGAGGTGGAGACGGCGTAGACCGGGTACTTCTGGAACCAGTCCAGGATCGGGGTTTTCTCCCCGTTGGGGGACCAGTACACCGGGTAGCAGCGTTTGGTGTTCTCGTCGACCTTGGGCTTGGTCTGCCCGGCGACGCAGTCCGCGTCCATGTAGGTGGCGAGGGTCTGTGCGCCGGTTTCCGAGGTGATGGTGCGCAGACGTGGCTTGTGCAGCGGCAGGATGTTGTCGCTGGTGCCGTCGACCCGGTTCGGCAGGAAGGTGTGCGTGAATTTCACCGGATCCAGGGCCAGGTCGGTGCCGCGCTTGCCGGTGTGCCGGATTTCGTCCAACCACAGCGTCTGGTCGGTGGAGTCTCCGGTGTCGCCCGGGTCGAGGTAGAGGTGCTTCAGCGCCCAGTTGTCCACGGCTGCGTAGTCGGGCGTAGTGGCGGCCGCGTTCCAGGCGTGGCTGGTGATGCCGGTCAGCCGCTTGCGGGTGAAGAAGGACGGGCCGACGTTCCCTGTGCACTTGTCGCCGTCCTTGCACACTGCGTCGAACGGCACATCGGGCCAGTTGTCCCGGGTGTCCTCGGTCATCGAGTCGCAGCCTGTACCGGTTGCGAGGCAGCGCTCTGCGTAGGTGAACGTGACCTTGTTGGACGCAGCCGGGGTGGCAGAGAACAGAGCGCTTGCGCGCTGGCCGTAGCGGATCTCCTTCAGGTAGCCGCCGCGGATGTACGGCGTGCCGGTGGTGTCGTCGCCGAGCTTGTCGTAGTTGTTCTCCTCGGCCTCGTACCAGTACGTGCTGGCGTTGCCGTGGGTGTCCTCGACCAGGTCGAGGTTCCACCGCCAGCCCTGCTTCCTGTCACGGCTGGAGAAGCCGGAGCCGTCTGCGTAGCCGGGCTCGCCCTCGTCGTCGCCGAAAACGGGGACGGTCCACACTGATTCGGTGCGGTCATCGGCGCCCGCGCCGTCGAGCTTGTGCAGGCCGAAGGTGTACGTGGTGCCGTTGCCGGTGGTGACGGTCCAGTACTCGCCGTTGTCGTCACCGTTGTCAGCACCAGTGTGGTGCTTGACGGTGGAGGCGTCGTCGTTCTTCAGCCGCCAGGTCCCGGTGGTGTCGTCCTTGACCAGCTCGGTGGCCTTGCCGTTGAGCACCAGTGAGGCGTTGTCGTACTTCCAGCACAGGTCGAACTTGTCCGTCTGGCCGTCGTCGTCACACGAGCCGTACTTGCGCTCGACGTACGACGAGGTGAGGTCGAAGCCCTCGCCAACGATGGTGCCCTGGTTGTTGGTGGACGCCGTACGACCGTCGACGCTGCCCGAGTCGTACGAGATCTCCAGGTCAGGCTTCGGGCCGGCTGCGGCGGGCGGGGTGCGCAGCGGGTAGGACCAGGTGAAGGTGCCCGAGGAGCCGCCCGCCTCCCAGGTGGAAGAGGCCGCGAGCGGCGTGGCCTTGTAGCTGCCGCCGCCGGACGTGGTGCCGGCCGTCAGGGCGAGCACGGTCGTCTCCCCTGCTGAAGCGGCCTGCAGCAGCTGCGTCCGGTGCCCGGCCGATTCGCCGCCGGGCGCGGCCGAAGCTGTCTGCCTGGCGTCGAAGGCGAGTTGCGTCCGCAGGCGCTCGCCATCACGGTCGTTGGTGAACTCCAGCGACTCACGGGCCCGGCACTTCGCCTTGCCGGGGGCGCTCAGCGCGCAGTTGGGCAGTTGGACGACCTGCAGGCGACCCGCCCAGTCGCCACCATAGGCGGAGGAGAATGCCGAGTAATCAACAGTGAGTTGGGCCTGGGCCGCCGGTCTTCGGGCCAGTCACGGCGAGGACCACGCCCTTGACGCCCAGCGCCTTGGCGACCTCCTGCCCAAGGACGTTGAGCTTGACCGAAGACGCCGGCTGCGAGGCTTTCTTGCCCTTGGCTACCTTCGGCGCCACGAGTGTCACGGGCAGCGATCCCGGCTTGGCCTTCACCGTGCCGCTCTTGGGCAGGGCCAGTGTGACGGAACCGGCCTTGGGCCAGGTGACCGTCTTGGCCTGATCCACGCGGGCTCGTTGGGCCGCAACCCGGTCCGCCTCGGCGGACTTGGCCACGACCGCGGCGGCCTTCTTATTCACTTTGGCGGCGAATGGGAAGACCTTGGTGGCCTGCGGAGGCTTCAGCTTCGGTTTGCCCAACGGATCGACTTCGGCGGCGAAGGCCACCGGCGTCAGCAGGCCCGGCAGCATGGCGAAGCCCACTACTGCGGCGATCCGCCGCACCAAGGGCCGTCTCTCGCGTGCCGCACCGCGTATCTGGGGTATGCCAGACCCGAACTGGTTCATCACGTGTCTCCTCGCGTACGGAGGCATGTTGTGAGGCGGCCGTACGCCATCGAAGGTCTGTAAGAAGAAGTCAGGAGAGGGCTGCGGCTAGGTCGCCGGCTGCGCCACTTGGCTGGGCACCTGGTTCGCCGTCATTGCGCCGGTCCACACCTTGATTTCTTGCAGCTCACCCGGCAGGTAGTGGCCGGTCGTCCCCACCGCGGTGCCGTATCCGACCGCCAGATCGTCACTGCCCTGCACCGCAGCGGTGAAGCC
Source organism: Streptomyces sp. KR80 (assembly GCF_052245555.1). Classification (NCBI taxonomy): domain Bacteria; kingdom Bacillati; phylum Actinomycetota; class Actinomycetes; order Kitasatosporales; family Streptomycetaceae; genus Streptomyces; species Streptomyces sp. KR80. The sequence continues at coordinate 695,379 of NZ_JBQQCD010000001.1, forward strand.
GAACTTGTCCTCGGCCAGCTGGTCGTCGGGACCGACATAGAGATGGATCCTGCCGAAGCGGGTCTCGTTCTTGGTCGAGTCGTCCGGGTCGATGTAGTCCCACTTCTCGGCCGCGTCGAACACCCCGGTCACCTGGACGTCCTCGCCCAGCAGAGCCCCGTCGGCCGACGGCACGGTTGCGGTTTGGGTCACCTTGCCCGATCCGTCAACGGCGGTGCGCTCGAAGCGCCACAGATACCCCGGCGGGGTGCTGGGATCGTTGTCGAAGTCGTCCTTCTCCAACCACAGCGCCCAGGACGATTCGCCGCCCAGGCGCTGGCCCGCGACCTGGGCACGGTAGGGCGTGGGCTTGCCTTCCATCTTGTACTTGTCCACGTGGACTCTGGCGGTCACGGTGAACGATCCGGTCTCGTCGATGACCGGTCCGGTCATCGAGGCATAGCCGGAGGTGCCGTTGAAAACCGCACCCTCCTTATCGGCGTCCAGCACGGCGCCGGCGGATGACAGCTTCAGCCCGCTCACCGGGTAGCGCGACTTCTCCGGGATCTCTGTGCCCGTGGCCGCTATGGCGTCCCAGTGCGCGACCAGCGCGTTGGCCGACATGCCGTCCTGCTCCAGCCGGAACTCCTGGCGGACTTCGTCCAGCCCCCGGGTGATGTCCTCCTGCAGGGGGCGCTGCCATACCGCGATCTCGTCGACGACGCCCTTGAAGTACTCGCCATAGGCGTCGTTGACCCTCGAGCGGCCGATCTGGAGATTCACACTCGACGTCCACGGCTCGTAGGTGCTGGCAGCGTCGTAGAGCCTTACAGGTTCGCCCTGGGGGCGCCCGTTGATGAACAGCTGAATGGTGTCGTTCTTCTTGTCCGCGTCGCTCTTGGTGTCAAAAACTCCCGCGAGGTGCGTCCACACGTTCAGCGGTGGGTTCGCTGTGTTGGCCAACGATCGGATGTAGACAGGGTCCTTCCTGTCTTGATCCGTGCGGTTGAACACCCACTTCTTGTAGGCCGCCGAGTAGTACAGCGTGAACGCCGACGCGTGTTCACCCGGCGCGGCCAGTACGACCTTGGTGGAGCTGGCATCCGTCAGATGTGCCCAGGCGGAAACGGTGAATGAATCGCCCGTGTTGATCGGCACGCCGTTGGTGGAGGCGTAGCCCTGCTGCTTGGCCGGGTCGGTGGAATCGTTCAGCCACAGGGCGTAGTCGCCATCGCCCCGGCGTGCCCGCGACGACCAGCCGGTGCCGGCCTCGTCCCGTAGTACCGCGTCGTGCCGACTGCCGGGCCCATCGGCGGTGTCCTTCGCCGTCGTGATTCCGGAGCCCGGGGCGCCGTCGTCGAAGTGCCAGCGGCCCACGGCGGGATCGCTGGTTGCGACCTTGAACTTGAACTGTGCTGGATCCCCCCAGCGCACTCGCCCTTCGGCATCCAGCTTCAGGTCACTGGCCTCGACCTCCAGCACCTGGGTACCGGTCGTGACCGGAATGACGTCGTTCGCCTCCGTCGGGGCATTTACCGACGGACTGTTGACTTGCTTGGTCTTGCCGGCCGACGTTGTCAGCAGACGCCACCGGTAGGCCTTGACGTCATTGTCAGCCGCGTTTGGGTGAAAGGTGAACTTGCCGGGTACTCCCACACCCCCATGAGGGTCACACACCGTGCCGCATTCGGTGTAGGGGCCGTTGGAGACGATTCTCGGAACCTTCGGCGCCGTGGAGTCGATCTTCAAGTAGCACCAGGACGAGTACGATGAGAACAGGTCGCCGGACTTGCTTTGGTAGGACCAGTGCGACTGGGTGCGGGCCTTGAACCGGTAGAAGCCTCCGTCTGCCCGCTTGGACGTGGTGATGGAAAGAGGGTCGTCATCTGTAGCCCAGCCGTTGTCGGGCTTGTAGCCGCCCCAGTCCGGAGCCCAGGAACTCCCCCACTTGCGCTCCATGACGAACTCGACCTGCAGGGAACCCTGTTCCTCACCCGACTTGGCATCCACCTTGGTCTGCGCCGTTGCCTTCAACGTGGGCGTATCGACAGTGACGGCTACCGGATCCGACGATGAGGTCCGGCACACGGCCTTGTCGCCCGTTCCCGGAATCACACCGACTGAGGAGGGCACGCCCGGCCGCGGCACATACTCGACTTGCAGCTCCGCGTTGTTGTCGAACCTCTTCCACGCACGCGGCTCCGATTCGTCCTTGGCCTTGAGCATGAAGGTGAGCTTGGACATCTTGCCGTCGGCGAACGCGCGGATCGTGGTCGTCAAGTTCTCATCCGGCTCGTCCGGGTTGTCGTTGAACTCGATCCACTGGTTGGGTTGCTCCGGGCTGCACAAGTCCCCCCGGCCCGCGGAGACATAGCGGTCGCCCATCTGGTCGGTGTCTTTCATCCCCTCCGTGCCGCCCGGGCCCGGCCAGCGGGTGTTCTCTGAGATGTTGTACTTGGTTCGCTCCAGATCCACCCAGTACGGCGTGCAGTTGAACGACCACGTCTCATACGCCCGGAAGGTTGCGTCCAGCACGTACTTTCCGCTGAGGTTCGTCGGATTGAACTCGAAGAACATCCGGTCGACATAGCCCGAGCCGCAGTAATAACCGTCCGCCGTCCCGCACTTTCCGACGCCCTTGGGCTCACTGAACTTCCAGAACTTGTCGCCGTCAGAGGACACCTTCGTCCACTCGACCACACCCAGTTCGACCGGCGGGTCGATGTAGACGGGGTAGACCGTCTCCGCGCCACGCAGCAGCTCCAAGTCCGGCTGGATCGTGATAGCGCCGTCTTCGACCTTCACCGGCAGTTCCGCGGTGGCATCGCCGTCACCGGGCTGAGCCGGCTCGCCCTCGGCGCCCTGCCCGGCCTGCGGCGTGAGCTCCTCGTCGGCGACGGACAGCAGCTGCGTCGTGGGGCCGGTCTCGTCGCCGGCTGAGTCCCACATCTGCCCGGCCGGCCCGCGGAAGACCGAGTTGCCGTCCGCGTCGACCGCCCGCAGGCCCCCGCCCGCCCCGGGCTGGATCTCCAGTCCTTCGGCAGAGGCAGTGAACTTGATCCGTTCCAGCTCGGCGCTGGCCGCCGCCTCGGAACTCTTGACCACCAGCACCTGACGGTAGCCCTCGGCGGTCGCGGTCAGCTGCAGGTCGACACCATCCAGCACATTGGGGTAGGTGGCCGTCGCCCCGTCCAGAACCGGCTCGGGCAGCTCGCCCGGCCAACCCAGCGTCAGCGCCCGCCCGTTCCTGCTCAGACGCAACAGATCATCACCCTGGCCGCCACCGGAGAACGACAGATCCACCACGGCCGACTTCGGCCCCACCGAGCCGTCGGTCCGCTTCACCAACGTGACATCGATAGCCCGCCATGAACCGTCCTCAGCCTTGGCGCGCTGCGGTTCCGTCGACTGCTTGAGGGTGAAGGTGCCGTCCGGATTCGCCACCGTCTGCGAATACTCGGTCCGCGCCGCCGTCACCTCGACCGGCTCTCCGGACGCCACTGCGCGCTCCGAAGCCGACTGCTCCGTCAGGGCTGGGGACGACTCCTCCGCATGAGCCACAGAAGCCGAAAGGGGCAGAGCCGGCAGCAAGGACAGCAAGGTCGCGGCTGCAGCGGCTCCACCAATCACGCGGCGCGATCGCCGTCTGCGCGCACCTGCGCGCACGCGTCCCCACCCAAACTCCACAGTCCCCACCCCAGAGTCACAAAATCTTCATGAGTGGAGCGAGTCAACGTGGTGGCGGATCCTTACGTCGATGTGATCTAGGTCACAATCTGGGGCAAGGGCAGGAATTCGTCACCAGAGTGAAGGCATCTCACTCCGATACCTACGGATAGAGGAGGCCAGGCAAGCGTTACGCAGCGTCCGTGTGCACGGTATGCGAAGCCGACCGGTCGCTGCTCCCTGAGCGCAGGATGGACACCAGCATCCTTGACCTGGCCGCCCCAATGCGAAGCCTCTTCCGCAACCTCTCAGCCGAGATGGGCCGCTGATACTGCTCACAGTGCAGAGCGTCTTCCGCACGGGCACGCTCCAGAAGATCACCCGCAGGAATCGGCTGCTGCTCGGGCCCTTCGCCACCATCTCGAACAGCCCCGGCCCACCCACTATCGGCCCGTCCGGCGCTTGAGGACTCCGCGCGAAGCGCAGGATGCCCCACGCGGAGCGCGGGAAGCCGCGGCCGCGAACCCCGCGAAAGGCCCCCGCCTACCGAAGGTGCCCCGTGTCATTGAGCAGCCGCACCGACGCGTTCCCATCCGCGTAGTACGCCACCGCCGACAGCGACGCCGCCGCCAGCTCCATCCGGAACAGCGACTCCGCCGGCGCACCCAGCGCCATCCGCACCAGCGTCCTCAGCGGGCCGACGTGCGAGACGACCAGCACCGTCCCCCCCGCATGCCGCGCCAGCAGCACATCCCGCGCCACCGCCACCCGCCGCGCCACCGCCTCGAACGACTCGCCGCCGCCCGAGGGCGCCGCCGCCGGGAACTTCAGCCACGCCGTCAGGTCATCCGCGTAGCGCTCGCGCACCTCCGCGAAGGTCAGCCCCTCCCAGGCTCCGAAGTCCGCCTCCCGCAGGCCCTCCTCGACGTGTACGTCCAGGCCCAGCCGCGCGGCAACCGCCTCCGCCGTCTCCCGGCAGCGCCGCAGCGGTGAGGCGACGATCGCCTGCACGCTGCCGTGGGCGGCCAGCAGCGCCGCGGTCGCCTCGGCCTGCCGCCGCCCGGCCTCCGACAGCGACGGATCCGAGCCACCGCTACCGGAGAACCGCTTCTCCGGCGTCAGCGGCGTCTCACCATGCCGCAGCAGCACGAGCGTCGTCGGCGTGCCCCTATCGGTCGGCCAGCCGGAGGCGGCCGGAGCAGCCTCCTCGACCGCCGGCTCGACGCCCGACCCATCTCCGGCCCCGGCATCGAACCCCGCGTCCATCGCCTCGTTCACCAGCCGGCTATTTCTTCGGCGGTGCGAAATGCTCCCGCACGGAGTTGGTCTGGTTCTCCATCATGGCTATGACCGAGTCGAGGACTTCGGGATCGGCGTCGTCGGTGATCGCGAACTCTCGTGACCACTCGAAGTAGCTGCGGTCCGGATCGTTGGTTATCGGCCGGACGCGAATAGTGGCGGCATAGTCGTAGATGCCCATCGTCGGCGCGACGGCTCGGTAGGTGGAGGACCGCTCCACCTCGTTGCGTCCGGCGACCTCCTGCTGGACGAGGCCTCCGTTGAATACCAGCGTGAAGTCATACCGCGACGGCACCCGTTCGAGCGCGCCGCCTTCGGTCCAGCTCACGTTCTTCACCGCAGGTCCGGACACGATCTTCACCACCTTCATGGGGTCGCGGACCTCGGCCCAGACGGTGTCCGGGTCGGCGTCGAGAATCGTCGAGTGGTGCATCGTGTGCTTCCGCTTGATCTCCACGAGAACTCCTTGTCAGTAGTCGATGCGGTCCGATTTCGCCAGCCACGCGTCGAACGGCGCCCTACGGTTCGGCAGGTCCAGCTGCTCGACCGACATCGGCCACATTGACTTGGGCTTCTTTTCGAACAGGTCGTAGAACTTGAGGTCGTCGAAACCGCCCACCGCGGCATCGTGCCGATCAGCGGAGTAGACGATCCGGTCGACTCGCGCCCACAGTGCAGAGGAAAGGCACATCGGACACGGCTCACACGAGGTGATCAGGACGCAGCCCTCGAGCGAGAAGGTGTCCAGTTGCTTGCAGGCGGCACGCATCGCGCTCACCTCGGCGTGCGCCGTCGGGTCCAGGGTCGCGGTGACCTGGTTGTTCCCGATCGCGACAACCTCGCCATCCTTGGCGACCAGTGCGCCGAACGGACCGCCGCCGTTCGTCACGCTGTTGGTGGCCAACCTGATCGCTTCTTCTATCCAGGCGCGCTCGAGCTCCTGGATGCTCGTTTCTTGGGTGTGCGCAGTCACGGTCACTCCTTTTGGAGACGGTGGGGACTCCCCGGGTGCTCTGCCCGTGCGGGATACCGCACCCGGGGCAACAAGTGGGGCCTCGCGGGTGCCGCCTTGAGATCAGCGCTGTCGGCGGCACCCGCGGGAGATCATCACGGCTAGACGCCGCAGATCTGCTTCGGTGTGACGGGAGTGTGGGTCAGGTTCACCGCCGTCGCGTTGCGGATGGCGTTCACGATCGCGGGAGTGGCGGAAATGGTGGGAGGTTCGCCGACACCACGCACACCGTACGGCGCGTTCGGGTCAGCCCTCTCGATCACATCCACCGCCATCGGCGGCATATCCAGAATGGTCGGGATCAGGTAGTCGGTGAACGACGGGTTGCGGATCTGGCCGTCCTTGACCTGGATCTCCTCCATCACGGCAAGGCCGAGCCCCTGTGCGGAACCACCGTGGATCTGCCCGACGACGGCGTCCGGGTTGATGGCCTTGCCGACGTCCTGAGCACAGTCCAACTGCACGACCTTGACCAGACCCAGCTCGGTGTCCACGTCCACCACCGCCCGGTGCGCGGAGAAAGCGTGCTGGACGTGCACCCGCCGGCTCTGTCCGGTCACCGGGTCCATCGCGTATGTCTGAAGGTGGTGGTATTCCCTGGTTTCCTCGATTACGTCATCGCCGAGTACATCGACGAGATCGGCGACGAAACCGGTGGCTGCGGAAACAACCTTGGCACCGGAAAGCGACAGATCCGCGGGGTTCTCGCCGAAACGCTGGGCGACTCGGTCGAAGACCACCTCGCGGACGGCTTCACACGCGTTCTTGACGGCACCGCCGGTGATGTAGGTCTGCCGGGAAGCCGAACTCGACCCCGCGTCGCCGACGTTGGTGTCGGTCGGGTGGATGTTCACCCGCTCCACGCCGAGTTCGCTGCGGGCGATCTGCTGCTGCACGGTGACCAGGCCCTGCCCGACCTCGGCCGCCGCGGTGTGCACCATCGCAACCGGTTCGCCACCAATGGCCTGCAACCGCACCCGCGCCGTGGAGTAGTCGTCGACACCTTCCGCGTAGGAAACGTTCTTGATGATCACGCTGTAGCCGACGCCCCGAACAATGCCTTCGCCGTGCGTGGTGTTGGACAAAGCACCCGGCAGGCCCCGGATGTCCACCGGTTCGGTCCGGTTCTCCGGCGGCAGTGGGAGCCTTTCGAGCCGTTCCAGCAGCTCGGCGACCGGCGCAGGGTAATCCAGCACCTGCCCGGTGTGCATGGTCGAGCCCTCCTCGAGGGCGTTGAGCTGACGCAGCCGCACCGGGTCCATGTCCAACGCCTTGGCGAGTTTGTCCATCTGCAACTCGTAGGCGTATGCGGGCTGCACGGCGCCGAGGCCACGCATCGCGCCGCACGGCGGGTTGTTCGTGTACAGGCCCCAACCCTCGATCTTGACGTTGGGTACCTGGTACGGCCCGATGCCCAACGAAGTGGCATTGCTGACCACGACCGGGGTCTTGGAGGCGTACGCGCCGCCGTCGAAGTACATCTTCGCCTTGACGTAAACGAGCTTGCCGTCCTTGGTCGCGCCGTGCTCGTAATACATCTTCGCCGGGTGCCGGTGCACGTGGCCGTAGAAGGACTCTTCCCTGTTGTAGACCATCTTCACGGGCTTGCCGGTGTGCAGCGCCAGCATGCAGCAGTGGATCTGCATGGACAGGTCCTCGCGGCCACCGAAGGCGCCGCCGACACCGGACATGGTGAAGCGGACCTTCTCGACCGGGAGCCCGAGCGCCCGCGCCGTCTGCTTCTGGTCCACGTGCAGCCACTGGGTGGCGATGAACAGGTCGACCCCGCCGTCCTCGGCCGGGATGGCCAAGCCGGATTCCGGTCCGAGGAACGCCTGGTCCTGCATGCCCATGGTGTACACATCGGACACCACGACGTCGGCCTTGGCTTCCGGGTCGCCGCTGATGATCGGCTGGTAGCGCACCACGTTGCCCCCGGGGTGCAGCTTGGGAAGCGTGTCGTCGTGCGCGGCCCGCTCCGGGTCGGTGATCGGCTCGAATACCTCGTAGTCGACCACAATCTTTTCCAGCGCGCGCCGGGCCGTCTCCGGGTGATCGGCGGCAACAAGGGCAACCGGCTCGCCCTGGTAGCGCACGATGTCCTCGGCAAGCACCGGCGTATCGGAGATCTTCAGGCCGTAGATGTTCTCGCCGGGGATGTCCTTGTGGGTCAGCACCGCGTACACGCCGGGGTGCTTGAGCGCGGGACCAATGTCGATCGAGTTGATCCGCGCATAGGGGTGCGGGCTGCGCAGTGTCGCGCCCCAGAGCATGTCCTCCGCCCACAGATCCGAGGAATAGGCGTACTCCCCGCGTACCTTGAGCGTTCCGTCCGGCCGCAGCGGGCTGTCGCCGATCCCGCCGGTGATCGCCTCATTGAGATCCTGCGAAGTGCGGGCGGGAGAAGTCTGGTTGGCCATCAGGAAGCCTCCACCTTTGTGACGAGATAGTTGCCGAGCATGAGGTAATCGATCTCCGTTCCAAGGAAGCAGTTCAGCGCGTCGGCCGGGGTGCATACGATCGGCTCGCCCGCCACGTTGAAGGAGGTATTGATCAGACAGGGAACGTCGGTCAGTGCGGTGAACCGGCGCAGCAGAGCTGCCAGCCGCGGGGTGTCCTGATCGGTGATTGTCTGCACCCTGGAGGTACCGTCCACGTGGGTCGCACCGGGGATCACGTCGCGGAACTCCGGCCGCACCGGGAATACGAACGTCATGTACGGCGAACGGGTTTTGCGGCCCATCTCGAAGATCTTCGGCGCGTCCGACTCAAGCACGATCGGTGCAAACGGGCGGAATGGTTCGCGGTGTTTGACCCTGGTATTGATGATGTCTTTGATATCCGGGAACTTCGGGTTCGCGAGGATACTGCGGTGACCCAATGCCCGAGGCCCATGCTCGATCCGGCCCTCGTACCAGCCGATGACAACCTTCTCGGTGAGCAGTTCCGCCACCTGAGCGACGACCTCGTCATCGCTCAGCCTGCTCCATACCACTCGACTGCCGAACTCCCGCAGGGCCTGCTCGATCGTCGAGTCGTCGTATTCCGGTCCGAGGTACGGAGTGACCGGCGGCGCGGACTCCTCCCTGACTGCGTTGTCAGGGTGATTGACCCAAGCGTGGACCGCGGCGCCGATGGCGATGCCCGTATCGCTGGCGCCGAAACTCACGTCCATATCGTCGAACCGCGACCCCTCGAGCAGCGGGGTGTTGTTGAGGCAGTTCAGCGCCACGCCACCTTCGAACAGCAAGTGGTTTAGATCCGTCTTGGCTTCCAGGGCGCGGAGCTGGTGGCTCGTGACGACGGTCAGCATCTCCTGTGCCGCGGCGGCCACCCGGGCTTTGTACTCGAGGGTGTCCTGCGCAGGACCGAAATGCTGCTCAAACAGGGAATCGAAGCTGCGAGGGTTGTCCGTCTCCAGGGGCCTGCAGAAGGTGTAGCGCCCGTCCTCGTGCAGTTCGACGATGTGCTCAAGGAACGGGTTCGGTGTCGGGGGCTTGGCGAATCCGGACAGGCCCATGATCTTGTATTCGTCGTTGTTGGGCACGAAGCCCAGGTATCGCGTAATCGCGGCGAACAGGAGCCCAATCGAATAGTCCGCGCCGATGGTCGACTCGTCGAAGACGCGGATCAGGCCGTCGCGGATTTCGCCGATCAGCGACGAGGATCGTTCAGCGCGGCCGTCACTGATAAGGAACGCGGCGTCCTTCATGCCCGCCATGTAGTAGCCGGTCATCGCGTGGGCGAGGTGGTGTGGCACGAACACCACCTTGTCCGGATCGGGGGTGAAGCCGGTGCGTGCGGCGAAGTCGGCGAGAACCGCATCGTGGCTAACGGCTCCGGTGAACAGCTCGCCGATGTTACTTATGAGATCGAGCTTCGCCGAGGGCGCCATCGGCGCGGAGGTGATGTCGAACAGCATCCCGTCCAAGACCTCAGCGGAGAAGTTCCACGGGATGGCAATAAGGTCGATGTCAGAGGATTGCAATCCTGCGGATTCAAGGCACCATTTCACCGCGTTGATCGGGAAGTCGGAGGTCTTCTTCTCCCGGTTCAGCCGCTCTTCCTCCACGGCAGCAACCAGCTCGCCGTCCACCAGCAGCGATGCACCCGCGTCGTGGCCGAGGAGGTAGTGCCTTTCGGTGCCGACCGCGCCAAAGCGCTCGGCGAAGATTTCCGAGACGCGAGTGAAACCGTTGCACCCCAAGACAATCAAGACAATTTCCTTCTCTGTTGCGCAGCCTTCGTCATCACGAAGGAATCGGCGGCTCCGCCCGACGCGCTGGGCAGCGGCCGGCGGAGAGGCAGGCCGCGTCGGTCCAGGGTTAGTTGTTGGCCACGAGGTCGCGGATGATCTCTCCGGCTGCGGGTGCTTGGCATAGTCCCTGGCCGGAGAATCCTGCCGCGTAGAGGAAGGGGCGGGAGGGATGCCGGCCGATGAAGGCGGTCCCGTTCGGGCTGCCGTCGAAGGCTCCGCTCCATCCGCGATGAAGGCGGATGCCGTCGAGGGCCGGGTAGGTGGTGCTGAGTTGGTGTGACAGCCGCTGGAGCCACGCCTGCCGGGATTCGTCCGGGTTGGGGCGGCCCATCCCGATGAGGAGGCGGTCTTTCCAGGCTCGGATCCGCAGGCCGGAGGAGGCGTGCAGGGTCATCGGCAGGGTGGTGAGCGGGGCGGCGGGCGGCTCGGTGAGCAGGAGTTCGATGGGGTACGTGGTCACGGGGAGGTCGACGTCGGCCATGGAGGCGACCGTTCTCGACCAGGGGCCGGCCGCGCACACGATGGTTTCGGCGAGGACGCTGCCCGTAGGGGTGTGGACTTGGCCGTCGGGGTCGATGCCGGTGACGGGTGTTTCCGTGCGCAGGATGGCGCCGGCATGCTGAGCGGCTGCGGCGTAGCCGCGCACGATTGCGGCGGGGTCGCAGGCGTAGGTCTCGGGCGTCCAGGCTGCCGCTAGGATGGCGCGCTCGCTGAGCAGCGGGTTGAGCCGCACCGCTTCGGATGCGGTCACGAGTTCGACGTCCACTCCTGCGGCCTGCTGAGCGGCTTGGGTGCGTCGGAAGTCCTCCACTTGGTGGTCTTCGGTGAACACCACCAGGAAGCCAACACGCTTCAGGCCGAGGGGGGTTCCGGTCCGCTCGGTGAAGGCGTGATACGCCGCCATGCTGCGGACGGCAAGGCTGCCGGTGTGGGGGTCGCCGGGAAAGTAGGGACGCAAAACGCCCGCGGTGGCCCCGGACGCTCCCGATCCGAGCGTGCCGCGCTCCAGCAGGACGGTGCGCACGCCGGCCTCGACGAGATGGCACGCTATCGAGGTGCCAACGACTCCTCCGCCGATGACGAGAGCGTCCGTGCGCTTGGGCAGAGCGCTCATGACGGCTGACTCACTTCAGCGGGGCGCTGTTGGCGCAGGTGGTCTCCGGTGTCCCACGGGAACAGGTGCAGGTTCCAGCCGCCCAAGCAGTTGACGTAGAGGGCCATCTGGCTCACCACGGCCAGGAAGTCGTCGCGGTCGAGGTGGTCGAGGCAGGACTGGAAGCGCTGGGTGAAGTCCCACAGCTTCTCCAGACCGCAGTAGCCCAGGAACTCGGCCGGGATGCCGACCAGCAGGCGTGCCATCTGGCGCAGAGAATCCATCGGCATGTCCGCGACCACGCCCCGGACCAGGCCGCCGTAGGTGGCATACCCCAGCGGGCGTGTCTCACCGTTGACGAACAAAAGGGTGGGCAGAACCGTCTCGAAGCTCCCGGCCCCGGACGGTATCCACCCCCGGTGCAGATCGGCGAGCTCGGCTGGTTCAGACAGCCAGATCCGCTCGGTCTCGGCGTACACGTCGTGGATCAGGCGATTCGCGTCGGGGTCGGCGGCGGTCAGATGGGGGATGCGGTGGCCGCCTCCCGTGCCTGCCTTGCGGACCTCCACCAGGACTGGCTTCTTCGTCGAATAGACCGAATCCCATACCGCGCGCCCGGCCTCGATCAGCGCCGCCAAATCCTCTGGACGGACCTGGCCCACAGGGGATGCCAGCATCGGTTCGGTTAACGTGCCGTACTTGATGCCTAAATGCTGCAACGCGGAACAGAACACCGTCCCGTCGGGCGCCTCGCGTCGATCAAACCGGTGAGACGCGGGCAGATGCAGCAGCGAGGGGATCGGTGCCACGTGATACAGATGACTTCCCGCCACCAGCGCGTGTCCTTGCAGGCTCTGGTAGGGCAACGCCTCCCACAGCGCATCGGCCAGCGCAGGGTTGCGATCGTCGAGTTCTGCGGCAACGGTAATACCCAGATCAGGCCAGGCGATCTCAACACGCCGACCGGACAACGTCTCAGTCAAGGCATTCTCTTTCGTTCGGCAAGACGTCAGGAGGATCGAGCAGAGTGGTCGACCGACGGTGGTCCATGGTGATCTCGACTATCACGCCGGTACCGCCCGCGATCGGCGTCGCGTCCGGATGCTGGGCCTTTGCGGCCACCGCTTCCCCCATGTGGCAGGTCGGAGGAAGTCCACGGCACTCATCCCTTGCTTCGTTGCAACTTCCTTGCTTCGTTTGCAACTTGTGTGAGGAGTACACAGCCAACCGAGTGGAGTCAGCTAGGAGTGGAAGGCATGAAAGAGTCCGCAGGCTGAGGCTGGCTCTTCGTAGACTTCTACAAGAGCCGGTCAGACCTGCGGCGTTGGTCAACTCCTAGCGACCACCAGGGCCTTCGACCTCCGCTTCCTGGCCCCGGTGCGACCGGGGGACGCACTGACGGTCACCCTGACGGCCAAACGGATCACGCCCAGGCAGCACGTGGCACATAGCAAGGTCCGCTGGGATGTCAAGGTCACAAACCAAGGCCGGCGCCCGGTGGCCCGCTACGACATCGTGACGCTGATGGGCGGCCAACGACTCCTCGTAGCCCCGTATCTCGCCCCGTACCGCCCTCGCAGGAAGGCACCGGCTATGAGAAACCAAGCAACTCGGGCCGCTTCGCCCGAGAGCGCCACTGGGTGGCCGGATCGGAAGTCAAGCGCCGCGCCTTGAGGTCGAGCAGCCCGCTCACATGCTGCACCTCCGCAGCAATCTCCCCGTCGCCGCGGCGCAGGACGTGCTCCACGCGGTAGGTCTTGCCCTCGCCCCATATCCAGGCGCAGGACACGTCCACCTCGTCCCCTCCTCGGAGTTCGTTGTGATACCGGATGACAGTTTCCAGGTTCACCGGCCCGAAGCCACTTCCCAGCAGCTCATCGATGTCGATACCGGCCGCCCGCACACACGCGAAACGCGAATGATCCGCGTACTGCTGGTAGACGGACCCGTTGACGTGATGCTGGGGATCGATCTCGTACGACCGGACTTCCATGTGCACGGAGGACAGCTCAACCGCCATGAAATTGCCTTCCGTTCGTCAGGGCTCGCCGGGCGCCCGGGGGAGTCTAGCGATCTGCCCCCTCCGTCGGCCGGTGAGAAAGCGCAGGTCAGACCTTCCACCTCGGAGAGGGCCCTTTTGCTGGTCAGAGGCAGTACGGGCACCACAGAGGCCGGATCTTCACCTACTCATCTGAGTAGGTGAAGATCCGGCCGTGTCCGGCGGGTGCGTGGCGAGCAGCACGGGCGCGTTGTTGCCCGCCCACTCCGCAACCTGCGCGGGTGGGACCCCCGTTTTACACACGCCTGCCGAGTGGTGGTGCGTACTCGTCTGGGGTGAGGACGAAGGCTCCCGGGACGGTGGACGGCGTCTTGTGCATGCGGTTGCTCACGGCTTGCTCAGGGCTCCTTGCCGGTGGGATTCCGCTCGGCGGTCCAGCGGCGCGGCGTCGCCGACAGCTGCGTTCAGGACGTTGTGGGAGGAGGAGGCAACGGTCGCCTCGTCGTGCGAGCCTCGTGGTATCAGAACTGGATCGGCCCGCTCAGTGGCCCACCCGCGCTCGGTCAGCTTCCGCAGCAGCGACTCTGCGCCGACGGCGGCTGCGCCGAACTCCGCAAAGAGAATCCTCTGGTCCCGGGAGGTCGAGGAGGTGACATCATCGGGACCGACGCCGAGCCCTTCCAGTGTGGTGAGCAGCCGCGCCAGTTCCCCCGGTCGATCCTCGACCATGACCCGCAGCCGCGTCCGGCCGACCGGCCTTTCACTGCGCCGGCCGTGGATCCTGGCAAGGCCCGCAATCCCGCCGTCCAGCAGGTCCACTATGTTCGTCATGCTGTGCTGCTCATGCAGCGGCTCGGCTGCCGAGAGGTCGTCCAGGGCGGCCAGTACGGCCGAGAGGTCCTCGTGCAGTGCTCGCAGCACCCTGGCGACCGCAGCAGCGTTGGCCTGGAGAATGTCGCTCCACAGGTGGGGATCGCCTGCCGCGATGCGGGTGACGTCGCGCAGTCCCTGACCGGCGAGCCTGAAGGCTTCCTCAGGCCCTGACTGAAGGCGCGCCGCCATCAGGCTGGCCACGACGTGCGGCGCGTGGGATGTCAACGCCACCGCATCATCGTGTGCCTGACTCTCCATTATCACGGGGATCGCACCGCACATGGAGATCATCTCCAGCGCCCGGTTCAGGACCATCTGCGAGGTTGCCTGTGTGGGGGTGAGCACCCATGACCGGTCCTCAAAGAGGTCCGCACGGGCCGCGAGCGGGCCAGATCTCTCCCGGCCCGCCAGCGGATGGCCGCCGACGAAGCTGACCGGATCGGAGATGGTGCGCAGCACATCGCGAGCCGGTTCGGACTTTACGCTCGCTACGTCCGTGTAGGCATGGGCGAGACCACTCAGCTGCTGCTCTGCCAGGACCGTACCGACCTTGCTCGGTGGTACAGCTATCACGGCCAGGTCCACCGGCTCTGCTGGGGCGCCGACGACGCCGGCGCCCAGCGCCGCAGCCGTGCGGGCCGCAGTTTGGTCCTGGTCCAGGAGATGCACGATGACGTCGTGGCGGCTTACGGCGAGCCCCACTGATGTTCCGATCAATCCTGTACCGACCACTGCCATGGTGCGCATCACAGGGTCACGCCCCCTTTTTCTTTCTGTGCCAAGTCGTTGCGCAGCGCTGCGGCACCACCCAGGTAGATGTGTCGGATATCAGAGCTTTTACGATGTGTCTGCACGTGCGCCAGGATGCGCACCATGCGCGGCAGAGCCCCCACGATGTTCAGTTCCTGGGCACACATCAAAGGGACGTGGTCGAGGCCCATTTCGCGCGCCGCTGCTGCGGGGAACGCACTCACCAGGTCGGGGGTGGAGGTGAACACCACACTGATGAGGTCGTCAGGCGACAGGTCATTGGCGTACATGATCTTCTTGAGCAAGGTCTTGACGCTCTCCAGAAGATGTAGCTCCTCGTCACGCTCGACCTGGATCGCGCCCCGTATCGCCCGCACCGTCATTCCTGGGCTCCCCATGAGGTGGTCCGGTCCCTTGCTGCCGAGTCCAGACAGATCATCTCGGCGATGAGGAAGGCCAGATCCAGGGACTGGCTGCGGTTGAGCCGGGGGTCGCAGGCCGTCTCGTAGCGCTGGTGCAGGTCGTCGACGAAGATCTCGTCACCGCCGCCCACGCACTCGGTCACATCGTCGCCAGTCAGCTCCACATGGATGCCGCCCGGGTGGGTGCCCAGGCCCTTGTGCACCTCGAAGAAACCCTTGACCTCGTCAAGCACATCATCGAAGCGCCGGGTCTTGTGGCCCGAGGCGGCCTCGAAGGTGTTCCCGTGCATCGGGTCGCACACCCACGCCACCCGCGCACCAGAGGCAGTGACCTTCTCCACCAGCTCCGGCAACCGGTCGCGGATCTTGTCCGCGCCCATCCGCGTGATGAAGGTCAGCCGACCCGGCTCCCGGTCCGGATCGAGCCGCTCAATCAACGTCAGCGCGTCCTCCG